>NZ_JAGVRK010000001.1:0-671142 GCF_018283675.1 Metabacillus flavus
ATGCTGAACCCGAAATACACGTTTGACACCTTTGTTATCGGATCCGGCAACCGGTTTGCCCACGCTGCATCGCTTGCCGTAGCGGAAGCGCCGGCCAAAGCCTATAACCCGCTCTTTATATATGGGGGAGTAGGACTTGGGAAAACCCACTTAATGCATGCGATCGGACACTATGTTATTGACCATAACCCATCAGCAAAGGTTGTTTACTTGAGTTCTGAGAAGTTCACCAATGAATTCATCAACTCGATTCGTGACAACAAAGCGGTCGATTTCCGCAATAAATATCGAAGCGTGGACGTGCTTCTTATAGATGATATTCAGTTTTTGGCAGGCAAAGAACAGACTCAGGAAGAATTTTTCCATACGTTCAATACGCTTCATGAAGAAAGCAAGCAGATAGTCATTTCGAGTGACAGGCCGCCAAAAGAAATTCCAACACTTGAGGACAGGCTTAGAAGCCGGTTCGAATGGGGTTTGATTACTGATATTACGCCGCCGGACCTTGAAACGAGAATCGCCATTCTTCGTAAAAAAGCGAAAGCAGAAGGACTCGATATTCCGAATGAGGTGATGCTGTACATAGCGAACCAGATCGATTCGAATATTCGGGAGCTTGAGGGTGCACTGATTCGAGTAGTAGCCTATTCCTCGCTGATTAATAAGGACATCAACGCGGATCTCGCTGCAGAAGCGTTAAAGGATATTATTCCAAGCTCGAAGCCGCGGATGGTGACCATTACGGATATTCAGAAAACAGTCGGTCAGCATTATCAAGTCCGCCTTGAAGATTTTAAAGCGAAAAAACGGACAAAATCCGTCGCGTTTCCAAGACAAATCGCGATGTATCTTTCCAGAGAGCTGACAGATTCTTCGCTGCCTAAGATTGGAGAAGAGTTTGGAGGACGGGATCATACAACCGTAATTCATGCTCATGAAAAAATCAGCAAAATGCTTCAGGTGGATGATCAGCTGCAGCGCCAGGTGAAAGAAATTAAAGAATCTCTTAAAAATTAGGATATGTTAAAGCATGATGTTGATTTTAAACACCTGTTGATTGGAGTGGAAGGCGCGAGACTCCGAGCTTTAGAGCAGCGGGACAGGTGAGACCCCGCAGGCGCAAAGCGGCGAGGAGGCTCAAGCAGCCCGCCCAAGGATAAGCGAACGTCTGCTAACTGCAATCAACAGCCAAGTTTAACAGAGCTAAAAACTTAACCGTGAATAATGTGCATAACTTTCTCTCATTCATACACAGTCTATCCACATGTTGATAGACTGTGTTTCCTTGTCTTTTTGAAGTTATCCACATAATCACAGGCCCTACTAGTACTTCTACTAGTTTTTAAAACATTATTTAATATATTTGGACGCTAGAACAGGAGGGAATCGAATGAAATTTGTCATTCAAAAAGATAAACTAGCACAAGGCGTGCAAGACGTAATGAAAGCCGTATCTTCCCGAACTACAATTCCCATTCTTACAGGAATAAAAATTGTGGCTAACAGTGAAGGAGTTACTTTAACAGGGAGCGATTCCGATATTTCCATTGAATCCTTTATCCCGATTGAAGAAAAAGGAAAGATCAATGTTGAAGTTCAGACTCCAGGGAGCATTGTGCTGCAAGCCCGCTTCTTTAGCGAAATTGTAAAAAAGCTTCCTAAAGATACGGTTGAGATGGAAGTTCAAAATCACTTTTCAACAATTATCCGTTCCGGGAAAGCTGAGTTCAACCTAAACGGACAGGATGCACAGGAATACCCGCATCTTCCGAATGTAGAAGAAGAAAATGTGTTCCGTATTCCGACAGATCTATTAAAAACTCTCATACGACAAACAGGCTTTGCCGTATCAACCTCTGAAACAAGACCGATTCTGACAGGAGTCAATTGGCGTATCGAAAATGGGGAGCTTACTTGCATCGCCACGGACAGCCATCGTCTTGCATTGAGAAAAACGAGCATTGATGCGGGCCATGAAGGAAAATACAATGTGGTCATTCCGGGGAAAAGTTTATCTGAGCTCAGTAAAATTCTTGATGATTCGAATGATTTGACGGAAATGGTCTTTACAGATAACCAGGTTTTGTTTAAAGCAAAAAATATTTTGTTTTTCTCTAGACTGCTGGATGGCAACTACCCGGATACTTCCCGTTTGATACCGGATGAAAGCAAAACCGATGTGCTTGTTCAGACAAAAGAATTTCTTCAATCCATCGACCGTGCTTCACTTCTTGCAAAGGAAGGCCGGAATAATGTCGTAAAACTATCGACTTTAGAAGGCGGAATGCTCGAAATCTCATCTAACTCTCCTGAAATTGGAAAAGTTATAGAAGAAGTTCAAACAGAGGAAATTTCCGGAGAAGAATTAAAAATCTCTTTTAGTGCAAAATATATGATGGATGCATTAAAAGCGCTCGAAAGCAGTGAAATCAAAGTAAGCTTTACAGGTGCAATGAGACCGTTCCTTATCCGCACACCAGAAGATGATACGATTCTCCAGCTGATACTTCCGGTTCGAACCTATTAATTTTCATAAACAACCAGGCTGGCATGAACGTGTCAGCCTTCTTTTTTGTACACATGGAATGGACACTGTTCGTTTTAAAGAAAACTTCAATTGGTATCTGTTGTAGGACAGAGGGCTGTCCCCTTTCCTTTTCTTAAGAAAATAGGTAAAATAGAGGGTACGCCGAATTGCAGCGATTAGATTTTGAATGATTGGGAGGTAAGAGCATGAGTGAGCAGCAGCACATTCAAATCGATACAGAATTCATTACGTTAGGGCAATTTCTGAAGCTTGCGGATGTGATCCAGTCTGGCGGAATGGTGAAATGGTTTTTAAGCGAGCATGAGGTCTTTGTGAACGGGGAACCTGAAAACCGCCGCGGCAAGAAGCTGAGACATCAGGATACTGTCGATGTCCCTGATGCTGGTTCGTTTGTTGTAATCAGCACGCATGAATAGAGCAAAGTTGGTGGGAAGATGCATATACAAGAGCTGAAGCTAAGAAATTATCGTAACTACCCGGAACTGACGGTTTCTTTTGAGAATAAAGTGAACGTTATTATCGGGGAAAATGCTCAAGGAAAAACAAACATGATGGAAGCGATTTATGTCCTGGCTATGGCAAAATCCCACCGTACCTCCAATGATAAAGATCTTATCCGCTGGGATGAAGAATATGCTAAAATAGAGGGAAGGGTCGTAAAAGCCAACGGATCTATTCCGATGCAGCTTGTCCTTTCCAAAAAAGGCAAAAAAGCGAAAATTAATCATCTGGAACAGCAGAAGCTAAGCCAGTATATTGGGGCAGTCAATGTTATTATGTTCGCTCCCGAAGATCTGAACCTCGTAAAGGGAAGCCCCCAGGTGAGGAGAAGATTTGTCGATATGGAGATCGGGCAGGTTTCGGCTGTCTATTTGCATGACCTAAGCCACTATCAGAAAATTCTTCAGCAGCGAAATCATTACTTAAAGCAGCTTCAAATCAGAAAGCAGCACGACCGGACTATGCTGGAAGTTCTGACGGAGCAGCTGAGCGAGGCGGCTGCCAAGCTGTACCGAAGACGGAGATTGTTTATTGATCAGCTGGAGAAATGGGCCCAGCCCATCCATTCAGGCATCTCAAGAGGTCTAGAAACGCTGACTATCCAATATAAATCCTCCACAGAGGTATCAGAAGATGCGGATTTGTCGAAAATGATAGAAGCATACTTGGAAAAGTTTGATAAAATAAAAGAAAGAGAAATCGAGCGTGGAACGACACTTGCCGGACCGCATCGGGACGACCTGCTGTTCTTCGTAAACGGACGGGACGTTCAAACATTTGGCTCGCAAGGCCAGCAGCGGACGACGGCTCTTTCTTTAAAGCTTGCAGAAATTGAATTGATACACGAAGAAATTGGAGAGTATCCGATTTTACTTTTGGATGATGTGCTTTCTGAACTGGATGATTACCGGCAATCCCACCTTTTGAACACGATTCAGGGAAGGGTCCAGACATTCGTAACGACGACGAGTGTGGAAGGAATTGATCATCAGACATTAAAAGAAGCAGCTTCCTACCGGGTATCTTCTGGTGAGCTGGATTCAGACGAATCGAGGTGAGCAGCATGTATATCCATTTAGGAGATGACTTTGTCGTGCCATCTAAAGATGTCATTTTTATTATGGATTACCCCTCATCCAAGACATCTGATATTGTTTCCGAGTTTTTGGAAAAGCAAAAGGAGAAAGTGATCCAGCTTTCCGAGGGTGATGCGAAATCAATTGTTGTGACAGAGAAGCATATTTATTTTTCTCCTCTTGCATCAAGTACACTCAAAAAAAGAGCGCATATCGCGTTTGATATAGATTCCACCCGAAAAATCAGCATAATGGCACCATAAGTCGTAAAGAGTAGGTGAACATAATTGGCCATGGAACAAAAACAAATGGAAGAACAAGCATATGATGAAAACCAGATACAGGTACTCGAAGGCCTTGAGGCGGTTCGTAAGCGTCCCGGAATGTACATCGGTTCGACAAGCGCCAGAGGATTGCACCATTTAGTCTGGGAAATTGTTGATAATAGTATTGATGAAGCACTTGCTGGTTATTGTGATGAAATTAACGTCATTATTGAAGAGGACAACAGCATTACCGTAACCGATAACGGGCGCGGAATTCCAGTTGGAATCCATGAAAAAATGGGCCGGCCGGCTGTAGAAGTCATCATGACCGTACTTCATGCCGGAGGGAAATTCGGCGGCGGAGGCTATAAGGTTTCCGGAGGTCTTCACGGTGTGGGTGCATCTGTTGTAAATGCCCTTTCCACTTTGCTTGAAGTGAAAGTCCACCGTGATGGAAAAATTCACTACCAGCGCTTCGAGCGCGGCGTACCTCAAGGCGATCTTGAGATTATCGGCGAAACCGAAAAAACAGGAACGATTATTCATTTTGTGCCTGATACTGAAATATTCACTGAAACGATTGAATATGACTATGACACACTTGCGAACCGTTTAAGAGAGCTTGCTTTCCTTAACCGCGGCATCAACATCGTGATTGAAGACAAGCGCGAAAACAAACGCAAAAATGCCTATCATTACGAGGGCGGAATTAAATCCTATGTAGAGCATTTAAACCGTACAAAAGAAGTGATTCATGAAGAGCCTGTTTATCTCGAAGGAGAAAAAGACGGGATTACCATTGAAATTGCCCTTCAGTACAACGAAGGCTATACAAGCAGCATTTATTCCTTTGCTAATAACATTCATACGTATGAGGGCGGAACCCATGAAGCAGGGTTTAAGACAGCCCTTACCCGTGTCATTAATGAGTATGCCCGCAAACAAAATGTGTTCAAGGACAATGATGCGAACCTGAGCGGTGAAGATGTTCGGGAAGGAATTACCGCAATCGTCAGCATTAAGCATCCTGATCCGCAATTTGAAGGACAGACAAAAACGAAGCTTGGAAATTCCGAAGCGCGTACCGTAACGGATTCTCTTTTTGACCAGGGCTTCGAAACCTTCCTGCTTGAAAATCCGCAGGTTGCCAAAAAAATCGTTGAAAAAGGGCTGATGGCTGCCCGTGCCAGAATGGCTGCAAAAAAAGCGAGAGAGCTGACACGTCGCAAAAGTGCGCTTGAAATCTCAAATCTTCCGGGAAAACTGGCGGATTGTTCTTCTAAAGACCCATCCATCAGCGAACTGTATGTCGTTGAGGGAGATTCTGCCGGAGGCTCCGCGAAACAAGGACGAAGCCGTCATTTCCAGGCAATCCTGCCGCTCCGCGGAAAAATCATCAACGTGGAAAAAGCGCGTCTTGATAAAATTCTATCCAACAATGAGATCCGCACAATCATCACCGCTCTTGGAACAGGAATCGGCGAGGATTTTGATATTGCGAAAGCAAGATATCATAAAATTGTCATCATGACAGATGCAGATGTCGATGGAGCGCATATCCGCACATTGCTTCTGACTTTCTTCTACCGGTATATGCGTGAAATTATTGAATGTGGCTACATCTACATTGCCCAGCCGCCGCTTTATAAAATTCAACAGGGCAAGCGGATTGAGTATGCGTACAACGACCGTGAGCTGGAGCGCATTCTCGGAGAATTGCCGCAAAATCCGAAACCAGGCATTCAGCGCTACAAAGGTCTTGGAGAGATGAATCCTGAGCAGCTATGGGAAACAACGATGGATCCTGATACAAGAACCCTCTTGCAGGTCAATCTCCAGGATGCTATTGAAGCGGATGAAACGTTCGACATCCTTATGGGTGACAAGGTAGAGCCGCGCCGTAACTTTATTGAAGAAAATGCACGGTATGTTAAAAATCTTGATATTTAATGACGGGTCCGCTTGAATGAGCGGGCTTTTTTTTATGCGGAAAAGAAAAGTAATGTAAGAGTTTACAACCAGCCGGGCTCTTGGTATGATGAATTTATCATTGAACGTAAACGTTTACATGAATATTTTTTTACTTGTTTACGTAAACGTTTACCATACAAAGGGGGAGTGCTCATCATGTTTAGAAAACGATTTGCGTTTAGTGTTTTTCTGCTCTTCGGTATGGTCCTGCTTTCCTCATGCCAGTCAGAAAACACTTCGTCTGACGGCAGAGTGAAGCTTGAGCTGTTTTCCAATAAATCCGAAAATGTCAAAACCTTCGAAGGGCTCATAGCAGAATTTGAAGAGAAAAATCCAAAAATCGATATTCAGCTTAACGCACCTCCTGAAGCAGACACGGTCCTTAAAACCAGACTGGTGAAAGAGGACATGCCGGACATGCTTGCCATTGGAGGAAACGGTTCATATGGGGAATTGGCCAACGCCGGCATTTTTTATGATTTTTCCAAAACAGACCTCCTCGATCAAGTGAAGCCTTCCTATGTAGAAATGATTAATACTCTTTCCAATGAACAGAGCGGTACATACGGTATTCCTTATGCAACCAATGCCAACGTGGTGATTTACAACAAAGCAAAATTTAAAAAGTACGGATTTGATGCTCCAAGGACATGGAGTGAATTTACAGAGCAGCTGGAGAAAGTGAAGGAGGCCGGCGATGTGCCGATCTACTTCACTCTCAAGGATGCATGGACAGGGATGATTCCGTGGAATTCAGTTGCAGGAAATCTGCAAGGCGACAATTTTGCGGAGAAAAAAAGAAACGGTGAAGCAAGCTTTGAGAAAAATTATTCAGAAGTAGCGGATAAAATGCTGACTCTGCTGGAATACGGCCATAAAAACAACTATGGATACGGCTATGCAGACGGGAACAAGGCATTTGCGAATGGAAACGGTGTATTTTATCTGCAAGGTAACTGGGCGATTCCGGAAATACAGAAAATCAATCCGGAACTGGAGCTTGGCGTCTTTCCGCTCCCTGTCACAGATCAGCCTGATCAAAACAATCTTGTATCAGGGGTCGACGTACTTTTGACGATGAATAAAGACATTGAACATCCGGAAGAAGCAAAGAAATTCTTAAACTTTATGCTGGAGGAGGAACAATCTAAACGGTATATCGAAGAACAAAAAGCCTTTTCTGCACTTGAAGGAGTTATTCAGGAGGATCCCGTGATGGAGGGAATCCAGGAAAGCCTTAAAAACGAGCAGTTAACCGGCTTCCCTGACCATGCTTATCCGAGAGCGATACGGGCAGAGGGAATCATTCAGGAATTTTTAATCAGTAAAAACAAAGAGGCCTTTTTGCGCAAAATGGACCGGGAATGGGATAAGGTTCAAAATCGCTACTAATTTCGCCTTAAGGGGGACCAGACGGATGAAATCAAGACAACGGGCTTTCATGCTCATGACCGTTCCTGCGCTTATTCTCTTTTTCATTTTTCATACATATCCAGCGCTGCAGGGGATCTATTACAGCTTTACCGACTATAAAGGCTACGGGGAATGGAATTTTGTCGGACTGAAAAACTACTTTAATGTTTTTCAGGATGAGCGGGCACTTCAGGCCTATGGATTTACGTTCAAGTTTGCGATTATCGCGACAATATTGGTGAACATTTTCAGTTTGGTTATCGCCATAGGACTGAATTCCAAAATCAAATTTTCAAAAACACTGAGGGCCGTCTATTTTCTTCCAAATATCCTCAGTATTTTGATAGTGGGGTATATCTTTAACTTCATTTTCACTTTTTTTATTCCGGATATTGCCCAAGCGCTTGGCATCAATGCCCTCGCAGAAAATATCCTTGGAAAGCCGGATCTAGCCTGGATTGGAATTATCGTGGTGTCCGTATGGCAAGCCGTTGCTTTTAACACCATTCTTTATCTGGCCGGTCTCGTCACCATCCCAGAGGAAATGTATGAAGCAGCAAGCATTGATGGAGCGGGAACCTGGAAAAAATTCTGGAACATTACGTTTCCTCTGATTGCACCATTCTTCACAATCAACATGGTGCTTGCGATGAAAAACTTCCTGATGGTGTTTGACCACATTATAGCGATGACAGGCGGAGGTCCGGGCACATCAACAGAATCGATTTCCCTGCTGATTTTCCGCGGAGGCTTTGAGGGCGGAGAATTCGCCTATCAGTCTGCCAACGCCGTAATCTATTTCTTGGTGATTGTGATTATTTCGGTAGTTCAGCTGCGATATCTTCAAAGAAGAGAGGTGGAACTGTGATGAAAAAAGGCAAAACAAACTGGCTTATTACAGGTCTTTTAATCGCGGGTTCCCTGCTGATTCTTTTTCCGCTTTATCTCGCTGTTACGATCTCATTTAAAACACCGGAAGAGATGGGGAAATCCCTTCTTGCCTTGCCAGAGCAATGGAGCTTCTCCAATTATGCCCAGGCAATCGAGTTAACAAACTTTTTCCAGGCAATGGGCAACAGCCTGTTTATTACATTTTTCGTTGTGGTTCTGACGCTGCTCACGAACTCCATGGTTGCGTATGCCATTGCGCGCAACATGCATAAGAAGTTCTATAAGTTTATTTTCTACTACTTGGTAAGTGCCATGTTTATTCCCTTTCCAATCATCATGCTGCCGATTGTCAAGCAGACAGCGCAATGGAATCTTGATAACCTGGTTGGTTTGATTTTTCTCTACGTTGTATACGGTTTAGCCTTTAATGTGTTCTTGTATGTAGGTTATATCAAGTCCATACCGGCAGAATTGGAAGAAGCAGCGATTGTGGATGGAGCGAGTACATGGGTGGTATTTTGGAAGGTCATTTTCCCTTTGCTTATGCCAATGAACGCAACAGTCGGCATATTAACCACATTGTGGGCCTGGAACGACTTTATGCTGCCGCTCGTCATCATCAGCGACAGGGAACTTTCCACCCTGCCGCTCGTGCAATTCGTATTCCAAGGGCAGTTCAGCACCGATTATAATTTAGCCTTTTCTTCTTACTTGATGGCATTAGCGCCGATGATTCTTGTCTATATCATTGCGCAAAAATGGATCATCAGCGGTGTTACGAAGGGTGCTATAAAATAAATATGTCCTAAAGGTGTGATCCATTTTTCATCCCCCTCCGTTTACTTAGTAAATAAAGCGTTTGAGGAGAGATGAAAATGAAGAATCATATGAAAATGAAAAGAACATGGTTGGCTGTACCTCTAAGCGTCGCACTATTAGTACCAGCAGCGGGTGTTGCTTCCGCCAATGAAGGACATTCAATGAATCATTCCGGCAATATGAAAATGCCAACCGAAGTCTCTAATCCTGCGATCGACTTACGAGCACAGCTTGATGCTATTCTTTCCGAACATGCATACTTGGCTGTCGTAGCGATGCAAAAAGGCATTGACGGAAAAGAAGATTTTGATGCGGCAGCTGCCCAGCTGAATGAAAATACGGATGCCCTATCAGCGGCAGTCGGTTCTGTATACGGGGAAGAAGCGGGCAACGCATTTAAAGAAATCTGGGGCAGCCATATCGGCTACTTCGTAGATTATGTCAAAGCAACCGCTGCAAAAGATGAAGATGGCAAAATGAAAGCGAAAAAAGATCTTGATGAATATCGTTCTGAACAAGCCCAATTTTTAGATAAAGCAACAGGAGGCCGTTTAAAAGCGAAAGATCTTGAAGAGGGCCTGAAAATGCACGTAAACGAATTAATTACAGCATTTGATAGCTATACAGAAAAAGACTATGATACAACCTACAGTACAGTTAGAGAATCCATTAAGCATATGTATGGAGTAGGAAAAGGCCTTTCTTGGGCGATTACAGATCAATTCCCTGACAAATTCGAGAAAAAATCTGCTGATACTCCTGCAGCCAATCTCAGAGCTGATTTAAACTACCTCTTCTCTGAGCATGCCGCTCTTGCAGCCTTAGCGATGCAAAAAGGGATTGACGGGACAGAAGACTTTGATGAGGCTGCCGCTGCCCTTAACGAAAATACAAATGATCTGTCAGCTGCCGTTGCATCCGTATACGGAAAAGAAGGCGGAGAGCAGTATAAAAAAATCTGGAACAGCCACATCGGCTATCTTGTAGACTATGTGAAGGCTACAGGTGCGAAGGATGAAAAAGCAAAAGAAATGGCGTTAAAGGAACTGGATGAATATCGTGCAGAACAAGCAAAATTCCTGGATGCAGCAACAGAAGGCAGATTGAAAGCCGCGGATCTGGAAAAAGGTTTGGAAGTGCATATTGATCAATTGCTGAACGCTTTTAACAGCTACAATGAAAAAGACTACGAGATGGCTTATGACAGCATCCATGAAGCCTATAATCATATGTTCGGTGTAGGCCTTGGTGTTTCAGGAGCAATCGCAGATCAATACCCTGATAAGTTTATGAGCAGCATGCCTGCTGAAATGCCAAAAACAGGGATGGGCGGAACATCCGATGCAGGAAATTCTTCATTGATTTGGATGAGTGTTTCCGGATTCATTCTGGCCCTTGCTGCTATAGCAGCAATCGTTCGAAAAAGAAGACTGAACTAATTGAAATAAGTTTTTTAGAGAAGAACCTCCAGTTTATGGCTGGAGGTTCTTTTTTTGATCAAAAATTCACATTCAAAGGAGTTTTTCGCCAATAGACGTGTAATATAAAGGGATTATTGATATAATGGAGAATATGGCCTGATTTCAAACTACATAAATCTTTGAAATGATTTTCATATAAACGGAGATAGTTTTTTCTAACTCCCAAACTAAAGTTCTGGGGAGGTTTAAACATGGCTGAAGATAAAACACCTCAAGTGAAAGAGATAAATATTAGCCAGGAGATGCGTTCTTCTTTCCTGGATTACGCAATGAGCGTCATCGTATCACGTGCACTTCCTGACGTGCGCGACGGATTGAAACCGGTGCACCGCAGAATTTTGTATGCGATGAATGATCTCGGCATGACGAGTGACAAGCCTTTCAAAAAGTCTGCACGTATCGTCGGTGAAGTAATCGGTAAGTATCACCCGCATGGTGATTCCGCTGTTTACGACACAATGGTCAGGATGGCGCAGGACTTCAACTTCCGGTACATGCTTGTAGACGGACACGGTAACTTCGGTTCAGTGGACGGCGATGCAGCTGCTGCGATGCGTTATACAGAAGCGCGCATGTCTAAAATTTCAATGGAAATCCTTCGGGATATTAATAAAGATACAATTGACTACCAGGATAACTACGACGGCTCAGAAAAAGAACCAGTCGTTCTTCCGGCAAGATTCCCGAACCTGCTAGTTAATGGTGCGGCTGGAATCGCAGTCGGAATGGCTACAAACATACCTCCTCATCAGCTGGGCGAGGTAATTGACGGCGTTCTTGCCGTAAGTAAAAACCCGGATGTAACCATTGCTGAACTGATGGAGATCATTCCGGGTCCGGACTTCCCGACTGCCGGCCAGATCCTTGGACGCAGCGGAATCCGCAAAGCGTATGAAACGGGCAGGGGTTCCATCATTGTCCGCGCAAAAGTTGAAATTGAAGAGAAGCCATCAGGCAAGCAAGTCATTCTTGTCCATGAGCTTCCTTATCAGGTTAATAAAGCGAGACTAATCGAAAAAATCGCAGATCTTGTCCGCGATAAAAAAATAGATGGTATTTCCGATCTTCGTGATGAGTCCGACCGAAACGGTATGAGGATTGTCATTGAGGTTCGCAAAGATGCCAATGCGAATGTTCTTCTGAACAATCTTTACAAGCAGACTGCTCTGCAGACGAGCTTTGGTATTAACATGCTTGCTCTAGCAAACGGCCAGCCGCAGGTATTAAACCTTAAGCAGTTCCTTGAGCATTATCTGGATCACCAAAAAGTGGTCATTAAGCGCCGTACCGCTTTTGAACTGAGAAAAGCAGAAGCGCGTGCTCATATTTTAGAGGGTCTGCGAATTGCTCTTGATCATTTAGATGCCGTCATCGCTTTGATCCGCGGCTCGCAGACGACTGAGATTGCCCGTCAAGGCTTAATGGAGCAGTTTTCACTAAGCGAAAAGCAGGCACAGGCGATTCTTGATATGCGTCTTCAGCGCCTGACAGGTCTGGAAAGAGAAAAGATTGAGGAAGAGTACCAGGGTCTTGTGCAGCTGATTGCCGAATTGAAGGCCATCCTTGCTGACGAAGAAAAAGTGCTCGAAATCATCAGGGAAGAGCTTCTTGAAATTAAAGAACGCTTCAACGATGTGCGCCGCACAGAACTGATTGCCGGCGGAGCAGAGGTATTTGAAGATGAAGATCTCATCCCGGTAGAAAACATTGTGCTTACTCTTACTCATAATGGATACATTAAACGTCTTCCAATTTCAACCTACCGCAGCCAGAAGCGCGGAGGCAGAGGAATTCAGGGGATGGGAACAAATGAAGATGATTTCGTCGATCAGCTTCTGACAACTTCCACCCATGACACAATCCTTTACTTCACCAATAAAGGAAAGGTATACCGTACAAAAGGCTACGAAGTACCTGAATACGGCCGTACGGCTAAAGGCCTTCCGATCGTGAACCTTCTTGGTGTGGAGCGGGATGAGTGGGTAAAAGCCATTATTCCGGTTTCTGAATTCGTGGATGACTGGTATCTGTTCTTTACAACTAAAGAGGGGATTTCCAAACGGACTCCGCTTTCCCAATTCGCCAATATCCGTACAAACGGTCTGATCGCTCTTGGACTGCGTGAAGAGGATGAACTTATTTCTGTCCGCCTGACGGATGGATCAAAAGACATTATTATTGGAACGAAGGACGGAATGATGATCCGTTTCCCTGAGACTGACGTCCGTCAGATGGGAAGAACCGCTACTGGAGTGAAGGGGATTAACCTTAGCAACGGTGATGAAGTCGTCGGCATGGAGATTTTGGAAGAGAACACAGATATCCTGATTGTAACGCGGAACGGTTTTGGGAAAAGGACTCCTGCTGGGGAGTACCGGATTCAGAGCCGCGGCGGTAAAGGTCTGAAAACATGCAACATAACTGAGAAAAACGGTTCTGTTGTTTCCTTTAAAGCCTCGACCGGCGAAGAAGATCTGATGCTCATTACTGCAAATGGAGTTCTTATCCGAATGGATGTTAACGATATTTCCACAATGGGACGGAATACACAGGGTGTCCGTTTAATCCGCTTAGCTGAAAATCATCATGTTTCAACAGTTGCTCTTGTAGAAAAAGAAGAGCCTGAAACAGAAGAAGAATTGCTTGAAGAAGGTCATAATGATCCTGAATCTTCAGCTGAATAAAAAATAGTAAAAAAAGGGACAACCATTAAAGGTTGTCCCTTTTTTTGCCGATAAAAGGAATATATAGGACAAATGACTCATAGGAAGATAGGGGGGTGTTTCGAAAATGCGGACAGGATTAGAACAAATAATTGACGGTTGCGTTCTCTCAGAAGATATTAATGGCAAGTCTAAAGAACCATTAATGAAGAAAGAAACGGTCCTGGATGAGGAAAAGCTGGAAGTTCTCCGAGCCTTCATGGTGAAAGAAGTAGAGGTCGAGCCCTATTTGATAAGCGGAGAACTTTTTAAACCGGGCTATAAGATCAAAAAGAAGAATGAAGCGGACGGACGAATTGAAATGGAAACTACGGATATTTCGATTCAATTCAAAAAACAAGCCGAGCAGTTTGAGCGGATGTTTAACTCGTGGCAGTCAGGCGTATCCATCGATATTCCAAAAGTAAGGGAAATTGTGCTGCCCCTAATCGATTTGTTTAAAGATCAGCCAAAAGAGCTGCTGAATATTCCAAACTTCTATACAGGGAAAGACTACATAGCGCAGCATTGCCTTGCCGTCTCCCTCATGAGCTCATATATTGCGAATCAATTAAACTTTCCGAGCGGAGAGATTAATCAGATTGCGCTCGCCGGAGCGCTGAGCGACTGCGGTATGTCTAAAATACAGCCGTCTGTCCTGCTTAAAAGTCTTGCTTTAACAGATAAAGAGTTTGCGGAAATTAAACAGCACTCAATCAGCGGCTATAAAATGATAAAGGATATTGCCATGATTAAAGAAGGAGTTAAGGTTGGGGTGCTGCAGCATCATGAGAGGATGGACGGAAGCGGATATCCTTTAGGGGTAAAAGGCGATCAGCTTCATCCGTACGGAAAAATTGTTGCCCTGGCAGATACATTTATGGCAATGATTTGCCCCCGTCCATACCGAAGCGGACTTTCACCTTTCAAGGTGTTTGAAGAAATAAAACATGACAGCTTCGGAAAATTTGATCTAACCGCCGTAAACGTTCTTTCTAAAATGCTGGCTCGCATCCTGCACGGTTCACACGTGAAATTATCGGATGGAACAATCGGAGAAGTTATTTTTACTTATTCGGAGAAACCGGTAAGACCGATCATCCGGTTAGATTCAAATCAAATCATCCAGCTTGAAAAACGAATGGATCTTTATATAGTAGAAACTCTTCTGTGAGCCGGTTTTACCGGCTCTTTTTTCTTTATTCATCCGCATTTAGCAGCAAAAACATAAATGATTGAAAAACTTTAAGAAAAACCTTGACTATTGGTAGTCCGCGGTGGTATATTAAGATAGTTCCTTCGGGAGCAACAGCAAAAAAGTTCTTTGAAAACTAAACAAATCGAAGTGCCAACGTTAATTCTAAAGCAACAAACAAGAGCTAGTCAAACTACTTTTTGGAGAGTTTGATCCTGGCTCAGGACGAACGCTGGCGGCGTGCCTAATACATGCAAGTCGAGCGGACCTCTTCGGAGGTCAGCGGCGGACGGGTGAGTAACACGTGGGCAACCTGCCTGTAAGACTGGGATAACTCCGGGAAACCGGAGCTAATACCGGATAACTTTTCGAACCGCATGGTTCGAAGATAAAAGACGGTTATGCTGTCACTTACAGATGGGCCCGCGGCGCATTAGCTAGTTGGTGAGGTAATGGCTCACCAAGGCGACGATGCGTAGCCGACCTGAGAGGGTGATCGGCCACACTGGGACTGAGACACGGCCCAGACTCCTACGGGAGGCAGCAGTAGGGAATCTTCCGCAATGGACGAAAGTCTGACGGAGCAACGCCGCGTGAGTGATGAAGGTTTTCGGATCGTAAAGCTCTGTTGTTAGGGAAGAACAAGTGCGGGAGTCACTGCCCGCGCCTTGACGGTACCTAACCAGAAAGCCACGGCTAACTACGTGCCAGCAGCCGCGGTAATACGTAGGTGGCAAGCGTTGTCCGGAATTATTGGGCGTAAAGCGCGCGCAGGCGGTCTTTTAAGTCTGATGTGAAAGCCCCCGGCTCAACCGGGGAGGGTCATTGGAAACTGGAGGACTTGAGTACAGAAGAGGAGAGTGGAATTCCACGTGTAGCGGTGAAATGCGTAGAGATGTGGAGGAACACCAGTGGCGAAGGCGACTCTCTGGTCTGTAACTGACGCTGAGGCGCGAAAGCGTGGGGAGCGAACAGGATTAGATACCCTGGTAGTCCACGCCGTAAACGATGAGTGCTAAGTGTTAGAGGGTTTCCGCCCTTTAGTGCTGCAGCTAACGCATTAAGCACTCCGCCTGGGGAGTACGGTCGCAAGACTGAAACTCAAAGGAATTGACGGGGGCCCGCACAAGCGGTGGAGCATGTGGTTTAATTCGAAGCAACGCGAAGAACCTTACCAGGTCTTGACATCCTCTGCCACTTCTAGAGATAGAAGGTTCCCCTTCGGGGGACAGAGTGACAGGTGGTGCATGGTTGTCGTCAGCTCGTGTCGTGAGATGTTGGGTTAAGTCCCGCAACGAGCGCAACCCTTGATCTTAGTTGCCAGCATTCAGTTGGGCACTCTAAGGTGACTGCCGGTGACAAACCGGAGGAAGGTGGGGATGACGTCAAATCATCATGCCCCTTATGACCTGGGCTACACACGTGCTACAATGGATGGTACAAAGGGCTGCAAAACCGCGAGGTTAAGCGAATCCCATAAAACCATTCTCAGTTCGGATTGCAGGCTGCAACTCGCCTGCATGAAGCCGGAATCGCTAGTAATCGCGGATCAGCATGCCGCGGTGAATACGTTCCCGGGCCTTGTACACACCGCCCGTCACACCACGAGAGTTTGCAACACCCGAAGTCGGTGGGGTAACCCGTAAGGGAGCCAGCCGCCTAAGGTGGGGCAGATGATTGGGGTGAAGTCGTAACAAGGTAGCCGTATCGGAAGGTGCGGCTGGATCACCTCCTTTCTAAGGAAGAATTATCAGCACCCATGTGGTGCAGCAATTAACGGACGCACTTCGATTTTGTTTAGTTTTGAGAGAACTTGCTTCTCTTTTTGATGGGCCTATAGCTCAGCTGGTTAGAGCGCACGCCTGATAAGCGTGAGGTCGATGGTTCGAGTCCATTTAGGCCCACCATCTTTATACATTAAAATTCGTTGGGGCCTTAGCTCAGCTGGGAGAGCGCCTGCCTTGCACGCAGGAGGTCAGCGGTTCGATCCCGCTAGGCTCCACCAACGAGACTTTTTTTGTCTCTAAAACTTGTTCTTTGAAAACTAGATAACGATATGAATGTCAAACATTCACACGAGTAAGCAAGTAACCTTACGATTTTCTTCTGCGCTTGCGTATGAAGAGAACATCAAGTCTGAAAACATCTGTTTTCAGCTCTAACGAAGATAACTTCCGTTATCAGGTTAAGTTAGAAAGGGCGCACGGTGGATGCCTTGGCACTAGGAGCCGATGAAGGACGGTACGAACACCGATATGCTTCGGGGAGCTGTAAGTAAGCGTTGATCCGGAGATTTCCGAATGGGGAAACCCGCTGCTCGTAATGGAGCAGCATCCTGATCTGAATACATAGGATCTGGAAGGCAGACCCGGGGAACTGAAACATCTAAGTACCCGGAGGAAGAGAAAGCAATAGCGATTCCCTGAGTAGCGGCGAGCGAAACGGGATTAGCCCAAACCAGAAGGCTTGCCTTCTGGGGTTGTAGGACACTCAACACGGAGTTACAAAGGAACGGGGTAGAAGAAGCGGTCTGGAAAGGCCCGCCAAAGAAGGTAACAGCCCTGTAGTCGAAACTTCGTTCCCTCCTGAGTGGATCCTGAGTACGGCGGGACACGAGAAATCCCGTCGGAAGCAGGGAGGACCATCTCCCAAGGCTAAATACTCCCTAGTGACCGATAGTGAACCAGTACCGTGAGGGAAAGGTGAAAAGCACCCCGGAAGGGGAGTGAAACAGATCCTGAAACCGTGTGCCTACAAGTAGTCAGAGCCCGTTAACGGGTGATGGCGTGCCTTTTGTAGAATGAACCGGCGAGTTACGATTACGTGCAAGGTTAAGTTGAAAAGACGGAGCCGCAGCGAAAGCGAGTCTGAATAGGGCGATTGAGTACGTGGTCGTAGACCCGAAACCAGGTGATCTACCCATGTCCAGGGTGAAGTTCAGGTAACACTGAATGGAGGCCCGAACCCACGCACGTTGAAAAGTGCGGGGATGAGGTGTGGGTAGCGGAGAAATTCCAATCGAACCTGGAGATAGCTGGTTCTCTCCGAAATAGCTTTAGGGCTAGCCTCATAGTAAGAGTCTTGGAGGTAGAGCACTGATTGGACTAGGGGCCCTCATCGGGTTACCGAATTCAGTCAAACTCCGAATGCCAAAGACTTATCTATGGGAGTCAGACTGCGAGTGATAAGATCCGTAGTCGAAAGGGAAACAGCCCAGACCACCAGCTAAGGTCCCCAAGTATCCGTTAAGTGGAAAAGGATGTGGGGTTGCTTAGACAACCAGGATGTTGGCTTAGAAGCAGCCACCATTTAAAGAGTGCGTAATAGCTCACTGGTCGAGTGACCCTGCGCCGAAAATGTACCGGGGCTAAACGGATCACCGAAGCTGTGGACTGTTCTTACGAACAGTGGTAGGAGAGCGTTCTAAGGGCTGAGAAGCCAGACCGGAAGGACTGGTGGAGCGCTTAGAAGTGAGAATGCCGGTATGAGTAGCGAAAGAGGGGTGAGAATCCCCTCCACCGAATGCCTAAGGTTTCCTGAGGAAGGCTCGTCCGCTCAGGGTTAGTCGGGACCTAAGCCGAGGCCGAAAGGCGTAGGCGATGGACAACAGGTTGAGATTCCTGTACCACCTCTTTTCCGTTTGAGCAATGGAGGGACGCAGGAGGATAGGGTAAGCGCGCTGTTGGATATGCGCGTCCAAGCAGGTAGGCTCAAGGGATAGGCAAATCCGTCCCTTGGTTAAGGCTGAGCTGTGATGGCGAGGGAAATTAAGTACCGAAGTTCCTGATTCCACACTGCCTAGAAAAGCTTCTAGCGAGGAAAATGGTGCCCGTACCGCAAACCGACACAGGTAGGCGAGGAGAGAATCCTAAGGTGATCGAGAGAACTCTCGTTAAGGAACTCGGCAAAATGACCCCGTAACTTCGGGAGAAGGGGTGCTCTTTAGGGTGAATAGCCTTGAAGAGCCGCAGTGAATAGGCCCAGGCGACTGTTTAGCAAAAACACAGGTCTCTGCGAAGCCGCAAGGCGAAGTATAGGGGCTGACGCCTGCCCGGTGCTGGAAGGTTAAGAGGAGAGGTTAGCGCAAGCGAAGCTTTGAATTGAAGCCCCAGTAAACGGCGGCCGTAACTATAACGGTCCTAAGGTAGCGAAATTCCTTGTCGGGTAAGTTCCGACCCGCACGAAAGGCGTAACGATCTGGGCACTGTCTCAACGAGAGACTCGGTGAAATTATAGTACCTGTGAAGATGCAGGTTACCCGCGACAGGACGGAAAGACCCCGTGGAGCTTTACTGCAGCCTGATATTGAATTTTGGCACAGCTTGTACAGGATAGGTAGGAGCCTTGGAAACCGGAGCGCCAGCTTCGGTGGAGGCATTGGTGGGATACTACCCTGGCTGTGTTGAACTTCTAACCCGCGGCCCTGATCGGGCCGGGAGACAGTGTCAGGCGGGCAGTTTGACTGGGGCGGTCGCCTCCTAAAATGTAACGGAGGCGCCCAAAGGTTCCCTCAGAATGGTTGGAAATCATTCGCAGAGTGTAAAGGCACAAGGGAGCTTGACTGCGAGACCTACAAGTCGAGCAGGGACGAAAGTCGGGCTTAGTGATCCGGTGGTTCCGCATGGAAGGGCCATCGCTCAACGGATAAAAGCTACCCCGGGGATAACAGGCTTATCTCCCCCAAGAGTCCACATCGACGGGGAGGTTTGGCACCTCGATGTCGGCTCATCGCATCCTGGGGCTGTAGTCGGTCCCAAGGGTTGGGCTGTTCGCCCATTAAAGCGGTACGCGAGCTGGGTTCAGAACGTCGTGAGACAGTTCGGTCCCTATCCGTCGCGGGCGCAGGAAATTTGAGAGGAGCTGTCCTTAGTACGAGAGGACCGGGATGGACGCACCGCTGGTGTACCAGTTGTCTTGCCAAAGGCATCGCTGGGTAGCTATGTGCGGACGGGATAAGTGCTGAAAGCATCTAAGCATGAAGCCCCCCTCAAGATGAGATTTCCCATCGCAAGAGTAAGACCCCTGAAAGATGATCAGGTTGATAGGTTCGAGGTGGAAGCGTGGTGACACGTGCAGCTGACGAATACTAATCGGTCGAGGACTTAACCTTTATTCAAGTAAGGCTGCTTCACTCGTGCAGCACATCGTTATCTAGTTTTGAAAGAGCAATCTTTCAACAAAATATCTGGTAATTATGGCAGAGAGGTCACACCCGTTCCCATACCGAACACGGAAGTTAAGCTCTTTAGCGCCGATGGTAGTTGGGGGTTTCCCCCTGTGAGAGTAGGACGTTGCCAGGTACATGAGAAAAAGGCTTGCCCCTTGGGGTGAGCCTTTTTTGTTTGGGTTTGGGGATGCGGGATACGCTTGGGATAGAGGGAGATAGAAGGGTTGGGGGATACGTGATTCGGGATCCGCCATGGGTGGAGGGAAGGAGAAGGAGGGGGGAATACTCGATTCGGTTGAACTTAGTGTTTACTAGCTTATCGTTTGGCTGGACTTTGTTTTGGCCGGGGGAACTGGCGAACATTCAAGTTAAGGTAAGAATAGGCGCATATATGCTCGATTCTAGGGCTGTACTGGATCGTGTGGGCTGCGGAAGAGGATTCCGAAGCATGGAAGGCGGCTGCGATCTCTGTCGAACCCTCCCGAAAAGTCGATATCAGCTCATTTTAGTCGATATATCGAAATAATCGTCGATATATTGAAATTTCGGTCGATATATCGAAATAATCGCCGATATATTAAAATTTCGGTCGATATCCGCTCAAAAATAGCCGATATCTCCTTAGCTGCCCCCAAATGCGTACCGAAATAACCTAATTCATCCCGATTCTCGCACCAAATATTCTTATCTGAGCCTCGTTGACAAACCATTTGAACAGTTTCAAACCAATATAGGTGAGTTTTGATCAAAAATCCGTCATGTTAATCGTCCTCTTCTCAAAAATCCAGTCTCCCGTCCTCACTAATCTGCTTGCGATTACGCCTCCCATCTAAGTGAAAACCCCACCAGATCACCGATTCCCCCACCCCATCCCTAAATCCGCTCACTCAAAAACATCCAAATCAGCTCGGGAATCTTCCAGGCGGTGATTTCCATAAAAGCCGTAATATAAATATAGTCATTTGATGAACGATTTTGTATCAGGTCGTACCACCATTCTGTTTCATATCTTGAGATCATGCTGAGGTTGTAGAGCAGCAGGTAATGAGTCAGCAGCTCCGGCATGATGAACAGCTGTTCTTTTTCCGCAGGCAGCGAGTATTCTTTTTTTTCGAGGCTGTAGGAGAGTATGGCCGTTGAAAATGGAGAGAAGCTTTCTTTTTTCATGATTTTGTTTTCTCCAACTGAAACGGCGGCTTCCATGCCTGTAAGGTGTTCAATTGTTTCCGCCAGTCTTTTCTCAGTGATGTGATAGGCGACTGCTGCTTCGGAGGGGAGGAAGATGGAATGCTTGTCATCCTTTAAAGGGAAAGCCGGTTTCCCATTCCGGAGTACCTTGAAGCAATGCCCCATCTCGGGGATTCTCCGCAGGAGCATTTCCATAGTATAGCGCTCTTTATCCAATTCCTTGAGCTTAAAGAGAGTTCGGGCGGTATGGTGAAACAAACCGTTTTTCTGCAGGCGGACTTCATCTTTAAGAAACAAGTAATCCTGTTTCTTCTTTTTACGGGTTGTGACGCCGTGGGCAAGCACGGAGGTGGTTTCGGGATAATCAGGGTCCTGGGTAAGGATGCTTGCTTTCACGAGCTGGGTGAGGCCATAGAAGCAGAGCATTGGTTTGATGGAAAGAGGAGCTTCCTCTGCTTGCTTGTAGAAGCTCTCTGCATGCATGAGGTAATACATGAAGGTGCAGGAGTTCCGATAAGACAATTCGGATGCGTGGGTCTCGAACCGCTTTGTGTAAATTTTTTCCAGTGTTTTTTGCGAGCTTTCGGTGGAATGCAGATATATGTAGGGGTTCCATGGATTAGTTGGTTTCATTGTATGCCTCTCCAGTTTTCTTAATATTTAAACTCTTTGCAGTCGCCTTGACATTATCTAGAACCTATTGATACTCTACTAATAATATTTTGCGGAATCGAGGGGATTTATATAATGTGGAATGATAAGTTTGCTAAAGAAGGTTTGACGTTTGACGATGTTCTTTTGGTCCCGGCTAAGTCGGAAATCTTGCCAAGAGATGTAGACCTTAAGGTTGAATTAACCCCCACCCTTAAATTAAATCTCCCTATTATCAGTGCGGGTATGGATACTGTTACGGAAGCAGAAATGGCGATTGCTATGGCTCGCCAGGGCGGACTTGGTGTGATTCACAAGAATATGTCCATTGAGCAGCAGGCCGAGCAGGTTGATAAAGTGAAGCGTTCAGAACGCGGAGTTATCACAGATCCTTTCTTTCTAACTCCAGATCATCAGGTATTTGATGCCGAGCATTTGATGGGAAAATACCGAATTTCCGGTGTTCCGGTCGTGAATACGCTGGAAGAGCAAAAGCTTGTTGGAATTATTACGAACCGCGATTTACGCTTCATCCAGGATTACTCCATTAAAATTTCCGATGTTATGACAAAAGAGCATTTGGTTACGGCCGCTGTTGGAACGACACTTCAAGAAGCAGAAAGCATTTTGCAGAAATATAAAATTGAAAAACTCCCTCTTGTGGATGATGAAGGCGTGCTGAAAGGCCTGATCACCATTAAGGATATTGAAAAAGTGATTGAATTTCCGCATTCCGCTAAAGATGCGCATGGCCGCTTGCTAGTTGGCGGAGCAGTAGGAGTTACAGCTGATACAATGCTTCGGGTAGAAAAACTTGTTGAAGCGAGCGTTGATGTTATTGTGCTCGATACAGCGCATGGTCATTCAAAAGGCGTACTTGATGCAGTAAGAAAAATCAGGGACACATATCCTGAACTGAATATCATTGCCGGAAATGTAGCTACTCCTGAAGCGACAAGAGATTTAATTGAAGCAGGAGCGAATGTAGTGAAGGTTGGAATCGGGCCTGGATCCATTTGTACAACCCGTGTTGTGGCTGGAGTAGGTGTTCCTCAAATCACAGCGATTTACGATTGTGCGACAGAAGCAAGAAATCACGGTGCATCCATCATTGCTGATGGCGGCATCAAATATTCCGGCGATATCGTAAAAGCACTTGCTGCAGGGGGACACGCTGTTATGCTTGGAAGCCTGCTTGCCGGTACGACTGAAAGCCCTGGCGAAACGGAAATTTTCCAGGGAAGAAGATTTAAAGTGTACCGCGGAATGGGTTCAGTAGGTGCGATGGAAAAAGGAAGCAAAGACCGTTATTTCCAAGAGGATAACAAAAAATTCGTTCCAGAGGGTATCGAAGGAAGAATTGCCTATAAGGGGCCATTGGCTGATACAATTTATCAGCTTACCGGCGGGGTCCGTTCCGGAATGGGCTATTGCGGAACGAAAAATCTTTTCGAACTTCGGGAAAACAGCAAATTTATCCGCATGACCGGGGCTGGTCTGATTGAAAGCCATCCTCACGATGTAAACATTACAAAAGAATCGCCGAATTATTCAAGGTAATATCGCTAATCTATAAAAAGTGTACAAAAAGCAAACATTTAGACAGAGACTATTTCTCTGTCTATTTTTTTTATCATCCCTATGATAGAATTAATTTTGTGTTTCTTTTCGAAAAAAAATGACAAAGCTCCGTCCAAGCGGGACAAGCCGTTACGTATACTATAGCATCCCCATTTCAAATGTTTTTCCCACAGTCAAACCTATTACATAGATAGAAAAATAGCATGGAGGTTATTGAACAGCATGAATCAAAAACGTATTTTAGCAGTTTTCATGGCAGCAGCGATGTTCCTTACTGTGCTTGCGCCAATGAAACAGGTATCCGCAGCAGCAGCTGATCCAATCAGCATTAATGCAAAAGCATCCATTTTAGTGGAAGCATCATCCGGAAAAATTCTCTACGGAAACAACATAGATGAATCTCTCCCGATTGCAAGTATGGCAAAAATCATGACTGAGTACCTGGTAATGGAAGCGATCAAAGACGGCAAAATTACATGGGAGCAAACGTATACTCCTAATGACTATACGTACAGCATCTCGCAAATCCGCGGCCTATCTAACGTACCTCTTAGAAAAGACGGAAGCTATACAGTAAAAGAATTGTATGAAGCAATGGCGATTTATTCAGCAAACGGTGCAGCGATTGCCCTTGCGGAAGTGGTTGCCGGCTCTGAAACAAATTTCGTTAAAATGATGAATGATAAAGCGAAAGAACTTGGTTTGACCGATTATCATTTCGTTAATGCTACGGGTCTTGAAAACAAAGATTTAAACGGAAATCATCCGGAGGGTACGTCAGAGGATGACGAGAACAAAGTTTCTGCACGCGATATGGCGAAGCTTGCTTCCCGTTTAATTAAGGATTATCCAGAGATTCTGGAGACATCGAGCATTCCCAGAAAGACCTTTAAAGAAGGAACGGAAATGCCGAACTACAACTGGATGCTCAAAGGATTGATTTATGAGTATGAAGGAGTAGACGGACTCAAAACAGGATCAACAGATTCTGCCGGATCTTCCTTTACGGCTACAGCTGAGAAAAATGGGATGCGTGTGATCACGGTTGTAATGGATGCTTCTGATGGAACAGGCGATTTAAAATCTCCTCGTTTCAAAGAGACGAAAAAGCTTCTTGATTTTGCCTACAATAATTATTCTGTAGAAGAGCTTTATCCTGCAGGCTATCAAATTAAAGGCAAATCTTCTATTCCGGTAGTCAGCGGAAAAGAAAAAGAAGTTCAAATTCAAACGGATAAGCCTATGACGGTTGCCATGAAAAACGGTGAAAAAGGCAACTACAAGGCTAAATATGTGATTGATAAAAAGAAACTCAATGAAAACGGCGAGCTGGCTGCACCTTTTAAAGCAAAAGAAGCGGTTGGGAAAATGGTCGTAGATTATAAAGGCGAAGAAAAAGATTATGGTTTCCTGACTGGTGAAGCAGGCGGCGAAGTCAACGTGGTTACAAAAGAAGGCGTAGAGAAAGCCAATTGGTTTGTTCTTACAATGAGAGGCATTGGCGGATTCTTTGCCGGTCTTTGGGACAGTGTCGTTCAAACTGTATCCGGCTGGTTTTCATAATGAAGAAAAAGACACCTCGAAGAGGGTGTCTTTTTTAGCTATTGGAAGCTTTTACAGTGAACTTTTAGAATATTGAATATGTATCTGTATAATAGTATAGGATTATTCGGGGATATGAGATAAAATAGAGGATATGATTTCATAAACTACAATGTTGAGTATAGAGGGGGATTTACAATGAATACAGGTACAGATCGAGTAAAACGCGGCATGGCAGAAATGCAAAAAGGCGGCGTTATTATGGACGTTGTGAATGCAGAGCAGGCTAAAATCGCAGAGGAAGCCGGCGCAGTAGCCGTTATGGCTCTTGAGCGCGTTCCTGCCGATATCCGTGCAGCCGGCGGAGTAGCAAGGATGGCTGACCCTACGATTATCGAAGAAGTAATGAAAGCTGTCTCCATTCCGGTAATGGCAAAAGCCAGAATCGGACATATCGTAGAAGCCCGTGTATTGGAAGCTATGGGCGTTGATTACATCGATGAGAGTGAAGTTTTGACTCCTGCTGATGAAGAATACCACTTGAATAAACGTGATTATACTGTACCTTTCGTTTGCGGCTGCCGTGACCTGGGTGAAGCAGCACGACGCATCGGCGAAGGTGCATCCATGCTTCGCACAAAGGGAGAGCCTGGTACTGGAAACATTGTAGAGGCTGTCCGCCACATTCGTAAAGTGAATGCTCAGATCCGCAAGGTGGCAGGCATGAATGAAGATGAACTGATGACAGAAGCTAAACTATTAGGCGCACCATATGAGCTTCTTCTTCAAATTAAAAGAGAAGGCCGTTTGCCGGTTGTTAACTTCGCGGCTGGCGGTGTAGCAACTCCAGCAGATGCTGCTCTTATGATGCAGCTTGGATCTGACGGAGTTTTTGTAGGATCCGGGATCTTCAAATCCGAAAACCCGGCTAAATTTGCCCGTGCGATTGTTGAAGCTACGACTCATTATGAAGACTATGCGCTAATCGCTGAATTGTCTAAAGGCCTTGGAACAGCGATGAAGGGAATTGAAATTTCCACACTGCTGCCTGAAAACCGTATGCAGGAGCGCGGCTGGTAAAAAGGAGTTTTGCAAAATGTATACAATTGGAGTATTAGGACTGCAAGGAGCTTTCCGCGAGCATATTCGTTCCATTGAAGCAAGCGGAGGGAAAGCCGTTACGATTAAGCGGCCTGAGCAGCTGAATGAAATAGACGGATTGATTATTCCGGGCGGAGAGAGTACGACAATGCGCCGCCTGATTGACAAATACGGATTTATGGAACCGCTCCGCCAGTTTACATCAAGCCGCAAGCCGGTATTCGGAACGTGTGCAGGGCTGATTATTCTGGCTTCGGAGATTGTCGGCTACGAGGAAGGACATCTGGCGGTCATGGATATCAAGGTCGAGCGCAATTCGTTCGGCCGCCAGCGGGAAAGCTTTGAAGCAGACCTGACCATCACAGGAGTCGGGGATCATTTTACGGGCGTGTTTATTCGCGCTCCTCATATTGTGGAGGCTGGAGAGAATGTCGAAGTCCTCTCCAAACACAATGGGAGAATCGTCGCTGCGAGACAGGGCCACCTTCTCGGCTGCTCTTTTCATCCGGAACTGACCGATGACCACCGGATGACGCAGCTATTCCTTGAGATGGTGAAAGAATCAAAAGAAAAAGCTTCTGCATAAAAAGGTTGAAACTGGTTCAGACTTGTAGTAAATTATGAACTATCAAAGAAATCGTTAAAACATTGACAGGAAGCAGTAGCGAATGTTCCTTCTTAAGAGAGCCGGTGGGTGGTGCGAACCGGTGCTGGAAGTTTGTGAATCCGTCCTCGAGTGAAGCATTGAAATGCTTCCGGTCATGGCCGTTATCATGCAGAGCTGGAAGACTTCGGTCTTCAATTAGGGTGGCATCGCGGGTTAACTCTCGTCCCTTTATTGGGGACGGGAGTTTTTTGTTTTTTGGCTAGGTTTAAGCCGTGGAAGAAGGGAGACTCCTGAGCAGAGGGACAGGTGTGGCCCCCGCAAGCGCAAGGTACACACCGCCCGCCCCGCGGAAAGCGAACGCCTGCTAGCTGCAATCAACAGCCAAGTTTAACAGAGCTTAATTATTAAAAAAGGGAGAGATTACTGTGCTGGATATTAAATACTTGCGTCAAAATTTCGAAGAAGTTAAACAAAAGCTGTCTTTTCGAGGAGAAGATTTAACGGATTTTGAAAAATTTGAAGAGCTTGATTCTAAAAGACGCGAGCTGATTGTCGCTACTGAGGATCTGAAAAGCAAACGGAATGAAGTATCCGGTCAAATTGCTGCTCTTAAAAAAGAGAAAAAAGATGCAGATGATATGATCAAGGAAATGCGTGAGGTTGGAGACCGCATCAAAGAAATCGATGAGGAATTGCGCGGAGTGGAAGAAACGCTGGAAAAACTGCTTCTTTCTATTCCAAATATCCCGCATGAAAGTGTGCCGCAAGGGGATTCAGAGGATGATAATATTGAAATCCGCAAATGGGGAGAAATCCGCGAGTTTGCTTTTGAAGCGAAAGCACATTGGGATGTGGCAGACTATTTAGACATTGTGGACTTTGAGAGAGCTGCTAAAGTAACAGGAAGCCGCTTTGTATTCTATAAAGGCTTGGGGGCCCGCCTTGAACGTGCGCTGCTGAACTTCATGATGGATCTTCACAACGATGAGCATGGATATACAGAAATTCTGCCTCCATACATGGTGAACCGGGCAAGCATGACGGGAACAGGCCAGCTGCCTAAATTTGAAGAGGATGCATTTAAGATCAGAGAAGAGGACTACTTCCTGATTCCGACTGCTGAAGTGCCAGTCACGAACATGCACCGCGATGAAATCCTCGAGGCGTCTCAGCTCCCGATCAGCTACACAGCGTTCAGTGCATGCTTCCGTTCTGAAGCAGGATCTGCAGGCAGAGATACACGCGGACTCATCCGTCAGCACCAATTTAACAAAGTAGAGCTTGTGAAGTTTGTTAAGCCGGAGAACTCTTACCAGGAGCTTGAAAACCTGACAGGTCATGCTGAGAAGGTTCTTCAGCTTCTAAACCTTCCTTACCGGGTAATGAGTATGTGTACAGCGGACCTTGGATTTACGGCTGCGAAAAAATACGATTTGGAAGTATGGATTCCAAGCTACGGTTCTTATCGTGAGATTTCTTCTTGCAGTAATTTTGAATCTTTCCAGGCGCGCCGTGCGAATATCCGTTTCCGTCCGGAGCCGAAGGCAAAACCGGAGCCGGTTCATACACTGAATGGATCTGGTTTGGCGCTTGGACGCACAGTGGCAGCCATTCTTGAGAACTATCAGCAGGAGGACGGCAGCGTCATTATTCCTGAAGTCCTTCGCCCATATATGGGAAATAAAGAAGTTATTAAGCCTGCAGGCAAATAAATTAAACTTTTCTTAAATAGTGTGTTGACAAGGATTTTATGATTTGATATATTTATTCTTGTCGACACGGAGGAATACCCAAGTCCGGCTGAAGGGATCGGTCTTGAAAACCGACAGGAGGGTCAAACCTCGCGGGGGTTCGAATCCCCCTTCCTCCTCCATTTAATTATTATGTTACGCGCATATAAATTGGAGATTGTCTGGTCCGCTGCACATTTTGTGCAGCGGATTTTTTATTGTTTAGGAAATTATAAAATGAGTGGCTAAGTATTACTAGCTGTATCTCCGTCCAGCTTCTGCACTTTTGTTCTATGGTGAAA
Organism: Metabacillus flavus; assembly: GCF_018283675.1. Lineage (NCBI taxonomy): Bacteria > Bacillati > Bacillota > Bacilli > Caryophanales > Bacillaceae > Metabacillus > Metabacillus flavus. The sequence goes on from NZ_JAGVRK010000001.1 coordinate 28,733, forward strand.
GTAAAAGGATGCCCGAGAAGGCATCCTTTTTGTTTGTTTAAATACTAACATCCTTCCTTTGAAAGAAGAAGAAGGTGATGGCCATAAAAATAATATAGTAAACGAGAAGCACCGCCAATGAAAACATAAGCGTCACACCTGGGAGGATTTCCTCCGCCGCTGAGAATTGCATCAGCTCAAGATGAGGGAACAGCAGCAGCTTAGCCCATTCCTGTTTTAAGCCGATCAGGAGCTGAACACCTATGTTTAATGCACTGTTCATGAAAAGAACGAAAATTCCAAAGCCCACTGCCATGGATTGGCTCTTGAAGAGAGTGGACAGCATAAAGGAAATCGTAACCACCATAATCAGATTTGGAATGAATAGCAGAATCTTTTCGATATACATATTTCCCACGGCTGCAATTACAGGTTCTCCGCCGCTGAAGGTCATGGGGGTTTCAGCAATTTTTGCACCGAAATCTCCTGCCCCGTATAGGAAGGTTCCCGCAATAACGTTTGCTGCCGCTAGGAATAGCAGAAGCAGAAAAGAGTACGCGACGACCGAAATGTATTTGGACAAAAGAATTTTCCACCTGCGATGCGGGCGGATCAGGAGCTGCTTAATGGTCCCATCCGAAAACTCTGAAGCTACACTCGTACTCGCGATGATGACACAGAATAAGGCGACGGTTGAGAAGAGAGCAACCCCGTCAGCATTTGCATATTGCCAGTTGCTTTTTAAAGCAGGGTTCACGTTCTTATCCAAGTAGAACTGTTTTTCAGCCGCTTGCTGGGCGAGATCTTCTTTCTCACCAGCATCAAGCTTTGGATCCTTTTGCTGCTGATTTAAATCAGCGATCTCCTGCTCAACACCGGGACGCCAGTTCGATTCTGTTTTCTCTTGATCGATATAGGCTGTTGCGACAGTCATGATAATGAGAAATACAGCCAGCAGAATAAAATAAATCCAAGATGATTTCTTTGCAAAGATCTTAATCCATTCATTTTTTACTAAATTCATCATGAGAGGGCCTCCTCCTTTTCTCTTGTCAGCTCAAGGAAACGGTCTTCCAATGATTTTTTGACAGGAGTCATCTCATAAACGAGAATTCCGTTCTCCGTTAATTCTTTAATGATTAATGGAAGAGACTCGTATTTTGCTGAAAATTTTAGCGTTCCATCACCGGTAATCGCTAAGTTTTCAGAAAGGGAGCTTAATCCGGGCAGGGCTGCTGCTTCTGCCGCTGAGCTGACGGTAAGCAGCACTTCCCTCATTTCTTCTGCTGCGGCAAGATTCGTGTCTTCCATGGATGACACATGTGTCAGAACACCCTTTTCAATGATGGCAAAACGATCGCACATCAGCTGCATTTCCCCTAAGATATGCGAGGATACGAGAACCGATGTCCCGCTCTGGGCCAGCGTTTTTAAATAGTCTCTTAGTTCTTTCATGCCTTGCGGATCCAATCCATTTGTCGGTTCATCCAAAATCAGCAAGGAAGGATTGTGCAAAAGAGCCTGGGCAACTCCAAGCCGCTGCCTCATTCCCAGTGAATAGGTTCTCACTTTTTGATGAATGGCACCATCAAGCATTACCAGCTGGATCACTTCTTTTATTCTTTCTTCTGAAATAGGCTCCAAAGCCATTCTTGCGTAGTGCTTTAAGTTGGCGTACCCGGACATAAACTTATAGAATTCGGGATTTTCTACAATCGCCCCCAGCTCCTTCATGGATTCCTTAAAGCTCGTATCTACACTCTTGCCTCTGATTAGCACGTTCCCGTCTGTCCGGTTAATCAGACCGGTAATCATTCGGATGATTGTTGTTTTTCCTGCGCCGTTCGGCCCGAGCAGACCGAATATTTCTCCCTCTTCCACTCTGAAGTTCACATCATTCACTATGTATCGCTTGCCGATTTTCTTTTTCAATCCTTGGACTTCCAGTACATATGACAAGTCATTTCCTCCTTTTTCGTCCGGGATAGCTTTAATACGGACAACAGCTGGAAAAAGTTCCAAAAAAAGACCCGGCGATTTAAAATCGTCAGGTCTTTTTGTTTTTAGCTCTGTTAAATTCGGCTGTTGATTGCAGCTAGCGGGCGATCGCTTTCCGCCTGCGGGGTCTCACCTGTCCCGGTTCTCTAAGCAGGAGTCTCACGTCCTCCGCTCCAATCAACAGGTGTTAACAAATCAACATCATGCTTTAACTTATCCTTGTTTTTTATCTTTTTAGCTTGCGGGATTGCTTCATAAAGTAGCTGATCTTCTCTAAAATAGGCTCAACGGAACCTCCGTTAGCCATAATGTCATAATCGCTGATATTTAAGCGCATAACAGGACATGTATTGAAGCTGTTAATCCAGTTTTCATAGCGCGCATGCATTTCCTCCCAATAGGAAATGGGAGTTTGCTGTTCCATAGGTCTTCCGCGCTTTTCGATTCTTCCTAAAATATCCTCAAGGCTTCCTTCCAGGTAGATGAGAAGATCCGGGTGAGGGAAATAAGGAGTCATGACCATGGCTTCGAAGAGATTCGTGTAGGTTTCGTAATCGACTTCAGTCATTGTTCCTTTTTCATAATGCATTTTGGCAAAAATGCCTGTGTCTTCATAAATGGAACGATCCTGAACAAATCCGCCGCCGTATTCAAAGATTCTCTTTTGTTCTTTGAAACGCTCGGCAAGGAAGTAAATTTGCAGGTGAAAGCTCCATCGCTCAAAGTCTGCGTAAAATTTATCAAGGTAAGGATTGGTATCAACTTTTTCAAAGGATGTGCGGAAATTCAAAGCTTCGGCAAGGGCGTTCGTCATTGTTGATTTTCCGACTCCAACCGTTCCGGCTATCGTTATAACCGCATCCTTTGGTATTTGGTACTGATCACGTAGATTCATGAATGGCTTACTCCTTTTAGCAAATAATCATCGAGGCGTTTAAGGATATACGTTAAATCCTCAGGACGGTGGACAAAATCAAGCTCGTCCCCATTAAAACGGAGGATTGGAATCTCGGGATTAATTTGTTCCCATTGAGACATCGCAGTCTCATAGTCGGCTGAGAGCTGCTCCAGGTAGCTTGGGTCAATGTTCTTTTCAATATCTCTTCCGCGCAAAGAAATTCTTTCAAGAAGAGTATCAAGGCTCGCACTCAAATACAGAATGATATTCGGTTTAGGCATGTCGCTTGTCAAAATATCATAAATTTGAATGTATTTCTTATACTGCTCGTCCTTCAGTGTGCGTTTAGCGAAGATCAGATTTTTGTATATATGATAATCTGCTACAACCGCCTGGGCCCGCTGGAGGTAATCAGAATTGATTTCCTCCAGCTGTTTATACCGGTTGCATAGGAAAAACATCTCTGTCTGGAAACTCCACTCGTCAATGTTTTCATAAAACTTCCCCAAAAATGGATTTTCATCCACAATTTCTTTCAAAAGCTGATAGCGATAATGGTCCGAAATCGCTTTGGCGAGAGAGGTTTTGCCCACGCCAATAGGACCTTCAACGGTAATGAAGGGTACTCCTTTCATGCCGGTTCCTCCTTTGCTGCAATTCAATCAGAAACACGTATACTGGTATGATGAGCCTGCATGGTGCAGACAGAATAGATGGATGTGTGCAATATTCGACAACTTTTTTAAAAAAGACAAACTTTATTTTATCACAGCGGTTTCCATTTTGGGGGAATTGTTTTTTTATGAGGAAGGAACCGAAAAAAAAGAAAGACAGTTCAGCGGGACGGAACTGTCTTTTTTTCAACTTCGAACTGATCCTGAATCAGAAGCCAATTTTGAGGAAAAGAAAGACCGAGCTTCCAGTAGCTCACCCCTCTCAGTTTCAGCTGCCTCACAAGATTAAATTTTGCCTGAATGGAGCGTGCATCTTCAAACCAAACCTCATGATCTTTCCCGTTTTCATCACGATAGCTGAAGTGGGGGGCTTGATCCTTCTGGCTGTATTGAATAGCGGCATTATACTTTGCGGCGAGTTTTATTCCCTGCTGGGGACTGATGGCTTTTGCAAATTCTCCTCCAGGTTTAAAGGGGAGCGTCCAATCATAGCCATACAAGTTCTGTCCCATCATAATCTTGGAGCCGGGCATTTCAGTTAACGCATAATCCAGCACTTCTTTCACTTGATTGATTGGCGATACAGCCATCGGAGGGCCTCCGCTATATCCCCATTCGTATGTCATCAGCACAACGAAGTCCGCAATCTGGCCATGGGCTTTGTAGTCATGCGCCTCATACCATTTGCCCTTTTGATCGGCTTTTGTTTTTGGGGCCAGAGCAGTAGATAGGAGCCAGCCTTCTTTCTGGAACCGCTGCTTCGCTTTTCTAAGGAAAGCATTGTAAGCCTCTTTATCTTGAGGCCTCAAATATTCCATATCAAAATGGATGTCGCGGAATCCGTATTTTTTCGCCTTAACGGTTATATCCTCCAGCAGCTTGTTTTGAACTTGCTGATCATTTAAGACAATTCTTCCAATTTCATCACTGAAGCCTTCATCTGTCAAATTAGTCACAATCATCATTAAGGTAACGCTGTTGGCGGATGCGATTTCCGGAAGACTATCCAGAGGGGGCTCCTTCAAAGAACCGTCCTTTTGAATCCGGAAACTAAACGGTCCTAGATAGGTTAAGTAGGGGGCTGCCTCTCTGGCGCTTTGCTTTTGCTCTTCGGTTACCTGATCCTGGGCAGGCTCAAGGTAGGCATTAAATTCAGCTTTGCTTTTTGGCGGTTCCGGGATATAAAGCCTGAAACCGATCTGCAAAGGACTATTGGGATTCAGCCGGTTAATGCTGGCGAGCTGCACTGGATTGATGGAAAAGAGCCTTGAGACCGTCCATAGCGTATCGCCCCGTTTAATCGTATAAAATCGGCCTACGATCGGAATGACAAGCGCCTGCCCAACCACGAGCTGATCTGGATTGGGCAGCTGATTGGCTTCCTCTATATCTTTGGCGGCTGTTCCATAGCGAAAGGCAATGTTTGTAATGGTGTCTCCCTGTTTAACAACATAGATCTGCATATGATGCCCTCCTCACACTGCTTCTATCTATAGAAGAATATGAGCACGGCTTGCTGACTATGCTAGAGCTTAATCTGATCGCTTGGCTCAAGCTTCGCTTTCAATACGTTCTCCATCATCCGGAGTGCGTATTGTTCATCCTCTTCACTGACGGATGCCATCGTGTCCGGCGGGACGATCAGGCTGTACCCGCGCATATAAGCATCATTTGCTGTAAAAAGGACGCATATGTTTCCGGCAAGACCGGTTAAAATGAGGGTATCGACTTTTAAATGGTACAAAAGAGTGTTCAGCGCTGTTCCATAGAAGGCCGAATGCTTCGGCTTGATCAAAAAATAATCATCATCACCGGGTGCAATGGCTTCCATAACAGGCGCACTCAGCGGGTTGCGGCACTTCTTCATGATTTTTTCCAAATTGGCCTGCCACAGCTCATAATGGTCATTAATATAAATGACGGGAATGCCTCTTGAAACGGCCTTCTTTTTTAATTTAGAGAGAGGCTTTGCAATAGCCGCTGCTTTTTCTGCAAGCTCTGGACCGTATCCGAATTGAAAGTCATTAATCATGTCGATAATGAGTAATGCGGCTTTATGGTTTTGACTCATCTTGTCCTCTCCTTTAAAGTTAGGGTATGCAGGTTTAATTTGTTCTATAAGTAAGGAGCGGAACATGAAATCAGATGAATGGTTTATGAAGCTGGCAATTGAAGAGGCCAAAAAGGCAGAGGCTGTCCAGGAGGTTCCAATCGGAGCAGTGATCGTCCGTGAAGGAGAAGTTGTTTCAGCTGCCCACAATTTAAGAGAAACCGAGCAGCGCGCCATTGCTCACGCAGAAATTCTGGCAATTGATGAAGCATGCAGGAAGCTTGGAACGTGGAGACTGGAGGGGGCGACGCTGTACGTCACTCTTGAACCTTGCCCGATGTGTGCAGGGGCAATCGTGCTGTCAAGAGTGGAGCGGGTGGTGTTTGGTGCTCCTGATCCGAAAGGCGGCTGTGCAGGAACCCTGATGAATCTTCTTCAGGAGGAGCGCTTTAATCACCAGGTTGAAGTGGAAGAGGGAGTGCTCAGGGAAGAGTGCGGCAAGCTGCTTTCCAATTTTTTCAGGCAGCTTCGGGAACGGAAGAAATCCGAAAAATCTATTTCAAAAAATTTACATCTGCCTTGAATTGATTTTTTTTCGGAATCAGAGTATACTAAATTATGCGTCCGATAAGACGCACTTCTAATAGGTATCAATTTTGCCGTGCTAAGCGGGGAGGTAGCGGTGCCCTGTACTCGCAATCCGCTCTAGCGAGGCCGAATCCCTTTCCGAGGTTAGTTGACTGCAGGGTCTGCCCTCAAGTAAGTGGTGTTGACGTCTGGGTCCTGCGCAATGGAAATCCATGAACCATGTCAGGTCCGGAAGGAAGCAGCATTAAGTGGAAGCTTTCATGTGCCGCGGGACAGCCTGGGCCGAGCTAACTGCTTGAGTAACGCTTGTGGCCGCTAATCGACGAAAGGTGCACGGCAGTTATAATAATAATAGAACACTCACCCTTATAGGGTGAGTTTTTCTGTATAATGATAGAAAAAGGACCCGGCTTTTCTGTGTGCCTGCAGTGGGTTATAATACATATTGGATTTCCACTACGAATAAAAAGGAGGGGGCTTTTGTGGGCTATCAAGCATTATATCGTGTATTCAGACCGCAGTTCTTTCAGGATGTTGCCGGCCAGAATCATATTACCCGCACATTGCAAAATGCCCTGCTTCACAGCAAATTCTCCCATGCTTATTTGTTTTCAGGCCCTCGGGGAACTGGGAAAACAAGCGCGGCCAAAATTTTTGCCAAAGCAGTCAACTGCGAGAAAGCACCTGTAGCCGAGCCGTGCGGAGAATGTCCGTCATGCGCAGGAATTGCTGATGGTTCCATTTCGGATGTGCTCGAAATTGATGCGGCATCCAATAATGGCGTGGATGAGATTCGCGACATCCGGGACAAAGTAAAATATGCTCCTTCTGCGGTTAAATATAAAGTATACATAGTAGATGAGGTTCACATGCTTTCCATGGGCGCCTTTAATGCGCTGCTTAAAACACTTGAAGAGCCGCCAAAACATGTCATCTTTATTCTCGCTACAACTGAGCCTCATAAAATCCCCTTAACCATTATCTCGCGCTGTCAGCGATTTGATTTTAAGAGAATTACCTCTCAAGATATTGTGGACCGCATGAAAACGGTTATGGAAGAGCAGGAGGCTGAAGCGGAGGAAGAAGCGCTTCACGTGATTGCGCGGGCAGCCGACGGCGGTATGCGTGATGCACTCAGTCTTCTTGATCAGGCTATTTCATTCAGCGATGAACGCGTTACTCTGGAAGATTCCCTGCTCATAACCGGCTCCGTCTCACAAAATTTGCTGACCGGACTCGTACAATCCATTCACAAAAAAGAGGTTTCCGGGGCCCTTCAAATATTGAGCCAGTTAATGGATCAGGGGAAAGACGCCGCAAGGTTTATCGAAGACCTGATTTATTATTACCGGGATCTGCTTCTTTATAAGACCGCGCCGAGTCTGGAAGAAGCCTTGGAGCGGGTCGTTGTAGACGATGCGTTTAAAGACCTGGCGAAGGATGCTGAAGCTGAAAAACTATACGCGGTCATTGACATCCTGAATAAAAGCCAGCAGGAAATGAAATGGACAAACCATCCAAGAATTTTCCTTGAAGTGGCGATTGTGAAGCTATGTGAAACAGAGCAAGCGAAAACGGTTCAAACCGGAACAGCCGATCCGCACCTGCTGGAGAGGATTTCCCAGCTTGAAGCAGAGCTGAAAGAACTGAGAAAGAACGGAGTGGCAGCAGGCCAGCCTGCCCAAGCCCCTAGTGATCAAAAGGCAGCTAAAATGGTAAGAAGCAATTTCAAAGTTCCTGCCGGGAGGATTCATGAGATTCTTAAGGAAGCAACAAGGCAGGATCTTGATACGCTCAAGAAAAGCTGGAGCGGGATGATTGACCAGCTTCGCACCCAGAATAAAGCCTCGCACGCAGCTCTTATCGGAGAAAGCGAACCTGTTGCGGCATCGTCCAAATCATTTGTGCTAAAATTCAAGTATGAGATTCATTGCAAGATGGTTGCTGAGAACAACAATGATGTCAGAACCAACATTGAAGCCATTCTCGCAAATTTACTTGGCAAACCAGTCGAAATGGTTGGCGTCCCTGAGAGGGATTGGGGTAAAATAAGAGAAGAATTCATTCGGGATCAGAAGGATGAAGATCCAAGTGCGAATGAAGAGGAAGAAGATCCCTTCATAGCAGAAGCGAAGAAATTAGTTGGCGATGATTTAATTGAAATAAAAGACTAACTTTAAGGAGATGTTACAATGCGCGGCGGAATGGGAAATATGCAAAAAATGATGAAACAAATGCAAAAAATGCAAAAAGACATGGAGAAGGCTCAAGAAGAGCTTGCTGAAAAGCAAGTTGAAGGGTCAGCCGGCGGCGGAATGGTAGTCGTAATCGCAAACGGCAACCGCGAAATCATCGACGTGAAGATTAAGGAAGAGGTTGTTGACCCGGAAGATATCGATATGCTTCAGGATCTAATCCTCGCTGCTACGAACGATGCTTTGAAAAAGGTAGAAGAAATGACCTCCCAAACTATGGGTCAATTTACAAAAGGAATGAATATGCCAGGTTTATTCTAGGAGGAAGGCTTTATGCATTATCCTGAACCTATATCCAAATTGATTGACAGCTTTATGAAGTTGCCAGGCATAGGACCGAAAACGGCCGTACGTCTGGCCTTTTTTGTCCTCGGCATGAAGGAAGACACCGTCCTGGATTTTGCCAAGGCGCTTGTTAACGCTAAAAGAAACCTGACGTATTGCTCCGTATGCGGCCATATCACCGATCAGGACCCATGCTATATATGTGAGGATAAAAGAAGGGACCGTTCCGTTGTATGCGTTGTCCAGGATCCAAAGGATGTCATAGCAATGGAAAAAATGAAGGAATACAGCGGTCTTTACCATGTACTCCATGGTGCCATTTCCCCAATTGAAGGAATCGGTCCGGAAGATATTAAAGTGCCGGAATTGCTGAAAAGACTTCAGGACGATTCGATCCAGGAAGTAATTCTTGCCACGAATCCGAACATTGAAGGAGAAGCAACAGCCATGTACATATCCCGCCTGCTAAAACCTTCAGGCATTAAAATTACGAGAATTGCTCACGGTCTTCCTGTAGGGGGAGACTTGGAATATGCGGATGAGGTGACTTTGTCCAAAGCGCTCGAAGGAAGAAGAGAACTATAATAGGAGGGTTTTTGTTGCTTTTCAAAAGAAAAGGACGGTTAAGGCAGGATTTTAACCAACAGCTAATCGATCTTCTTATGAAAAATAAATCTGAATGGAATCGTCAAAAGCAGCTTGTAGAAAAAAGCGTAGAACCTTCTGAAGAAGTTCTTTTTGATTTGAAAGTGGCGGAGTCGAAATACTTCTTTCTATTAAGAGAAGCAAAACAAAGGAAGATCCGAATCAATCTGTAGACGGGAAGTTCTAATAATCGGTCAGGTTTCATATGCTTGTACAAAACAGGTAGTGTGAAGGTGAGTGATTATTTGAATCCGATTACCGTATTTGCTATAGCCGGCGGAGCCATTGTGCTTCTGCTTATGAACGGCTCATTCCGAAACCCGATAAAATGGGTTGGAAGACTCGCAGTGAAGGTTGTAGCGGGAGCCTTGTTCCTTTTTGTATTAAATGCATTAGGATCAGGAATCGGGATTCACATCCCGATTAACGCCGGGACTTCAGCAGTTTCCGGGCTGCTCGGCATACCGGGCATTGCGGCTTTGTACGTGATTAAAACGTATATTCTTGTATAAAAGCAAATGGTTCGCCATTTGCTTTTATTTTTTGTTGACATACAAGATTAATAGATGGTATATTATTATACGTCGCTGATACATAAGCTATTTCGAAAAAACAAAAGTAAAAATAACTGTTGACACGGCGATGAATTAAATGGTATGATAATCAAGTCGCTTCAATAAGAAGTGAATGAAAAAAGTTCTTTGAAAACTAAACAAATCGAAGTGCCAACGTTAATTCTAAAGCAACAAACAAGAGCTAGTCAAACTACTTTTTGGAGAGTTTGATCCTGGCTCAGGACGAACGCTGGCGGCGTGCCTAATACATGCAAGTCGAGCGGACCTCTTCGGAGGTCAGCGGCGGACGGGTGAGTAACACGTGGGCAACCTGCCTGTAAGACTGGGATAACTCCGGGAAACCGGAGCTAATACCGGATAACTTTTCGAACCGCATGGTTCGAAGATAAAAGACGGTTATGCTGTCACTTACAGATGGGCCCGCGGCGCATTAGCTAGTTGGTGAGGTAATGGCTCACCAAGGCGACGATGCGTAGCCGACCTGAGAGGGTGATCGGCCACACTGGGACTGAGACACGGCCCAGACTCCTACGGGAGGCAGCAGTAGGGAATCTTCCGCAATGGACGAAAGTCTGACGGAGCAACGCCGCGTGAGTGATGAAGGTTTTCGGATCGTAAAGCTCTGTTGTTAGGGAAGAACAAGTGCGGGAGTCACTGCCCGCGCCTTGACGGTACCTAACCAGAAAGCCACGGCTAACTACGTGCCAGCAGCCGCGGTAATACGTAGGTGGCAAGCGTTGTCCGGAATTATTGGGCGTAAAGCGCGCGCAGGCGGTCTTTTAAGTCTGATGTGAAAGCCCCCGGCTCAACCGGGGAGGGTCATTGGAAACTGGAGGACTTGAGTACAGAAGAGGAGAGTGGAATTCCACGTGTAGCGGTGAAATGCGTAGAGATGTGGAGGAACACCAGTGGCGAAGGCGACTCTCTGGTCTGTAACTGACGCTGAGGCGCGAAAGCGTGGGGAGCGAACAGGATTAGATACCCTGGTAGTCCACGCCGTAAACGATGAGTGCTAAGTGTTAGAGGGTTTCCGCCCTTTAGTGCTGCAGCTAACGCATTAAGCACTCCGCCTGGGGAGTACGGTCGCAAGACTGAAACTCAAAGGAATTGACGGGGGCCCGCACAAGCGGTGGAGCATGTGGTTTAATTCGAAGCAACGCGAAGAACCTTACCAGGTCTTGACATCCTCTGCCACTTCTAGAGATAGAAGGTTCCCCTTCGGGGGACAGAGTGACAGGTGGTGCATGGTTGTCGTCAGCTCGTGTCGTGAGATGTTGGGTTAAGTCCCGCAACGAGCGCAACCCTTGATCTTAGTTGCCAGCATTCAGTTGGGCACTCTAAGGTGACTGCCGGTGACAAACCGGAGGAAGGTGGGGATGACGTCAAATCATCATGCCCCTTATGACCTGGGCTACACACGTGCTACAATGGATGGTACAAAGGGCTGCAAAACCGCGAGGTTAAGCGAATCCCATAAAACCATTCTCAGTTCGGATTGCAGGCTGCAACTCGCCTGCATGAAGCCGGAATCGCTAGTAATCGCGGATCAGCATGCCGCGGTGAATACGTTCCCGGGCCTTGTACACACCGCCCGTCACACCACGAGAGTTTGCAACACCCGAAGTCGGTGGGGTAACCCGTAAGGGAGCCAGCCTCCTAAGGTGGGGCAGATGATTGGGGTGAAGTCGTAACAAGGTAGCCGTATCGGAAGGTGCGGCTGGATCACCTCCTTTCTAAGGAAGAATTATCAGCACCCATGTGGTGCAGCAATTAACGGACGCACTTCGATTTTGTTTAGTTTTGAGAGAACTTGCTTCTCTTTTTGATGGGCCTATAGCTCAGCTGGTTAGAGCGCACGCCTGATAAGCGTGAGGTCGATGGTTCGAGTCCATTTAGGCCCACCATCTTTATACATTAAAATTCGTTGGGGCCTTAGCTCAGCTGGGAGAGCGCCTGCCTTGCACGCAGGAGGTCAGCGGTTCGATCCCGCTAGGCTCCACCAACGAGACTTTTTTTGTCTCTAAAACTTGTTCTTTGAAAACTAGATAACGATATGAATGTCAAACATTCACACGAGTAAGCAAGTAACCTTACGATTTTCTTCTGCGCTTGCGTATGAAGAGAACATCAAGTCTGAAAACATCTGTTTTCAGCTCTAACGAAGATAACTTCCGTTATCAGGTTAAGTTAGAAAGGGCGCACGGTGGATGCCTTGGCACTAGGAGCCGATGAAGGACGGTACGAACACCGATATGCTTCGGGGAGCTGTAAGTAAGCGTTGATCCGGAGATTTCCGAATGGGGAAACCCGCTGCTCGTAATGGAGCAGCATCCTGATCTGAATACATAGGATCTGGAAGGCAGACCCGGGGAACTGAAACATCTAAGTACCCGGAGGAAGAGAAAGCAATAGCGATTCCCTGAGTAGCGGCGAGCGAAACGGGATTAGCCCAAACCAGAAGGCTTGCCTTCTGGGGTTGTAGGACACTCAACACGGAGTTACAAAGGAACGGGGTAGAAGAAGCGGTCTGGAAAGGCCCGCCAAAGAAGGTAACAGCCCTGTAGTCGAAACTTCGTTCCCTCCTGAGTGGATCCTGAGTACGGCGGGACACGAGAAATCCCGTCGGAAGCAGGGAGGACCATCTCCCAAGGCTAAATACTCCCTAGTGACCGATAGTGAACCAGTACCGTGAGGGAAAGGTGAAAAGCACCCCGGAAGGGGAGTGAAACAGATCCTGAAACCGTGTGCCTACAAGTAGTCAGAGCCCGTTAACGGGTGATGGCGTGCCTTTTGTAGAATGAACCGGCGAGTTACGATTACGTGCAAGGTTAAGTTGAAAAGACGGAGCCGCAGCGAAAGCGAGTCTGAATAGGGCGATTGAGTACGTGGTCGTAGACCCGAAACCAGGTGATCTACCCATGTCCAGGGTGAAGTTCAGGTAACACTGAATGGAGGCCCGAACCCACGCACGTTGAAAAGTGCGGGGATGAGGTGTGGGTAGCGGAGAAATTCCAATCGAACCTGGAGATAGCTGGTTCTCTCCGAAATAGCTTTAGGGCTAGCCTCATGGTTTAGAGTCTTGGAGGTAGAGCACTGATTGGACTAGGGGCCCTCATCGGGTTACCGAATTCAGTCAAACTCCGAATGCCAAAGACTTATCCATGGGAGTCAGACTGCGAGTGATAAGATCCGTAGTCGAAAGGGAAACAGCCCAGACCACCAGCTAAGGTCCCCAAGTATCCGTTAAGTGGAAAAGGATGTGGGGTTGCTTAGACAACCAGGATGTTGGCTTAGAAGCAGCCACCATTTAAAGAGTGCGTAATAGCTCACTGGTCGAGTGACCCTGCGCCGAAAATGTACCGGGGCTAAACGGATCACCGAAGCTGTGGACTGTTCTTACGAACAGTGGTAGGAGAGCGTTCTAAGGGCTGAGAAGCCAGACCGGAAGGACTGGTGGAGCGCTTAGAAGTGAGAATGCCGGTATGAGTAGCGAAAGAGGGGTGAGAATCCCCTCCACCGAATGCCTAAGGTTTCCTGAGGAAGGCTCGTCCGCTCAGGGTTAGTCGGGACCTAAGCCGAGGCCGAAAGGCGTAGGCGATGGACAACAGGTTGAGATTCCTGTACCACCTCTTTTCCGTTTGAGCAATGGAGGGACGCAGGAGGATAGGGTAAGCGCGCTGTTGGATATGCGCGTCCAAGCAGGTAGGCTCAAGGGATAGGCAAATCCGTCCCTTGGTTAAGGCTGAGCTGTGATGGCGAGGGAAATTAAGTACCGAAGTTCCTGATTCCACACTGCCTAGAAAAGCTTCTAGCGAGGAAAATGGTGCCCGTACCGCAAACCGACACAGGTAGGCGAGGAGAGAATCCTAAGGTGATCGAGAGAACTCTCGTTAAGGAACTCGGCAAAATGACCCCGTAACTTCGGGAGAAGGGGTGCTCTTTAGGGTGAATAGCCTTGAAGAGCCGCAGTGAATAGGCCCAGGCGACTGTTTAGCAAAAACACAGGTCTCTGCGAAGCCGCAAGGCGAAGTATAGGGGCTGACGCCTGCCCGGTGCTGGAAGGTTAAGAGGAGAGGTTAGCGCAAGCGAAGCTTTGAATTGAAGCCCCAGTAAACGGCGGCCGTAACTATAACGGTCCTAAGGTAGCGAAATTCCTTGTCGGGTAAGTTCCGACCCGCACGAAAGGCGTAACGATCTGGGCACTGTCTCAACGAGAGACTCGGTGAAATTATAGTACCTGTGAAGATGCAGGTTACCCGCGACAGGACGGAAAGACCCCGTGGAGCTTTACTGCAGCCTGATATTGAATTTTGGCACAGCTTGTACAGGATAGGTAGGAGCCTTGGAAACCGGAGCGCCAGCTTCGGTGGAGGCATTGGTGGGATACTACCCTGGCTGTGTTGAACTTCTAACCCGCGGCCCTGATCGGGCCGGGAGACAGTGTCAGGCGGGCAGTTTGACTGGGGCGGTCGCCTCCTAAAATGTAACGGAGGCGCCCAAAGGTTCCCTCAGAATGGTTGGAAATCATTCGCAGAGTGTAAAGGCACAAGGGAGCTTGACTGCGAGACCTACAAGTCGAGCAGGGACGAAAGTCGGGCTTAGTGATCCGGTGGTTCCGCATGGAAGGGCCATCGCTCAACGGATAAAAGCTACCCCGGGGATAACAGGCTTATCTCCCCCAAGAGTCCACATCGACGGGGAGGTTTGGCACCTCGATGTCGGCTCATCGCATCCTGGGGCTGTAGTCGGTCCCAAGGGTTGGGCTGTTCGCCCATTAAAGCGGTACGCGAGCTGGGTTCAGAACGTCGTGAGACAGTTCGGTCCCTATCCGTCGCGGGCGCAGGAAATTTGAGAGGAGCTGTCCTTAGTACGAGAGGACCGGGATGGACGCACCGCTGGTGTACCAGTTGTCTTGCCAAAGGCATCGCTGGGTAGCTATGTGCGGACGGGATAAGTGCTGAAAGCATCTAAGCATGAAGCCCCCCTCAAGATGAGATTTCCCATCGCAAGAGTAAGACCCCTGAAAGATGATCAGGTTGATAGGTTCGAGGTGGAAGCGTGGTGACACGTGCAGCTGACGAATACTAATCGGTCGAGGACTTAACCTTTATTCAAGTAAGGCTGCTTCACTCGTGCAGCACATCGTTATCTAGTTTTGAAAGAGCAATCTTTCAACAAAATATCTGGTAATTATGGCAGAGAGGTCACACCCGTTCCCATACCGAACACGGAAGTTAAGCTCTTTAGCGCCGATGGTAGTTGGGGGTTTCCCCCTGTGAGAGTAGGACGTTGCCGTACATGAGAAAAAGGCTTGCCCCTTGGGGTGAGCCTTTTTTGTTTGGGTTTGGGGATGCGGGATACGCTTGGGATAGAGGGAGATAGAAGGGGTGGGGGATACGTGATTCGGGATCCGCCATGGGTGGAGGGAAGGAGAAGGAGGGGGGAATACTCGATTCGGTTGAACTTAGTGTTTACTAGCTTATCGTTTGGCTGGACTTTGTTTTGGCCGGGGGAACTGGCGAACATTCAAGTTAAAGTAAGAATAGGCGCATATATGCTCGATTCTAGGGCTGTACTGGATCGTGTGGGCTGCGGAAGAGGATTCCGAAGCATGGAAGGCGGCTGCGATCTCTGTCGAACCCTCCCGAAAAGTCGATATCCGCTCATTTTAGTCGATAAATCGAAATAATCGCCGATATATTAAAATTTCGGTCGATATCCGCTCAGGAATAGCCGATATCTTGCCACATCCCCCACTGCCATACCTAAAACAAGCGTATTCCTCTCCATTCTCGCCGCTAATTTCCTCCCTCTGCGTCGTAATGCTACCCATTTCATCAATTTTGAACAAAAACAGGCGAGTTTTAATAAAAAAAATCCACTAGCTTTATCCTCTACTCTCCAAAAGATGCTTCTGCTAACATCAATCTCCCGAGAAATCGATATAAACCTTCAAAAATCCCTCATCTGACATCTAAGTATAGCCAGCCTCCCCACCGCATACAGCTAATCTAGTTCAAATGCAATGATAAAGTTTTCCTGTGAAAAACCTCCGATCTGCCCTCTCCCCAACAAAAACAGCAAGATTAACTTTTATAGACATACACAGTTGGGCTGAAGCCTTCATACATTAAGGGCAGAGGGCAAAGGTGAACCAGTAAAATTCTGAAAGTTGTATACAAATCGCCGCCGCTGGCCAAAATAGCAGTATGGAGGTGGAGAAATGATCGGAAAACTGTCTGGAATTTCAAAGGAGGAAACGTGTATTATTTGCGACACGTGCAAACCTGATGGAATTCATCTCTATACAAGTTTTATATGCTCGGACTGTGAAAAGGAAATGGTGTCGACTGATGCAACGGAGCCGAAGTATGATTTTTTCGTAAAAAAACTAAAGAGTGTGAAAGCGCCGCCTATGTATTCTTAATGACCTGAAAGGGTCTTTTTTCTTTTTTGCCGATTCAGGAGATTTACCCGATGGATGGAATCGTTGCTGAAGTGAGGAACAAATATTGGTATAATGGAAGTATCGTATTTAAAGGATGGGACCTATTGCTTATGTATACTCCATTGTTTTCTTCGCTGTTGAAGCATCAAGAGAAAAAACCCGTATCTTTTCACGTGCCAGGCCATAAAAATGGTTTGCTGCTGCCGAAAGATGCGGCTCATTTTTATAGAAATGTGATGAAGCTTGATGTAACGGAATTGTCAGGACTGGATGATCTGCATGATCCGCATGGAGTAATTGATGAGGCTCAGAGCCTCGCTGCAGCCTTTTATGGTGCAGAGCAGACATTTTTTCTTGTAAATGGTTCGACCTCCGGTAATCTTGCAATGATTCTGTCTTGCTGCACAGAAGGGGATACCGTTCTAGTTCAGCGCAACAGCCATAAATCCATTATGAATGCATTGGAGCTTGCTAAAGCAGATCCGGTCTTTATCAGTCCTAAAATAGATGAAGCGCTGCATGTTCCTTCTTACGTGGAGGAAAACCGAATAGCTGAAGCGATTGAGGCCTATCCTTATGCAAAGGCGCTTATTATAACAAATCCTAATTATTATGGGGTAAGCGCGGATCTTACTCCTATTATCCGCCTTGCCCACTCGTATAACATTCCTGTTCTGGTTGATGAAGCACATGGCGCTCATTATGGAATTGGTGCTCCTTTTCCCGAATCTGCATTAAAAGCCGGAGCGGACGCGGTTGTTCAATCCGCTCACAAAACGCTGCCTGCTATGACAATGGGTTCCTTTTTGCATGTGAACAGCAGGCTGGTTTCCTTCAGGAGAATAGCGAAAATGCTTTCTATGCTGCAAACGAGCAGTCCATCGTATCCAATCATGGCCTCGCTGGATCTTGCCAGAGCTTTTGCCCAGGAAATAAAGGAATCAGGAAAAGCAGGAGAAATTGCACGTGAAGCTGCAAAAATAAAAGAGTATTTCAATTCTATCGAGGGAATTAAAACAATAGGTACAGAGGATCCGAATGCTATCCAGGACCCTATAAAGCTATCCATTGTTTCTGAAACCGGGCTTTCTGGTTTTGATCTTCAGGAACGCTTTGAGCGCCATGGAATTTACGGAGAACTTGCAGATGAACGAAATTTCCTGCTGATTGCAGGACTGGGGGAAAGCAGCGTTCACTGCCCAAGTCTTGAAAAAGAATTTTCGTCCATGACGATTCCTGCAGGGGAAAAACTTTCGATCACATTTCCGTCCCTGCCTGCGTCCAAGCTTGCCTTGACCTATGGCGAGATGGAGCAAACAGCCAGGGAAGAAGTTCATCTAAATGAGGCGGCAGGAAGAGTGATGGCAGAGGCGGTCATTCCATATCCGCCGGGGATTCCGCTCCTGTTGGCAGGGGAAAGAATAAGCGAACAGCATATAAACTGGATTCTTCAGATGAAGGATCGGGGAGCCCGGTTCCAGGGCCGCCAGAACAGGAATTTCGATACTGTAGCTGTTTATAAGAAAGGTTGAGAAGATTGACAGGCTGTTTTATTACATTTGAAGGTCCTGAAGGGGCCGGCAAGACAACCATTTTAAAAGAAATTCATAAGAAGCTGCAGGATATAGGAATTGATGCGGTCGCCACCCGGGAGCCCGGTGGGATTAAAATCGCTGAACAAATCCGCAGTGTTATTTTAGACATAGAGAATACCGAAATGGATCCGCGAACAGAAGCCCTTTTATATGCTGCTGCCAGAAGACAGCATCTGGCAGAAAAAGTGCTGCCTGCTTTAAAACAGCAAAAGGTCGTTTTATGCGACCGGTTTATTGACAGCTCTCTTGCTTATCAGGGATATGCCAGAGGACTTGGCATGGAAGAAGTTCTTTCGATTAATCTCTTTGCCATTGAGAATGTTATGCCGGACTTAACGATTTATTTCAGCATAGATGCCGAGAAAGGGCTTAAAAGGGTCTATTCGGGCGAAAATAGAGAAATCAACCGGCTTGATAATGAAGATCTGAAATTTCATGATCGCGTTCAAAAAGGGTATCATATGTTACTTGAGCAATATCCCGAGAGAATAAAATCGGTTAATGCGGACCAGACGCCTGAAGAAGTAGCAGAGGAAGTATGGCTTTTAATTCAAAATAAATTGTCTCTATAATCCAAGGAGGAATTGGAAATGAAAATGGTAATTGCTATTGTGCAGGATCAAGATACGAATCGTTTAATCAAATCTCTTACCGATCATAATTTCAGAGTTACAAAGCTTGCTACCTCCGGAGGCTTTTTGAAATCAGGCAACACCACAATCATGATCGGAACGGAAGAACTCAGAGTGCAAAAGGCTCTTCAAATTATTAAGGACAGCTCTCAGTCCCGCGAACAGCTTGTTGCCCCTGTTTCTCCAATGGGAGGAAATGCAGACTCCTATGTTCCTTATCCAGTTGAAGTAGAGGTAGGAGGAGCAACTGTATTTGTTCTTCCTGTGGAAGAATTCCACCAATTTTAAGGAGAAGCGAAAATGAAAATAAATCAGGATATTCGCCTCGCTGCCGATAAAAAGAGCATTCGTCACCAGGATGCACCCTCATCCGCAGGAAGCTTTCGGAATGCCGTTTTAAAAGAGAGCGGCCAGATGAAGGTGAGTCAGCTGAATCAAATGATTACAGAGCTTGAGGCAGCAGGTAGCCGCTTATCCCGTTCAAGGAATTTTCAGGACTTGGTGAAGGTTAAAGGCCTGGTGAAAAAAATCGTCCAGGAGGCTGTCGATTACGGCATGCAGCTAAAGGAATCTAAAAGCTGGGATTATCAAGGAAACAGCCGGTCTCTTAAATTGATTGAGCAAATTGATGACAAGCTTATTGTGTTAACGGAAGACATTGTGAATAAAGAAAAGACGGCCATCGACATCCTTGGAACCGTTGGAGAAATTAAGGGGATGCTGGTTAATTTATATATTTAGTGAGTGATCTAAATGAACAGGACGTGGACAGAGCTTGAGGCTTATCAGCCGAGAGTATTGAAGCTGTTGGAAAAAAGCATTGGCAAAAGCAGACTGGCGCATGCCTATTTATTTGAAGGGAAAAAGGGAACCGGTAAAAAAGAAACAGCTCTTCTTCTTGCCAAGAGCTTCTTTTGCAAAGAACGTATGGATGCTGAGCCCTGCGGTGAATGCAGCAGCTGCCGGAGGATTGATTCAGGGAACCATCCGGACCTGCATGTGATTGAACCGGACGGCCTTTCCATTAAGAAACAGCAGATTCAGAGTCTTCAAGAAGAATTCTCGAAAAAAGGACTGGAATCGGCAAAGAAGTTTTATATGATTTCCCATGCTGATAAAATGACCGTGAATGCGGCGAACAGTCTGCTGAAATTTTTGGAGGAACCGGGAAAGGATACCATTGCGGTTCTAACAACGGAGCAAGTTCATATGATTCTGAACACGATTCAATCAAGGTGCCAAATTCTTCCCTTCAGCCCCCTTCCATCTTCAATTATTCGTCTTGAGCTTGAAAAACAGGGTGTTATCGGGTATATGGCAGCAGCTGCTTCCCAAATGACGAATAATTTGGACGATGCTATCGAATTAAGTCGAAATGATTGGTTTGCAGAAGCGAGAGCGATAGTGATAAAATTGTATGAAGCCTTAACGGTCAGAAAAGAACAAGCAATGGTTTTCGTGCATACTCAGTGGATGCCGTTTTTTTCTGAGAAAGAGCTTCAGGATCAAGGATTGGATTTGTTATTATTTTTATATAAAGACCTTCTCTCCATTCAGTTGGGGATGGAAGATGCCGTAATTTATATAGATATGAAGGAAACCTTGAAGAAGGAGGCCCTTCAGACAGGTCAGCAACGTATAACAGAGAAGGTATTGAGCATATTGGAGACCAAGCGGAAGCTTCATTCAAATGCAAATCCGCAGCTTTTGATGGAGCAGCTGGTTTTAACGTTGCAGGAGGGATAACTTTGTATGATGTAGTAGGTGTCCGGTTTAAGAAAGCCGGCAAAATATATTATTTTGACCCGAACGGGTTTGATATAGATGAGAACGATTGTGTCATCGTTGAGACAGTTCGAGGAGTAGAGTTTGGAAAGATCGTGGTTGCCAGTAAAAAAGTGGACGAGCATGACGTGGTGCTCCCTCTTAAAAAGGTGCTCCGTGTTGCGGATCAAAGAGACCGGATGCTTGTTGAAGAAAATCATGAAGCAGCCCTGAAGGCGTACGAAACGTGCCAGCAAAAGGTAGGGGAACACGGGCTGGATATGAAGCTTGTGGATGTAGAGTACACATTTGACCGCAATAAGGTCATTTTCTATTTTACTGCTGATGGACGGGTTGATTTCAGGGAGCTGGTAAAGGATTTAGCTTCTATTTTTAAAACAAGAATTGAGCTTCGCCAAATTGGTGTCCGCGATGAGGCTAAAATGCTCGGAGGCATCGGTCCATGCGGAAGAATGCTATGCTGTTCGACATTTCTCGGAGACTTTGAGCCGGTCAGCATTAAGATGGCAAAGGATCAGAATCTTTCTCTTAATCCGACCAAGATTTCCGGTTTATGCGGCCGTCTGATGTGCTGCCTTAAATATGAGAATGATGAATATGAATCCGCAAAAGAACTTCTGCCGGATTTGGGTGAAACGATCAGGACCCCGTCCGGAACAGGCAAGGTTGTCGGATTGAATATATTAGAGCGGATCCTGCAGGTTCAGCTGAAGGAAAGAGACGGAGTGGTCGAGTTCAGCTGGGAAGAATTGCAGCAGGAAGGCGCCGTTTCGATGCAATCCACAGAATGAGGTGGAAAGATTGGAGAAAAAAGAAATCTTCGAATCTGTGACCAGTTTAGAAGAACAAATTGGTTCCCTATACAATCAGCTAGGTGATTTAAAACAGCATATAGCAGAATTGATCGAAGAAAATCAGGCCTTATCTTTGGAAAATCAGAATTTGAGAAGACGGCTTGAGCTTTCTTCTTCAGAGGATGTCAGTCTTCATTCTGATGAAAAAAAGGGACAGGTTCACCATGATGATGACAATGCGGACATAAGTGAAGGGTATGATAACCTTGCGAGGCTTTATCAGGAAGGCTTTCATATTTGCAATGTTCACTACGGAAGTCTCAGAAAAGACGGAGATTGCCTTTTCTGTTTGTCATTTCTTAATAAAAAGTAGCCTCCCTTTTATTTGGGGGCTTTTTTTATCGGTCGATTTCTGAAGAAAGGATAACGCGATGAACGTGGAATTAATAGGCGATGAGAGGCTGGATTACTTATTGGCAGAAAACCTCCGGATTATCCAAAGTCCGAGTGTTTTTGCTTTTTCGTTAGATGCCGTGCTGCTCGCCAAATTTGCATATATGCCGATCCAGAAGGGAAATGTACTGGATTTGTGCACAGGAAACGCGGTCGTTCCGCTGCTTTTAAGCACCCGCTCAAAAGCACAAATTACAGGAGTGGAAATACAGGAACGGCTTTATAACATGGGCAAAAGAAGCGTGGAGTACAATGCGCTTTCCAATCAGATTGACATGATCCACGGCGATCTAAAGGATATGCCTTCCGTACTTGGGCATCAAAAGTATGATGTCGTAACATGCAATCCGCCATATTTTAAAACCCCCCAAAAAAGGGAGCAGAATGAAAATGAACATTTGGCGATTGCCAGACATGAAATTCATTGTACACTTGAGGATGTTGTCCGCGTAAGCAGCCAGCTTGTCAGACCGGGGGGAAAGGTTGCCTTTGTACACCGGCCGGGCCGTCTGCTTGAGATTACCGAGTGGATGAAGCACTATAAGATTGAACCGAAGCGCATACAACTTGTATACCCGAAAAAGGGCAGGGAAGCGAACACTCTTTTAATAGAAGGAATAAAGAATGGACAGCCGGATTTAAAGATCCTGCCGCCTCTTTTTGTATACGAGGAAAACAATGAATATACAAAGGAAGTCAGGACCATCCTTTATGGAGAAGAATAGCCATTGCTTTTATGTATTGGAATGCCGCGATGGAAGCTTTTATGGAGGATACACGAATCACCTTGAGCAGCGTATCCAAAAGCACAATGATGGGAAGGGCGCGAAATATACGAGAGCGCGCAGGCCGGTTGTGCTTCTCTATGCAGCTTGCTTTGAAACGAAAAATGAAGCAATGAGTGCCGAATACCACTTTAAAAAATTGACAAGAAAACGCAAGGAAAAATACCTGGAAGAGCATCTTCCATTCTGGAAAAGGATGAATGAGCATGCGGACACAGCAGAGCTTCAAGGAGAATACGGACACGGGGATCCTTTATCTGGTTCCGACGCCAATCGGAAATCTTGAAGATATGACATACAGGGCCATTCGTATATTAAAGGAGGCCGATTTGATTGCTGCTGAGGACACGAGGCAATCCAAGAAACTGTGCAACCATTTTGAAATTGATACGCCGCTGACAAGCTATCATGAGCATAATAAAGAAAGCAGCGGATATAAAATTATCGACTATTTAAAAGAGGGAATAACCATTGCCCTTGTAAGCGATGCCGGTATGCCGACCATTTCGGATCCGGGAAGCGAGCTGGTGGAGGCAGCGTTGGAAGAAAATCTGACGGTTGTTCCGCTGCCGGGGGCAAACGCTGCTCTAACTGCTCTCATTGCATCCGGACTGACACCTCAGCCATTTTTCTTTTATGGGTTTTTAAATCGCCAGAAAAAAGAAAAGAAGAAAGAGCTTGAGCTGTTAAAACCGCGTCAGGAAACGATAATTTTCTACGAATCCCCGCATAGGCTGAAAGATACGCTGACTATAATGGAAGAAATCCTGGGGAATCGGAAGGTTGTTCTTTCAAGAGAGCTGACAAAGAAGTTTGAAGAGTTTGTAAGAGGCACTCTATCTGAAGCGAATGAGTGGGCAATAGCCAATGAAATCCGCGGGGAATTCTGCCTTATTCTAGAAGGGGCATCCAGTGAAGATGCAGAGGCAGAGGAAGATCTATGGTGGAACGGATTAAGTATAATTACCCATATTGAACATTATATTGAAAAAGGGATTTCTTCAAAGGAAGCTATTAAAACCGTAGCTTTAGATAGAGGGTTGCCTAAAAGGGAAGTCTATAACGAGTATCATAAGGAAGAGTAAGCTCTTTTTAGGAATAAGAAAAAAGTCCCTGTTATAGGGACTTTTTAATATTACTTAGATTGGAATTGGTTTTGGATTTCTTGGATCAGCTGCTCAGCGCCTTCTTTGCTTAGCACCAATTTGCCGTTAGCCAATGTCATGTTGTCATCAGAAACTTCACCAGTAACGTGGCAAGTCATGTTTGGCTTATATTTTTTAAGAATGATTCTTTCATCATCCACGTAGATTTCAAGAGCGTCTTTCTCTGCAATTCCTAATGTACGGCGCAATTCAATCGGAATCACCACGCGGCCTAGTTCATCAACTTTACGTACAATACCTGTAGATTTCATTGAATGTTCTCCTCCCGTTTTTGCTATATATGCTATTTTTCTCTTAACTTCGTCATTATTCGACAAAATTTATTTGCTTCATAAGCATAACAGTGTTTCCAAATTACGTCAATAATTTTGTTTCCAATAATTATTAAGCATTTTTGAAAAAGACTGCAAAGCCTGTTCTGTTAAGGTTTGTATTTAAAGAAATACCCTAAAAAATAGGAAATTAAACCTAAATCAACCAGTGAAACATTATAGCTGTAATAGCTTTGTAGTTACCTAATTATAAACATCCTTCGACAAAATTCAACAATAATTTTGTTGAATCCAGCATTTGGATGGTTTACAATATTATATAATTCCCAGCACGCCTCATTTTTTTGTCCATACCGCGGTATATTTTCTTGATATTGAAGGCTAAGATGGTATCATAAAGAGTAGATGCGAGATAGCAAACATGCTCTCGTCCTTCGGGGCGAGGGCATTTGTTCTAATTTACGGCAAGGAGTGGAAATCATGGAAAGCAAAAAGACGTTTTACATTACAACTCCGATTTATTATCCAAGCGGAAATTTACATATTGGCCATGCCTATACAACTACGGCAGGCGATGCGATGGCAAGATATAAGCGCATGCGCGGATTTGATGTGATGTATCTGACCGGAACGGATGAACACGGACAGAAAATTCAGCAAAAAGCAGCAGAAAAGGGCGTTACTCCGCAGGAATATGTGGATGGCATTGTGGATGGAATTAAAAGTCTTTGGAAGCGCATGGATATTTCCTATGACGACTTTATCCGTACCACAGAAACCCGTCACAAATTGGTTGTCGAAAAAATATTCAAACAGCTTCTCGATCAAGGTGATATTTATTTGGATGAATATGAGGGCTGGTATTCGATCCCTGATGAAACCTATTACACGGCACATCAGCTTGATGACCCGATTATGGAGGATGGCAAAATTGTCGGCGGAAAAAGCCCTGACAGCGGACATCCAGTCGAACTGGTTAAAGAGCAGTCGTACTTTTTCCGGGTAGGAAAATACTCAGAACGCCTTTTGAAGTATTACGAAGAGAATCCTGAATTTATTCAGCCGGAATCCCGCAAAAATGAAATGATTAACAACTTCATCAAACCGGGCCTTGAGGACCTGGCTGTATCAAGAACATCCTTTGACTGGGGAGTTAAGGTTCCTGGGGATCCGAAGCATGTGGTTTATGTGTGGATTGATGCACTTTCCAATTACATCACGGCTCTAGGGTATGGAACCGATCAGGATGAGAAGTACCGCACCTATTGGCCGGCAGATGTTCATTTGATGAGTAAAGAAATTGTCCGCTTCCATACGATATACTGGCCAATCATGCTAATGGCGCTTGACTTGCCGCTGCCGAAGAAGGTTTTCGCGCATGGATGGCTGCTGATGAAGGATGGAAAAATGTCTAAATCCAAAGGAAATGTAGTGGATCCGATTACACTGATTGACCGCTACGGACTGGATGCTTTGCGCTATTATCTTCTCAGGGAAGTTCCATTCGGCTCCGATGGTGTATTCACACCGGAAGGGTTCGTTGAGAGAGTGAATTACGACCTGGCGAATGACTTAGGAAACCTTCTGAACAGAACGGTAGCAATGATCGATAAATATTTCGAAGGAAATATTCCTAATTATCAAGGATCCGTTACGGAATTTGACCGGATACTTGAAGAAATGAACCGTACGACCTCAGAACGCTATGAAGAGGCTATGGAAAAAATGGAATTCTCGGTAGCTCTGGCTTCCGTTTGGCAGCTTGTAAGCCGTACAAATAAATACATTGATGAAACACAGCCTTGGGCATTGGCAAAAGACGATGCAAAAACAGACGACCTTGGCTCTGTTATGCATCATCTTGCAGAATCTTTGAGAAGAACAGCCATTCTTCTTCAGCCATTCCTGACAGAGACGCCGGCTAAAATCTTCTCCCAGCTCGGCATTAAAGACGAATCTTTAACAAAATGGGAAAGCATACACACCTTTGGCCATCTTAAAGATAGTAAAGTGGAAAAAGGTGACCCGATCTTCCCACGTCTCGATATGGCGGAAGAAGTCGAGTATATTAAGAGTCAAATGTCAGGCGGAACTCCGATCGAGGAACCTGCAGAAGAAAAAACAGAAGAAGCAGATGAAATCACGGTAGACGATTTCTTCAAAGTGGAGCTTCGGGTGGCAGAGGTCCTTCAAGCTGAGCCGGTTAAGAAAGCAGACAAGCTGCTTAAACTTCAGCTGGATCTTGGAACAGAAAAAAGACAAGTGGTTTCAGGAATTGCGAAGCATTACACACCTGCGGACCTTGTTGGAAAAAAGGTAATTTGCGTGACAAACCTTAAACCTGTGAAGCTCAGAGGTGAACTATCCCAAGGGATGATCCTGGCCGGAGATCATGAAGGTGGATTATCTCTCGCAACAGTGGATCAAACCCTTCCAAACGGTACAAAAATAAAATAATTTTGACAAGCATACAATTTGTCGAAAGAGGTGTTCCACGTGTAACATTTTGGTGGAACGCCTCTTTTTTTGGTGATAATTGTTGATTAATGAAGAGCTTTTTTGTTAAAAAAAGCAGATGAGAGTATGATAAAAAAAGCGAAACGGAAAGGGGTACCTATACATGTTATTCGATACGCATGCACACTTAAACGCTGTACAGTATGAAGAAGATCTTGAGGAAGTCATTGATCGGGCAAAAGCAGAAGGCGTTGAAAAAATTGTGGTTGTCGGTTTTGACACAGAAACCATCACGAGAGCGATGGAGCTGACGAATCAGTATGAATTTATTTATGCTGCAGTTGGATGGCATCCTGTAGATGCCATTGATATGAAGGATGAAGATCTAGCTTGGATTAAGGAGCTTGCCTCCCATCCTAAAGTGGTAGCCATCGGCGAAATGGGTTTAGACTATCATTGGGATAAATCTCCAAAAGAAGTTCAAAAAGAAGTTTTCAGGAAGCAGATTGCATTGGCAAAAGAAGTAAAACTCCCGATCATCATTCATAACCGGGATGCTACGGCAGATGTGGTTGAAATTTTAAGAGAAGAGGGAGCAGAAGAAGTAGGAGGAATCATGCACTGTTTCACAGGAAGCGCAGAAGTGGCGAAAGAGTGTATGGACATGAATTTTTATATTTCATTCGGAGGTCCTGTTACGTTTAAAAATGCAAAAAAACCGAAGGAAGTTGCTGCAGAAATTCCGCTGGACAGATTGCTGATTGAGACGGACTGTCCATATCTTACTCCTCATCCGTTCAGAGGAAAACGAAATGAGCCGGGCTATGTGAAATATGTGGCTGAACAGATTGCGGAGCTCAGAGGAATGACCTTTGAAGAAGTAGCTTTGATTACCACGGAAAATGCAAAGAAATGTTTCGGCATTTCCTGACAGAATTCCCTGTCATATGATGGGGAAGCTTGTCCTGCATGTCGTAAATTTAAAAAAGTTCTACCGTTTTGTGCCTGTGCATAGGATAACTTTGTCGACAAGTTTTCCTTTCCATTTCACTATTTTCTTAGCATAATAGGGACTGCGGCTAGAAAATATAGAAAAATGTGGTGAGGGTTGACAGTCTGAGTGATACTCTATATAATCACTCGGAGGATAAGGAGGCGTTTTTCATAGTGATAGAAAACTTGAAAAAGCTGTTTTCCGAAAAGATGAGTAAAAACAAACTCATCCTCTCCGCTACTAGTTTGCTAGTAATGGGAACAGG
This sequence comes from Metabacillus flavus, assembly GCF_018283675.1. NCBI lineage: Bacteria > Bacillati > Bacillota > Bacilli > Caryophanales > Bacillaceae > Metabacillus > Metabacillus flavus. Next base: position 56,326 of record NZ_JAGVRK010000001.1, read on the forward strand.
CACTGCTTTCGGTACATATGAGGGAACGAAAGACGAAATTACTGTTTCTGTGAACGGAAATGAGGAGACGATTAGAACGCACGCAGACACCGTAGGAAATTTATTTTCAGAATTAGATATAGATGTGCGCGATCAAGACCAGCTTTCCCATTCGGAGAACACAAAATTAAACAGCAGCATGAAAGTTGTCTACGAAGCAGCCCAACCGGTGAGGCTTTCAGACAACGGTAAAGATCAAACTCTGTGGACTACAGCTGATACTGTGGACGAAATGCTGAAAGAAGAAGGCATTAAATTATCCAGCCACGATAAGATCAGTCCGTCCCCGGACACAAAGATTACGGATCAGCTATCCCTCTCAATTAACCGAGCTTTTCAGCTGTCCATGAATGTAGGCGGCAAAGAGAAAAAGGTTTGGACCACTTCGACTACGGTCGCTGACTTTTTAAAGAACCAGAAAATTAAACTCAATCCATCAGATAAAGTTGAGCCAAGATTAGAGGACACGTTGCAGGCAAACAGCGCTGTAACTGTAAAACGCGTAGAAAAAGTCACCGATGTAGTGGAAGAACCGCTTGATTTCGCTGTTGTAAAGAAAAATGACAGCAATCTGGAACGCGGAAAGCAAAACGTAGTTGAAGAAGGCGAAAAAGGATCCAAGAAAGTCCACTTCGCAGTGGTGAAGGAAAACGGGAAGGTCATCTCCCGCAGGCTGGTGAAAGAGGAAACGGTTAAAGAGAGCAAGGACCGCATTATTGCTATTGGCACTAAAGCAAGAAAAGCATCGCCTGCAACAGTCTCTAAACCGGCTTCATCTGCACCAAGGGCAATTGCATCCAGAAACAACGACTCGGTTTCGAAGGAAATGTACGTTACGTCTACTGCATATACGGCAAGCTGCAGCGGATGTTCGGGCCGCACAGCTACAGGAGTCAATTTGAAGGCAAATCCTAATGCTAAGGTAATTGCAGTTGACCCTGATGTAATCCCGCTTGGAACTAAAGTCTATGTTGAAGGCTATGGCTATGCTGTAGCAGCCGATACAGGTTCAGCGATTAACGGAAATAAGATCGATGTATTTTTCCCAGATCAATCTTCGGCAATAAAATGGGGCAGCAAACGGGTAAAAATTAAAATCCTCAATTAACACCTACCTGCTTTTCTAGCCGTCACCAATAGATCGAACAGAGGGATGATTCCCTCTGTTTTTTTTATGCATTCATCAGCTTGCATGGGAGAAATTCAAGTGTTATTAAACGGAAGGTTTTTGGAAGGTTTATGTTTAAAAAGAAACTTGCGTTATAATAACGATATTCGGCTTTATTATTTAGACGAAATGAAATTTCTGAAAGTTTCATTAGTTGGAGGAAAAAATGAAAATAAAAGAAATTATTGTTGTGGAGGGCCGCGATGATACCGTCGCTATTAAAAGAGCCGTCACTGCAGATACAATAGAAACAAACGGATCAGCCATTGGGGAAGATGTGATCGAGCGGGTTAAGCTTGCTGCTGCAGGCAGAGGTGTGATTATTTTTACTGATCCGGATTTCCCCGGTGAAAAAATCCGCAAGACTGTGGCAGAGGCTGTTCCAGGCTGCAAGCATGCCTTTATCGAAAAATCCGATGCCAGGCCTAAAAAGGGCCGTGGAATTGGAGTGGAGCATGCTTCCCCTGAAGCAATCCGCGCAGCTTTGAGTGAAGTGAAAGAGGAAATGTCTGATCTTCCATCACAATGGACACAGGATGATCTTCTTGATTATGGACTGATTGGACATCCAATGGCCAAAGAGCGCCGGGAGAAGCTGGGAACAGAGCTGAAGATCGGATACACGAATGGGAAACAGCTTTTAAAAAGACTGCAGATGTTTCAAATACCAAAATCAGCTTATGAAAAAGCTATGAACAGGATTTTGCAGGAGGAAGAAAAACATGATTAAAGATATCGCCACTCCGGCACGAACGAAAGAGATACTAAAAAAATACGGATTTGCCTTCAAGAAAAGTCTGGGCCAAAACTTTTTAATTGATACGAACGTGCTGCACCGGATCGTGGATCACGCTGAAGTTGGCGAGGAAACCGGAGTCATTGAAATCGGTCCGGGAATTGGAGCCTTGACGGAGCAGCTTGCCAAACGGGCGAAAAAGGTGGTTGCTTTTGAAATTGACCAAAGACTTCTGCCTATTTTAAATGACACACTCAGCTCTTATCCAAACGTAAAAGTCATCCACGAAGATGTATTGAAAGCAAACGTTAAGCAAGTGATGGAAGAGGAGTTCGGAGATTGCAAGGAAGTAATGGTGGTAGCCAATCTTCCTTATTACGTGACCACTCCAATTATTATGAAGCTTCTTGAGGACCAGCTTCCACTTAAAGGCATCGTTGTTATGCTGCAAAAGGAAGTAGCAGACAGGATCGCTGCGAATGCTTCAACGAAGGAATACGGTTCCCTCTCCATTGCTATTCAATATTACACGGAAGCGAAAACCGTAATGACCGTCCCTAAAACCGTTTTTGTTCCTCAGCCAAATGTGGATTCAGCTGTTATCCGGCTGCTAAAGCGGGAAAAACCTGCTGTGGACATGAAGGATGAAGCCTTTTTCTTTGAACTGATGAGAGCTTCTTTTGCTCAGAGAAGAAAAACGATTATGAACAATATTCTGCAGCATTACCCTGCCGGCAAGGCGATAAAGGAAGAAATTGAGCTTGGGCTGAACAACGCAGGAATTGATCCAAGAAGACGCGGCGAATCGTTGACGATTGAGGAATTTGCCAAAGCCACCGATGCGCTTTATCCGCTGCTGAAAAAACAATAAAGAAGGGTGAGAGGGGCAGTCCAAAGCTGCTTTCGCTGTTTACCATTAGTTTGGTTTGGGCTGATTTCCGCGGGACGGGCGGTGAGCCTCCGCGGCACAAGCGCCTGCGGGGTCTCACCTGTTCTGCTGCTCCCGCAGGAGTCGCGCATCTTCCGCTTCAATCAGCTTTTCAAAGTACCTATTTAAAATACAAAACCCCCGGAATGCTCTAACAGCGTCTAGACTAACATAAAAAATGAGACACAACAAAACACCTTCGAAATGGTTACACTGTACCACTACTATTCGGAGGTGTTTTTGCGTTGGTAAGAACCTCTCGCGGCTAAGCAAGCGCCCTCCGCTTTTCTAATCACAATTTTTCCTTTCATACATAGGCTAAAAAAGGATCCATATGCAGGTATGTTCCAAAATCCCCCGTTTTGGAGTGAGAATATGTCATTTACTATAGGAGATGTCGTAGCGCGCAAATCATATCATTTGGATATGCTCTTTCGGGTTATTGATTTGAAGCAGGGGCAGAGCGGCGAGATAATTGCAGTTCTTTATGGAGAGGAATTCCGTCTTATTGCGGATTCTCCTTGTTCCGATCTGGTGGTTATCAGTGATCGTGAACTCAATCAGCGCCATGTCCAGCAAAAAGAGAAGCTAGATCAATCGCTATATCTTTTGGAACAGGATTATCAGCTTCTGAAAGAAAAAAGGGAATATTATGCCACGGCAAGCTATAGTCATCAGGAGGATTTTTTTCACGTGCCCGGGAAGGTTCTTCATTTAGATGGAGATCCTGTTTATCTTCAGAAATGTCTTTCTTTGTATGAAAAAATCGGTGTGCCTGTTCACGGTATTCATTGTCTGGAAAAGGAAATGCCCGAGAAGGTTACTGGCCTTCTCGCTCAATACCGCCCCGATATCCTGGTTATTACAGGCCACGATGCTTATTCAAAGCATAAAGGGAGTATGAGTGATTTGGAGGCTTACAGGCACTCAAAGCATTTTGTAGAGGCTGTTTTAAATGCGAGAAGCCGGATTCCGAACTTGGATCAGCTTGTTATTTTTGCCGGAGCCTGCCAATCGCATTTTGAATCGCTGATTCGGGCAGGAGCGAATTTTGCGAGCTCGCCATCCAGGGTTAATATTCATGCTCTTGATCCGGTTTATATTGTTGCGAAGATCAGTTTCACGCCTTTTGTGGAGAGGATTAATGTTTGGGATGTCCTCCGTAATACGCTCACACGCGAGAAGGGTCTCGGAGGCGTTGAAACAAAAGGAGTGCTCCGTACAGGAATGCCATATAAACGGATTCAAACTGTTCAGGAGTAAGAGCCGCTTTTTTAGGCGGTTTTTTTGTTTTCTTTATTTCCAGCTTGCAAGGAAGGATTTTATTTGGCTATTTGCTGATAGCAAATGAGGATGCCCATTTCCATTGACTTTTATGAAATCATAAAGTCAGAAATAATTTACATAAAAGGGGATGCTTCGGTACATAATAGGTGCGAAGGTTAGAATATATTGTAGAAATAATTTTGTTGACAATGTTGTTTAGCCTCTGTATAATTTAAATTTTATTTGACTTTAGAGCGCTAAAGAGGTATAATTGTCTACAGTGAGGTGGATGCAATGGCGAAGACTTTAACCGATATCAAAAACGTGTTGGATTTGAATCTGGGCAAAAGATTGACATTGAAGGCAAATGGAGGACGCAGAAAGACCGTAGAGCGATCTGGGGTTCTGGCTGAGACCTATCCATCCGTCTTTATCGTAGAATTGGATCAAGATGAAAATGCATTTGAAAGAGTTTCCTACAGCTATGCAGATGTTCTCACCGAAACTGTACAATTAACATTTTTTGAAGATGCATCAGGAGCATTAGCTTTAAGCGGGCAGTAGACATTTGTTTGCTGCTTTTTTTATGTCGAAAAACGGCGGAACCTTTTGGTTTTTGCCGAATTTCACCTTATTTTACATATATTCAGCTGCCTTCCTTCCTTGAGCATGTGCATACTAATAAGGTCCCGGCAATATCATCCCGGACACGTTTAGAGCACACATGAGGGGGTTCGTTTCATGGGCAGACGAAAAGGGATCATGACGGAAAGCTTCAAGTATGAGCTTGCAAAGGATTTAGGCTTTTACGATACCGTAATGAATGAAGGCTGGGGCGGAATCCGCTCGCGGGATGCAGGAAATATGACGAAAAGAGCAGTTGAACTTGCTCAAGCGCATATGGCATCTCAAATCACTTCACGCTAAAGAAAAGGGCAGTCTCTCAACGGGACTGCTCTTTTTTCGTTGTTAGGAAATTATAAAATGACTCAATATGGATAAGTATTACCGGTATATCCTCGTCCAGCTCCAGCGCCTGCCCCTCGAGGTCATAAGTCCTTTATCCTGCGGGGGCCCGCAGGACGCGGGTCAGTTCTGCGTTGCTACAGGACTCCGCGCACTTAGCAGAACTTCATAACTTCAAGGCGCTTTCGCTTTTGTTCTTATTCCCGGCACTTTTTGCTATGATACATTTATGATGATTTTTTTAGGAGGAAGAGTACGTGAATTCTTTTTTGCAGCATAATCCAACAAGGCTTTGGTTCGGAGAAGGACAAATTCGCCAATTGAGCAGCGAGCTCGGAGGCATTGGCAAGAACGTGCTGATTGTATACGGCGGGGGGAGCATTAAAAAGAATGGTGTATATGATACTGTTCTAAATGAATTACATAAAGCGGATGCACATGTATTTGAGCTGTCAGGTGTGGAACCGAATCCGCGCCTAACTACTGTAAAGGCAGGAATTGAGCTTTGCCGGAAAGAGGAAATTGATTTGCTTCTGGCTGTTGGAGGCGGAAGTGTTATTGATTGCGTAAAGGCTATTTCCATCGGTGTTTATTATGAAGGGGACGTCTGGGACGTGATTTCAAGAAAAGGTGCACCAGAGCGGGCACTTCCTTTCGGCACCGTTTTAACATTGGCGGCGACTGGATCGGAAATGAACAATATTTCCGTCATTACGGATTGGGAGAAAAATGAGAAGCGGGGCTGGGGAAGTCCGCTCGTATTTCCGCAGTTCTCTATTCTAGATCCATCCTATACATATACCGTACCGCGCGATCAAACGGTATACGGTATCGTGGATATTATGTCCCACGCGCTTGAGCAATATTTCCACCGGACAGAGAATACCCCGATGATTGACCGGTTTATTGAATCGCTGCTTATTACTGTTATGGAAGCCGGAAAGGAATTGGTTCAGGATCTTCATAACTTCAAACTGCGGGAGACGGTGATGTATGCCGGAACAACTGCATTCAATGAGACGCTATCGAACGGGACAGATGGAGGGGACTGGGGTTCACACCAAATTGAACATGCCGTGTCAGCTATCTATGATATTCCGCACGGCGGGGGACTTGCGATTCTTTTTCCAAACTGGATGAGCTATTGTTCTGAAATTGATCCTTCCAGGATGAAAAAACTGGCGGTGAATGTGTTTAAGATTTCCCCTGAAGGAAAAAGTGAATTAGAGACGGCTAAAGAAGGAATTGCAGCGCTGAGAAGCTATTGGAATTCAATTGGCGCACCAAGCAGACTGGCTGATTACGAAATTGATGATTCAAAGCTTGATCAGCTTGTTGAAAAATCATTCATGAAGGATGAAGTCGGAACCTATAAGGTACTTAATAAAGAGGACGTTAGGGAAATTCTTTTGCGAAGCATGTAAAAGCTTCCCGAGGCTTGGCCTACAAGAGGCCCATGTCGAAAAACAGCGATATTTATCTTCTTTTTGTGGTACAATGTGGATACAATTTCAGTTCGTTTTAGAAGCAGGTGAGAGTATGCGTGTTCTAGAAAAAGCGCCGGCGAAGATTAATCTGTCGCTGGACGTTTTACATAAAAGAAAAGATGGGTTTCATGAGGTGGAAATGGTGATGACGACCATTGATCTGGCAGACCGGATCGAGCTGATTGATATGGGGCCAAGAGGCGGCATATCCATTACCTCCCACAACCGGTTCGTTCCGGATGATCACCGGAACCTCGCTTATCAGGCCGCAAGCTTATTGAAAGAACGCTTTGGCATTAAGCGGGGAGTGTCAATCGGGATTACAAAGGTCATTCCTGTAGCAGCGGGGCTGGCAGGCGGAAGCAGTGATGCTGCGGCGGCTTTAAGGGGCCTGAACAGACTGTGGAATCTAGGGCTGACCCTGGATGAACTGGCTGAAATCGGAGCTGAAATCGGTTCTGACGTATCCTTTTGCGTATACGGCGGAACAGCTGTTGCAACCGGGCGCGGAGAAAAAATCCGCCACATTGAAGCTCCTCCTCACTGCTGGGTGATCCTGGCCAAGCCTACAGCAGGGGTGTCAACGGCAGATGTCTACCGCGGTTTGAAGCTTGACGGCGTTCAGCATCCGCACACCGGCAAAATGGTAGGTGCCATTCAGGAAAAAAACTATGAAGGCATTTGCGATAATCTTGGAAATGTCCTTGAGACCGTTACCCTGAAAATGCAGCCGGAAGTCGCCATGATTAAGGATCAGATGAAACGGTTTGGAGCAGATGCTGTATTGATGAGCGGAAGCGGTCCTACAGTGTTTGGTCTGGTTCAATATGAATCAAAGGTCCACCGGATTTACAATGGGCTAAGAGGATTTTGCGATCAGGTATTTGCCGTAAGAATGCTCGGCGAGCGATGCGAACTTGATTAAAGACGTATATTAAGATATATTATCTTTAACAATATTCGGATTTTGGGGGTTATTCCATGAAGCTTCGTCGAAGCGGCAGACTCGTGGACATGACGAATTATATGCTTAATCATCCGCATTCGCTTGTCCCTCTTACCTATTTTTCGGAAAGATACCAGTCTGCAAAATCATCAATCAGTGAAGATTTAACGATCATTAAACAAACTTTTGAACAGCAGGGTGTAGGTTCTCTTCAAACGGTTCCGGGCGCAGCAGGCGGAGTGAAATTCGTACCGGGTATGCACCTTGACGAAGCAAGCTCAATCATTCACTCCATTAAACAGAGAATGGCAGCGCCTGACCGTCTGCTTCCTGGCGGCTATCTTTATTTGACGGATATTCTCGGGGATCCGTCTATCGTGAATAAGGTAGGGAGAATGTTTGCCTCTGTTTTTGCAGAGCGGGATATCGATGTTGTAATGACCGTTGCGACAAAAGGGATTCCTCTTGCTTATGCAGTAGCCAACGATTTGAATGTACCGGTTATCATTGTTAGAAAAGACAGCAAGGTGACGGAGGGTTCTACCGTCAGTATTAATTATGTTTCCGGGTCCTCCAAGAGAATCCAGACAATGGTCCTTGCGAAAAGAAGTTTGAGAGAAGGATCGAACGTTCTCATTATTGATGATTTTATGAAGGCCGGGGGAACGATTAACGGTATGGTGAGCCTGCTGGATGAATTCCAGGCGAAGGTCGCTGGAATCGGTGTATTGGTTGAGACCCAAGGTGTCGAAGAGCGTTTAGTGGATGAGTATATTTCTCTTGTGAAACTGACCGGTGTTGATGTGAAGGGCAAACAGATTGAGCTTCAGGAAGGTAATTTTTTTGATGCTGCCAAGCGGCCGTAACGGTTTTTTTGGCATTTAAAAAAGGAGCTGAAGAACGATGGAAATCATTCAGACTAGTAAAGCGCCAGCTGCAATCGGACCCTATTCTCAAGGGATGGCTGTGAACAATCTCGTATTCACTTCCGGACAAATCCCTCTCCGCCCTGATGGTGAAATGATGGAAGGCGGCGTGAGGGAGCAGACTCATCAGGTGTTCGCGAATCTGCAGGCCGTTCTGGAACAGGCCGGGAGTTCACTTGAGCAGGTTGTGAAAGCAACGGTTTTCATCAAGGATATGAATGACTTTTCGGAAATCAATGATGTGTACGGGGAATATTTTCATACGCATAAGCCGGCAAGGTCCTGTGTGGAAGTGGCAAGACTGCCAAAAGACGCACTTATTGAAATAGAATGCGTTGCCCTAACTAAATAGTTTACCCAAGTCAATAAGAAAACTTTCCTACCTTTCCCTGATTTTTCAAAAAAATTTTTTCAGAATGCAGGAATTGAGAAATTTCCGTGGAATTCATACTGTAAAGTTTTTCATCCAGGGAAAAGGTGGTGAACATAATGGAAGTGACTGACGTTAGATTACGCCGCGTTAACACAGAAGGCCGCATGAGAGCGATTGCATCCATTACACTCGATCACGAATTTGTTGTACATGACATTCGTGTAATCGATGGGAACAATGGCTTATTCGTAGCAATGCCAAGCAAAAGAACTCCAGACGGAGAATTCCGTGATATTGCCCATCCAATCAATTCGGGTACACGCGGAAAAATTCAAGAAGCTGTATTGACTGAGTATCACAGGCTTGGAGAAATGGAAGAAGTCGAATTTGAAGAAGCAGGTGCTTCCTAAAATATGTTCGCCCTTGTTACCAAGTAACAAGGGTTTAATTATGTCTTAAATGTGTTCTGCCGTTTATCATCCTGTCTAACTCCTCATCTAAGCAGTCCCTGGGCTGTCCTGTCCCTCGAGCCTGCTGATAAAGTCCTATCCTGATTTTTCTACAATGAGAAATATTCGGCACTTTAGCATCCTGCCTTGAAATGAAGCCATATTTAAGATATATTTTTTAATGGATAAATAGGGATACTTGGGAGGCTTACACATGGAAAATCGTTTTGCAGTCATTCTAGCAGCTGGTCAAGGTACACGTATGAAATCCAAGCTTTATAAAGTTCTGCACCCTGTTTGCGGCAAACCAATGGTTCAGCATGTAGCAGATGAAATGTCAAAATTAAACCTTGCTAAAATGGTGACAATTATTGGACATGGCGCAGAAATGGTGAAAGCACAGCTTGGAGAAAAAAGTGAATATGCTCTGCAAAGCGAGCAGCTTGGAACCGCTCATGCGGTGATGCAAGCTTCAAGCCAGCTCCATGATCTTGATGGTACGACGATCGTAGTATGCGGAGATACGCCGCTGATTACGTCTGAAACGATGGAGAATCTTCTTTCCCATCACAGCGAAACAAACTCAAAAGCAACCATTCTGACAGTTAAAGCAGAGGATCCAGCCGGTTATGGCCGTATCGTCCGCAACAGCTCAGGACTTGTTGAGAAGATTGTCGAGCACAAAGACGCTTCAGCAGAAGAGCGGAAAATTGATGAGATCAATACCGGTACATACTGCTTTGATAACAAAATGCTGTTCGAAACGCTGAGCAAAGTTTCGAATGACAACGTACAAGGTGAATACTACTTGCCTGATGTGATTGAAATTCTTAAGAACGAAGGCCAGGTGGTTTCTGCCTATCAAACTGACTCATTTGAAGAATCACTCGGGGTAAATGACCGCGTCGCGCTTTCACAAGCAGAAAAATATATGAAGAAACGCATCAATACCTTCCATATGCGCAATGGGGTTACCCTGATCGATCCTGACCAGACTTACATTTCAGCTGATGCTGAGATTGGCAGAGATACCATGATTTATCCAGGGACGATAATTAAAGGGAATGCTAAAATCGGAGAAGACTGCGAAATTGGCCCTAACACTGAGATTAAAGACAGTGTAATAGGCGACCGCACAGTGATTCGCCAATCAGTAGTTCACGATAGTGAAATTGGTAAGCAAGTCGCAGTGGGGCCGTTTGCTCATATTCGTCCGCAGTCCTCTGTTTCGGATGAAGTGAAAATCGGCAACTTTGTGGAAATCAAGAAAACATCTATGGGCAAAGGAAGCAAAGCCTCTCACTTGAGCTACATCGGCGATGCAGAAATCGGTTCAGATGTTAACCTTGGCTGCGGTTCGATCACAGTGAACTACGATGGGAAGAATAAGGCTCTAACAAAGGTGGAAGATGGGGCATTTATCGGATGCAATTCTAACTTGATTGCACCTGTAACGGTTGGAAAAGGAGCCTATGTTGCAGCAGGCTCAACGATTACAGAAGATGTGCCGGGTCAAGCGCTATCGGTTGCACGCGCTAGACAAGTCAATAAAGAAGACTATGTCGGCCGTCTGAGCATGAATCAAAATTCTAATTCCTAATTGGAGGTTCACCACATTATGTCAAATCAGTACGGTGATGCAAATTTAAAGATTTTCTCACTGAATTCTAATCCCGGTCTTGCGGAAGAAATAGCAAATGTTGTAGGCGTTCAGCTTGGAAAATGTTCCGTTACCCGTTTCAGTGACGGCGAAATTCAAATCAACATTGAAGAAAGTATCCGCGGCTGTGACGTATACATCATTCAGTCTACAAGCGGACCTGTTAACGAACACCTGATGGAACTTTTGATTATGATTGATGCATTGAAACGTGCTTCTGCCAAAACGATTAACATTGTTATGCCTTATTACGGATACGCCCGTCAAGATCGTAAAGCGCGCGCGCGCGAGCCGATTACAGCGAAGCTTGTGGCGAATCTTCTTGAAACAGCAGGAGCGGACCGTGTTATCACTTTAGACTTGCACGCACCTCAGATTCAAGGATTCTTCGATATTCTGATTGACCACTTAATGGGTGTTCCGATCCTTGGAGATTACTTCAGCAAAAAGGATCTTAAAGATATCGTAATCGTTTCCCCGGACCACGGCGGAGTAACCCGTGCCCGTAAGCTGGCAGATCGTCTGAAAGCACCGATTGCCATCATCGACAAACGCAGACCGCGCCCTAATGTGGTTGAAGTGATGAATATCGTCGGTAACATTGAAGGAAAAACAGCGATTCTGATTGATGACATTATTGATACAGCTGGTACGATTACACTTGCAGCTAATGCACTCGTTGAAAACGGCGCATCTGAAGTGTATGCATGCTGTACACACCCTGTTCTGTCAGGCCCTGCAATCGAGAGAATCCAGAATTCCAAGATTAAGGAGCTTGTTGTAACAAACTCCATTGCGCTTACGGAAGAAAAGAAAATCGATAAGGTGATTGAACTCTCCGTAGCTCCCCTTATTGGTGAAGCAATCATCCGTATTCATGAAGAGCAATCTGTAAGTACACTGTTCGATTAATCCATCCTTATGTTTAGACCGGACGAATTGTGGGAATTGACTATAATAAGCAATTATCACGATGTTAGGAAGGTGTAGGACATGAGCACAACGATTAAAGCGAAAGAAAGAAAAGATTTAAAAAAATCCGCTACACGGGCAATTCGATTGCAAGGCCATGTGCCTGGCATCATATATGGATTTAAAACAGATAACAAAGCTGTCTCCATTGACAGCATCGAGCTATTGAAGGTTCTGCGTGATGAAGGACGCAACGCAATCATTCAGCTTGATGTAGATGGTAAAAAGCATTCAGTAATGGTTAATGATATGCAGCGCGACACCATGAAGAACGAAATTTTGCATGCTGACTTTTTAGCTGTAAATATGAATTCTGAAGTGGATGTAGAAGTCCCGCTTACCTTAACCGGTGAATCGCAGGGCGTAAAAGACGGAGGAGTGCTTCAACAGCCTCTTTACCAGATTTCCGTTACAGCGAAGCCAAACGATATCCCGCAAACGATTGAAGTGGATATTTCAAGCCTTGCTGTCAATGAAACGCTGACTGTATCCGATTTGAAGGATTCCAAAAAATATACAATCAATCATGAAGATGATGAAGTTATCGCTTCTATTCTTCCTCCTCAAGCAGAAGAAGAAATTGATTCTGGCGAAGAGCAGGAGCCTGGTGAGCCTGAAAACGCTGAAGGGCGTGAAGGGGAAGACGAGGCTGAATAAAAGAATAACTAAGCCGGGCTGGCCAAAACATACTGTTTTGTGCCAGCCTCTTTTCTATGTGCCAAAACTTTTTTATAATATAATGGAGAAATTAAGAAGAAAAATTGGCTGGGAAACATCCGCCAGTTTTTATTTATAAAGGTGGGAATCACTTGAAAGTTTTTGTTGGGCTCGGAAATCCAGGGAAACAATATGCAGAAACACGTCATAACGCTGGTTTCATGGTAATTGATGAACTGGCTCACCGTCTGTCGATCCCGCTTGACCGCTCCAAATTCAACGGGGTGTATGGCATTGGTTTTGCAGGAGGGACGAAGGTTTTACTCATTAAGCCGCTTACATATATGAATTTATCTGGAGAGTGTGTCCGTCCTCTTATGGATTTCTATGAGGTGCCAGATGAAGACATGGCGGTCATTTATGATGACCTTGATTTGCCGGCAGGAAAAATCAGGCTCCGTACAAAGGGCAGCGCAGGCGGTCATAATGGCATCAAGTCCATGATCCAGCACTTTGGCACACAGGAGTTCAATCGTGTCCGGATCGGGATCGACCGTCCGCCAAGCGGGATGAAAGTGCCGGACTATGTACTCGGTCAATTTTCAAAGGACGAGCAGCCCCTTATTAAAGAAGCTGTAATCCGATCAGCAGATGCCTGCGCAGAATGGCTGAACAAACCATTTCTTCAGGTAATGAACGAGTTTAATCAGTCCAAGTAAGTATAATGGGTTCCTCAAGCGTTTATACTATCTGTAAAAAGCTTTTGGAGGAACTATGGGTTACCACTACTATTGCCGCCATTGCGGCACAAAAGTCGGCACATTGGAAAATGAGGCTATTCATAGCGGAGAATTAGGTTTTCACTACCTAACAAGTGAAGAGAGACAGGAAATGATCCGCTACATGGCGAATGGAGATATAGAGGTAAAAACTATTTGTGAGGATTGCCAGGAAGCGCTCGATCGGAACCCTGCTTTCCACCAGGTAGAAAAATTCATACAATAAAAAGCTTTGGCTTTTAGTCCCAAAGCGTTTTTCTATTTGTCCGCCTGCATGGAGACAAATTTTGCGGAAGGAGGGAAATGCATGAAAAGTCTGCATTCGTTTTTTTATTCAAACGAAGATTTTAAAACCATTGTTACCGGTCTGAAAGAAGGATTGAGAGAGCAGCTGCTGGCTGGGCTGTCCGGTTCGGCAAGAACCCTTTTCACATCCTCTTTATATATGGAAACAGGAGAATCTGTCCTCGTTGTTACACACAACCTCTACCAGGCTCAAAAGGTATTTGAGGATTTGGCAAACTTAGCGGGCGGTAATGTTTTTCTCTATCCTGTTAATGAACTGATTGCTTCTGATATGGCGGTAGCCAGTCCGGAGCTGATGGCTCAGAGGATGGAAGTGCTGAATCATTTGGCATCTGGTAAAAAAGGCATTGTGGTTGCACCGGCTGCTGCATTGCGGAGACTGCTTCCAGCCAAAAGCATGTGGAATGCAAGCCAGAAAACACTTTCGGTCGGAGATGAACTGGATACGGATTCATTTTTCAGCTGGCTTTCCCAAATTGGCTATGAACGGGCCAACATGGTTTCGGCACCGGGGGAATTCAGTGTTCGCGGGGGTATTATTGACCTTTATCCGCTGACGGAGGAAAATCCCGTCCGGATTGAACTGTTTGATATTGAAGTGGACTCCATCCGTTCCTTTGACCTTGCGGATCAGCGTTCATTGAAAAAAATGGAGAGCATCGTGCTTGGTCCTGCCAAAGAAATTCTGCTGCAGCGTGAGCATCTTGAGCGCTGCGAAGAGCAATTAGAAGCAGGACTTTCCAAATCCTTAAAAAAACTGAAAAATGACCAGCAGAAGGAATTACTGCTCCAGAATGTCCAATATGAGCTTGAAATGCTCAGGAATGGCCAAGTTACAGAGGAAATGCATAAATATCTTTCCTTCTTCTATGAAAAGCCTGCTAGTTTACTAGATTATTTTGATGGTACTGCAACCGTTGTGATGGATGAGATCAGCCGTATTCATGAAATGATGGAGCAGCTTGAATCGGAAGAAGCGGAATGGATTACGAGCATGCTTGAAAGCGGGAAGATTGTTCATGACGTAAAAATTTCCCATGAGCAGCCTCTGGCACTTCCTTCCAACCCAATCGTATACCTTTCTTTATTTTTAAGACATGTTCCTCATACAAGTCCTCAAAATATTTTAAACGTATCGTGCAAGCAAATGCAGAATTTTCACGGCCAGATGAACGTCTTGAAGGGCGAGCTGGACCGATGGAATAAAGGGAAGTTCATCACCGTCTTTCTGGGAGCAAGCGCAGAGCGGGTGCAAAAGCTCGAGCAGGTGCTTCAAGACTATGACATGTCCGCATCAATCATAAAAGACGGGGACCTGCTTAAACCGGGAAAAGCTTATATCCTAGAAGGGGATCTGCAAACTGGCTTTGAGCTTCCATTGCAGAAGATTGCGGTCATAACAGAAGAAGAACTGTTCAAAAAGCGCGTAAAGAAGCAGCCTAGACGCCAAAAGCTATCGAATGCGGAGCGGATTAAGAGCTACTCAGAGCTTCAAACAGGTGATTATGTCGTTCACATTAATCATGGGATTGGAAAGTATTTAGGGATTGAAACCCTTGAAATCAACGGCAACCATAAGGATTATCTTCATATCCGCTACCAGGGCTCTGACAAACTTTACGTTCCGGTAGAGCAAATCGATCAGGTTCAGAAATACGTTGGATCGGAAGGGAAAGAGCCGAAAATTTACAAGCTGGGCGGAAACGACTGGCGCCGGGTGAAGAAAAAGGTAGAAACATCCGTTCAGGATATTGCGGATGATTTAATCAAGCTATATGCAGAAAGGGAAGCAAGCAGAGGCTACGCCTTTTCTCCGGATGGAGAAATGCAGCGCGATTTCGAGGCTGCGTTCCCTTATCAGGAAACAGAGGATCAGATTCGTTCCATTCATGAAATTAAAATGGATATGGAGCGGGAACGCCCGATGGACCGGCTTCTTTGCGGAGATGTTGGCTACGGGAAAACGGAGGTCGCCATCCGGGCAGCCTTCAAGGCTATTGCTGACGGAAAGCAGGTAGCACTCCTTGTTCCAACGACCATACTGGCCCAGCAGCACTACGAAACCGTTCGCGAACGGTTCCAGGACTATCCTATGACTGTCGGTCTTCTAAGCAGGTTCCGCACCCGCAAGGAAATGAATGAAACGACAAAAGGCTTGGAAAATGGAACGGTAGACCTTGTTATAGGAACGCACCGTCTTCTTTCCAAGGATGTTAAATATAAAAATCTGGGACTTCTCATTATTGATGAGGAGCAGCGCTTTGGTGTTACCCATAAAGAAAAAATCAAGCAAATGAAAGCAAATGTGGACGTGCTGACGCTTACCGCGAC
Organism: Metabacillus flavus; assembly: GCF_018283675.1. Classification (NCBI taxonomy): domain Bacteria; kingdom Bacillati; phylum Bacillota; class Bacilli; order Caryophanales; family Bacillaceae; genus Metabacillus; species Metabacillus flavus. Next base: position 72,315 of record NZ_JAGVRK010000001.1, read on the forward strand.
TCCAATTCCAAGAACACTGCACATGTCGATGCTCGGGGTCAGGGATTTGTCTGTTATAGAGACACCGCCTGAAAACCGCTATCCGGTTCAGACATATGTGGTCGAGAACAACGGAGGGCTTGTCAGAGAATCCATCGAACGGGAGCTCTCAAGAGGCGGGCAGGTATACGTTCTATACAACCGGGTGGAGGATATCAGCCGCAAAGCCGATGAAATTTCAATGCTTGTTCCGGACGCAAGGGTGACGTATGCCCATGGGAAAATGACGGAGAATGAACTGGAATCCGTCATGCTTAACTTCCTTGAAGGCCAGTCCGACGTTCTCGTCAGCACAACAATCATTGAAACAGGAGTCGACATTCCGAACGTGAACACCCTCATTGTGTATGATGCCGATAAAATGGGTCTTTCCCAGCTCTATCAGCTTAGAGGGCGTGTCGGCCGTTCAAGCAGAGTCGCATATGCTTACTTCACATACCGCAAGGACAAAGTTCTGACAGAGGTTGCAGAAAAAAGGCTGCAGGCGATAAAAGAATTTACGGAGCTTGGATCAGGATTCAAAATAGCGATGCGCGATTTATCCATTCGCGGCGCAGGAAACCTTCTTGGAGCACAGCAGCATGGCTTCATTGATTCCGTCGGATTTGATTTGTATTCCCAGATGCTTAAAGAGGCTATTGAAGAACGCAAAGGCGATGCACCGAAGGAAAAAGCATTTGAGCCGGAAATCGATCTGGATCTGGATGCTTACATTCCAGAGGCGTACATTTCAGATGGAAAACAGAAAATCGATATGTACAAACGATTCAGAGCCATTACAACAGAAGAAGATCTGGCAGAGCTGCAAGAAGAAATGACGGATCGCTTCGGCACGTATCCGTCTGAAGTAAGCTATCTCTTTAAAGTGGCTGAAGCGAAACTTCTTGCTATTCGTGAAAAAGTCGAAATCATTAAAGAAGCAAAAGACGTGATTTACATGTCCATCAATGAGGAAGCCAGCCAGCGCACAGATGGCCAAAAGCTGTTTGAATTAAGCAGCCAGTACGGCCGCAAGGTAGGTCTCGGAATGGACGCGAACAAACTGAAAATTTCTGTACAGACAAAGGGCTTAAGTGCAGAAGAGCGTTTATCCATTTTGCTCGGTCTTCTTAAAGGGCTAAAGCATGTGAAAAAGGAAGAAATTTCAGCCAGCTGATCATCTGCTTATTTTTTCATTTATTGTGTGTATATTACCTTTATTGTGAAGGATACTAACTTCAACAAATGGTGACGGCTGCAGTAACATGGAGCCATCACCTGGTATCAATTCACAAGATGAAAGTGAGGCAGCAATAGATGAAGGCAACTGGCATTGTTCGTCGAATTGATGATTTAGGACGTGTGGTTATTCCGAAAGAAATCCGCAGAACGCTTCGTATCCGCGAAGGGGATCCGCTGGAAATTTTTGTAGACCGCGACGGCGAAGTCATTCTGAAGAAATATTCACCAATAAGTGAACTTGGAGATTTTGCAAGGGAGTACGCGGACGCTCTTTACGACAGCATGGGCCACCCGGTGCTGATTTGTGACAGAGACGCTTTCATCGCAGTTTCCGGAAGTTCAAAAAAGGAATACATGAACCGCAACATCAGCGAAGACATTGAACGATCTATGGAAGAAAGAAGCTCCATTCTTAAAACTGATGCCGGAGAGCTTCAGCTTCTTGAAGGGGTCAAAGAAGAAGTCAAAGCCTATACCATTGGCCCGATTATCGCAAATGGAGATCCAATTGGCGCAGTCGTTATCTTCTCCAAAGAAGGAACACTTGGCGAAGTGGAGAAAAAAGCGGTAGAAACAGCAGCCAGCTTCCTTGCACGCCAAATGGAGAACTAGGTTTCGATCTTATTATATGTACTACGAAAAGGCAGCCTCCGGGCTGTCTTTTAATGTATGGAGAACCTATTTGAGCATCTGGATAAAAACGTTTGGATTTTGTCTAGTGCAGGACCCCGCGCTGTTAGCTGAACATCCTTAATTACAAGACGCCTCCGCTTTTCATGGTGTCCAGCTCCGGGCGCTGTGCCGCAGGGCCATTTCACCCCCTCGGTCGAGGGCCTTCACGATGAAGGCCCGTTCAGCGTTGCGACAGGACGTCGCGCTCTTAGCTGAACAACCTTACTTGAGCGCCTCTCGGTCGGGAGCTCCACCGTCTTTCACGGAGGCCTGCAGGAGGCAGGCCAGTTCTGCGTTGCGGCAGGACGCCGCGCTTTTAGCAGAACCTCCTTACTAGAAGCGCCCTCCGCATTTCAAATTGTCCAGCTGCGGCGTCTAGCCCCTCGAGGTCATAAGTGAATTATCCTGCGGAAGGAAAAACCGCCTTCCTCCGGAGAATTCTCTTATGCTTGTCGGGGCTGGACAAGACGCCTCCGCTTTTCTCGTGATATAATATCCTCGTCAGTGAATTTGGAAGGAGAATGGGGATGGCTGTGCCGTCTAGAAAGAGCGTTATTTGGCAGGGGGCTTTCGTTTTGACGATTGCCGGTTTGCTTACAAAAATAATGAGTGCCGCCTATCGCGTGCCTTATCAAAATATCGTTGGAGATATTGGATTTTACATATATCAGCAGGTTTATCCGTTTTACGGAATATCCATTATGCTTGCTACATCAGGATTTCCGATTATCGTTTCGAAGCTGTTCGCTGAATATGGTGAAGGGCACAACCCTGCTGACTTGAGAAAAATTTGGAAAGTCAGCAGTTTATTTCTTGTGTTTACCGGACTTTTTTCATTTTCTCTTTTGTATGCCGGTTCTGGATGGATCGCGGGCATTATGGGAGACATGCATCTTAAACCATTAATTGAAATTATCTCATTTTCTTTTTTGCTCGCTCCCTTCATATCTGTGCTACGGGGTTATTTTCAGGGAATGCATCATATGTTTCCTACGGCTCTTTCCCAGGTAGTTGAGCAGGCATTTCGTGTGGTTACGATCATAGGTGTTGCCTATATTCTGCTGAAAAATGGGCGCAACTTTTATGAGGCAGGGCAAGGGGCGCTTTTTGGGTCTCTTACCGGAGGAGCTGCTGCCCTGATTGTCCTGGCTGTCTACTGGTTCCGCAGGGATCACAGGGAGCTAAACGGGCCTTTGAGTCCTTCTACAATCAGGACATGGGATTTATTAAAAGACTTAATTCTATTTACATTTACAATCTGTGTCAGCAGCCTGCTGCTGATTTTAATTCAGCTCGTTGACGCTCTGCAGCTGTTTTCAATGCTGATCAATAAAGGCATGGATCCGACTGCTGCAAAAACAGCCAAGGGAATTTACGACCGGGGACAGCCCCTGATTCAGCTTGGAACCGTCGTTGCCACCTCACTATCCTTGTCTCTTGTTCCTTTGATTTCCAGTGCGAAGCGCAGAAATGATGAGAAGTTTATTAAGGATAAAATTAATTTATCGATTAAGGTGTGTTTAGCTGTTGGAGCGGGTGCTACAGCAGGGCTGATCGGCATTGTCGAGGAAACGAATATTATGCTTTTCCGGAACAATTACGGGTCAGACATTTTAGGGATTTTGAGCCTGTCCATTCTGTTTACATCCTTATCGATGACAATCGCTGCTATTCTTCAAGGATTGAATCAAACTATTTACCCTGCTATATCCGTTATTGCAGGTGTCATCATAAAAGTTGCTTTAAACATTGTGCTGATTCCCCGTTATGAAGCGGATGGAGCTGCTGTTGCGACCGTCGCGGCCTTCTTCGTTGTGACGGTGATGAATATTTATTTTCTCAGAAAAAAGCAGTACAAGCTTCACGAGTACCGGAGTATTATCAAAATCGTTCTCTCTTCTGTACTCATGCTTGCCGTTTTAAAAGGCTATATGGCAGGTTTTGAGTGGGTGCTTGGAAGAAACAGAGCACTTGCCTCCATTGAGGCCATAACAGCAGTCGCGGTTGGCGGCGCCGTCTACATGTTTGCTGTCATCAAATTAAATGTTTTTAACAGCGATGAACTGGATATTGTTCCATTCGGCACAAAAATCCGGCTGTGGTCGCAGAAGAAAAGGGATGTGAAAAAATGAACACCATTCATATAGCCGGCCTCGGCGCTGGCGACATCAACCAGCTTCCGCTTGGAATTTACCGTCTTCTCCAATCCTCAAACCGGGTTTATACAAGAACGATGGACCACCCTGTTCTGGAAGAACTGAGGAATGAAATAACGATAACCGGCTCTTTTGATGAAATGTACATGCAGCATTCGAAGTTCGAGGATGTATATGAAGAAATCGCTTCTTTCCTGATCAAAGAGGCAGCCGATGGAGATGTCGTCTACACGGTCCCGGGACATCCGATGGTCGCTGAAAAAACGGTTCAGATTTTGCTTGAGGAATCGAAGCATCATCCATTCCAAGTCCGTGTCGCAGGAGGACAAAGCTTTTTGGATGCGACCTTCGCATCGCTGAACATTGATCCAATTGAAGGTTTTCAAATGATGGATGCCCTGACTCTTAAAAGAGGAGATTTGCAATTCACCCAGCATATCATTTTATGTCAGGTATATGATCAGATGGTGGCGTCTGAGGTCAAGCTCACCCTTATGGAAGAGCTGCCTTTTGATTATGAGGTTTACATCGTTACAGCTGCAGGAAGCAAGCAGGAAGAAATTCTTAAGGTTCCGCTATTTGAACTGGACCGGGTTTCCACTGTCTCCAACCTTACCAGCCTCTATATTCCGCCTGTTCAGGATGAAAAGCTCCTTTATCACCGGTTTGATGCTTTCAGGGGAATTATTGCCTCGCTGCGGGGACCAGGAGGATGTCCTTGGGATCAGAAGCAGACCTTCCAATCGCTGAAAAAGTATTTGATTGAAGAATGCTATGAGCTCCTGGATGCGATTGAGTCAGAGGACATCGACCATATGATTGAGGAAATGGGAGACGTGCTTCTTCAAGTTGTCCTGCAGGCACAGATTGGAGAAGACGAAGGACTTTTCTCTATCGATGAAGTCATCCGGACCATTTCTGAAAAAATGGTGCGGCGTCACCCTCATGTCTTTGGCAGCATAAAAGCCGATACGGCAGAAGAGGTGCTAATAAACTGGGAAGAAATTAAGAAAGCGGAAGGAAAAGCACCTGCAGAGTCATTGCTTGATTCCGTTCCCGGGGCTTTGCCGGCCCTTTCGAAGGCGTATCAGCTTCAGAAAAAGGCTGCAAAAGCAGGCTTTGACTGGGATAAGGCCGAGGATGCATGGCTTAAGGTAAAAGAAGAGATCCTGGAGTTTGAAGAAGAGCTTAAAGAAAATCCCGGTGAAGATAATAAAGCACTTCTTAAGGAATTCGGTGATGTCTTATTTGCACTTGTAAACATCGGAAGATTCCTGAAAATCGAACCTGAAGAAGCGCTGTCCTCAACAAATCAGAAATTCACCTCGCGTTTTCAATATATTGAAAAGAAAGCGAAAGATAATGGAGAAGTCCTCGAAGAATTGACGCTTGAAAAAATGGACAGCTACTGGGATGAAGCAAAAGGATTGGAATAGACAGAAAGAAGGGGTTTGAAATGAGACTAGATAAATTTCTGAAGGTATCCAGACTGATTAAACGCCGCACGCTGGCAAAGGAAGTTGCCGATCAGGGACGTATTGAAATCAATGGAACTGCCGCAAAGGCAAGCTCCAATGTAAAAGAAGGGGATGAAATGGTCATCCGCTTTGGCCAAAAGCGTGTGACCGTCCGCATCGACCATTTAAAAGAAACAACGAAAAAAGAAGCGGCAGCCGAAATGTACACAATTATTAAAGAAGAAAAACTAGGCGAGAACTGATTCTGCTTGACTGGGCTTGTTCTTTTTCTCCCGTTTTGCTCATAGATATAAGCAAAACGATATGAGAAGCGGGGGTACAGAGGATGAATTACTATCAGCAAAATCAGCCTCAGACAAATACAGTACCGGAAAACCATGATCTTGTGATGAAAGGCAGAAAACTCCTTGAAATTACAGGTGTTAAAGAAGTAGAAAGCTTTGATAATGAAGAGTTTCTGCTGGATACGGTTATGGGAGCATTGGCGGTCCGCGGTGAAAATCTTCAGATGCAGAACCTTGATGTGGATAAAGGAATTGTGTCCATTAAGGGCCGCATACTGGACATTGTTTACCTGGACGAACAGCATGCGGAGAAAGCTAAAGGATTCTTTAGCAAATTATTTAAATGACGTTAACAGTACAGTTTTATACCATGTTTGCCATGGCAGGAATGGGAGCATGGCTTGGAGCAGCCCTGGATACATATAGAAGATTTCTTGTCCGTTCCAAAAGGGCCGGCTGGGTTGTTTTCTTTCATGATCTGGTGTTTTGGCTGCTCCAAAGTGTTCTCTTTTTTTATGTGCTGCTTCTTGTAAATGAAGGGGAACTGAGAATTTACATGTTCCTCGCCATTTTATGCGGTTTCGCTGCTTATCAAAGCCTGCTAAAGGGTATATACCTGGCAGTCTTAAATTTTTTTATCCGAACCGTCGTGCTTATCTTCAAGCTTTTCGCGGGAATCGTAAACTTTGTTCTGATTAAACCCATTAAGGGATTTATCACTTTAATTGCAGTTATCATCATCGGTTTGATGAATCTTTTTTGGAAAATATTAAAATGGGCGTTTCTTTTTATCTGGGGAGCCGTTAAAATCGTATTAGCACCTGTACGATGGGCCTTGCTTCTCATCTGGAAAATGCTTCCCGGTTTTTTGAAAACATTTTTTTCGAGAATCTTTTCAAAAGCGGAAGGAATTACGAATCAAGCCAAGAACTTATTGATTAGTGCGTGGAAATCGATCAAACGAATCACTGGAAAGTGAGGGAAAGTATAAATGTCAGCAGAAAGAAGCCATAAAGTGACGCAGCTTCAATCCCAATACATGCAGCAGCAGGAGCGCAATGATCAAATCCTAAAGCGCAGAAAAAGAGGTCTATTTCGCCGTTTAACCGTCTTTGGAGCCATCGTCGCTTTATTCGCGATTTTTATTATTACAGGAATGATCAATCAGTCAGCAGCCCTTTCAGAACAAGCCGAGCAAAAGGACAAGCTAACGGGTGAGCTGAATGATCTGAAAAAAGAACAAAGTATGCTTGAAGAAGAAATCGGCAAGCTTAACGACGATGACTATATTGCAGAACTTGCGAGAAGAGATTATTTCCTCTCTGGAGAGAATGAAATTATTTTCAGTTCACCGGACAAAAAATAGCCTTTATTGACACTATGATTTTGGTTTAGGTATAATTAAAGAAATGATGATTTTTTTATCAGTTTAAGGAGGAGCATTTTTTTTATGTCCATTGAAGTTGGCAGCAAGTTACAAGGTAAAGTAACTGGTATTACGAATTTCGGAGCTTTTGTTGAGCTTCCGGGAGGTTCCACGGGTCTAGTTCACATAAGCGAAGTAGCCGATAATTACGTGAAAGACATTAACGACCATCTTAAAGTTGGCGACATGGTTGAAGTAAAAGTCATCAACGTTGAAAAAGATGGAAAGATCGGTCTATCGATTAAGAAAGCAATCGACCGTCCAGACCGTCCTGAACGTCCTGAGCGTCCTCGTCAGGATCGCCCGCGTACAGACCGTCCGCACCGCGGTGGCGGAGGCGGAGCAGGAAGAAACGAATTCCGTCCTAAAGAGAATTTTGAACAAAAGATGAGCCGCTTCCTTAAAGACAGTGAAGACCGGTTATCTTCTCTTAAAAGAAATACAGAATCAAAACGCGGCGGACGCGGAGCAAAAAGAGGCTAACTTGCTGCTGTCAATATAGATAAAAACACTCCTTTGGGGTGTTTTTTTGTATTCCTATCGAATGACTCAGTGGAAGAAAGCCGGTCAATTTACGGTTTCTTGAAAAAATTTAAAATTAGTCTTGACTGAAAACCCAAAGCTTTGTATTATAGAACTTGTGCTTCATAGGACAGCAAGCCTGTTTGAAAGAAGCGCAGCCCGCACGGCCTTGGCAGGTCGCGCATATATTTGGCGGTGTAGCTCAGCTGGCTAGAGCGTACGGTTCATACCCGTGAGGTCGGGGGTTCGATCCCCTCCGCCGCTACCAATTTTTTAAAAAAGAATTATGAGGCCCGTTGGTCAAGCGGTTAAGACACCGCCCTTTCACGGCGGTAACACGGGTTCGAATCCCGTACGGGTCATCATTCCATTGAAAACTTCCTATAGTGGAAGTTTTTTTCGTTTAAAGAAAAGTTTTATTCAAAGACCCTCATCCTGAACACAGGCGAGCAGTCCCGTCCAATTTAGCAGGATCCTTCTTATAAATATACCTTCATCCAGTAATCCGCTTTTATTGCTCCCGTTACCCCCTATAACTCTAGTGCGGAGCCAAAATCAACAGGCAAGTTTAATAATCTCAAATTTTATTCCAAATAGTTTTCAGTCTTTTCTACATGTTCATTGAAATGACGTCAGCAATCTTCTTTTTCTTTTGTAAATGCTGGGAGATTCCCTCTAAATCATGAAGGAACAAGCTGAAACCGTCGAACGCTTTCTTGGTCAAGCACCCTTGTTTTGACAAAATCCATTTTTTCCGTCCGCTATAATTACCTCAACAAACCGATTTGGGGGTATGTATAGTGCAGAAAGCTGAAAGAAGATTAATGGAACCAATTACCGGAGCAGCGATTGAAAAAACACAGCATGCAATTCAAAGATCTACGAAAAGAGCGGGTGCCTATTTTCAATCCATTCTGTTTCATAAAGGACTTCTATATATGTTTATCGGATTTTTACTTGGACGAGCTATCATCCTAACTGAGATCCTGCCGTTTGCCCTTCCGTTCTTTGGAGTCCTCTTCTTAATGAAGAAAGACAAGGCGCTGATCGGGGCCCTGTCACTGGCGGCCGGAGGACTGACAATCTCGCTGGAAACTTCCCTCATCATTACATGCCACCTGCTGTTCTTCTTATTTTTGCAAAAGGCCGGTGCCTTTATATTTAAGGATCGGGTACGGACACTGCCTTTCATCATCCTGCTCGCCGTAGCGGGGACAAGGATAGCCTTCACCTTCGCAGTATATGGGACGATTTCCTCCTATGATGCGATGATGGCCGGAGTAGAAGCCGGTTTGGCGTTTATCCTTACTCTCATTTTTCTGCAAAGCATTCCGCTCATCTCCAGTCCGCGGTATAAGCAGTCACTGAAATCAGAGGAAATCATTTGTCTGATGATTCTCATTGCTTCGGTAATGACCGGTTTAACCGGAGTCTCTTATATGGACTTCAAAGCGGAGCACGTTTTTTCCAGATACATGGTCTTGTTATTTGCCTTTATCGGAGGATCAAGCATCGGCTGTACCGTCGGGGTAGTAACCGGTCTGATCTTAAGTCTTGCAAATGTAGGAAACCTGTACCAAATGAGTCTGCTGGCATTTTCAGGTTTGCTCGGCGGACTATTAAAAGAAGGGCAGAAGCTTGGGGCGGCAGCAGGCTTGCTCATCGGGTCAATGCTGCTGTCCCTGTACGGCGGCGGTACGTCCGATCTCATGGCCACTATGGTGGAATCCATGGCTGCAATTGTTTTGTTTTTCCTTACACCAAAAGGAATTACAGCGAGTCTTGCGAAGCACATCCCTGGAACAAATGAACATGCGATGGAACAGCAGCTGTACGCTACGAGAATAAGAGATGTCACCGCGCATCGGGTGGATCAGTTCTCTGGAGTATTTGAAGCCCTGTCCCAAAGCTTTAACGCCTTCTATGAAAAGGGAGAGGCGGACTCGGCAAGGGAAACGGATTTATTTTTAAGTACGATTACAGAAAAAACATGCCATCATTGCTATAAAAAAGAAAAGTGCTGGGTCAATAATTTTCAAGCTACCTATGATCTAATGACACAGGTGACAAATGAGACGAGTGCGGATACGTATTCAGTTAACCGAAAACTGAAGAAGGAATTTCATGCACATTGCTCTAAGGCGACTCAGGTAGAAGTGGCCATTGAACAGGAGCTCAATGAGTTTAAAGCGAATCAGAAATTGAATAAGCAAGTACAGGAGAGCCGCAGACTGGTAGCTGAACAGCTGCTTGGCGTCTCCAAGGTAATGGAGGACTTTTCCCGGGAAATCAGACGTGAGCGGGAAAATCACTTTTTACTGGAAGAGCAGATACTAGAAGCTCTCCAGAATTTCGGAGTGGAAATCGGTCATGTTGAAATATACAGCTTGGAGCAGGGGAATGTAGACATGGAAATGTCGATCCCGTTTTGCCAGGGCCATGGCGAATGCGAAAAAATCATTGCTCCAATGCTTTCAGATATATTGGAAGAGCAGGTCATAGTGAAGCACGAGGAGTGCGGCCTGTATCCAAACGGATTCTGCCACGTATCATTCGGTTCAGCCAAGAGCTTTAAAGTAGATATCGGAGCGGCGCATGCTGCAAAAGGAGGCGGGCTCGTTTCAGGAGACAGCTATTCTATGATTGATTTGGGGGTTGGAAAATATGCCATTGCCATAAGCGACGGAATGGGAAATGGAGCAAGAGCACAGTTTGAAAGCAACGAAACCATTAAGCTCCTTGAAAAAATCCTGCAATCGGGGATTGATGAAAAGGTGGCGATTAAAACCGTCAACTCGATTCTGTCTCTTCGAACGACAGATGAAGTGTACTCAACACTTGATTTGGCTATTGTAGATTTGCAGGATGCCATGTGCAAATTCCTTAAGATCGGTTCAACGCCAAGCTTTATCAAACGGGGGGATAAAGTGATAAAAATACAGGCGAGCAATTTGCCGATTGGAATTATCGAAGACTTTGATGTGGATGTGGTAGGCGAGCAGCTTAAAGCAGGGGATTTGCTTATCATGATGAGCGACGGGATTTTTGAAGGACCTAAACATGTAGAGAATCATGAAATTTGGATGAAGAGAAAAGTAACGGAGCTGGAAACAAATGATCCTCAGGAGGTGGCGGATTTAATCATGGAAGAGGTCATCAGGACCCGTTCCGGAAAAATCGATGATGATATGACGATCATCGCGGCGAAGATTGAACATAACACTCCAAAATGGGCGGCAATTTCTACAAACCGCTATTTTCAAAAGAAAAAGCAGAGTGTTTCCTAAAGGGTTGCTGTTCACCCAAAGCAGACGGGCAGCGGAACCAAGGTAAATTTCAAAGCACGTCCAATTTAATAGTATGAAAATTGTACTTCTGTGGCAAGGCTGATAGATATCAGACCTAACAGGAGGGGAAAGCAATGAATCGAGGAAGAATTAAACAGATCCTGCTCATCACTGACGGATGTTCCAATCATGGAGAGGACCCGGTCGCAATGGCAGCGTATGCCAACGAGCAAGGGATCACAGTAAACGTAATTGGGGTGGTGGATGAAAAGGTTATTGATGAGGCCGCTATGAGAGAGATTGAGAGCATTGCAGCTTCCGGAGGCGGAGTCAGCCAGACGGTCTACACTCAAGTGCTGTCTCAAACGGTACAAATGGTCACAAGAAAAGCGATGACGCAAACCATCCAGGGGGTCGTCAACAAAGAGCTTCAGCAAATTCTCGGGAAAAAGGTTTCAATGGAGGAGCTGCCGCCTGATAAGAGGGGGGAAGTTATGGAGGTAGTAGACGAGCTGGGGGAAACCATGCATTTAGAAATGGTCATCATGGTCGACGCAAGTGCGAGCATGACACCGAAGCTCCCTACTGTAAAAGAGGCGCTGCTGGACCTATCCATCAGCCTGAATTCCCGGATTGGCGAAAATGAGTTCTCTGTATGTGTATTTCCTGGGAAACGTGCGGATGTGGAGACAGTTATAGACTGGACACCTCGGCTGGAGTCCATATCCTCGGTATTTTCCCGGCTTTCGGCTGGAGGGCTGACCCCGACAGGACCCGCAATTCGCGAGGGGGCCGCTCTTTTCAGCAAAAAAAGAGGAAGCCGAAAAGACCTGCTGGATGATGAGGGGTATCGCTATGAAGGTGGCCGATAAAGTACTCCCCGGAACGAAAATCAAGGGGAAGTGGCATCAGAACGAATACACCGTGATCAAGTCTCTCGGAAAAGGAGCGAACGGAGCGGTCTATTTAGTTCAGAGAAGCAGCGGACTTGCGGCGTTAAAACTGAGTGACAACAGCATGTCCATTACATCTGAAGTGAATGTGCTGAAACACTTTTCAAAGGTCCAGGGGAAAAGCCTTGGGCCTCATTTATTTGATACGGATGATTGGGATCAGGGAGGGGGCAGCCCCGTTCCTTCTTTTTACGTAATGGAATACATAAAAGGCGTTCCTTTTTTGGATTTTGTAAAATCAAGAGGCTCTGAATGGATTCCTGTCCTCCTGCTCCAGCTTCTAGGCAGCTTATCCAATCTGCATGAAGCGGGCTGGGTTTTCGGAGATCTTAAACCGGAAAACCTTCTTGTAACGGATTCGCCCGTTACTGTTAAGATTATTGATGTAGGCGGAACGACGGCAGTAGGCAGATCCATAAAAGAGTATACAGAATTTTTTGACAGAGGGTATTGGGGAATGGGATCCCGCAAAGCGGATCCTGGCTATGATCTTTTTGCGGCAGCCATGATTGCGATCAATGCCGGATGCGGCGGAAGGTTTCTGAAAAACAGCGAGGGAGAAAAGCTTTTATTTGAGAAAATTGACAGTGTACCGCTTCTTTATCAACAGCGGAGTGTTTTAAGGAAGGCATTAAAAGGGCAATATGCCAAAGCGGAAGAGATGAAAAATGAACTGCTTCAATGCCTGGCAGAGCCGGAAACAAGGCGAACTCCTGCAAAGGCGAAGAGAAGCAGATCCGGCCAAAAACAAACGGTTGCAACGTCATCTGCGCAGCCAAAAAGACATACAGCCAAAAAGAAGCCCATTACGAAACGCAAAAGGAACAGCGGCGGCAGTCATTCGAGCAGCGGCTGGATGGATACCTTCATTGTCGTAAGCGGAGTCTTCATATTGTACGCCCTCTACATCTACCATTTTCTGCTTCCGTAAAAATGGTGATTTTGTGAACAAACAGTCTGATTTTTGCGGAAATCCGGATAAAAATGGTACGATATCCTTAGTGCAAAATTGTCAGTAAATGAGGGAGAGACGTGGTACCCTTTATTCAATTTATAAAAAAGCACCAGCTGATCGAGCCCTCTTCAACCATCTTGGCAGGCGTTTCCGGAGGCCCCGATTCGCTTAGTCTGCTGCATATGCTCCTCAGCATCCGAAAAGAATGGGATTTGAATCTCGTTGTTCTTCATGTTGATCACATGTTCAGGGGAAAAGAATCGGAAGAAGAGATGGAGTTTGTCCGGTTCTTTTGCATGGAACATGATGTACCATTTGAATGCTGCCAGATTGATGCAGGAGCATATGCCATTTCCCATCAGATGAGTGCGCAGGAAGCGGCAAGGGCATGCCGGTATCAGTTCTTTGAAAAAATGATGAAGCATTACCGGGCATCAGCCTTAGCGCTTGGCCATCACGGAGACGATCAGGTTGAAACCATATTAATGAGGCTGGTCCGCGGCGGCAAGGGAACGGCACTTGCCGGGATTCAGCCTAAACGGGAGTTTGCCGGCGGATTCATTATACGGCCCCTTCTTGGCATGACTCGGAAGGAAATCCTGGATTATTGCGATAAGGAAAGATTGGCCCCCCGATTTGATCCGAGCAATGAGAAAGAAACCTATACACGGAATAGGTTCCGAAAAAGGATCCTTCCGTTTCTGAAAGAAGAAAACCCTCAGGTGCATGAAAAGTTCCAGTCCTTCAGCGAGAACTTAACGGAAGACGAGCGGTTTTTGCAGGAATTAACGGAGCATGAGATGAATACAGTATGGAGAAGCAAAGACGGTTTTGCAGAGCTTGAAATCGATCTGCTGAAAAGGTTGCCTTTACCTTTACAAAGAAGAGGGATTCAACTAATATTAAACTATCTTTACAAAAGTGTTCCGTCTTCATTATCATCCATACATACAGAAAGCGTTCTATCTTTGCTTTCCCAATCTCACCCTTCCGGATCTCTCCACCTTCCAAATGGTTTAAAGGCCGTTAAATCCTATAACCTCTGCATGTTTACTTTTGAACAAGCAGAATCGGAGCCGTACCAGCTGGAATTGCCGATTCCGGGCGTGGCTATGCTTCCCTCGGGAGGCCGTATAGAAGCGCAGCTGGTTACAGAGAGTCCTGGTGCTGACAGGGGAAAGAACAGCCTTCTTATAAAGCGGGACAACGTCCTGCTGCCGCTTTCAATCCGTTCCAGGAAAAATGGGGACAAACTGAAAGTCAAAGGCATGAATGGCACAAAAAAAGTCAAAGATATATTTATTGACAAGAAGATCGCAATAGAAGCCAGGAATCAGTGGCCGGTTCTTGAAGACGCAAATGGAACGATTTTGTGGCTGCCGGGTCTGACGAAATCAGCCTGGGAGGAAAATGATTGGTCTGAGGGCGAATTCATTTTTTTACAATATCATCAACAAGGATCTTCTAGGGGGCAAAACACGAATGATGAAACAGGATATTGAAAAAATCTTGGTTACAGAAGAAGAAATACAGGCAAAAGTTAAAGAATTGGGAACACTGTTAACTGAAGAGTACAAAGAAACCTTTCCTTTAGCTATTGGAGTACTAAAAGGTGCACTGCCTTTTATGACCGATCTTCTTAAGCACATCGATACATATTTGGAAATGGATTTTATGGATGTTTCAAGCTACGGTTCATCAACTGTCTCCTCAGGGGAAGTAAAGATCCTAAAGGATCTGAACACTTCTGTCGAAGGCCGCGACATCCTTATCATAGAAGATATTATCGACAGTGGTTTAACATTAAGCTATCTTGTGGAATTATTCAGGTATCGGAAAGCCAAGTCCATCAAGATTGTCACTCTTTTGGATAAGCCGAGCGGAAGAAAAGCGGACATCCAGGCTGACTATGTTGGATTTGAAGTGCCGGATGCCTTTGTTGTAGGATACGGGCTCGATTATATTGAGCGCTACCGTAATCTTCCTTACGTCGGCGTTTTGAAACCCCGCGTTTACCAAAACACCAACTGAGGATTAAGGCCTGAATAAATGGCGCCATATTGTTTGTATTGGCATGATTTTCTATGATACTATTTAAACTAATTGTGTCTACTGTGGAGGAGGTAAGGAATGAAACGGATCTTCCGAAATACGATCTTTTATTTACTCATATTTTTGGTTGTGATCGGAATCGTTAGTACCTTTAACGGTCAAAATCCGAAAACAGAACCATTGACTTACACCAATTTCGTTTCGAAATTAGAAGCGGGAGACGTTAAGCAGATAACGGCAAAACCCGTACGCGGTGTTTTTGAAGTAAAAGGACAGCTTAAAGGCGCTAAGAAAGATGAATACTTTTTGACTCATGTTCCAAGCGAGTCAATCGATCAGATTACAGCAGCTGCAAAATCAAGCCAGACGGAATTTCAGCCTGCTGAAGAAACAAGCGGATGGGTGACTTTTTTCACATCCATCATTCCTTTTGTCATCATCTTCATTCTTTTCTTCTTCCTGCTTAATCAGGCTCAGGGCGGCGGAAGCCGTGTAATGAACTTCGGCAAAAGCAAAGCGAAGCTGTACAGCGAAGAAAAGAAAAAGGTTAAGTTTAAAGATGTAGCAGGAGCAGATGAAGAAAAGCAGGAGCTTGTGGAGGTCGTTGATTTCCTTAAAGATCCCCGCAAATTCTCTGAACTCGGTGCCAGAATTCCTAAAGGTGTTCTCCTTGTGGGACCTCCGGGTACAGGTAAAACGCTTCTTGCACGTGCAGTAGCGGGCGAAGCCGGCGTGCCGTTTTTCTCCATAAGCGGTTCAGACTTCGTAGAAATGTTCGTTGGGGTCGGTGCATCCCGTGTACGTGACCTATTCGAAAATGCGAAAAAGAATGCACCATGTATTATCTTTATTGATGAAATTGATGCAGTTGGACGCCAGCGCGGAGCCGGTCTTGGCGGAGGCCATGATGAGCGCGAGCAAACGCTGAACCAATTGCTTGTTGAAATGGATGGTTTCAGTGCCAATGAGGGAATCATCATTGTCGCCGCAACAAACCGTGCTGATATTCTTGACCCGGCGCTTCTTCGTCCGGGACGTTTTGACCGCCAGATTACAGTAGACCGTCCAGATGTAAAAGGACGCGAAGCGGTGCTGAAGGTTCATTCCCGCAACAAGCCTCTTGACAACTCTGTTGATTTGAAAGCTATTGCGATGAGAACACCAGGCTTCTCCGGTGCAGATCTTGAGAACCTGCTTAACGAAGCAGCACTTGTGGCTGCCCGTACAAACAAGAAGAAAATCGACATGCTTGATATTGATGAAGCAACAGACCGCGTAATCGCAGGACCAGCGAAGAAAAGCCGTGTTATTTCTGAAAAAGAGCGCAACATTGTCGCATATCATGAAGGCGGCCATACAATTATCGGCCATGTCCTTGATGAAGCTGAAATGGTACATAAAGTAACCATCGTACCGCGCGGCCAGGCAGGCGGTTATGCCGTTATGCTTCCTAAGGAAGACCGTTACTTTATGACAAAGCCAGAACTTCTTGATAAAATTACCGGCCTTCTTGGAGGACGCGTGGCAGAGGAAATCGTATTCGGCGAAGTCAGCACAGGAGCTTCAAATGACTTCCAGAGAGCGACAGGAATTGCCCGCCGTATGGTTACAGAATTCGGTATGTCTGATAAGCTTGGACCGCTTCAGTTTGGCCAGTCCCAAGGACAAGTGTTCTTAGGCCGCGATATTAACAACGAGCCAAACTATAGTGATGCCATCGCTCATGAAATCGATATAGAGATTCAAAACTTTATTAAAGTGAGTTATGAGCGTGCCAAAACCATTCTTACAGAAAACCGCGACAAGCTTGAGCTTGTAGCTAAAACTCTTCTTGAAGTAGAGACACTTGATGCGAAGCAAATCGATCACCTGATGAAGCACGGCAAGCTTCCGGAGCGAATCGAAGACCTTGAAGACACAAGTGATTCTTCAGATGTAAAAATTAACATTCAGAGAAAGACAGAAGAACCATCTCCATTGGATGATCCTGAACGTCCGGAACTGAAAAAAGACTGACCCATTTATAAGACCGCATTCTTCCGGGAATGCGGTCTTTTGTATGAAAGAAGCAGATAGAGTGGAGCACGTTGCCGTCTTGTTTTACCTGTTTTATGATATGATGGTGGCGGAATGTTTTACAAAGACTTAGAGAAACTATATAGAGTGGTGAAAATCGTTGATTTTAGTATTGGATGTCGGGAATACAAATACAGTTATCGGTGTGTATGAAAAAGAAGAGCTGAACTATCATTGGCGGATTGAAACAAGCCGTAATAAGACAGAAGATGAGTTTGGCATGCTGTTTACATCTCTTTTTGAGCATGTTGGAATTTCCTTTAAGGATTTTGAGGGAATCATCATTTCTTCTGTAGTTCCTCCTATCATGTTCTCACTTGAACGTATGTGCAAAAAGTACTTTGATATCAAACCCCAGGTTGTCGGACCGGGCATCAAAACCGGTTTGAATATTAAATATGAAAACCCGAGAGAAGTAGGGGCAGACCGGATTGTGAATGCGGTAGCGGGAATCCACCTCTACGGAAGTCCGCTGATCATTGTTGATTTCGGTACAGCGACTACTTATTGCTATATTAACGAGGATAAACAATATATGGGCGGAGCGATTGCGCCGGGAGTGAATATTTCAACAGAAGCGCTCTATTCAAGAGCAGCCAAGCTTCCAAGAATTGAAATTGCAAGGCCTGAGAATATCATTGGCAAAAATACAGTGAGCGCGATGCAATCCGGTATTTTATTTGGCTATGTCGGCCAAGTCGAGGGGATTGTAAGGAGAATGAAGGAGGAAACCGGCCAAAATCCGAAGGTTATCGGTACTGGCGGTTTAGCGGGTCTTATTGCGAATGAATCCAATACGATTGATATCGTGGATCCCTTCTTAACCTTAAAAGGGCTGCAGCTGATTTACAGCAGAAATCAATAATTCACATACAGGAGCAGGATCCTGAAGGGGGCATTTATAGAATGGACTACTTAGTAAAAGCATTGGCATATGATGGACAAGTCCGCGCATATGCTGTTAAATCCACCGATACCGTCGGAGAGGGCCAAAGAAGGCATCAAACCTGGCCAACCGCTTCAGCTGCGCTGGGCAGAACACTGACGGCCGGCTTAATGCTTGGAACGATGCTAAAAGGCAATGATAAATTGACAATTAAAGTGGAAGGGAACGGTCCGCTTGGCCCGATTCTTGTAGATGCGAATGCTAAAGGGGAAGTAAGAGGATATGTTACCCATCCGCAGACTCACTTTGATTTAAATAAATTCGGGAAGCTGGATGTGGCCCGCGCTGTTGGTACAGAAGGAATGCTGACCGTAGTTAAGGATCTTGGCATGAGAGAGCATTTTACAGGGCAGGTTCCAATTGTTTCAGGAGAACTCGGTGAGGATTTCACGTATTACCTTGTTTCATCCGAACAGGTTCCGTCTTCTGTAGGAGTCGGTGTGCTTGTCAACCCGGACAATACCATTCTTGCTTCAGGAGGATTCGTTGTCCAGCTTTTACCGGGAGCAGAAGAAGAAACAATTGCGAAAATTGAAGAGCGGCTGACAGCGATGGAGCCGATCTCTAAGCTCATTGAAAAAGGCTTGTCTCCAGAGCAAATCCTGGATGAGGTTCTAGGGGAAGGAAATGCAAAGATTCTTGAGACCTTGCCGGTATCCTTTCAATGCCAATGTTCGAAAGAGCGATTTGGTTCAGCAATCATCAGCCTTGGAACGAAAGAAATCGATGAGATGATTGAAGAAGATGGCCAGGCGGAAGCTCAGTGTCATTTCTGCAATGAAATCTATATTTTTTCTAAAGAAGAGCTTGAAGAACTGAAAGCAGAATCTAAATAATACGGAGCCAGGGAGTGGGGAAATGAACAAAAGAGCCCTGTGGTTCGTGATTATTGGACTTGCCGTTTTGAATCTCGGAACATTTCTTTATTTTATGAAAAAAGAACCAGCTCCGGCAGAATCATCCGAAACGGTAGCGAAAATCGGCCAAACAGAAGTAACGAGAGAAGAATGGCTTGCACAGCTTGAAAACCGGTTCGGAAAAGAAACGCTCGAACAAATGGTGAACAGCCGTGTTGTTGAAGAGCTTTCAAAGAAATATAAAATTAACGTCAAGGATGAAACCATCGACCGGGAGCTTGATATATTTAAGGCTTCCTCCAATGTAACGGAGAGTGAAGGCCTGGAAAATGAAAAAGAATGGCGGAAACAGATTCGCTACAGCATTTTGCTTGAGGAGCTGTTAACGAGAGATGTGAATGTTTCCGAAGAAGCGATGAAGACCTACTATAGCAAAAACAAAGCTCATTATACGTTCGAAGATGCTTATCACCTTTCGCATATTGCATTAAGAAGTGAGAAGCAGGCAGAAGAAGTAATCAACGAGCTGAAAGCAGGCTCCAGTTTTCAAGCACTTGCTGAGGAACATGCATCTGCTGCGGAACAGCAGGGAGATCTTGGTTTCATTACTGAAGGTCAGGCGTCTGTACCGAGGGCTTATATGAAAGCGGCTGGTTCTATGAAAGCCGGGGGATACAGCGGCCAGCCGGTAAAGACTGAAAAGGGGTACGCAGTTTTATTTTTAAATGAGAAAATAAACGGCCGGACCTATTCATACAATGAGGTAAAAGAGCAGATCCGCCGCCAGCTTGCACTTGAGCAGATGGAGGGGGAGGTCTCAGTAAAACCTCTGTGGGAAGAAGCAAAAGCAGAATGGTTTTATGGGCAAAAAGATTGACAATTCCGAATTGTATTGGTAGATTTTAATAAAACCAATAAAAATACTCGGATTAGAGGTGCTTTCAATGCGTGTGGCAAATTCTATTCATGAACTGATTGGGGAAACCCCCATTGTAAAGTTGAATAAACTAGTTGAAGACGACTATGCAGATGTCTATTTAAAGCTTGAATTTATGAACCCGGGCAGCAGTGTAAAAGACCGTATTGCTCTTGCTATGATTGAAGCGGCAGAAAAGAACGGCAGTCTTAAGCCCGGCGACACGATAATTGAACCGACAAGCGGGAATACAGGAATCGGTCTTGCAATGGTTGCGGCGGCAAAAGGAATCAAAGCGATTCTTGTTATGCCGGATACGATGAGCATGGAGCGCAGAAACCTGCTGCGTGCTTATGGAGCTGAGCTTGTGCTGACTCCCGGAGCAGAAGGAATGGGCGGTGCAATCCGCAAGGCAGAAGAGCTCTCCAAGGAACATGGATACTTCATGCCGCAGCAATTCAAAAACGAAGCGAACCCTGAGGTCCATCGTCTGACAACAGGCCCGGAAATTGTCCGTCAAATGGATCAGCTGGATGCGTTTATCGCAGGCATCGGGACAGGCGGAACCATCACGGGTGCTGGTGAAGTTTTAAAAGAGCATTTTCCTGGAGTTAAGATTTACGCAGTGGAGCCAGCGGATTCTCCGGTTCTAGCCGGAGGAAAACCAGGACCACACAAAATCCAGGGAATCGGAGCGGGATTTGTTCCTGATATCTTGAATACCGAGCTTTATGAAGAAATCATCCCTGTGAAAAATGAAGATGCTTTCGAATATGCGCGCCTTGCTGCGAAAACAGAGGGTGTTCTTGGAGGGATTTCCTCCGGTGCAGCCATCTATGCAGCACTGAAGGTTGCGAAGGAGCTTGGCAAGGGCAAAAAAGTTCTTGCGATCATTCCCAGTAATGGAGAGCGTTACTTAAGTACACCGCTTTATCAATTTGAATAGAATGTGTAAAAACAGTCCTCGGACTGTTTTTATTTTTGTCCGCAGGTAGCAGAATGAAGCGGACATCAAGTAAAATATCGTTATATGTCCAAATAGGAGTGTGCCTCATGCAAAAACCGGTTTACTATCCTTTTCATAAAAAAATAAAGCGAATGAATGATTTTTTTCAAACATACATGAACCTTTCAGTGAGAGAGAAGCATCACGCGCTGCTCGAAAGCGGCAGAGGAGGCCGATACAGCATAGCTGGATTGTCTCCGCGCTCTATCATTTCAGCTAAAAATCGTGAAATCATGCTGACGGAAGATGGAAAGCAGCAAAGCTTCCAAGAGGACGATGCGCTTGCTTGGCTTCAGGAGCGGATGGCTGAAATTCATGTCGAGAAGAATCCTGATCTTCCGGACTTTCAAAGCGGAGCAATTGGGTTCATCAGCTATGATGCGGTTCGGCATTTTGAAAAGCTTCCGGAAAAAGGGGAGGACGATCTCCAAACACCGGATTTTTTCTGGATGATCTTCCATGAGCTGGCGATTTTGGATCATGATGCGGATGAAGTGTACTTGGTTGTACTGGAGGACAGATCGGCACCAGAGCAGGCACAGCTTCGACTTGCCACGCTTGAGAAAATGTGGCTTAACCCGGCTCCAAACTTAGAACGGAAACATTATCCTCAGGAGGGGACCGAGGCTAAGCATCATTTCACCCCAAATCAGTTCAAGGAAGCCGTCATAAAGATAAAGGATTATATTGCAGCAGGGGATGTGTTCCAGGTCAATTTATCGACAAGACAAGCTGCCAGGCTTCATGACCATCCCATCCGCATCTATGAAAAACTAAGGGAGATTAACCCGTCTCCTTATATGAGCTACCTGGAGACACCGGATTTCCAGATTGTCTCTGCCTCGCCTGAGCTTTTAGTGAAAAAAAGCGGAACACTTCTTAGTACAAGGCCGATCGCAGGAACGAGATCGCGCGGGAAGGATCATGAAGAGGATCTAAAGCTTGCTGCGGAGCTCATTGATAACGAAAAGGAACGGGCGGAACACGTTATGCTAGTTGACCTGGAACGAAACGATCTCGGCCGGGTGTGCAAATATGGAACAGTGGAAGTCGATGAGTTTATGGCCATTGAAAGATACTCCCATGTGATGCACATTGTTTCAAATGTGCAGGGAGAAATAGCAGATGGAAAAAATTTTTCCGATATCATCCGCGCCGTATTCCCGGGCGGCACAATAACAGGCGCCCCAAAGGTTCGGACGATGGAAATCATTGAGGAGCTTGAACCGAAACGGCGGGGAATTTATACAGGATCTATCGGATGGATTGATTTTAATGGCGATTTGGAGTTGAATATAATTATCAGAACTCTTTTTGCCCAAAATGGAACGGGTTATATTCAGGCAGGTGCCGGAATTGTAATTGACTCGAATCCGGACTATGAGTATAAGGAGTCTCTGAAAAAGGCGGCCGCTGTCTTAAAAGCGGCAGAGCAGAGTGGAGCTTGAGCTAATGAAAGGATGAGGTGAGCAGAGTGATTTTAATGATTGATAATTACGATTCATTTACGTACAACCTGGTACAGTATTTGGGAGAGCTTGGAGAGGAACTGATGGTGAGGCGCAATGATGAAATCACCATACAGGAAATCCGTGAGCTGAATCCGGAATTCTTAATGATTTCACCGGGACCATGCAGCCCGAATGAAGCGGGGATCAGCATGGAAGCAATTCGTGAATTTGCCGGCGAAATTCCGATTTTCGGAGTATGCCTTGGCCACCAGTCGATCGCCCAGGTATTCGGCGGGGACGTTGTAAGAGCTGAACGGCTCATGCACGGAAAAGTATCCGAAATCCAGCATGATGGGCAAACGATTTTCAGCGGGATTGAAACACCATTTCTTGCGACCCGGTATCATTCACTTATTGTGAAAAAAGAAACCCTCCCGGACTGCTTCATTGTTTCCGCAAAGACGGAGCAGGATGAAATTATGGCCATTCGCCATAAAGAGCTTCCGATTGAAGGAGTGCAGTTCCATCCGGAGTCCATTATGACGTCCGCAGGAAAGAACCTGTTGAAGAATTTTATTGAAACCTACAAGAAAGCGGAAGAGAGCGTCTTGTAATGTTTATTTTTCTTAATTCTAAAATGATAAAGGCCGAAGAGGCGAGCATCTCCCTCTTCGACCATGGATATATGTACGGCCTTGGGGTATTCGAGACATTCCGTGCCTACCAGGGCCACTCTTTTTTACTGAAGGACCATTTGACGAGGCTTCATGCCTCCTTATCAGAGCTTGGGATCAAGACGTCTCTAACTGCAGAGCAGGTCCATGGGATGGTTCAGGAACTGCTCACTGCCAATCAAATGGAAGATGGAAACGCGGCAGTAAGGCTGACTGTTTCAGCGGGTAATGGAGGTCCGGGATTTTCAAATCAGATTTATGAAGAACCGGTGATCTCCTGTTTTTTAAGGCCGATTGCTGCCCCGGCTGACCAAAAACAGGGGCAGGTGCTTACGTTAAGAAGGAATACGCCTGAGGGAGCATTCCGGATGAAGTCGAGCCATTACATGAACAATTTTCTGGCTAAAAAAGAGCTGAATGGCAGGCTGAATACAGAGGGCATTTTTTTAACTAAAGAAGAGGCCGTTTGCGAAGGCATTGTGTCCAATTTGTTTTGGGTGAAGAACGGGACAGTCTTTACTCCGGCACCAGAAACAGGTGCATTGGATGGGATTACCCGCCAATTCGTCCTCGCTCTATGCAGAAAATTGAATTTACCATATAGAGAAGGTTTTTTTCCGCTGGATGATCTGCTTTCCGCAGAAGAAGCCTTCATGACCAATTCTGTGCAGGAAATGATTCCATTCTCCAAAATCAATATCCAATCTTTTGCAGGTAAGGATGGAGCCGTTACACAGAAACTAAAAGAAGAGTATTCAAAATACCGGCATGCTCTATGGTCACGAGATGAGCTGTAAAGGATGAGGTTTGATGGGGTTAACGACATTAGCGAAGCAGTCCGGAATGGATTGCCGCGGCTACACATTAAATTACAATGAAAAGACACTGATAATGGGGATTTTAAATGTTACACCGGACTCGTTTTCCGATGGAGGGAAATACAATTCTCTGGACCAGGCAATACTGCGTGCGAAAACCCTTGTTGATGAGGGTGCAGACATCATTGATATAGGAGGGGAATCGACTAGGCCAGGAGCTGAGTATGTTCCTGAAGAGGAAGAAATGGAACGTGTGATTCCTGTTATTGAGCGATTATCTAAAGAAGTGAATGCACCCATTTCGATTGACACATACAAAGCTGCTGTGGCAAGAGAAGCGCTTAAAGCAGGAGCTCACATTGTGAATGATATATGGGGGGCAAAGGCAGAGCCTGCTATTGCAGCAGCAGCAGCGGAGTTTGATGCGCCAATCATTCTTATGCACAATAGGAAGGAACGCAATTACGATAGGCTGCTTCCCGATATGATTACGGACCTGATGGAAAGTGCAGCTATTGCAGAGCTTGCAGGTGTAAAGAATGATAAAATCATCCTTGACCCGGGAATCGGTTTTGCAAAAACCTTCAATGACAACTTGGAAGTGATGGGAAACTTGGAGGCCTTCACCAGCCTTGGATATCCGGTCCTCCTTGGGACCTCAAGAAAAACGTTTATCGGAAAGGTTTTGGACCTGCCTCCTGAAGAAAGAATGGAAGGGACGGGCGCGACCGTCTGCCTTGGTATTCAGAAAGGCTGCGCAATTGTCCGCGTCCATGATGTAAAGGAAATAGCAAGGATGGCGAAAATGATGGATGCCATGATTGGGAAGGGGAGTCATGCCCATGGATAAAATCTATGTATCCGGAATGGAGTTTTACGGATATCATGGTGTGTATAAGGAAGAAAACAAGCTTGGCCAAAGATTCCGGGCCGATCTCACGATAGAGAAGGATCTAAAAAAAGCAGGGGAAACAGATGAGCTTGAATATACAGTGAACTATGCAGATCTTTATAAGATTTGCCAGCGCGTTATAGAAGGCGAGCCCAAGAAGCTTGTGGAAACACTGGCTGAAAAAATCGCCTCTGATATTCTCGAAGCGTTTCCTGATATTCAGTCTGCAACCGTCAAGCTAATCAAGCCTGACCCTCCCATACCAGGACACTATGATTATGTTGCAGTTGAAATCACAAGGGAACGAACATGAAGGCGACTGTCTATCTTGCTCTGGGTTCCAATATGGGAGACAGGGAATCGTATTTGATGGATGCCATAAAACTCCTTAATGAAGAACGGGAGATCGAGGTAACGAAGCAATCCTCCATCTATGAAACAGATCCTGTCGGTTTTACGGAACAGAACGCTTTTTTAAATATGGCGGTGGAAATTTCAACCACATGCACTCCGCACGAATTACTTGATAAAACCCAGCATATCGAACAATCCCTGGGAAGAACCAGGAAAATCAGGTGGGGGCCGCGTACTTTAGACCTTGACATTTTATTGTATAATCATGAAAATATTGAAACAGAGCGGTTAATTGTTCCTCACCCTCGAATGACGGAACGGGCTTTTGTTTTAATACCTTTAAATGAAATGAATTCAGATGCTTATATACCGGTGATCGACAAGCCGATTTCGGCCATCATAGATCAATTATCAGATAAAGAAGGGGTCAGACTATGGAAGCTGAGAAATGGGGAAGGCGGATTCGGGCCTACCGAAAGCTGAAGGGCTATACCCAGGAAAGTTTTGCAAAGGATCTTGGCATCTCGGTTTCAGTCCTTGGCGAAGTAGAGCGGGGCAACCGGGTACCCAGCCGTGATTTTGTGAAAGAGATTGCTGATACGCTTAAAGTGACAGTTGAGGAATTATCACCGAAAGAATAAAAGAATCAATGAAAGGAGAAAGAGGTTATGTTTAAGATTGGCGATATTCAGATGAAAAATCGCGTCGTCCTTGCTCCTATGGCTGGAGTATGCAACGCCGCCTTCCGTCTGACCGTCAAAGAATTCGGTGCTGGCCTTGTTTGTGCGGAAATGGTCAGCGATAAGGCGATTCTATATAACAATGCAAAAACGATGGGCATGCTTTTCATCGATGAACGGGAAAAACCATTAAGCCTGCAAATTTTTGGCGGAGAAAAAGATACATTAGTAGAAGCTGCGAAGTTTGTTGATAAAAACACAACAGCCGATATTATTGATATTAACATGGGTTGCCCGGTGCCGAAGATTACGAAATGCGATGCAGGTGCGAGATGGCTGCTCGACCCGAATAAGATTTATGAAATGGTATCAGCGGTTGTTGATGCAGTCGATAAGCCTGTTACGGTTAAAATGAGAACAGGCTGGGACAGCGATCATATTTTTGCCATTGAGAATGCGCGCGCTGTTGAACGTGCTGGAGGACAGGCTGTGGCAGTCCACGGTCGAACACGTGTACAAATGTATGAAGGCCATGCAGACTGGGATATCATTAAACAGGTGAAAGACTCCGTAAACATACCGGTTATCGGGAATGGAGATGTTCAAACACCTCAGGATGCAAAAAGAATGCTTGAAACAACAGGGGTAGACGGAGTTATGATTGGCCGTGCTGCACTTGGAAATCCATGGATGATTTACCGTACGGTTAATTACCTCGAAACAGGTGAACTTGCAGAAGAACCATCCGCAAGAGAAAAAATGACTGTATGCAAGCTGCACCTTGACCGTCTGATTGAACTGAAGGGTGAATATGTAGCGGTCCGCGAAATGCGCAAGCACGCTGCATGGTACTTGAAAGGCATCCGCGGGAATGCAAATGTCCGAAACGGAGTCAATAAATGTGACACACGACAGGATCTAGTCACTCTGCTGGACCAATTTACAGAAGAAGTTGAAGCAAGACAAGAAAATAGCGCTAAAGCTGTTTAAGAAATAAAGGGGCCGGCTTGTTGCGGCCGCCCTTTTTAACGAAGAATAGGAGATGAGGATTCCGTGAGCGAACAAGAAATGAATCATGAAGAATTAAACGACCAGCTGCAGGTTAGACGGGAAAAACTACATACATTAAGAGAAAAAGGCCTTGATCCATTCGGTAAACGTTTTGATGCCACCCATCAAACAGCAGGTCTTCTGGCAGAATTCGAAAACACAACAAAAGAAGAGCTTGAACAGGAAGAGCGCCGCGTAACCATCGCAGGCCGGATCATGACGAAGCGAGGCAAAGGGAAAGCGGGATTTGCCCATATTCAGGACCTTCAGGGACAAATCCAAATCTATGTCCGCATGGACGCAGTAGGCGAGGAACAGTACGAACTATTTAACACAGCCGATCTTGGAGATATAGTAGGTGTTACAGGCGTAATGTTCAAAACAAAAGTAGGCGAGCTTTCCGTTAAAGCGACTTCTTTTGAGCTTTTGACAAAATCATTGCGTCCGCTTCCGGATAAGTATCATGGTCTAAAAGATATCGAGCAGCGCTACCGTCAGCGTTACCTTGATTTAATAATGAACCCTGAGAGCAAGCAAACCTTTATTGCCCGCAGCAAAATTATTCAATCCATGCGCCGTTACCTGGATGATCATGGCTATCTTGAAGTTGAAACACCAACAATGCACTCAATTCCCGGCGGAGCATCAGCCCGTCCGTTCATCACCCATCACAATGCTCTTGATATGCCTTTATATATGAGGATTGCTATTGAGCTTCACTTAAAGCGCCTGATTGTAGGCGGCCTTGAAAAGGTGTACGAAATCGGACGCGTATTCCGTAATGAAGGAATTTCTACCCGCCACAATCCTGAGTTCACAATGATTGAGCTATATGAGGCGTATGCAGATTACAAAGATATCATGAAGCTGACTGAAAACCTTATTGCACACATCGCAAAAGAAGTACTGGGATCTGCTGTCGTTCAATACGGTGAGCACGAAGTAAATCTTGAGCCTGAGTGGAAAAGAGTTCATATGGTAGATGCAATTAAAGAAGCTACCGGTGCAGACTTCTGGAAAGAAATGAACCCTGAAGAAGCGAAGGCTCTTGCAGCGGAGCATGGAGTAGAAGTAACAGAGCATATGACAGTGGGCCACATCATCAATGAATTCTTTGAGCAAAAAGTAGAAGAGACGCTTATTCAGCCAACATTCATTTACGGCCATCCGGTAGAAATCTCTCCACTGGCTAAGAAAAACGATGAAGATCCGCGTTTCACGGATCGTTTTGAGCTCTTTATCGTTGCCCGCGAGCATGCTAACGCGTTTACTGAACTTAATGACCCAATCGATCAGAAGGAGCGTTTTGAAGGCCAGCTGAAAGAACGTGAACAAGGAAACGACGAAGCTCACATGATGGATGAGGACTTTATCGAAGCGCTTGAATATGGAATGCCTCCTACAGGCGGACTTGGAATCGGAATCGACCGCATCGTTATGCTTTTGACAAACTCAGCATCGATCCGCGACGTTCTATTGTTCCCGCAAATGAGACACCGTTAAAGGTTAATAAAGAAAGCCGGATGAACTTCATCCGGCTTTCTTTTTATTTTTTTGAAAAAAACTATTGCACTGGGCTTTCCAGGGTGGTATATTAATATTCGTTGCTGCAAAACGCAGTTGCGAAACGGAAATTAAGATGAAAAAAGTTATTGACATCATAATCTCTGAATGGTATTATAATAAAGCTTCACTTTTCCAAATGATCTTTGAAAACTAAACAAATCGAAGTGCCAACGTTAATTCAAGAGCAACAAACAAGAGCTAGTCAAACTACTTTTTGGAGAGTTTGATCCTGGCTCAGGACGAACGCTGGCGGCGTGCCTAATACATGCAAGTCGAGCGGACCTCTTCGGAGGTCAGCGGCGGACGGGTGAGTAACACGTGGGCAACCTGCCTGTAAGACTGGGATAACTCCGGGAAACCGGAGCTAATACCGGATAACTTTTCGAACCGCATGGTTCGAAGATAAAAGACGGTTATGCTGTCACTTACAGATGGGCCCGCGGCGCATTAGCTAGTTGGTGAGGTAATGGCTCACCAAGGCGACGATGCGTAGCCGACCTGAGAGGGTGATCGGCCACACTGGGACTGAGACACGGCCCAGACTCCTACGGGAGGCAGCAGTAGGGAATCTTCCGCAATGGACGAAAGTCTGACGGAGCAACGCCGCGTGAGTGATGAAGGTTTTCGGATCGTAAAGCTCTGTTGTTAGGGAAGAACAAGTGCGGGAGTCACTGCCCGCGCCTTGACGGTACCTAACCAGAAAGCCACGGCTAACTACGTGCCAGCAGCCGCGGTAATACGTAGGTGGCAAGCGTTGTCCGGAATTATTGGGCGTAAAGCGCGCGCAGGCGGTCTTTTAAGTCTGATGTGAAAGCCCCCGGCTCAACCGGGGAGGGTCATTGGAAACTGGAGGACTTGAGTACAGAAGAGGAGAGTGGAATTCCACGTGTAGCGGTGAAATGCGTAGAGATGTGGAGGAACACCAGTGGCGAAGGCGACTCTCTGGTCTGTAACTGACGCTGAGGCGCGAAAGCGTGGGGAGCGAACAGGATTAGATACCCTGGTAGTCCACGCCGTAAACGATGAGTGCTAAGTGTTAGAGGGTTTCCGCCCTTTAGTGCTGCAGCTAACGCATTAAGCACTCCGCCTGGGGAGTACGGTCGCAAGACTGAAACTCAAAGGAATTGACGGGGGCCCGCACAAGCGGTGGAGCATGTGGTTTAATTCGAAGCAACGCGAAGAACCTTACCAGGTCTTGACATCCTCTGCCACTTTTAGAGATAGAAGGTTCCCCTTCGGGGGACAGAGTGACAGGTGGTGCATGGTTGTCGTCAGCTCGTGTCGTGAGATGTTGGGTTAAGTCCCGCAACGAGCGCAACCCTTGATCTTAGTTGCCAGCATTCAGTTGGGCACTCTAAGGTGACTGCCGGTGACAAACCGGAGGAAGGTGGGGATGACGTCAAATCATCATGCCCCTTATGACCTGGGCTACACACGTGCTACAATGGATGGTACAAAGGGCTGCAAAACCGCGAGGTTAAGCGAATCCCATAAAACCATTCTCAGTTCGGATTGCAGGCTGCAACTCGCCTGCATGAAGCCGGAATCGCTAGTAATCGCGGATCAGCATGCCGCGGTGAATACGTTCCCGGGCCTTGTACACACCGCCCGTCACACCACGAGAGTTTGCAACACCCGAAGTCGGTGGGGTAACCCGTAAGGGAGCCAGCCGCCTAAGGTGGGGCAGATGATTGGGGTGAAGTCGTAACAAGGTAGCCGTATCGGAAGGTGCGGCTGGATCACCTCCTTTCTAAGGAAGAATTATCAGCACCCATGCGGTGCACAATTAACGGACGCACTTCGGCTTTGTTTAGTTTTGAGAGATCATTCTCTCTATAAACTTGTTCTTTGAAAACTAGATAACGATATGAATGTCAAACATTCACACGAGTAAGCAAGTAATCTTACGATTTTCTTCTGCGCTTGCGTATGAAGAGAACATCAAGTCTGAAAACATCTGTTTTCAGCTCTAACGAAGATAACTTCCGTTATCAGGTTAAGTTAGAAAGGGCGCACGGTGGATGCCTTGGCACTAGGAGCCGATGAAGGACGGTACGAACACCGATATGCTTCGGGGAGCTGTAAGTAAGCGTTGATCCGGAGATTTCCGAATGGGGAAACCCGCTGCTCGTAATGGAGCAGCATCCTGATCTGAATACATAGGATCTGGAAGGCAGACCCGGGGAACTGAAACATCTAAGTACCCGGAGGAAGAGAAAGCAATAGCGATTCCCTGAGTAGCGGCGAGCGAAACGGGATTAGCCCAAACCAGAAGGCTTGCCTTCTGGGGTTGTAGGACACTCAACACGGAGTTACAAAGGAACGGGGTAGAAGAAGCGGTCTGGAAAGGCCCGCCAAAGAAGGTAACAGCCCTGTAGTCGAAACTTCGTTCCCTCCTGAGTGGATCCTGAGTACGGCGGGACACGAGAAATCCCGTCGGAAGCAGGGAGGACCATCTCCCAAGGCTAAATACTCCCTAGTGACCGATAGTGAACCAGTACCGTGAGGGAAAGGTGAAAAGCACCCCGGAAGGGGAGTGAAACAGATCCTGAAACCGTGTGCCTACAAGTAGTCAGAGCCCGTTAACGGGTGATGGCGTGCCTTTTGTAGAATGAACCGGCGAGTTACGATTACGTGCAAGGTTAAGTTGAAAAGACGGAGCCGCAGCGAAAGCGAGTCTGAATAGGGCGATTGAGTACGTGGTCGTAGACCCGAAACCAGGTGATCTACCCATGTCCAGGGTGAAGTTCAGGTAACACTGAATGGAGGCCCGAACCCACGCACGTTGAAAAGTGCGGGGATGAGGTGTGGGTAGCGGAGAAATTCCAATCGAACCTGGAGATAGCTGGTTCTCTCCGAAATAGCTTTAGGGCTAGCCTCATGGTAAGAGTCTTGGAGGTAGAGCACTGATTGGACTAGGGGCCCTCATCGGGTTACCGAATTCAGTCAAACTCCGAATGCCAAAGACTTATCCATGGGAGTCAGACTGCGAGTGATAAGATCCGTAGTCGAAAGGGAAACAGCCCAGACCACCAGCTAAGGTCCCCAAGTATCCGTTAAGTGGAAAAGGATGTGGGGTTGCTTAGACAACCAGGATGTTGGCTTAGAAGCAGCCACCATTTAAAGAGTGCGTAATAGCTCACTGGTCGAGTGACCCTGCGCCGAAAATGTACCGGGGCTAAACGGATCACCGAAGCTGTGGACTGTTCTTACGAACAGTGGTAGGAGAGCGTTCTAAGGGCTGAGAAGCCAGACCGGAAGGACTGGTGGAGCGCTTAGAAGTGAGAATGCCGGTATGAGTAGCGAAAGAGGGGTGAGAATCCCCTCCACCGAATGCCTAAGGTTTCCTGAGGAAGGCTCGTCCGCTCAGGGTTAGTCGGGACCTAAGCCGAGGCCGAAAGGCGTAGGCGATGGACAACAGGTTGAGATTCCTGTACCACCTCTTTTCCGTTTGAGCAATGGAGGGACGCAGGAGGATAGGGTAAGCGCGCTGTTGGATATGCGCGTCCAAGCAGGTAGGCTCAAGGGATAGGCAAATCCGTCCCTTGGTTAAGGCTGAGCTGTGATGGCGAGGGAAATTAAGTACCGAAGTTCCTGATTCCACACTGCCTAGAAAAGCTTCTAGCGAGGAAAATGGTGCCCGTACCGCAAACCGACACAGGTAGGCGAGGAGAGAATCCTAAGGTGATCGAGAGAACTCTCGTTAAGGAACTCGGCAAAATGACCCCGTAACTTCGGGAGAAGGGGTGCTCTTTAGGGTGAATAGCCTTGAAGAGCCGCAGTGAATAGGCCCAGGCGACTGTTTAGCAAAAACACAGGTCTCTGCGAAGCCGCAAGGCGAAGTATAGGGGCTGACGCCTGCCCGGTGCTGGAAGGTTAAGAGGAGAGGTTAGCGCAAGCGAAGCTTTGAATTGAAGCCCCAGTAAACGGCGGCCGTAACTATAACGGTCCTAAGGTAGCGAAATTCCTTGTCGGGTAAGTTCCGACCCGCACGAAAGGCGTAACGATCTGGGCACTGTCTCAACGAGAGACTCGGTGAAATTATAGTACCTGTGAAGATGCAGGTTACCCGCGACAGGACGGAAAGACCCCGTGGAGCTTTACTGCAGCCTGATATTGAATTTTGGCACAGCTTGTACAGGATAGGTAGGAGCCTTGGAAACCGGAGCGCCAGCTTCGGTGGAGGCATTGGTGGGATACTACCCTGGCTGTGTTGAACTTCTAACCCGCGGCCCTGATCGGGCCGGGAGACAGTGTCAGGCGGGCAGTTTGACTGGGGCGGTCGCCTCCTAAAATGTAACGGAGGCGCCCAAAGGTTCCCTCAGAATGGTTGGAAATCATTCGCAGAGTGTAAAGGCACAAGGGAGCTTGACTGCGAGACCTACAAGTCGAGCAGGGACGAAAGTCGGGCTTAGTGATCCGGTGGTTCCGCATGGAAGGGCCATCGCTCAACGGATAAAAGCTACCCCGGGGATAACAGGCTTATCTCCCCCAAGAGTCCACATCGACGGGGAGGTTTGGCACCTCGATGTCGGCTCATCGCATCCTGGGGCTGTAGTCGGTCCCAAGGGTTGGGCTGTTCGCCCATTAAAGCGGTACGCGAGCTGGGTTCAGAACGTCGTGAGACAGTTCGGTCCCTATCCGTCGCGGGCGCAGGAAATTTGAGAGGAGCTGTCCTTAGTACGAGAGGACCGGGATGGACGCACCGCTGGTGTACCAGTTGTCTTGCCAAAGGCATCGCTGGGTAGCTATGTGCGGACGGGATAAGTGCTGAAAGCATCTAAGCATGAAGCCCCCCTCAAGATGAGATTTCCCATCGCAAGAGTAAGACCCCTGAAAGATGATCAGGTTGATAGGTTCGAGGTGGAAGCGTGGTGACACGTGCAGCTGACGAATACTAATCGGTCGAGGACTTAACCTTTATTCAAGTAAGGCTGCTTTACTCGTGCAGCAATCGTTATCTAGTTTTGAAAGAGCAAAAAAGATTTAAAAAATATCTTGATTTCTTCTGAAATTATAGTATAATAAATCTTATCGCTTTTTTAAAGAACATGTCTGGTGACTATGGCAAAGAGGTCACACCCGTTCCCATACCGAACACGGAAGTTAAGCTCTTTAGCGCCGATGGTAGTTGGGGGTTTCCCCCTGTGAGAGTAGGACGCCGCCAGGCATATACATATGATGTTAAAGCTTTAACCAGCTTTAACACTTTCGGAGGATTAGCTCAGCTGGGAGAGCATCTGCCTTACAAGCAGAGGGTCGGCGGTTCGATCCCGTCATCCTCCACCATTCATTCTATCAATAGATTTATAGCCGGTGTAGCTCAATTGGCAGAGCACGATCGAATATGCATCCTGAAATTACTTCAGCGCACAGATCGAGCAGCCTCTTGACTAAACATCCTGAGATCTGGGCGACCTTATCAAGCAGGAACGGCTTTGTACCGTAAATTTTATATGCCGGTGTAGCTCAACTGGTAGAGCAACTGACTTGTAATCAGTAGGTTGGGGGTTCAAGTCCTCTTGCCGGCACCACTTTCTTGGTAGTAGCATTTATGCTCTATTAAAAGAGAGCCATTAGCTCAGTCGGTAGAGCATCTGACTTTTAATCAGAGGGTCGAAGGTTCGAGTCCTTCATGGCTCACCATTTATATTTTAATATGCGGGTGTGGCGGAATTGGCAGACGCACTAGACTTAGGATCTAGCGCCTTATGGCGTGGGGGTTCGACTCCCTTCACCCGCATCTTATATTTTGCGGAAGTAGTTCAGTGGTAGAACACCACCTTGCCAAGGTGGGGGTCGCGGGTTCGAATCCCGTCTTCCGCTCCAATCCCATGACGCCGGGGTGGCGGAATTGGCAGACGCACAGGACTTAAAATCCTGCGGTAGGTGACTACCGTACCGGTTCGATCCCGGTCCTCGGCACTTGAGAAGCATATATTGCGCCCGTAGCTCAATTGGATAGAGCATTTGACTACGAATCAAAAGGTTAGAGGTTCGAGTCCTCTCGGGCGCGCCATAATTTCATTATACTCAATTAAGGTTCGGGAAGTAGCTCAGCTTGGTAGAGCACTTGGTTTGGGACCAAGGGGTCGCAGGTTCGAATCCTGTCTTCCCGACCATCTATAATTTGGGGCCTTAGCTCAGCTGGGAGAGCGCCTGCCTTGCACGCAGGAGGTCAGCGGTTCGATCCCGCTAGGCTCCACCATTTTATGATCTTTGAAAACTAAACAAATCGAAGTGCCAACGTTAATTCAAGAGCAACAAACAAGAGCTAGTCAAACTACTTTTTGGAGAGTTTGATCCTGGCTCAGGACGAACGCTGGCGGCGTGCCTAATACATGCAAGTCGAGCGGACCTCTTCGGAGGTCAGCGGCGGACGGGTGAGTAACACGTGGGCAACCTGCCTGTAAGACCGGGATAACTCCGGGAAACCGGAGCTAATACCGGATAACTTTTCGAACCGCATGGTTCGAAGATAAAAGACGGTTATGCTGTCACTTACAGATGGGCCCGCGGCGCATTAGCTAGTTGGTGAGGTAATGGCTCACCAAGGCGACGATGCGTAGCCGACCTGAGAGGGTGATCGGCCACACTGGGACTGAGACACGGCCCAGACTCCTACGGGAGGCAGCAGTAGGGAATCTTCCGCAATGGACGAAAGTCTGACGGAGCAACGCCGCGTGAGTGATGAAGGTTTTCGGATCGTAAAGCTCTGTTGTTAGGGAAGAACAAGTGCGGGAGTCACTGCCCGCGCCTTGACGGTACCTAACCAGAAAGCCACGGCTAACTACGTGCCAGCAGCCGCGGTAATACGTAGGTGGCAAGCGTTGTCCGGAATTATTGGGCGTAAAGCGCGCGCAGGCGGTCTTTTAAGTCTGATGTGAAAGCCCCCGGCTCAACCGGGGAGGGTCATTGGAAACTGGAGGACTTGAGTACAGAAGAGGAGAGTGGAATTCCACGTGTAGCGGTGAAATGCGTAGAGATGTGGAGGAACACCAGTGGCGAAGGCGACTCTCTGGTCTGTAACTGACGCTGAGGCGCGAAAGCGTGGGGAGCGAACAGGATTAGATACCCTGGTAGTCCACGCCGTAAACGATGAGTGCTAAGTGTTAGAGGGTTTCCGCCCTTTAGTGCTGCAGCTAACGCATTAAGCACTCCGCCTGGGGAGTACGGTCGCAAGACTGAAACTCAAAGGAATTGACGGGGGCCCGCACAAGCGGTGGAGCATGTGGTTTAATTCGAAGCAACGCGAAGAACCTTACCAGGTCTTGACATCCTCTGCCACTTTTAGAGATAGAAGGTTCCCCTTCGGGGGACAGAGTGACAGGTGGTGCATGGTTGTCGTCAGCTCGTGTCGTGAGATGTTGGGTTAAGTCCCGCAACGAGCGCAACCCTTGATCTTAGTTGCCAGCATTCAGTTGGGCACTCTAAGGTGACTGCCGGTGACAAACCGGAGGAAGGTGGGGATGACGTCAAATCATCATGCCCCTTATGACCTGGGCTACACACGTGCTACAATGGATGGTACAAAGGGCTGCAAAACCGCGAGGTTAAGCGAATCCCATAAAACCATTCTCAGTTCGGATTGCAGGCTGCAACTCGCCTGCATGAAGCCGGAATCGCTAGTAATCGCGGATCAGCATGCCGCGGTGAATACGTTCCCGGGCCTTGTACACACCGCCCGTCACACCACGAGAGTTTGCAACACCCGAAGTCGGTGGGGTAACCCGTAAGGGAGCCAGCCGCCTAAGGTGGGGCAGATGATTGGGGTGAAGTCGTAACAAGGTAGCCGTATCGGAAGGTGCGGCTGGATCACCTCCTTTCTAAGGAAGAATTATCAGCACCCATGCGGTGCACAATTAACGGACGCACTTCGGCTTTGTTTAGTTTTGAGAGATCATTCTCTCTATAAACTTGTTCTTTGAAAACTAGATAACGATATGAATGTCAAACATTCACACGAGTAAGCAAGTAATCTTACGATTTTCTTCTGCGCTTGCGTATGAAGAGAACATCAAGTCTGAAAACATCTGTTTTCAGCTCTAACGAAGATAACTTCCGTTATCAGGTTAAGTTAGAAAGGGCGCACGGTGGATGCCTTGGCACTAGGAGCCGATGAAGGACGGTACGAACACCGATATGCTTCGGGGAGCTGTAAGTAAGCGTTGATCCGGAGATTTCCGAATGGGGAAACCCGCTGCTCGTAATGGAGCAGCATCCTGATCTGAATACATAGGATCTGGAAGGCAGACCCGGGGAACTGAAACATCTAAGTACCCGGAGGAAGAGAAAGCAATAGCGATTCCCTGAGTAGCGGCGAGCGAAACGGGATTAGCCCAAACCAGAAGGCTTGCCTTCTGGGGTTGTAGGACACTCAACACGGAGTTACAAAGGAACGGGGTAGAAGAAGCGGTCTGGAAAGGCCCGCCAAAGAAGGTAACAGCCCTGTAGTCGAAACTTCGTTCCCTCCTGAGTGGATCCTGAGTACGGCGGGACACGAGAAATCCCGTCGGAAGCAGGGAGGACCATCTCCCAAGGCTAAATACTCCCTAGTGACCGATAGTGAACCAGTACCGTGAGGGAAAGGTGAAAAGCACCCCGGAAGGGGAGTGAAACAGATCCTGAAACCGTGTGCCTACAAGTAGTCAGAGCCCGTTAACGGGTGATGGCGTGCCTTTTGTAGAATGAACCGGCGAGTTACGATTACGTGCAAGGTTAAGTTGAAAAGACGGAGCCGCAGCGAAAGCGAGTCTGAATAGGGCGATTGAGTACGTGGTCGTAGACCCGAAACCAGGTGATCTACCCATGTCCAGGGTGAAGTTCAGGTAACACTGAATGGAGGCCCGAACCCACGCACGTTGAAAAGTGCGGGGATGAGGTGTGGGTAGCGGAGAAATTCCAATCGAACCTGGAGATAGCTGGTTCTCTCCGAAATAGCTTTAGGGCTAGCCTCATGGTTTAGAGTCTTGGAGGTAGAGCACTGATTGGACTAGGGGCCCTCATCGGGTTACCGAATTCAGTCAAACTCCGAATGCCAAAGACTTATCTATGGGAGTCAGACTGCGAGTGATAAGATCCGTAGTCGAAAGGGAAACAGCCCAGACCACCAGCTAAGGTCCCCAAGTATCCGTTAAGTGGAAAAGGATGTGGGGTTGCTTAGACAACCAGGATGTTGGCTTAGAAGCAGCCACCATTTAAAGAGTGCGTAATAGCTCACTGGTCGAGTGACCCTGCGCCGAAAATGTACCGGGGCTAAACGGATCACCGAAGCTGTGGACTGTTCTTACGAACAGTGGTAGGAGAGCGTTCTAAGGGCTGAGAAGCCAGACCGGAAGGACTGGTGGAGCGCTTAGAAGTGAGAATGCCGGTATGAGTAGCGAAAGAGGGGTGAGAATCCCCTCCACCGAATGCCTAAGGTTTCCTGAGGAAGGCTCGTCCGCTCAGGGTTAGTCGGGACCTAAGCCGAGGCCGAAAGGCGTAGGCGATGGACAACAGGTTGAGATTCCTGTACCACCTCTTTTCCGTTTGAGCAATGGAGGGACGCAGGAGGATAGGGTAAGCGCGCTGTTGGATATGCGCGTCCAAGCAGGTAGGCTCAAGGGATAGGCAAATCCGTCCCTTGGTTAAGGCTGAGCTGTGATGGCGAGGGAAATTAAGTACCGAAGTTCCTGATTCCACACTGCCTAGAAAAGCTTCTAGCGAGGAAAATGGTGCCCGTACCGCAAACCGACACAGGTAGGCGAGGAGAGAATCCTAAGGTGATCGAGAGAACTCTCGTTAAGGAACTCGGCAAAATGACCCCGTAACTTCGGGAGAAGGGGTGCTCTTTAGGGTGAATAGCCTTGAAGAGCCGCAGTGAATAGGCCCAGGCGACTGTTTAGCAAAAACACAGGTCTCTGCGAAGCCGCAAGGCGAAGTATAGGGGCTGACGCCTGCCCGGTGCTGGAAGGTTAAGAGGAGAGGTTAGCGCAAGCGAAGCTTTGAATTGAAGCCCCAGTAAACGGCGGCCGTAACTATAACGGTCCTAAGGTAGCGAAATTCCTTGTCGGGTAAGTTCCGACCCGCACGAAAGGCGTAACGATCTGGGCACTGTCTCAACGAGAGACTCGGTGAAATTATAGTACCTGTGAAGATGCAGGTTACCCGCGACAGGACGGAAAGACCCCGTGGAGCTTTACTGCAGCCTGATATTGAATTTTGGCACAGCTTGTACAGGATAGGTAGGAGCCTTGGAAACCGGAGCGCCAGCTTCGGTGGAGGCATTGGTGGGATACTACCCTGGCTGTGTTGAACTTCTAACCCGCGGCCCTGATCGGGCCGGGAGACAGTGTCAGGCGGGCAGTTTGACTGGGGCGGTCGCCTCCTAAAATGTAACGGAGGCGCCCAAAGGTTCCCTCAGAATGGTTGGAAATCATTCGCAGAGTGTAAAGGCACAAGGGAGCTTGACTGCGAGACCTACAAGTCGAGCAGGGACGAAAGTCGGGCTTAGTGATCCGGTGGTTCCGCATGGAAGGGCCATCGCTCAACGGATAAAAGCTACCCCGGGGATAACAGGCTTATCTCCCCCAAGAGTCCACATCGACGGGGAGGTTTGGCACCTCGATGTCGGCTCATCGCATCCTGGGGCTGTAGTCGGTCCCAAGGGTTGGGCTGTTCGCCCATTAAAGCGGTACGCGAGCTGGGTTCAGAACGTCGTGAGACAGTTCGGTCCCTATCCGTCGCGGGCGCAGGAAATTTGAGAGGAGCTGTCCTTAGTACGAGAGGACCGGGATGGACGCACCGCTGGTGTACCAGTTGTCTTGCCAAAGGCATCGCTGGGTAGCTATGTGCGGACGGGATAAGTGCTGAAAGCATCTAAGCATGAAGCCCCCCTCAAGATGAGATTTCCCATCGCAAGAGTAAGACCCCTGGAAGATGACCAGGTTGATAGGTTCGAGGTGGAAGCGTGGTGACACGTGCAGCTGACGAATACTAATCGGTCGAGGACTTAACCTTTATTCAAGTAAGGCTGCTTTACTCGTGCAGCAATCGTTATCTAGTTTTGAAAGAGCAATCTTTCAACAAAATATCTGGTAATTATGGCAGAGAGGTCACACCCGTTCCCATACCGAACACGGAAGTTAAGCTCTTTAGCGCCGATGGTAGTTGGGGGTTTCCCCCTGTGAGAGTAGGACGTTGCCAGGTACATGAGAAAAAGGCTTGCCCCTTGGGGTGAGCCTTTTTTGTTTGGGTTCGAAGAGCCGGATACTAGATTCGGGTGGAATTTGTTTTAGGGGGATATGCTAGGGATGGAGAGGAAGGAGGAGCAAATACTCGATTCGGTTGAACTTTGTTTTTGCGGGGAGAGGTTTTTTGAGGAATACGCTTGGGATAGAGGAAGGAAAAGCGAAGGGGGATACTCGATCCGGCCGGCACCCGCATTCCCGCGAGGCATGTCGATTGTGGAGGAATCGATAATAAAACGGGGGTTTTCGATAACATATGAAGTTTTTCGATAATAAATAGGTTCGGCTTCGATCATCGATACAGAATCCTGATCGTAACGGTAACGCCCAAGAAGGTGGATTCAGCGCGCCGCTGAATCACTTCCGATCATGTTCAATCCTCCTGAAAAGTCGATATCCGCTCATTTTAGTCGATATAAGCTTAGAAATAGCCAATATCCTCTCCAGCTGCGTCCAATGCTGTACCTAAGCGAAGGAATGGATCTCGATTCTCGCCCCAATTCCCTCCTGATGCCTCACCATTTCAGCAGTGTCGATCAAAAATGGGCGAGGTGTAATCAAAAATCCACCATTTCAATCAATCCCTCCTAAATACGGGCGGCCCCTGGCACCCCCCCTAAGTTCCTTCCCATAACGCCAAATCCTCCCGATCGATACCCACCCCATTTGCGCCGATATATCCAAAACTTCTCCGCCCCCATACCAGAATCCCATCGTTTCCCCCCCTTCCATAAAGGGTATAAAAAAAGAATGATTTTTTAAGAATGAAAGTTTGAAGGGGAGAATTAATGGAAACCATGAAGGATATTATCATATCTAAAGAATTTACGATGATGGCCAGAATTATTTTTACGGCTTTCCTATGCGGCTTTATTGGTGCAGAACGTGAATTGAAGGGGCATCCGGCAGGTTTTAGAACTCATTTAATTGTTGGTATAGGGGCATGTTTGCTGATGCTACTTTCTCTTTACGGGTTTGAAGACTACTTGGAGGAGTACCCCAGTACTCAATTTGATCCTTCCCGGATTCCATCCTATGTGATTAGCGGAATTGGCTTCCTGGGGGCTGGGACTATTTTAGTTAAGGGAAGCAGTATCCATGGGCTGACAACCGCTGCGTCCATTTGGATTTCGGCCGGACTGGGACTGGTGATAGGAGCCGGGATGTATATGCTTGCTTGTTTTACGGCAATTGTTGTAGTGATGAGCCTTTCTTTACTGAACCGCGTGCAATGGAGTTTTAATAAAAAGAAAGAAAGGGAAAGAATGAAAATAAAGGTGCAGCCAGAGGAAAGTCTGGAGGAAGTGCTGAGGGCATTGGAGCATAATGACCTGGTTGTGTATAAAATGAGCATAAATAATTCCGGCAATGATCAAAATGAACCGGTTTATATCTTAGAGGTATCAAAAAAGGACGATTGGGATTCGTAATGGAATGCCTCCTCGAATGAAATAGTTGAAAAAAAAGCGCGGACGTCATATATTTATATTAGTCAAATATAGTCAAAGTCAAGTGAGGAGGAGGCTTGATGAGAAACATTTCGGATATTATCGAGCAGTATTTAAAGCAGGTCCTCGATATGAGTGAAGAAGAAATCGTTGAACTGAAGAGAAGCGAGATTGCCGATAAGTTCCAGTGTGTGCCCTCTCAGATTAATTATGTGATTAATACCCGCTTTACTGTCGAACGGGGATATATGGTTGAAAGCAAGCGCGGAGGCGGAGGCTACATCAGGATTATTAAAGTTCAGTCCAACGATGAGGCCCATCTTCTGGATCAGATTTTGGAGCTTGCAGGGGACAGAATTCCGCAGGCATCTGCAGAGGATATTGTTATGAGGCTGGCAGCGGAGCAGGTTATAACTCCGCGTGAAGCTAAGATTATGATAAGTGTGATGGATCGTTCAGTTCTTTATGTAGATTTGCCTTTAAGAGATGAATTACGGTCAAGAATGCTAAAGGCAATGCTGACGTCCCTTAAATATAAATAAACGTAAGGCAGGTGATCCTCATTGATTTGTCAGGAGTGCCATGAAAGACCGGCAACGTTCCATTTCACCAAAGTGGTTAATGGTGAAAAAGCAGAAGTGCATATTTGTGAACACTGTGCGAAAGAGAATAGTAATATGATGGTATTCGGAAGCGACGGCGGCTTTTCTATCAATTCCCTTTTATCAGGACTTCTAAATTTTGAAACGAAGCTTGGAAAGTCTGATGCATCCTCGATGTATCGGGCAGAGGAGGTTCGTCAATGCCCCCGCTGCAAGATGACGTTCCGTGAGTTCGGCAAGGCAGGCAGATTCGGATGTCCGGATTGCTATCGGACATTTCAAAGTGAAATTACGCCTATTTTAAGAAAGGTTCATAGCGGCAACACTGTTCATGGAGGCAAAATCCCTAAGCGCATTGGAGGAAGCATTCATCTCCAAAAGAAAATGGAAGAGCTGAAGAAGCAGATGCAGCATCACATTTCACAGGAGGAATTTGAAAAAGCAGCCGAGCTCAGGGACGAAATTAAAGGGATTGTCAGAAAAATGAATGCGGATAGAGGGGAGGAGGCTTAAGATGTCATTGCAGGATTTTATGAACAATGCAATGAGTGCGTGGATGAGCCAGGAAGGCCCGGACTCAGACATCGTATTGAGCAGCAGAGTGAGACTTGCCCGGAATATAGAGCAGTTCCGCTTTCCAACCTTAGCATCAGAAGAAGAATTCCAGAACATTCTCAAGCTTTTCGAAGAACAGTTTTCAGATCAGACGTTTCCTGATATCGGGTCCTTCGTCCTGCTAAAGATGAGTGAGCTCGAACCCGTGCAAAAGAGGGTATTGGTGGAGAAGCATTTGATTAGTCCGAGTCTGGCAGATGACTCATCCTTCTCCGGATGCCTGCTTTCTGTTAATGAAGAAGTGAGTATCATGGTGAATGAAGAGGACCACATTCGAATACAATGTTTGTTCCCGGGTCTTCAAGTAAAAGAGGCACTTGAAGTGGCAGGGAAGCTTGATGACTGGATTGAAAAAGAAGTAGATTATGCTTTTGATGAGAATAGAGGATATCTGACAAGCTGTCCGACTAACGTAGGCACTGGGATGAGAGCATCTGTAATGATGCATCTTCCTGCACTCGCCTTGACGAAGCAAATGAACCGAATTGTACCGGCAATTAACCAGCTTGGTCTGGTTGTTAGAGGAATTTACGGGGAAGGCAGCGAAGCTTTAGGTAACCTATTCCAAATTTCAAACCAGATCACGCTTGGAAAGTCGGAAGAGGATATAGCCGAGGATCTTCTCAGTGTTGTTCAGCAATTAATTGCCCAGGAACGCTCTGCAAGAGAAGCGGTGCTGCAAGCATCAAAAATTCAGCTTGAGGATCGCATTTATCGGTCGTATGGCATTTTGGCTAACAGCAGGATCATTGAATCGAAAGAAACAGCGAGATGTTTATCCGATGTTAGATTGGGAATTGATATAGGACTAATACAAAACGTTTCCAAAAATATTTTAAATGAACTGATGATTTTAACACAGCCGGGTTTTCTGCAGCAGTATTCAGGTACTGGACTGACACCGGATGAGCGGGATATCCGCAGAGCCGCATTAATTCGTGAACGTTTAAAAATGGAGATAGATGGAGGCTGATA
Source organism: Metabacillus flavus (assembly GCF_018283675.1). Taxonomy (NCBI): domain Bacteria; kingdom Bacillati; phylum Bacillota; class Bacilli; order Caryophanales; family Bacillaceae; genus Metabacillus; species Metabacillus flavus. The sequence continues at coordinate 115,514 of NZ_JAGVRK010000001.1, forward strand.
GGTATGATGTTCGGCAGATTTACAGAGAGAGCGCAAAAAGTACTGGCACTGGCTCAGGAAGAAGCCGTTAGACTGGGACATAACAATATTGGAACAGAACATATCCTTCTTGGTCTTGTACGCGAAGGAGAAGGAATTGCTGCAAAAGCTTTGAATGCACTTGGATTGGGTTCAGAGAAAATTCAAAAAGAAGTGGAAAGTCTGATTGGCAGAGGCCAGGATATTTCTCAAACCATCCATTACACTCCGCGTGCCAAAAAGGTCATTGAGCTTTCAATGGATGAAGCGCGCAAGCTTGGTCATTCCTATGTAGGAACAGAGCACATCCTTCTTGGGTTAATCCGCGAAGGTGAAGGAGTAGCAGCTCGAGTACTTAATAATCTGGGTGTAAGTTTAAACAAAGCAAGGCAGCAGGTTCTTCAGCTGCTCGGAAGCAATGAGTCCTCTTCCGGCCATCAGGGCGGAGGGATGGCGAATGCCAATACACCTACTTTAGATAGCCTGGCACGCGATTTAACGGTGATTGCACGCGAAGGAAGCCTTGATCCGGTTATCGGACGCGGGAAGGAAATTCAGCGTGTTATTGAGGTGCTAAGCCGCAGAACGAAGAACAACCCTGTCCTTATCGGGGAACCGGGTGTAGGTAAAACGGCGATTGCTGAAGGCCTTGCCCAGCAAATCGTTCAAAATGAAGTTCCGGAAATTCTTCGGGATAAGCGGGTAATGACACTTGATATGGGTACGGTTGTTGCCGGAACGAAATACCGCGGAGAATTTGAGGACCGCCTGAAAAAAGTGATGGATGAGATTCGCCAGGCAGGCAATATCATTCTTTTCATTGATGAGCTTCATACACTGATCGGTGCAGGCGGAGCAGAGGGAGCCATTGATGCTTCCAACATTCTGAAGCCGTCCCTTGCACGCGGTGAGCTTCAGTGCATCGGTGCTACAACTCTTGATGAATACCGTAAATATATTGAAAAAGATGCAGCGCTTGAAAGACGCTTCCAGCCTATTACAGTGGATGAACCGACTGTAGCGGAAAGTATTCAAATCCTGAGCGGCCTCCGCGACCGCTATGAAGCACATCACCGTGTTTCAATCACAGATGAAGCGATTGATGCAGCGGTTAAGCTTTCCGACCGTTACATCTCGGACCGATTCCTTCCGGATAAAGCAATCGATTTAATTGATGAAGCGGGATCTAAAGTGAGACTGCGTTCCTTCACTACACCTCCTAATTTGAAAGAATTAGAGATGAAGCTTGAAGAAGTAAGAAAAGAAAAGGATGCAGCTGTACAGAGCCAGGAATTTGAAAAAGCTGCTTCTTTACGCGATACAGAGCAAAGACTTCGTGAACAGCTGGATGAAACGAAGAAAACGTGGAAAGAAAAGCAGGGCCAGGAAAATTCTGAAGTGACGGTTGAAGATATTGCAATGGTCGTATCCAACTGGACAGGAGTTCCTGTATCACGCCTTGCCCAGACAGAAACAGATAAGCTTCTGAACATGGAGCAGCTTCTGCACTCCCGTGTAATCGGCCAGGATGAAGCAGTAGTCGCAGTAGCCAAGGCTGTCCGCAGAGCGAGAGCCGGCTTGAAGGATCCTAAGCGTCCAATCGGTTCATTCGTTTTCCTTGGACCAACGGGTGTTGGTAAAACAGAACTTGCACGCGCACTTGCAGAATCCATTTTCGGCGATGAGGATGCGATGATCCGCATCGACATGTCCGAATACATGGAGAAGCATTCAACCTCCCGTCTGGTTGGTTCACCTCCCGGATATGTAGGGTATGAAGAAGGGGGCCAGCTGACTGAGAAGGTTCGCCGCAAGCCATACTCCGTAGTCCTTCTGGATGAGATTGAAAAAGCTCACCCGGACGTCTTTAACATCCTGCTTCAAGTTCTTGAGGACGGCCGTTTGACTGATTCAAAAGGAAGAACTGTTGATTTCAGAAATACCATTCTGATCATGACATCCAACGTAGGAGCAAGCGAACTGAAACGGAATAAATATGTCGGCTTTAACGTTCAGGATGAAAGTCAGAACTACAAAGACATGAAGGGGAAAGTAATGGGCGAGCTGAAAAAAGCGTTCCGTCCTGAATTCATTAACCGGATTGACGAGATTATCGTGTTCCATTCCCTGGAGAAGAAACACTTGAAGGAAATCGTTACACTTATGTCCGGCCAGCTTACTAAACGTCTTGCAGAACAGGACCTATCCCTGTCGCTCACAGATGCTGCCATTGAAAAGATCACAGAGGAAGGCGTAGACCTTGAATATGGGGCGAGACCTCTTCGCAGAGCCATTCAGAAGCATGTAGAGGATCGTTTATCTGAAGAGCTTCTCAGAGGCAATATTGATAAAGGGCAAAGCATTACGCTTGACGTAGAAGGCAACGATTTTGTGGTGAAACAAGCAGAAAAATTAAATCAATAGCATGTTGAAGCAGAGGCATACATTTTATTCCGTATGCCTCGCTTTCTATTTTAAACAGAGCTGGAAAAAAGAGAGGTTGGACCATGGCAAAAACGAAAACGAAATTTATGTGCCAGTCATGCGGCTATGAGTCTGCGAAATGGATGGGGAAATGTCCCGGATGCGGCGCGTGGAATACGATGAACGAAGAAACGTTTAAAACAGGCACCGGAACTGGCTCAAGAAGAGCTGCCTTTCAGCATACCGCTCAGACCGCTCAAAAGGCATCTCCCATAACAAAAATTGAAACATCATCAGAACCGCGCATTATGACAAAAATGAAGGAATTGAACCGTGTCCTTGGCAACGGAATTGTAAAGGGCTCTCTAGTTCTGATCGGGGGAGATCCCGGTATCGGGAAATCCACGCTGCTTCTCCAGGTATCCTCCCAGCTCGCTGATTTGGGTAACCGGGTTCTTTATATTTCCGGGGAGGAATCCGTTAAGCAGACAAAGCTTCGAGCGGACCGCCTTGATGTTTCATCAGATGAGCTGCTCGTTTTAGCTGAAACCGATATGGAATTTATCACGAAAGCCATTGATGAATCCGGGCCGGCTTTTGTCGTTATTGATTCCATTCAAACCGTATATCAGAGCGAGATTACCTCTGCACCTGGAAGTGTTTCGCAAGTAAGGGAATGTACAGCAGAATTGATGAGAATTGCGAAGACGAAGGGAATCGCAATTTTTATCGTAGGCCATGTTACAAAGGAAGGCTCCATAGCGGGTCCGCGTCTGCTTGAGCATATGGTGGATGCTGTTCTGTATTTTGAAGGCGAACGCCATCATACATATCGGATTCTCCGTGCAGTAAAAAACCGCTTCGGTTCCACCAATGAGATGGGTATTTTTGAAATGAAGGAAGCGGGCCTTGCTGAAGTTTTGAATCCATCGGAAATTTTCCTGGAGGAGAGGTCAAAAGGGGCTGCAGGCTCAACAGTTGTTGCATCGATGGAAGGAACGAGGCCTGTCCTCGTCGAAATACAAGCATTAATCTCTCCGACAAGTTTTGGAAATCCAAGGAGGATGGCAACGGGGATTGACCATAACCGGGTGCCGCTTTTGATGGCGGTTCTCGAAAAGCGCGTCGGTCTGCTTCTTCAAAACCAGGATGCCTACTTGAAAGTAGCGGGCGGAGTGAAGCTGGATGAACCGGCAATTGATCTCGCTGTTGCAGTAAGCATTGCTTCGAGCTTCCGCGATGTGCCGACCAATCCGATGGATATCATTATCGGCGAAGTGGGTTTGACTGGAGAGGTGAGAAGAGTTTCAAGAATTGAACAAAGAGTTCAGGAGGCCGCCAAGCTTGGCTTTAAGCGGGTGATTTTGCCTGAAGCCAATATCGGAGGCTGGACGCCGCCTGATGGTATTAAGATAATTGGAGTCAAAAGCGTAGCGGAAGCCTTGCAGCATTCACTGGGGGGATGATCAGCATGTTGGATAAGCAGAAGTCTGCCAGATATTTGAAAGATATTTTGAGATTCATAGCTCCAGGAACACCAATCCGCGAGGGGATTGAGAACGTGCTCAGAGCCAAAACCGGCGGATTGATTGTGTTAGGTTACAATGAAAAAGTAAAGGATCTTGTGGACGGCGGTTTTTATATTCATTCTCCTTTTTCTCCTGCTCATCTGTACGAGCTGGCCAAAATGGACGGCTCCATCATTTTAAGTGATTCAGGACAAAAAATTCTTTTTGCCAATGCCCAGCTCGTGCCCGATTCGTCGATTCCCTCATCTGAGACCGGTATGAGGCACAGGACAGCTGAAAGAGTAGCAAAGCAGTCCGGATGCCTCGTAATTGCGATATCCCAGCGCAGAAATGTCATTACCCTTTACCATGGTGAGCATAAATACTCTCTTAGGGATATCGGGGTCATTTTGGTGAAAGCCAATCAGGCAATCCAGACCCTGGAGAAATACAAAACGGTTTTCGATCAATCGATAGCAAGCCTGAATGCACTGGAGTTTGAAGAGCTTGTGACCTATGGAGAAGTGCTGCATGTTCTCCACCGGATTGAAATGGTGCTTCGGATTAAGAACGAAATCATTACGTATGTGAATGAGCTTGGGACAGAGGGCCGTCTGATCCGCCTTCAGATGAGTGAGCTTGTTACGGATATCGAGGGCGAGACGATGCTGCTTATTAAGGACTACAGCTTGAACCGTCTTCAGGATCCCCGCTCCGTTCTTAAACAGCTTCAGGAATTGGCGAATTTTGATTTGCTGGAAGACTCCGTGCTTTTCAAACTGCTTGGCCATCCTCACTATACAAACACAGAGGAGCAGATTTTGCCGAGGGGCTACCGGATTCTCAGCAAGATTCAGCGTCTGCCCCCATCCATTATTGACAATCTTGTGACAAAGTTTCTCAATCTGAAACTTATCTTTCACGCATCCGTAGAACAGTTGGATGAGGTGGAGGGCATTGGTGAAATAAGAGCGAGAAAAATAAAAGAAGGCCTGAAAAGAATGCAGCAGCAGTCTTTGATTGACCGGTAAGGTTTCTAATTATTTGAAAAAGGGTATTAAAGTTTTGTTTAACCAAATGAAATGTCAGTCTATTTTCATTCTTATTACAAATTTTGAAAATATGACGGCTGAACGTTTTAATTCTTGTATTCTGTTTATAATGGTTAAAAGGAGGTGAAGGTATGTTACAGCGAATCGTTCAAATCTTCTTTCTGATTACAGGAGGAGTATTGGGAATCTTTTTTATGCCCGCATTACTAAAACTTATGAATCTACAGGACATACCTTTTTTGAATACACCGTATACACTCGCGATTTTAGGAGCCGTCATTTTCTTCCTGGCAACTTTCTGGCTTGTGGATTACGCTGTTAATTGGATTAAGAAGTGGGAAGAGTCCCTTGTAAAAGCTCCGGTAACAGATGTACTTTTCGGAAGTCTCGGATTGGTTTTTGGACTCATAATTGCTTTTCTTCTTGTTAATGTTATTCCGTTTAAAGATATTCCGTATCTGTTCAGCACGATCATTCCTGTGTTTCTGACCCTGCTGCTTGGCTATCTAGGATTTCAGGTAGGGTTTAAGAAGAAGGATGAACTGATTGGTCTATTCTCATTGCCGGCCCGCATTAATAAGAAAAAGGGAACCAGTGAAGATGAACCAGAGTATGAGGAGAAGAAGCTGAAAATCCTCGATACAAGCGTCATTATTGACGGGAGAATTGCAGATATCTGCCAGACCGGTTTTCTTGAAGGCACCATTGTCATCCCTCAATTCGTACTTGGAGAGCTTCAGCATATTGCTGATTCATCCGATGTGCTGAAAAGAAACAGAGGCCGCAGGGGTCTTGATATTTTAAACCGCATACAAAAGGAATTGGCTATTAAAGTTGAGATTTACGAAGGCGATTTTGAAGAGATTCAGGAAGTGGACAGCAAGCTTGTAAAACTGGCTAAGCTGACTTCAGGTGTTGTTGTAACCAATGATTTCAACTTGAATAAGGTTTGCGAGCTTCAAAATGTAGCGGTATTCAACATTAATGATTTAGCTAATGCTGTGAAGCCGGTTGTTCTTCCGGGTGAAGAGATGAAGGTACAGGTCATCAAAGACGGGAAAGAACACAATCAGGGCGTAGCTTATTTGGATGATGGAACTATGATTGTCGTAGAAGACGGACGCAATTACATCGGCAAGCACATCGATGTCCTTGTAACATCCGTATTGCAGACTTCTGCAGGACGAATGATTTTTGCCAAACCAAAGCTTCTTGAAAAAGCGCTCTAAATAAGGAGAAACGAAATGAACTATGAAGTTGTCATCCCGGCTGCGGGACAAGGAAAGCGAATGAATGCGGGAAAGAATAAGCAATTTATCGAGCTTGAAGGCAAGCCGGTTATTGCCCATACCCTATCCGTTTTTGAAGCAGACCCTTCCTGTACGGGAATCATCCTCGTGATCAACGAGGCAGAGCGGGACGAATTCATGGACATGATTGAGCGCTATTCCTTTTCCAAAATCAAAAAGATGGCAGGCGGCGGCGCCGAGCGTCAAGAGAGTGTATACAATGGGCTAAAACATGCATCGGAACCGATTGTTTTCATTCATGACGGTGCCAGACCCTTCATCGAGTATCCGATTCTGCAGGAACTTGCAGCAGCAGCCGAGCGGGAGGGTGCTGCTACACTTGCCGTACCTGTTAAAGATACGATTAAGCGGGTGGAACAGGGAGAAGTGCTGGAAACAGTTGAACGATCAAGCTTGTGGGCGGTGCAAACCCCACAGGCTTTTCGTCTTTCTGAGATCCTTCATGCCCATGAAGATGCCGAACTGCACCATTATCAAGGAACAGATGATGCCAGTCTGATTGAAAGACTGGATAAGAAAGTACAAGTTATAACAGGGTCTTATGCTAACCTGAAGCTGACTACACCGGAAGATCTGCTCATTGCAGATGCTATTCTTAAACAAAGGAAAGGGGAAAAACTTCATGATACGAATCGGACAGGGATTTGACGTTCACCAGCTTACAGAGGGGCGGCCTTTAATTATTGGAGGAATCGAAATTCCCTATGAAAAAGGGCTGCTTGGACATTCTGATGCAGATGTTCTGCTTCACACAGTAGCGGATGCTGTCCTTGGAGCGATAGGCGAAGGGGATATCGGCAGGCATTTCCCTGATACAGACCCGGAATTTAAAGATGCGGACTCAGCGAAGCTGCTTCAGTATGTATGGAATCTTGTGAAAGAGAAAGGCTATAAACTCGGAAATGCGGACTGCACAATCATTGCTCAGAAACCAAAAATGGCTCCATATATCGGCCAGATGAGGGATCGAATTGCATTTCTTCTGGAAGCAGACCCTTCCCAAGTGAACGTGAAGGCAACAACCACAGAAAAACTCGGATTCACCGGACGCCAGGAAGGAATTGCAGCACAGGCTGCCGTCCTGCTTATTAAGGAATAATCCGCTTTGTGCGGCATTCCAAATAATGATAAGATAAGGGTATTCATTGCGATTTTAGACATTATTGTGAAAGACAATAAGGGATCTGTGGAGGTAAATAAGAATGACAAGTGAAATTCGTGTGCGCTATGCACCAAGTCCGACCGGACATTTACATATTGGCAATGCAAGAACAGCTTTATTTAATTATCTTTTTGCAAGAAGCCAAAACGGAAAGTTCATCATCCGTATTGAAGATACAGATAAAAAAAGAAACATTGAAGGCGGCGAAGAAAGCCAGCTGAAGCATTTGAAATGGCTTGGCATGGACTGGGATGAAAGCATTGATGTAGGCGGAGAGTACGGGCCTTACCGCCAGTCTGAACGGACAGAAATTTATAAGAAGTATTATGAAGAGCTTCTAGAGAAAGATCTTGCCTACAAATGCTACTGCACAGAGGAAGAGCTTGAGCAGGAGCGCGAAGAGCAGACAGCACGCGGAGAAATGCCGCGCTACTCCGGAAAATGCGCGAATCTGACAGATGAAGAACGCGCGAAGCTTGAGGCAGAGGGACGCCAGCCGAGCATCCGTTTCCGTGTTCCAAAAGCACAGGTTATTAAGTTCAACGATATCGTCAAGGAAGAGGTTTCCTTTGAATCAGATGGAATCGGCGACTTTGTTATCGTGAAAAAGGATGGAACGCCTACTTACAACTTCGCGGTTGCGGCTGATGATCACCTAATGGAAATAACCCACATCCTGCGGGGAGATGATCATATTTCCAATACACCTAAACAAATCATGATTTACGAGGCGCTGGGCTGGGATGTGCCTGTATTCGGCCATATGACGCTGATTGTGAATGAGGGCCGCAAAAAATTGAGCAAGCGGGATGAATCCATTATCCAGTTTATTGAACAATACAAGGATCTAGGGTATTTGCCGGAAGCGCTTTTCAATTTTATTGCCATGCTTGGCTGGTCTCCGGTCGGGGAAGAAGAAATCTTCTCCCGCGAGCAATTCACTGAAATCTTTGATCCAAACCGTCTTTCTGTATCTCCGGCTGTTTTTGACACTCAAAAGCTGACGTGGATGAACAACCAATACATGAAGCAGCTCGATCTTGAAACGGTAACAGAGCTTGCGCTTCCTCACCTTGTAAAAGCAGGAAAAGTGAGCGGGAATCCTTCTGCCGAAGAACTGGATTGGGCGAAAAAGCTGATTGCCCTTTATCAGGAGCAAATGAGCTTTGGAGCTGAAATTGTTGAGCTTTCTGATCTATTCTTTAAGGACGAGCTTGAATACAACCGCGAGGCAAGAAGCGTACTTGATGAAGAGCAGGTGCCGGAAGTAATGGCCGCCTTCAAAGAGGAGCTTGAAAAGCTTGATGCCTTCACCGCGGATGAAATTAAGGCATCAATTAAAGCAGTCCAAAAATCAACAGGCCATAAGGGCAAAAAGCTCTTTATGCCAATCCGTGTTGCGGTTACAGGCCAAACTCATGGTCCTGAGCTCCCTCAATCGATTGAATTAATCGGCAAGGATAAAGTTTTATCTCGTCTTGCAAGTTTAATGCGTTAACATTTTGAATAAAATATAATATAGTATAGATAATATTTTAAAACGTTGAAGAGGATAGTAGAGAACGGAATTCCTTTCCAGAGAAAACCTCCATGGCTGAGAGAGGTTGATGTGAAGCTGTTCTTGAATTGCACCTCCTGAGTCTTTTGCCGAACCGTTCAGTAAGCAAAAGCGTTCGCTCCGCGTTAAGGAGTCTAAAGTTGAGGGCAGGATTTTAAAATCGCCCTAAACAGAGTGGAACCGCGCAAAAAGGCGTCTCTGTCCGTATACAGAGGCGTCTTTTTTTATGCCGAAAAATGAGCGGAATCACGTTCTGGTTCTGCATTCAGGTTTTTGGAGGATGCCGGTTTAACCGAACACCATCGCTTCAAGATGCTTATAAATAAAGGGGAAACAGGAGGGGAGACATTGTTCAAGCTGCTGAAGGAAGATGTAGACGTTGTTTTTGATCAGGATCCGGCCGCACGAAGCTATCTGGAAGTCCTTCTGACCTATTCTGGATTGCATGCCGTATGGGCGCACCGGCTTGCCCATGCATTTTATAAGCGGAAGCTGTATTTTGCGGCAAGGGCTATTTCACAGATCAGCCGTTTCTTTACCGGAATTGAAATTCATCCCGGAGCTAAAATCGGTCGGCGTTTTTTCATTGATCACGGCATGGGGGTCGTGATCGGAGAGACATGTGACATCGGGAACAATGTAACGGTTTTTCAAGGGGTAACGCTGGGCGGAACAGGGAAAGAAAAAGGGAAGCGCCATCCGACAATTATGGATAATGCCCTGATTGCAACAGGAGCAAAAGTTCTCGGTTCGATTACAATAGGAGAGAATTCCAAGATTGGAGCGGGATCAGTCGTCCTTCAGGATGTGCCTGATCATTCAACGGTCGTCGGAATACCTGGGCGCGTCGTGATCCGCAACGGCCAAAAAATAAAACGGGATTTGAATCATACGGATCTTCCGGATCCCGTTTCTGATAAATTTAGAACATTAGAAGCTGAAATACTGAAATTAAAAGCTGAACTTGAAATGGTAAAAGAAGGGAAGAACGAAAATGGGCATCAGGCTTTACAACACGCTGACACGCGCAAAGGAAGAATTTGAACCGCTTGAGGAAGGCAAGGTAAAAATGTATGTGTGCGGTCCGACTGTATACAACTACATTCATATTGGAAACGCCCGGCCGGCTATCGTATATGACACCGTCCGAAAATATCTGGAGTTCCGGGGCTACGACGTCCAATTTGTTTCAAATTTCACAGATGTAGACGATAAACTGATTAAAGCAGCCAATGAACTTGGCGAGGATGTCCCGACAATTGCGGAACGCTTTATCGATGCCTATTTTGAAGATGTAACCGCCCTGGGCTGCAGCCATGCGGATGTTCACCCGCGTGTTACCGAAAACATGGATATCATCATTGAGTTTGTAGAAGCACTGATTGAGAAGGGGTTTGCCTACGAGTCCGGAGGCGATGTTTATTATAAGACCCGTGCCTTTGAAGGGTATGGAAAGCTTTCTCACCAGTCGATTGACGAACTCCGTTCCGGAGCAAGGATCGAGGTTGGCGAGAAGAAACAGGATGCTCTTGATTTCGTCCTGTGGAAAGCAGCTAAAGAAGGTGAAATCTCTTGGGATAGCCCGTGGGGTAAAGGCCGTCCTGGCTGGCATATTGAGTGCTCAGCGATGGCACGCAAATATTTGGGCGACAGCATCGATATTCATGCAGGAGGGCAGGACCTTACCTTCCCGCATCATGAAAATGAAATCGCCCAATCTGAAGCTTTCACAGGAAAACCTTTCGCCAAATACTGGCTTCATAATGGATATATCAACATTGATAATGAAAAAATGTCGAAATCTCTCGGAAACTTTGTCCTGGTGCACGATATCATCAAAGAATACGATCCGCAGCTGCTCAGGTTCTTCATGCTTTCCGTACATTACCGTCATCCGATTAACTATTCGGCGGAATTGCTTGAGAACACGAAAAATGCATTTGAGCGCCTTAAAACGTCTTATGCCAACCTGAAGCACCGCAAAGAGAGCAGTGCGAATCTTACCGGGGATAACAGTGAATGGCTCCTTAAAACAAAGGACCTGCGCGAAACCTTTATTAAGGAAATGGACGATGACTTTAACACGGCGAATGGCATCTCTGTCCTATTCGATCTAGCGAAGCTGTCAAACTATTACCTGAAGGAAACGAATACATCCGAGGAAGTCATTGATGCGCTTCTTATGGAATTCAATTCGTTAGCTGAAGTAATTGGGATATCATTTGGTGAACAGGGACTGCTTGACGAAGAGATTGATGCGCTGATTCAAAAACGGATCCAGGCCCGGGCAGATCGTGATTTTGCTTTATCCGATCAAATACGCGACCAGCTAAAAGAAATGAACATCATTTTGGAAGATACAGCGCAAGGAACCAGATGGAAAAGAGGATAACGGAATGCTTGAGCTAGAAAAGATAAAAAACGCGAGGCAGCTGAACAGCCTTGCCCTTGCCTATATAGGAGATGCCGTATATGAAGTATACATACGGCATCACCTTCTTGCTAAGGGACTGGGACGGCCGAACGATTTACACCGCTATGCGAAGGCTTTTGTATCAGCAAAAGCGCAGGCAGAGGCATTAAAAGTTATGAGTGAAGCAGCTTTCTTTTCAGAGGAGGAGCTGGAAGTCCTCCGGCGGGGAAGGAACGCGAAATCTGGCACTGTGCCTAAGAATACAGATATGATGACGTATAAATACAGTACCTCCTTTGAGGCGCTGATCGGATTCCTGTTCTTAGAAAAAAAAGAAGGCAGGCTGCACGAAATTGCTGAAGAAGCCATTAAATTACTGGAAGAGAGGAGGCACAAATGATGAATCATGAAGATTACATTATCGGGCGGAACCCGGTGCTTGAAGCATTAAGGTCAGAGCGGGAAATCAACAAATTGTGGATGGCAGAGAATTCTGTTAAAGGATCAGCCCTTCAAATCACAGGTATCGCGAAAGAAAGAGGCATCATCATCCAAACAGTGCCGAAAAGAAAGCTTGATCAAATGGTAGAAGGAAACCACCAGGGGTTTGTGGCGCAAGTTGCGGCCTATGAGTATGCCGAAATAGATGACATCCTCAAAGCGGCTGAAGAAAAGGGAGAGGCTCCATTTGTCCTGATCCTGGACGAGCTTGAGGATCCGCATAACCTTGGATCGATCATGAGAACTGCAGATGCAGTTGGCGCTCACGGCATCATCATTCCGAAACGGAGAGCGGTCGGCCTGACGGCAACTGTAGCAAAGGCTTCAACAGGAGCCATTGAATATGTGCCCGTTGCAAGAGTAACGAACCTTGCCCGCGCCATTGAAGAACTAAAAGAAAAGGGAGTATGGATTGCCGGAACAGATGCGAAAGGTTCGGATGATTACCGGACATTGGACGGTACCATGCCGATTGGTCTTGTCATTGGAAGTGAAGGAAAAGGAGTCAGCCGCCTGGTGAAGGAAAAGTGCGATTTTCTGGTTAACCTTCCTATGGCTGGACATGTTACTTCTCTGAATGCTTCTGTCGCAGCAAGCCTGCTGATGTACGAGGTATTCAGGAAGCGTCATCCGCTAGGGAGCTAACGGAAATGAACATTCTGCTCGTGGATGGATACAACATCATCGGTGCCTGGCCTGAGCTAAGAGTCTTAAAAAAAGACTACTTTGAACAGGCCAGAGATCTTCTCATTCAAAAAATGGCGGAATACCAGGCTTTCACCAAATACAGGGTTATCATCGTCTTTGATGCACACCTTGTTAAAGGAATTGAAAAGAAACACAGAAATTATCGGGTAGAAGTGATTTTTACGAAAGAAAATGAAACGGCTGATGAAAGAATCGAAAAGCTTGCTTCTGAACTGAATGATATCCGGACACAAATCCATGTAGCCACTTCGGACTATACAGAACAATGGGCCATTTTTGGGCAGGGGGCCTTGCGCAAATCGGCAAGAGAGCTGCTGAACGAAATGGAAGCGATCGAAAAAAGCATCAAGAAAAAAGTGAAGCGCATGGAAAATGAACGGCCTCCTTCGAAAATTTCTTTGTCGGAAGATGTCATAAAAACCTTTGAGAAATGGCGTCGCGGAGACCTGTAATCATATTGCGGTTCCAAATTTTGTGCTGTATAATATGGCTATCTATGTGCGGTCGGGGGGATCGGCTTGAATACACAAATCAGCAAGGGGTATCTCAGCAAGGAAGAATTTCAGTTTCTGGATGATGAGCAGATTGTAGAGTTAGTTCATAATGGAGATAGTGATGCACTGGATTATTTGATTACAAAGTACCGTAATTTTGTCAGGGCCAAAGCAAGATCTTACTTTCTAATCGGTGCTGACAGGGAAGATATCGTTCAGGAAGGCATGATTGGGCTTTATAAAGCCATTCGTGACTTTAAGGAGGACAAGCTTACCTCATTCAAAGCTTTTGCAGAACTGTGCATTACCCGCCAAATCATTACCGCTATCAAAACAGCAACCCGCCAAAAACACATTCCGCTTAACTCCTATGTTTCTCTGGACAAGCCTATTTATGATGACGAATCGGACCGGACATTGATGGATGTCATTTCCGGAGCCAAGATTATGAATCCTGAAGAGCTGTTTATCAATCAGGAAGAGTTTGATGATATTGAAGTAAAGATGGCTGAGCTATTGAGCGATCTTGAAAGAAAAGTGCTGTCTCTTTATCTGGACGGAAGGTCCTATCAGGAGATTTCTGAAGAACTGAACCGCCACGTTAAGTCAATTGACAATGCCCTTCAGCGGGTGAAAAGAAAGCTGGAAAGATATTTGGAACTGCGCGAACTCAGCATGTGACAAATTCGATCCTTTATTGACAGGAAAAACCACGCTATGATACATTTTGTAGGAATATGAAACATGGCGGAAGGTGTCCAGCATGCGAAAAAAAGTAGTTTTAGGCTGTACAGAATGCGGCAGCCGCAACTATACAACGATGAAAAGCACTTCTAACACAACAGAGCGCTTGGAAATGAAGAAATTCTGCGGTACGTGCAATGCACATACGAATCACCGCGAAACGAAATAGGACTTATATCACTCTTGCCAGTTTTTATTTTCCATCGCCTGACAGGCAAAGCTACAAATCGAAGGTCCGACCGGAGCCTGCCATCCTCTTTCAAATTAGAAAGAAAGCCGGAAAGGCCATTTGAGCATTTTCTTTATTTTTGGAGGTAACGAAATGGGACGTATTACTAATTTCTTCGGGGATGTCGGTCGTGAAATGAAAAAAGTAAGCTGGCCAAAAGGCAAAGAGCTTACTAGATATACGATCGTTGTTATCGCAACCGTTGTCTTCGCAGCTGTGTTTTTCGCAGTCGTAGACTTGGGCATTTCTGAGCTAGTTCGATTAATTGTTGGCTGATTGTTGAATAAAACTGGATTTTCCGTGTTATAATAAATGATAATCCACAGCTTTGTTCGAAAAGACCCGTTCAGCGGGTTTTTTAATTTGCAAAAAAGTTGCGCTGCCTGTTTACATATGGGACAAGCACAGCAGATTCATCATATAAAACTGATTAATGCGGGGAGGGAAGGACAAAGGTCCTGACTGTATGGAGAAAAATTGGTATGTTGTTCACACGTATTCCGGATACGAAAATAAGGTAAAAGCGAATCTTGAAAAGCGTGTTGAATCAATGGCAATGCAAGACAAGATTTTCAGAGTCGTAGTTCCTGAAGAGGAAGAAACAGATATTAAGAATGGCAAAAAGAAAGTTGTAAAGAAAAAGGTGTTCCCTGGGTATGTATTGGTTGAAATCGTTATGACAGACGATTCCTGGTATGTGGTCCGGAATACACCAGGCGTAACAGGTTTCGTCGGCTCTGCCGGTTCCGGTTCAAAACCGACCGCTCTTCTTCCTGAAGAAGTAGAAGTCATTCTAAAGCGTATGGGTATGGATGAGCGCCGTGTAGAAATCGACTTTGAAATGAAAGAAACCGTTAAAGTAATTGAGGGGCCATTTGCAAACTTTACAGGTGTCATTGAAGACATCGATCATGACAAGCAAAAGGTTAAAGTTCTTGTGAACATGTTCGGCCGTGAAACACCTGTTGAACTTGAATTCTCTCAAGTGGATAAATTATAATCAGAAAATAACTTGAAATAGATTGGGAAAAGTGATAATATTTCATAAGTCAGTGTGTCTCACTCAAAGTGGGACAGATAACTTGATTTTATTCCTAATCATTCACATAAAGAATGAGGTTATGAGTGGGAGGGCAAGGCCCTATTACCACATCACGGACTTAAGGAGGTGTGTCTCGTGGCTAAAAAAGTTATTAAAATGGTTAAATTGCAAATTCCTGCCGGCAAAGCGAATCCGGCTCCTCCAGTAGGTCCCGCATTGGGTCAGGCTGGTGTGAATATCATGGGATTCTGTAAGGAATTTAACGCACGCACAGCTGAACAAGCTGGGTTGATTATCCCAGTTGAAATCACTGTTTTTGAAGATCGTTCCTTCACATTTATTACAAAAACTCCGCCTGCTGCTGTATTGCTTAAGAAAGCAGCTGGAATTGAGTCTGGTTCTGGTGAACCAAACCGTAATAAAGTGGCTACTGTAAAGCGTGACAAAGTACGTGAAATCGCTGAAACAAAAATGCCTGACTTAAACGCAGCAAGCGTTGAAGCGGCTATGTTGATGGTTGAAGGTACTGCGCGCAGCATGGGAATTGTGATCGAAGACTAATTGATGATGCTTAAGGGTTGCGGGTTTGGATTAACAAGTTCGCAGCCTTTATTCTCGTTTACAGATTTGTGACCTGGATGGATCTGGCTGAAAATGCCCCATCCGAACGCACTGGCCAGGGTTTCCCGGACAGCTGCGCTTTTACCTGTGGGAGGTTATTTCCGCTAAAACCACATAAGGAGGACATTTAAAATGGCTAAAAAAGGCAAGAAATATGTAGAAGCTGCAAAGCTTGTAGACCGTTCTAAAGCATACCCTGTTACAGAGGCTGTCGAACTGGCTAAGAAAACAAACACTGCAAAGTTTGACGCAACAGTTGAGGTTGCTTTCCGTCTTGGAGTAGACCCTCGTAAAAACGACCAGCAAATCCGCGGAGCAGTTGTGCTTCCAAACGGAACTGGTAAAACTCAAAAGGTTTTGGTTTTCGCTAAAGGCGAAAAAGCGAAAGAAGCAGAAGCTGCAGGAGCAGATTATGTTGGAGACTCCGAATTCATCACGAAAATTCAGCAAGGCTGGTTTGAGTTTGATGTAATCGTTGCTACTCCTGACATGATGGGTGAAGTAGGTAAGCTTGGACGCGTATTGGGACCTAAAGGCCTAATGCCGAACCCGAAAACTGGAACTGTAACTTTTGAAGTTGAAAGAGCTGTTAATGAAATCAAAGCTGGTAAAGTTGAATACCGCGTAGATAAAGCTGGTATCATCCACGTACCGATCGGTAAAGTTTCATTCGAAGACAACAAGCTTGTTGAAAACTTCAGAACAATCTTTGACACATTGCTTAAAGCAAAACCAGCGGCTGCAAAAGGCACTTACATGAAGAGTGTTGCAGTAACGTCCACTATGGGCCCTGGAGTTAAAGTTGATTCCTCTAGCTTCTCTGTAAAATAATTATTGACTTCTTATGGAAGTTCGTATATAATTCATTTTGTTATTAAAACGATAACTCAATAAGAGATTTATACCGCAGACAGCAGGTGCCGATCTGGCTTAATTTCCTGCCGAGGTGTGACCATATTGTACAGACTAGCATTTGATTGCTTTGTATAAACGGCGCCTCCATGTCTAGCATGGAGGCTTTTTCATGCGAACACAAACGGTATAATGTCAATCATTCTACAGGAGGTGTAACAATGAGCAGCATTATCGAAACAAAGAAACAAATCGTTGATGAAATCACAACTAAATTCCGCGACAGCAAATCTACAATCGTAGTTGACTACCGCGGACTGACAGTAGGTCAGGTGACTGAACTTCGTAAAACTCTTCGTGAAGCTGGCGTAGAATTCAAAGTTTACAAAAACACGATGACTCGCCGTGCGGTTGAACAAGCTGAGCTTACGGAACTTAACGACGCTCTAACTGGACCGAATGCGATCGCATTCAGCACAGAAGACGTAGTAGCTCCTGCAAAAGTCTTGAACGACTTCGCGAAAAAGAACGAAGCTTTGGAAATCAAAGCTGGTGTTGTTGAAGGTAACGTAGTATCTGCTGAGGAAATCAAAGCTCTTGCTGAACTTCCTTCACGCGAAGGCTTGCTTTCTATGTTGCTTAGCGTTCTTCAAGCTCCAATCCGCAACCTGGCTCTTGTCAGCAAAGCTGTTGCTGAGCAAAAAGAAGAACAAGGCGCTTAAGCCCGTATTACTATAAAAAAACTGATTGAAAAATAAGGAGGAAAATATAATGTCTAAAGAACAAATCATTGAAGCTGTCAAAAGCATGACAGTTCTAGAACTAAACGATCTTGTTAAAGCTATCGAAGAAGAATTTGGTGTTACTGCTGCTGCTCCTGTTGCTATGATGGGTGGAGCTGGAGCTGGCGAAGCTGCTGCTGAGCAAACTGAATTCGATCTTATTCTTGCATCTGCTGGAGCTTCAAAAATCAAGGTTATCAAAGTGGTTCGTGAAATCACAGGTCTTGGACTTAAAGAAGCAAAAGAAATGGTTGACAATGCACCAAAACCAATTAAAGAAGGCATTGCTAAAGAAGAAGCTGAAGAGCTTAAAGCTAAACTTGAAGAAGTTGGCGCTGGCGTAGAAATTAAGTAATTCCTTTCTATATAAGAAAAAGCCCGCTGCTGAAAGCGGGCTTTTTTCTTCCTAAGAAGGCAACATCCTTATTAGAGCGCGGGCTAATTTATGGCAAGCAGCTTCCCCTAAATGATAGAATAAACTCCCAGCTCCTAAAAGGAGGTAACATGATGAGTGATCATTACTACTCTGAGAATCCTACTGTTCAAAGCAATAAGAAAAGCTGGACCTATGATCTGGCTGGCCATTCCTTTACCTTTCGAAGTGATTCAGGTGTATTTTCAAAAAATGAAGTTGATTTCGGATCAAAAGTGCTGATCGAGGCTTTTGAAATGCCGGAAGCAGACGGGAAAATTCTGGATATGGGTTGCGGCTACGGCCCAATAGGCCTCGCGCTTGCGAAAAAATGGCCAAACCGCGATGTAGACATGGCTGATATTAATTCCAGAGCCGTTGAACTTGCGAAAGAAAATGCGGAACTAAATCAAATTTCAAATGCCGAAATTTTTCAAAGCAATTTGTTCGAGCATGTAAAAGGAAAAGAATATGCAGCGATCCTGACAAACCCGCCTATCAGAGCCGGGAAGAGTGTGGTTCATGAAATTCTTGAAAAAAGCTATGAATATCTTCGCGCCGGCGGAGAACTCTGGGTTGTGATTCAGAAAAAACAGGGAGCTCCATCTGCAGCTGCAAAACTGGAAGAGCATTTTGATGAAGTAGACGTCGTGCAGAAGAAAAAAGGCTACTATATTATAAGGGCTAAAAAAGATTGACTCGTATTTTTTGGCATGTTAATATTATAAAATGCCAATGTTTAAATTTCTGCAAATGTCTAAAATACATAACGAATGTATAAATTTAGCATATGTGGGAAAACTTATAGAATCTGTTCGTTAAAAAAAGTGTGGTTTTCTTAACAGAAACCCTTTTTTGTTTTGTTATTTACTTGTAAAAGCAGAAGTTGCTAGGATAACTAGTTTGATGCTTTTTACAGATCCAATATGCATGAACTGAGGGGTGAATCAGTTGACAGGTCAACTAGTTCAGTATGGACGGCACCGCCAACGCAGAAGTTATGCACGCATTAGCGAAGTATTAGAATTGCCGAATCTCATTGAGATTCAAACCGCTTCTTATCAGTGGTTTCTTGATGAGGGTCTCAGAGAGATGTTTTATGATATCTCTCCAATTGAGGATTTCACTGGCAACCTCTCGCTAGAGTTTATTGATTACAGCCTTGGTGAGCCGAAGTACTCCGTGGAGGAGTCTAAGGAACGCGATGTAACCTATTCTGCTCCGCTGCGCGTGAAAGTCCGTTTGATCAACAAAGAAACAGGCGAAGTAAAGGACCAGGACGTTTTCATGGGAGATTTCCCGCTGATGACGGAAACTGGAACGTTCGTCATCAATGGAGCTGAGCGTGTTATCGTATCTCAGCTAGTGCGTTCGCCAAGTGTATATTTCAGCGGTAAAGTCGACAAAAATGGTAAAAGAGGCTTTACAGCAACAGTCATTCCAAACCGTGGTGCTTGGCTGGAGTACGAAACCGATGCTAAAGATGTCGCATATGTACGGATAGATCGTACTCGGAAACTGCCAGTTACGGTTCTTTTGCGTGCCCTAGGGTTTGGCTCTGATCAAGAAATCACCGATTTGTTTGGTGAAAACGAGTACCTGCGCAACACTCTTGAAAAAGATAACACGGAGACTACGGAAAAAGCGCTTCTTGAAATCTACGAACGCCTTCGTCCGGGAGAGCCTCCTACAGTTGATAACGCGAAAAGCTTGCTGGAGTCCCGCTTCTTCGATCCGAAGCGCTATGACCTTGCTAGTGTTGGACGCTATAAAATTAACAAAAAGCTTCATATTAAAAACCGTCTTTTCAATCAGCGTCTTGCAGAATCACTGGCAGATCCTGAAACAGGCGAAATTATTGCTGAGAAGGGTGCGATCATTGACCGCAGAACCCTCGACCGCATAATTCCCAATCTTGAGAGCGGTGTAGGCTTCAAAACAGTGAACCCTGCAGGCGGAGTTGTAACGGAAGAAACAACTCTACAATCTATTAAAATCTACTCTCCAAATGATCCGGAAGGCGAACAAGTCATTAATGTGATTGGAAATGCTTATGTAGAAGAAGCAGTTAAGAACATTACGGCTGCTGATATTTTATCTTCCATCAGCTATTTCTTTAACCTTCTGCACGGAGTAGGCGACACAGATGATATCGATCACCTTGGTAACCGCCGTCTGCGTTCAGTTGGCGAATTGCTTCAAAACCAATTCCGTATCGGTCTTTCCCGTATGGAGCGTGTCGTTCGTGAGCGTATGTCCATCCAGGATACAAATACAATCACTCCTCAGCAGCTTATTAACATTCGTCCTGTTATTGCGAGCATTAAAGAGTTCTTCGGAAGCTCTCAGCTTTCTCAGTTCATGGACCAGACGAATCCGCTTGCTGAGCTTACCCATAAGCGCCGTCTTTCTGCACTCGGACCCGGTGGATTGACTCGTGAGCGTGCTGGCTTTGAAGTCCGTGACGTTCACTACTCCCACTACGGCCGTATGTGTCCGATTGAAACGCCCGAGGGACCAAACATCGGTTTGATCAACTCCTTGTCCAGTTACGCGAAGGTTAACCGTTTCGGATTCATTGAAACGCCTTACCGCCGTGTTGATCCTGATACAGGAAAAGTAACTGCGCGCATCGATTATCTGACTGCAGATGAAGAAGATAACTATGTTGTAGCACAGGCGAATGCCCGTTTGGACAACGACGGTACATTCCTTGATGACGGAATCGTAGCACGTTTCCGCGGTGAGAATACCGTTGTAGCCCGCGATCGCGTGGATTACATGGATGTATCTCCTAAACAGGTTGTATCTGCTGCAACAGCATGTATTCCTTTCCTTGAAAATGATGACTCCAACCGTGCTCTAATGGGAGCGAACATGCAGCGTCAGGCTGTGCCTTTGATGCAGCCGGAAGCTCCGATTGTCGGAACAGGAATGGAGTACGTTTCAGGAAAAGATTCAGGTGCTGCTGTAATCTGTAAGCATCCAGGTATCGTAGAGAAAGTAGAAGCGAAAAACGTTTACGTTCGCCGCTATGAAGAAGTAGATGGCAAGAAAGTTAAGGGCAACCTTGATAAATACAGCATGCTGAAATTTATCCGTTCCAACCAGGGAACTTGCTACAACCAGCGTCCGATCGTAAGTGAAGGCGATGAAGTAGTAAAAGGTGAAATCCTTGCTGACGGACCATCTATGGAAAAAGGCGAACTGGCTCTTGGCCGCAACGTTATGGTTGCGTTCATGACATGGGACGGCTACAACTATGAGGATGCCATCATCATGAGTGAGCGTCTTGTAAAAGACGATGTTTACACTTCGATTCATATTGAAGAATACGAGTCCGAAGCACGTGATACGAAGCTTGGACCTGAAGAAATCACAAGAGATATTCCAAACGTAGGGGAAGATGCACTACGCAACCTTGACGAACGCGGAATCATCCGCGTCGGTGCAGAAGTAAAAGACGGCGACTTGCTAGTTGGTAAAGTAACACCTAAGGGTGTAACGGAGCTCACAGCTGAAGAAAGACTTCTTCACGCAATTTTTGGCGAGAAAGCACGCGAGGTTCGTGATACATCCCTAAGAGTACCGCATGGCGGTGGCGGAATCATCCTTGATGTGAAAGTCTTCAACCGTGAAGACGGAGATGAATTGCCGCCGGGTGTTAACCAGCTCGTACGCGCTTATATCGTTCAGAAGCGTAAAATTTCTGAAGGAGATAAAATGGCCGGACGACATGGTAATAAAGGGGTTATCTCCCGCATCCTTCCGGAAGAAGATATGCCATATCTTCCAGACGGCACACCGGTAGATATCATGCTTAACCCGCTTGGTGTACCATCCCGTATGAACATCGGGCAGGTCCTTGAGCTTCACTTGGGAATGGCTGCACGCTACCTTGGCATTCATGTTGCATCACCGGTATTTGATGGTGCGCGTGAGGAAGATGTATGGTCTACGCTTGAAGAAGCAGGGATGGCGAGAGACGCTAAAACAGTCCTTTATGATGGACGTTCAGGCGAACCGTTTGATAACCGTGTATCCGTTGGAATCATGTATATGATCAAACTGGCCCACATGGTTGATGACAAACTCCATGCCCGTTCTACAGGACCATACTCACTTGTTACACAGCAGCCTCTTGGAGGTAAAGCTCAATTCGGCGGACAGCGTTTTGGAGAGATGGAGGTTTGGGCGCTTGAAGCTTATGGAGCTGCCTATACACTTCAGGAAATCCTGACGGTTAAGTCGGATGACGTCGTAGGACGTGTGAAAACATACGAAGCCATCGTAAAAGGCGAAAATGTTCCAGAGCCGGGCGTTCCTGAATCCTTCAAAGTATTGATTAAGGAACTTCAAAGCTTAGGTATGGACGTTAAGATTCTCTCAGGCGATGAAAAAGAAATTGAAATGAGAGATACCGAGGACGATGAAGATCCTCAAGGCTCCGATAGCTTGTCTTTAGGAGACGAAATGGAAGAAGCAGCTGTCACTACTGAAAAAGAGAAGGACGCTGTTACGAAAGAATAGATAGATTGGAAATGGCTGCAAAGCAGCAGGCGCGCTATACAGCCTGCAGCCTTAGGGTGAAAAACCGGGCTTTAGCGTCCGGTCTCACCCTGAGGCGGATGCTAAAGCCTTTACTATTGGTCCTTAATGCCGCACTGCAAGCAACGAAAGAATAGTCACTCTTCAGGATATAAGGGTATAACCTGAAGATGAAAAGGGAGGTAGGCCCCTTGCTAGATGTTAATAATTTTGAGTACATGAACATCGGACTTGCATCACCCGATAAGATCCGTTCCTGGTCATTCGGTGAAGTGAAAAAGCCGGAAACAATCAACTACCGTACGCTTAAGCCAGAGAAAGACGGTTTGTTCTGTGAACGTATTTTCGGACCTCAAAAGGACTGGGAATGCCATTGCGGAAAATACAAACGTGTCCGTTACAAAGGTGTAGTCTGCGATCGATGCGGAGTTGAAGTAACACGCGCGAAAGTCCGCCGCGAGCGCATGGGACACATTGAGCTTGCAGCTCCTGTATCCCACATTTGGTATTTCAAAGGAATCCCGAGCCGTATGGGCCTTGTTTTAGACATGTCCCCGCGTGCTCTTGAAGAAGTAATCTATTTTGCTTCCTATGTTGTAACAGACACAGGAGATACTCCTCTTGAAAAGAAACAGCTTCTTTCCGAGAAAGAATATCGTGCATATCGTGATAAATACGGCAGCACATTCCATGCCGGAATGGGTGCAGAAGCTATCAAAAAGCTTCTTATGGACATCGATCCGGATAAAGATGTAGAACAGCTGAAAGAGGATTTAAAAACAGCGCAAGGACAGCGCCGTACCCGTGCCATCAAGCGTCTTGAAGTGCTTGAAGCATTCCGCGGATCCGGGAACAATCCTTCTTGGATGATCCTTGATGTCCTGCCTGTCATTCCTCCAGAGCTTCGTCCGATGGTGCAGCTTGACGGCGGCCGTTTTGCGACTTCCGATTTGAATGATCTTTATCGCCGGGTAATTAACCGTAACAACCGTCTGAAGCGTTTGCTCGATCTTGGAGCTCCAAGCATCATCGTTCAAAACGAAAAGCGTATGCTTCAAGAAGCTGTGGATGCATTGATCGACAACGGACGCAGAGGCCGTCCGGTTACCGGTCCTGGTAACCGTCCATTAAAATCTCTTTCTCATATGCTTAAGGGGAAACAAGGACGTTTCCGCCAAAACTTGCTCGGTAAGCGTGTTGACTATTCAGGCCGTTCAGTTATCGTAGTTGGACCGAACCTGAAAATGTATCAGTGCGGATTGCCTAAAGAAATGGCTCTTGAGCTATTCAAGCCATTTGTAATGAAGGAGCTTGTGGAAAAAGGTCTTGCCCACAACATTAAGAGTGCGAAACGTAAAATCGAACGCGTGCAGCCTGAGGTTTGGGACGTTCTCGAATCCGTAATCAGGGAGCATCCCGTTCTATTGAACCGTGCTCCTACTCTTCACAGACTTGGTATCCAGGCATTTGAGCCGACTCTTGTGGAGGGACGCGCAATCCGCCTGCATCCTCTTGTATGTACGGCATACAACGCGGACTTTGACGGAGACCAAATGGCTGTTCACGTACCGCTATCGGCTGAAGCTCAAGCGGAAGCACGTATCCTAATGCTTGCAGCCCAGAACATCCTGAACCCTAAGGATGGGAAGCCGGTTGTTACTCCATCTCAGGATATGGTTCTCGGTAACTACTACCTGACAATGGAGCGTGAAGGTGCTGTCGGTGAAGGAATGATTTTCAAAGACACGAATGAAGCACTTATTGCTTACCAAAACGGCTATGTACATCTTCATACCCGTGTTGCAGTAGCGGCTTCATCCCTAGATAATCAAACATTCACAGATGCTCAGAGGAAACAGCTTCTTATAACAACTGTAGGGAAGCTTGTATTCAATGAAATCCTTCCAGATTCATTCCCTTATATGAATGAACCGACTAAAGGCAACATTGAAGAAAAGACTCCGGAGAAATACTTCGTGGATCCTAACGTGGACGTGAAGGAACACATTGCGAAGCAGGAAATGATTCCTCCGTTCAAAAAAGGCATCCTTGGAAGCATCATCGCTGAAATCTTTAAAAAGTTCCAAATCACAGAGACTTCAAAAATGCTTGACCGTCTGAAAGATTTGGGATTCAAATATTCTACAAAAGCAGGTATTACGGTTGGTGTAGCAGATATCGTCGTATTGCGTGAAAAAGAAGAGATTCTGACTGAAGCGCAGGCGAAGGTAGATAACGTTCTTAAACAGTTCCGCCGCGGTCTAATTACAGAAGAAGAGCGCTATGAGCGTGTCATCTCTATCTGGAGTGCTGCGAAGGATACGATCCAAGGCAAACTGATGAAAACTCTGGATACGCGCAACCCGATCTTCATGATGAGTGACTCTGGAGCCCGTGGTAACGCATCTAACTTTACACAGCTTGCCGGAATGCGCGGTCTGATGGCCAACCCGGCTGGACGAATCATCGAACTTCCGATCAAATCCAGTTTCCGTGAAGGTCTAACGGTATTGGAATACTTTATCTCTACCCATGGTGCGCGTAAAGGTCTTGCCGATACAGCCCTTAAGACTGCCGATTCAGGTTACCTGACTCGCCGTCTCGTTGATGTTGCTCAGGATGTTATCATTCGTGATGACGACTGCGGAACTGACCGCGGACTTCTTGCAGAAGCAATCAAAGAGGGTACAGAGGTAATTGAAAAACTTGAGGAACGTCTAATTGGACGTTATGCCCGCAGAAACATTCACCATCCTGAAACAGGAGCTCTTCTTGTTGAGGAAAATGAACTGATCACTGAAGATCTTGCTCTTCAAATCGTTGAGTCAGGAATTGAACAAGTCATGATCCGTTCTGCATTTACTTGTAATACACGCCATGGTGTATGTAAACGATGCTACGGCCGCAACCTGGCTACCGGTTCCGATGTAGAAGTTGGAGAAGCAGTCGGCATCATTGCTGCACAATCCATCGGGGAGCCGGGAACACAGCTTACAATGCGTACGTTCCATACAGGCGGAGTTGCAGGGGATGACATCACTCAAGGTTTGCCGCGTATCCAGGAGCTATTTGAAGCTCGTAACCCTAAAGGTCAGGCTACGATTTCGGAAATTGACGGTGTTGTAACCCAAGTAAATGAAATTCGTGAAAAACAGCAGGAATTGGTTGTACAGGGTGATGTAGAATCACGTACGTATACAGCCCCTTACAATGCACGTCTGAAAGTAGCGGAAGGCGATACAGTTAAGCGCGGACAGGAGCTTACTGAAGGTTCGATCGATCCGAAAGAACTTCTGAAAGTAAAAGATACTCAAGCCGTGCAGGAATACCTCCTTCGTGAAGTTCAAAAAGTATACCGTATGCAAGGGGTAGAAATTGGCGATAAACACGTAGAGGTTATGGTTCGCCAAATGCTTCGCAAAATCAGAGTTATTGACGCTGGAGATACAGATGTATTGCCTGGAACTCTTCTGGACATTCATCAGTTCACAGACGCCAATAAAAAAGTCCTTATTGGAGGCAAACGTCCTGCTACAGGCCGTCCAGTCCTTCTGGGTATCACGAAAGCATCTCTTGAAACGGACTCCTTCTTGTCTGCAGCATCCTTCCAGGAAACAACTCGTGTCCTGACAGATGCCGCGATTAAAGGAAAACGTGACGAGCTTCTCGGACTAAAAGAGAATGTAATCATCGGTAAACTGGTTCCTGCCGGTACAGGTATGAACCGCTACCGTAAAGTACAGCCAATCTCTCAAGTTCAATCGAGCCAAGACACGGTTACCGTAGATTAATATGAGAGATGGATGCCTTCAGAGCTTTCTTCGGAAACTCTGTTGACATCCATCTCTTCCAATGTTAAGATATTCAAGGTGCTCGATTCTACCTGTTGCTTTGGAGGATATACTTCAATGTCTTATGAAAAAGTATCACAGGCAGCAAACATTATTGTTGGTACAAAGCAAACGCTGAAGGCACTTCAGCAAGGTTCCGTCAAAGAGCTTCTCATTGCGGAGGACGCCGATCCACGAATTACATCTGCCGTTGCTCAGATGGCCGCGGATAAGAACGTTTCTGTAATAAAAGTAGACTCCATGAAAAAGCTTGGAAAAGCTTGCGGAATTGAAGTTGGCGCCGCAGCTGTAGCCATTACCTAATAAAGCAAACGCGTTTTTACCTGAGTAATCAAGTAAAGACTTTGTTTTTGCCCAAATATGAACCACCTGGATGTGTGGGTTTAGAATTTGAGAAGGGAGGAAAAAACATGCCTACTATTAATCAATTAATCCGCAAGGGACGCGTAAGCAAGATTGAAAAATCTAAGTCTCCTGCATTGAACAAAGGTTACAACAGTTTCAAAAAAGAGCACACAAACGTATCTTCACCTCAAAAACGCGGTGTATGCACACGTGTTGGTACAATGACTCCGAAGAAGCCGAACTCCGCGCTTCGTAAATATGCCCGTGTACGCTTGACTAACCAAATCGAGGTTACAGCTTACATTCCTGGTATCGGACATAACCTTCAAGAGCATAGTGTTGTTCTTATCCGTGGCGGACGTGTAAAGGATTTACCGGGAGTACGTTACCACATCGTTCGCGGTGCGCTTGACACTGCTGGTGTTGATGGCCGTATGCAAGGTCGTTCCAAATACGGAACTAAACGTCCTAAAGCTCCAAAAAAATAAATTAAAACCAATAGAATCACTTCGTGAAAGGAGGAAAAAAACATGCCTCGTAAAGGTCCTGTTACAAAAAGAGACGTATTGCCAGATCCGCTTTACAATTCCAAACTTGTTACTCGTTTGGTAAACCGCATTATGGTTGACGGTAAAAGAGGAAAAGCACAAACCATTCTTTATTCTGCACTTGATACTATCAAGGAGCGCAGCGGTAAAGAGCCAATGGAAGTGTTCGAACAAGCACTTAAAAACATCATGCCAGTTCTAGAAGTTAAAGCCCGCCGTGTAGGTGGAGCAAACTACCAAGTACCAGTAGAGGTGCGTCCTGACCGCCGTACTACTCTTGGACTTCGCTGGTTAGTAAACTACGCTCGTCTTCGTGGAGAAAAAACCATGGAAGAGCGTCTTGCTAACGAGATTCTTGACGCAGCCAACAACACTGGTGCTGCTGTTAAGAAACGCGAAGATACGCACAAAATGGCAGAAGCGAACAAAGCATTCGCTCACTACCGCTGGTAAGATCGAAATAAAAAACCCACTAATCCTCTTTATAGGAAGGAGAAGTTACTAAGATGGCAAGAGAGTTCTCCTTAGAAAACACTCGTAATATCGGGATCATGGCTCACATCGACGCTGGTAAAACGACGACTACAGAACGGATCTTGTTCTACACTGGACGTATCCATAAAATTGGTGAAACTCATGAAGGAGCTTCACAAATGGACTGGATGGAACAGGAGCAAGAACGCGGAATCACGATTACATCTGCAGCTACAACTGCATCATGGAAAGGCTACCGCGTTAACATCATCGATACACCGGGACACGTAGACTTCACTGTTGAGGTTGAACGTTCCCTGCGCGTACTTGATGGTGCCGTAGCTGTTCTTGATGCACAATCCGGAGTTGAGCCTCAAACTGAAACAGTTTGGCGCCAAGCTACTACTTACGGCGTACCTCGTGTAGTGTTCGTAAACAAAATGGATAAAATCGGTGCGGATTTCCTTTATTCCGTAAAAACGATGCATGACCGCCTGCAAGCGAATGCTCATCCGATTCAGCTTCCTATCGGTGCTGAAGATAATTTTGAAGGAATTATCGATCTAGTAGAAAACGTTGCATATTTCTACGAAGATGACTTGGGAACTCGTTCCGAAGCTGTAGAAATTCCAGAAGATTATCAAGAACTTGCTGAAGAATGGCGCAACAAGCTGATTGAGGCAGTAGCAGAACTTGATGAAGAATTGATGATGAAATATCTTGACGGTGAAGAGCTAACGGTTGATGAGATCAAAGCTGCAATCCGTAAAGGTACTTGCGATGTTGAATTCTATCCGGTTATTTGCGGATCAGCTTTCAAAAACAAAGGTGTGCAATTGATGCTGGATGCTGTACTTGAATACCTTCCTGCACCAACTGACGTACCAGCTATCAAAGGAATTCTTCCGGATTCTGAAGAGGAAGTAATTCGTAAATCCAGTGACGATGAGCCGTTCTCCGCTCTAGCGTTCAAAGTAATGACAGATCCATACGTAGGAAAGCTTACTTTCTTCCGTGTGTACTCTGGAGTACTTAACTCTGGTTCTTACGTACAAAACTCCACGAAGGGCAAGCGTGAGCGTGTAGGACGTATCCTGCAAATGCATGCTAACTCCCGTGAAGAAATCTCTACTGTATACTCTGGAGATATCGCAGCTGCAGTAGGATTGAAAGATACAACAACTGGTGATACTCTATGTGATGAAAAGAGCCTTGTAATCTTGGAATCCATGGATTTCCCAGAGCCGGTTATCTCTCTTTCAGTTGAGCCGAAATCTAAAGCTGACCAAGACAAAATGTCTACAGCTTTGACAAAGCTATCTGAAGAAGATCCGACATTCCGTGCTCATACTGATCCTGAGACTGGACAAACCATCATCTCCGGTATGGGTGAGCTTCACCTTGATATCATCGTTGACCGTATGCGTCGCGAATTCAAAGTAGAAGCTAATGTTGGTGCTCCACAAGTTGCATACCGTGAGACTTTCCGCGGTTCAGCTAGAGTCGAAGGTAAGTTTGCACGCCAATCTGGCGGCCGCGGACAATTCGGACACGTTTGGATCGAATTCGAACCAAACGAAGAAGGAAAAGGCTTCGAATTCCAAAACAAGATCGTCGGTGGAGTTGTTCCACGTGAATACGTACCAGCTGTTCAAGCAGGTCTGCAGGATTCAATGAAAAACGGTGTTCTTGCAGGATATCAGCTAATCGACGTTAAAGCATCACTTGTTGATGGATCATACCATGATGTTGACTCCAGTGAAATGGCGTTTAAAGTTGCAGCTTCACTTGCTCTTAAAAACGCTGTATCCAAATGTAATCCGGTTATCCTTGAGCCTGTTATGAAGGTTGAAGTAGTTATCCCGGATGAGTACATGGGAGATATCATGGGCGATATCACTTCTCGCCGTGGACGCGTTGAAGGTATGGATGCACGCGGTAACGCTCAAGTTGTTCGTGCAATGGTTCCACTTTCTGAAATGTTTGGCTATGCAACTGCGTTGCGTTCAAACACACAAGGACGCGGAGTATTCTCTATGCACTTCGATCACTACGAAGAAGTTCCTAAATCCATTTCTGAAGAAATCATCAAAAAAAATAAAGGCGAGTAATTGATTTTACACCTTTATTGAAGTATAACTACTTATGTATCCTCAGAAGGCGGGTACAATCCTGCTTTCTGAATAAAAATAACTAACTCTATTATCTAAGGGAGGCATTTCGAATGGGTAAAGAAAAATTCGACCGTTCCAAAACACATGCCAATATCGGTACAATTGGACACGTTGACCATGGTAAAACAACTCTAACAGCTGCAATCACAACTGTACTTGCTAAGCGCAGTGGTAAAGGTGCAGCGATGGCTTATGATATGATCGATGCTGCTCCAGAAGAGCGCGAGCGCGGAATCACAATCTCAACTGCACACGTTGAGTACGAAACTGAAACTCGCCACTATGCACACGTTGACTGCCCAGGACATGCTGACTATGTTAAAAACATGATCACTGGTGCTGCACAAATGGATGGCGGAATCCTAGTAGTATCTGCTGCTGACGGCCCAATGCCGCAAACTCGTGAGCACATCCTTCTTTCTCGTCAAGTAGGTGTTCCTTACCTAGTTGTATTCATGAACAAATGTGATATGGTTGATGACGAAGAATTGCTTGAACTAGTTGAAATGGAAGTTCGTGACCTTCTTTCTGAGTACGATTTCCCTGGCGACGACATTCCAGTAATCAAAGGTTCTGCTCTTAAAGCTCTTGAAGGAGATGCTGAGTGGGAAGAGAAAATCGTTGAACTAATGAACGCAGTTGACGAGTACATCCCAACTCCAGAGCGCGATATCGAAAAACCATTCATGATGCCTGTTGAGGATGTATTCTCTATCACTGGCCGTGGAACTGTTGCAACTGGACGTGTTGAGCGTGGACAAGTTAAAGTCGGTGACGTTATCGAAATCATCGGTCTTGCTGAAGAGCCAAAATCAACAACTGTTACAGGTGTTGAAATGTTCCGTAAACTTCTTGACTATGCTGAAGCTGGAGACAACATCGGCGCACTTCTTCGTGGAGTAGCTCGTGAAGATATCCAACGTGGACAAGTTCTTGCTAAGCCAGGAACAATCACTCCACACACAAAGTTCAAAGCAGAAGTTTATGTTCTATCTAAAGAAGAGGGTGGACGTCACACTCCATTCTTCACTAACTACCGTCCTCAGTTCTACTTCCGTACAACTGATGTAACTGGTATCTGCAACCTGCCTGATGGTGTAGAAATGGTTATGCCTGGAGACAACATCGAAATGACTGTTGAACTAATCTCTCCAATCGCAATCGAAGAAGGTACTAAGTTCTCTATCCGTGAGGGTGGACGTACTGTAGGTGCTGGAGTAGTTGCTACAATCACTGAGTAATCAGTGTTTGAAAAAACGAGCGAGAAATCGCTCGTTTTTTTTATGTCTTCTAACGATTACGAAGAGACCAATTTTTTTTTGAAGCATCCGGTGGAGATCCGCATCATTCGATTCACAGAAAGAGAAAAGTGCAGCAGTATTAAAAATCCAGACGCACTTGATTTTTCGCCTAGAAAAAGGTATAATATCTGAGGTGCGTAAAAGACAAAGAAATATTAATTTCTTCTTGCAACTGACGCTCTTTTTTTATATAATAGTGAATGTTGGTCTTTGACTGCGATGATGTGAGAGGTTGCTGACACACCCGGCCGCTTTGCCATGGCGAGTGTGTGAGGGAAATTCTTACTGAGAACTGTCTATATTAAGTAGGCGAAAAGGAGGGAAAATAATGGCAAAACAAAAAATTCGTATTCGTTTGAAAGCTTATGATCACAGAATTCTTGATCAATCTGCCGAGAAAATCGTAGAAACAGCGAAACGTTCAGGTGCTAACGTATCTGGTCCGATCCCGCTTCCGACTGAAAAGTCCATCTACACAATTCTTCGTGCGGTGCATAAGTACAAAGACTCTCGTGAGCAATTCGAGATGCGTACACACAAACGTCTAATCGACATCATTAACCCAACACCACAAACTGTTGATGCGTTAATGCGTTTGGATTTACCATCCGGTGTCGATATCGAAATCAAACTTTAATGTTCATTATTATATAGTAGAAAAAAATAGGAGGTGTGACGAATGACCAAAGGAATCTTAGGTAGAAAAATCGGTATGACGCAAGTATTTGCTGAAAACGGCGATCTTATCCCAGTTACAGTTGTAGAGGCTGCTCCAAACGTAGTTCTTCAAGTGAAAACGGCTGAAATCGACGGTTACGAAGCAGTTCAGGTTGGTTTTGATGACAAACGTGAAAAACTTGCTAACAAACCGCTAAAAGGTCACGTTGCAAAAGCAAACACTGCGCCTAAGCGCTTCATTAAGGAATTTCGTGGAGTAAGCGCAGCAGACTACGAAGTTGGTCAGGAAGTCAAAGTAGAAGTATTCTCCGCTGGAGATACAGTAGATGTAACAGGAACTTCAAAAGGTAAAGGATTCCAAGGTTCTATTAAACGCCACGGACAATCCCGCGGACCAATGTCCCACGGTTCACGCTACCATCGCCGCCCAGGTTCAATGGGTCCTGTTGCTCCAAACCGCGTATTCAAAAACAAACTTCTCCCTGGACGTATGGGTGGAGAGCGCGTAACAGTACAAAACCTTGAGATCGTTAAAGTTGATGCAGAACGCAACCTTCTTTTGATCAAAGGTAACGTACCTGGTCCAAGAAAATCTCTAGTTACTGTAAAATCTGCAGTAAAATCCAAATAACTTTTCCGAGAAAGGAGGAAATGGATTATGCCAAAAGTTACTATGTTAAACCAAAGCGGAGCTAACGCTGGTGAAATCGAACTGAACGATTCTATCTTCGGTATCGAGCCAAACCAAGCTGTTCTTTTCGAAGCGGTTATCATGCAAAGAGCTTCCTTAAGACAAGGAAATGCTAAAGTAAAAAATCGTTCTGAAGTTCGTGGCGGAGGACGCAAACCTTGGCGCCAAAAAGGAACTGGACGTGCTCGTCAAGGTTCTATCCGTTCACCGCAATGGCGCGGAGGAGGAGTAGTTTTCGGACCGACACCTCGTTCTTATGCTTACAAACTACCTAAAAAAGTACGCCGTCTGGCTATCAAATCTGCTTTGTCATCTAAAGTACAAGACAGCAAAATCGTTGTTCTTGAGGATCTGACACTGGATGCTGTAAAAACAAAGGAAATGGCTTCTATCCTAAAAGCTATTTCAGTTGAGAAAAAAGCATTGATCGTTACTGCTGATGTTAATGAGAAAGTTTCGCTTTCTGCACGTAACATCCAGGGCATCACTGTTGTTGCAGCTGACGGTATCAACGTTCTTGACGTACTTAACCATGAAAAGCTAATTATGACGAAAGCTGCGGTGCAAAAAGTAGAGGAGGTGCTTGCATAATGAAAGATCCTCGTGATATTATTAAGCGCCCCGTGATCACTGAAAATTCTACTGACATTATGGCTGACAGAAAATATACGTTTGAAGTAGACGTAAGAGCTAACAAAACGGAAGTTAAAGATGCTGTAGAAGCAATTTTCGGTGTGAAAGTAGCGAAAGTCAATGTTATGAATTACAAAGGTAAATTCAGACGCGTTGGCCGTTACAGCGGACTTACAAATCGCAGAAGAAAAGCAATCATTACATTGACTGCTGACTCTAAAGAAATCGAACTTTTTGAAGTTTAATATATAAGTGAAGGAGGGAAATTGAGATGGCGATTAAAAAATACAAACCGACCTCCAACGGTCGTCGTGGTATGACAGTATCTGATTTTGCAGAAATCACTACTGATAAGCCGGAAAAATCCTTGCTTGCTCCGTTGAGCAAAAAAGCTGGACGTAACAACCAAGGTAAAATCACGGTTCGTCATCAAGGCGGAGGCCATAAGCGCCAGTATCGTATTATCGATTTTAAACGCGACAAAGATGGTATACCAGGACGCGTTGCTACAATCGAGTATGATCCAAACCGCTCTGCAAACATTGCGTTAATTCATTACGCTGATGGAGAAAAGAGATACATTCTTGCTCCTAAAAACCTTAAAGTTGATTTGGAAATTATGTCAGGAGCAGAAGCTGACATTAAAGTGGGTAATGCACTTCCACTTCAAAACATTCCAGTTGGTACAGTAGTACACAACATCGAGCTTAAACCTGGTAAAGGCGGACAGCTTGTACGTTCTGCAGGAACATCTGCACAAGTCCTTGGTAAAGAAGGAAAATACGTACTAGTTCGTTTGAATTCCGGAGAGGTTCGCATGATTCTTGCTACTTGCCGCGCTACAATCGGTCAAGT
The DNA here is from genome assembly GCF_018283675.1 of Metabacillus flavus. Classification (NCBI taxonomy): domain Bacteria; kingdom Bacillati; phylum Bacillota; class Bacilli; order Caryophanales; family Bacillaceae; genus Metabacillus; species Metabacillus flavus. The sequence continues at coordinate 149,442 of NZ_JAGVRK010000001.1, forward strand.
TGGTAACGAGCAGCACGAACTTATCAACATCGGTAAAGCTGGACGTTCCCGTTGGTTAGGCAAACGCCCAACTGTTCGTGGATCTGTAATGAACCCTAACGATCACCCGCACGGTGGTGGTGAAGGTCGTTCACCTATCGGTCGTAAATCACCTATGTCTCCATGGGGTAAACCGACTCTTGGTGCTAAAACACGTAAGAAAACGAATAAATCCGATAAATTTATCGTACGTCGTCGTAAAAAATAACGTGACTGAACTACGGTTCATCCGAACCGTAGCGCAATCACGAAGGGAGGTACTCGCATGGGTCGCAGCTTGAAAAAAGGACCTTTCGTGGATGATCACTTGATGGTTAAAGTGGAAAAATTGAATGAAACTGAAAAGAAACAAGTTATTAAAACTTGGTCTCGCCGTTCTACAATTTTCCCTCAATTCATCGGTCACACGATCGCTGTATATGATGGACGCAAACACGTTCCTGTTTATGTAACGGAAGATATGGTTGGCCACAAGTTAGGTGAATTTGCACCTTCTCGTACTTATAAAGGCCACGGTAACGATGATAAAAAAACAAGACGCTAATGAGAGGAGGCATTTAAATGCAAGCTAAAGCTGTCGCTAGAACAGTTCGTATTGCTCCTCGTAAAGCACGTTTGGTAATGGACTTAATTCGAGGAAAGCAAATCGGTGAAGCAGTTGCAATCCTTCGTCTCACACCGAAGGCAGCTTCTCCAATTATTGAAAAAGTACTAAACTCTGCAGTTGCTAACGCTGAGCACAACTACGAAATGGACATTAACAGCCTTGTAATTTCCGAGGCATTCGTTGACGAAGGTCCAACACTTAAGAGATTCCGCCCGCGTGCAATGGGTCGTGCGAGCGCAATTAATAAACGTACTAGTCATATCACTATTATCGTATCAGAAAAGAAGGAGGGATAAGCTGTGGGTCAAAAGGTAAATCCAGTCGGTCTTCGTATCGGTGTGATTCGTGATTGGGAATCAAAATGGTACGCTGGCAAAGACTACGCTGATCTTTTACACGAAGATATTAAAGTTCGTGAATATATCAACAAACGCCTAAATGATGCATCTGTTTCCAAAGTGGAAATCGAGCGTGCTGCTAACCGCATTAACGTAACAGTCCACACTGCTAAGCCAGGTATGGTTATCGGTAAAGGTGGTACTGAAGTTGAAGCGCTTCGCAAAGCTCTTAACTCACTTACTGGTAAACGCGTGCACATCAACATTCTTGAAATCAAAAGAGCTGATCTTGATGCTAAATTAGTAGCTGACAACATCGCTCGCCAGCTTGAAAACCGTATTTCTTTCCGTCGTGCTCAAAAGCAAGCATTGCAACGTTCAATGCGCGCTGGTGCAAAAGGAATTAAAACAATGGTTTCCGGACGTCTTGGCGGAGCTGATATCGCTCGTTCAGAACATTACAGTGAAGGAACTGTTCCACTTCACACACTTCGCGCTGACATCGATTACGGTACAGCAGAAGCAGACACTACTTACGGTAAACTAGGTGTCAAAGTATGGATCTATCGTGGAGAAGTTCTTCCTGTTAAGAAGAAATCCGAGGAAGGAGGAAAATAATATGTTATTGCCTAAACGTGTTAAGTATCGCAGAGAGCATCGCGGAAAAATGCGCGGACGTGCAAAAGGCGGTGCGGAAGTACACTTTGGTGAATACGGTATTCAAGCTTTGGAAGCTTCTTGGATCACTAACCGTCAAATCGAGGCAGCTCGTATTGCGATGACTCGTTACATGAAACGTGGCGGTAAAGTATGGATCAAAATTTTCCCTTCCAAACCTTATACTGCTAAGCCTCTAGAAGTCCGCATGGGTTCCGGTAAAGGTGCTCCTGAAGGATGGGTAGCTGTAGTTAAACCGGGTAAAGTTTTGTTTGAGATTGCGGGTGTTCCTGAAGAAGTTGCTCGCGAAGCATTGCGTCTTGCGTCTCACAAACTGCCAATTAAAACGAAATTCGTTAAGCGCGAGGAAATTGGTGGTGAATCAAATGAAAGCTAATGAAATCCGTGATTTAACCACTGCAGAAATCGAACAAAAAGTAAAATCACTTAAAGAAGAGCTTTTCAACCTTCGTTTCCAGCTTGCTACTGGCCAGCTTGAAAACACTGCTCGCATCCGTGAAGTACGTAAAGCCATCGCTCGTATGAAGACTGTAATTCGTCAAAGAGAGATCGCTGCTAATAATCGATAAACCCGAGAGGAGGTTTGCAAAATGAGTGAACGCAATCAACGTAAGGTTTACACTGGCCGTGTTGTGTCCGACAAAATGGATAAAACAATCACTGTACTGGTTGAGACTTACAAAACTCATTCTCTATACGGCAAACGCGTAAAGTACTCTAAGAAGTTCAAAGCGCATGACGAAGAAAACCAAGCTAAAATTGGCGATATCGTAAGAATTATGGAAACTCGTCCGCAATCTGCGACAAAACGTTTCCGTCTTGTAGAAATCGTTGAAGAAGCTGTTATTATCTAATAAATGTTCGGATAGTTAATTCCGAAGGGAGGTAACGTGAATGATTCAACAAGAATCTCGCTTAAAAGTTGCTGACAACTCTGGTGCTCGTGAAGTACTGACAATTAAAGTCCTTGGCGGATCCGGACGTAAGACAGCTAACATTGGTGATGTAATCGTGTGTACGGTTAAACAAGCAACACCAGGAGGCGTTGTTAAAAAAGGAGACGTAGTTAAGGCTGTAATCGTTCGTACTAAGAGCGGTGCTCGCCGTACTGACGGTTCTTACATTCGTTTCGACGAAAATGCTTGTGTAATCATCCGTGATGACAAAAGCCCGCGCGGTACGCGTATTTTCGGACCTGTTGCTCGTGAGCTTCGCGAAAACAACTTCATGAAGATTGTTTCTCTAGCTCCAGAAGTTCTTTAATTAAATTTGATTGCCTTAATAAGGAGGTGCGGACAAGATGCATGTAAAAAAAGGTGATAATGTAATGGTTATCTCTGGTAAGGATAAAGGCAAGCAAGGTAAAGTGCTTGAAGCTTACCCTAAGAAAGACCGTGTGCTAGTTGAAGGTGTGAATGTTGTAAAAAAACACTCTAAACCAACACAAACAAACACTCAAGGCGGAATCGTGAGCCAAGAGGCGCCAATCCATGTATCCAACGTAATGCTGATCGACCCTAAAAGCGGCGAGCCAACTCGTATCGGTTATAAATTGGTTGACGGCAAGAAAGTACGTGTTGCAAAAAAATCTGGTGAATCTCTAGATAAATAGTAACTAAGGAAGGGAGGTCTATCATATGAACCGCCTTAAAGAAAAATTTGTAAAAGAAACAACTCCAGCTCTAATGAGCAAGTTTAATTATAAATCCGTAATGGAAGTACCTAAACTTGAAAAAATCGTCATCAATATGGGTGTGGGTGATGCAGTAGCTAACTCGAAGTCTCTTGACAACGCTGTTGAAGAGCTTACTGCGATCGCTGGTCAAAAGCCAGTTATCACTCGCGCAAAGAAATCAATCGCCGGTTTCCGTCTTCGTGAAGGTATGCCGATCGGTGCGAAAGTAACTCTTCGCGGCGAGCGCATGTATGAATTCCTAGACAAATTGGTATCTGTTTCTTTACCACGTGTACGTGACTTCCGTGGAATCTCCAAAAAAGCATTCGACGGACGCGGTAACTACACTCTAGGTGTTAAAGAACAATTGATCTTCCCTGAGATTGATTATGATCAAGTTACTAAGGTTCGCGGTATGGATATCGTTATTGTTACAACTGCTAAAACAGACGAAGAAGCTCGTGAACTACTTACTCAGTTTGGAATGCCATTCCAAAAATAATCGTAAAGGGAGGCGAAATCGTGGCAAAAAAATCTATGATCGCGAAACAAAAACGCTCTCCAAAGTTTAATGTTCAAGCATATACTCGATGCGAACGCTGCGGACGTCCACATTCTGTGATTCGCAAATTTAAACTTTGCCGTATTTGTTTCCGTGAACTTGCTTATAAAGGTCAAATTCCTGGCGTTAAGAAAGCTAGCTGGTAATACCCCATAACGGGAAGGAGGTTATTTAACAATGGTTATGACAGATCCGATTGCAGATTTGCTTACTCGCATCCGTAATGCGAATATGGTACGTCATGAGAAGCTGGAAGTTCCTGCTTCTAAAATCAAAAAAGAGATTGCTGAAATCTTGAAACGTGAAGGTTTTGTCCGTGACGTTGAATACGTTGAAGACAACAAACAAGGTGTTATCCGCATCTTCCTTAAATATGGTTCGAATAACGAGCGCGTTATTACTGGTCTGAAACGCATCAGTAAACCTGGTCTTCGTGTTTACGCGAAAGCTACTGAAGTACCTCGTGTACTTAACGGCTTGGGAATCGCTATCATCTCAACTTCTCAAGGTGTCATCACTGACAAAGAAGCCCGCGCTAAACAAGCTGGCGGAGAAGTATTAGCATACGTTTGGTAATAAGTTAAAAAGAATGGAGGTGTAAATTATGTCTCGTGTCGGTAAAAAACTGCTTGAGATTCCATCTGATGTTACAATCAAAATGAACGAGAACACGGTTACGGTTAAAGGTCCTAAAGGTGAATTGACTCGTACTTTCCACCCGGACATTACGATTTCCATTGAGGAAAACATTCTAACTGTATCACGTCCTTCCGATCATAAAGACCACCGTGCACTTCACGGTACAACTCGCAGCATTATTGGAAACATGGTTGAAGGTGTTTCTAAAGGCTTCGAAAAAGGATTAGAACTAGTTGGTGTAGGTTACCGTGCTTCTAAATCCGGAAACAAATTGATTCTAAACGTTGGTTACTCTCACCCTGTTGAGATCACACCAGAACAAGGAATCGAAATCGAAGTGCCTTCTCAAACGAAAATTATCGTTAGAGGTACTGACAAAGAGCGCGTTGGAGCAATTGCTTCCAACATCCGTGCGACTCGCCCGCCTGAGCCTTATAAAGGTAAAGGAGTTCGATATGAAGGTGAATTTGTACGCCGTAAAGAAGGTAAAACTGCGAAGTAATGCCGCTTAATGGCTAAGAAAGGAGTGACCCTGATGATCACAAAAGCTAGCAAAAATTCTGTGCGTAAAAGAAGACATGCTCGTGTACGTGCGAAACTTTTCGGAACTGCTGAAAGACCTCGTCTAAACGTGTTCCGTTCTAATAAACACATTTATGCTCAACTGATCGACGATACAAACGGTGTAACAATCGTTAGTGCTTCTTCCATGGAGAAAGATTTAAATCTTGATTCTACTGCAAACCTTGAAGCAGCTCAGAAAGTTGGAGAGCTTGTTGCAAAACGTGCTGTTGATAAAGGTCATAAATCAATCGTATTTGATCGTGGAGGATACCTATACCATGGTCGTATCAAAGCTCTTGCTGACGCTGCACGCGAAGCTGGACTTGAATTTTAATAGGAAAAGGAGGGAAACACAGTATGCGTCGTAATGACTCAGTTAAATCAGAGTTTGAAGAACGTGTAGTTACCGTTAACCGCGTTGCTAAGGTTGTTAAAGGTGGTCGTCGCTTCCGTTTTGCTGCACTTGTTGTTGTAGGCGACAAGAATGGCCGAGTTGGATTCGGTACAGGTAAAGCGCAAGAGGTGCCAGAAGCAATCCGTAAAGCAATCGAAGATGCGAAAAAGAATCTTGTAACAGTACCTATGGTTGGTACAACAATTCCACACGAAGTAATCGGACAATTCGGTGCTGGAAACATTCTTCTGAAGCCAGCTTCAGAAGGTACCGGAGTAATCGCCGGCGGACCAGTACGTGCGGTGCTTGAACTTGCAGGTGTAGGTGACATCCTATCTAAATCCCTTGGTTCAAACACACCAATCAACATGGTTCGTGCAACACTTGAAGGCTTAAAGCAGCTTAAGAAAGCAGAACAAGTTGCTAAGCTTCGTGGAAAAACCGTAGAAGAACTGTTAGGATAAGGGGGGAAAGATAATGGCAAACAAATTAGCGATCACCCTTACTCGCAGTGTAATCGGCCGTCCGGAAACTCAGCGTGTAACAGTTAAAACACTTGGTTTGCGCAAAATGCACCAAACTGTGGTACATGAAGACAACGCTGCTATTCGCGGTATGATTAATAAAGTATCTCACTTGGTTAAAGTAGAAGAACAATAATTGTATTTGTTCTATAAATAAGGAGGTGTCCTGATGAAACTTCATGAATTAAAACCAGCAGAAGGATCTCGTCGCGAACGTAACCGTTTGGGCCGTGGTATCGGTTCTGGTAACGGTAAAACGTCTGGTAAAGGTCATAAAGGTCAAAATGCCCGTTCTGGCGGAGGTGTTCGTCCTGGATTCGAGGGTGGTCAAACTCCATTATTCAGACGTTTGCCTAAACGCGGATTCACGAACATCAACCGTAAAGAATACGCAGTTGTTAACCTTGAAAGGCTGAACCGTTTCGAAGAAGGTACAGAAGTAACTCCTGAACTTCTTCTTGAAACTGGCGTGCTTAGCAGCACAAAAGCTGGCGTTAAGATTCTTGGCGAAGGTAAAATTGAGAAGAAGCTCACTGTTAAAGCGAACAAATTCTCCTCTTCCGCTAAAGAAGCAATCGAAGCTGCCGGCGGTACAGCTGAGGTGATCTAATGTTCAAAACAATCTCCAATTTCATGCGCGTGGGTGACATAAGAAATAAAATTATTTTCACTCTTTTAATGCTTATTGTATTCCGTATCGGAACATTCATTCCTGTACCGGGTGTAGACACTAAAGCCCTGGCTGCAATGGATCAGCAAATGAGCGTTTTCGGAGTAATGAACACTTTTGGCGGGGGAGCACTATTTAACTACTCCATTCTTGCAATGGGTATTATGCCGTATATCACCGCCTCCATTATTGTTCAGCTCCTTCAAATGGACGTTGTACCGAAGTTTACGGAATGGTCTAAGCAGGGTGAGGTTGGCAGACGTAAATTGGCTCAATTTACGAGATATTTCACGATTGTTCTTGGGTTTATTCAAGCAATTGGGATGTCCATCGGGTTTAACAACCTAAGCGGCGGTCAATTGATTCAAAACCCTAGTATTACTACCTATCTTCTGATTGCAGTAGTCCTTACAGCAGGAACTGCTTTCTTAATGTGGTTAGGAGAGCAGATTACGGCTAAAGGTGTTGGGAATGGTATTTCCATCATTATCTTTGCCGGTATCGTTGCGGCGATCCCTACTACTCTTAATCAAATTTATGCTCAGTTGTTTACTGATGCGGGAGATCAGCTGTTCTTGCGGATTGTGATTGTTATTCTGCTCGCTATTGCTGTTCTTGCTATTATTGTTGGAACAATCTATGTGCAGCAGGCACTCCGCAAAATTCCAATTCAATACGCTAAAAGGGTATCAGGTTCAGGTCCGCAGGCGGGCGGTCAATCCACTCACTTGCCGCTGAAAGTGAACCCGGCTGGTGTAATTCCTGTAATCTTCGCGGTTTCATTCTTGATTACACCGCCGACGATTGCTAATTTCTTCGGTAAAAACGATGTGACCAATTGGATTACCACCAATCTCACAACGACTCATCCGATTGGAGCTTCCATCTATGTGGCTTTAATTATTGCTTTTACGTATTTCTATGCGTTCGTTCAGGTTAATCCTGAGCAAATGGCTGATAACTTAAAGAAACAAGGCGGTTATGTTCCAGGGATTCGTCCAGGAAAAAGCACACAGGAATATTTAACAAAAGTTTTGTATCGTTTAACGTTTGTTGGAGCAATTTTCCTTTCAATCATTGCTGTTCTTCCTACTCTATTCATCGCATTTGCAGGTCTTCCTCAATCCGCACAGATTGGCGGAACAAGCTTGCTGATCGTGATCGGAGTTGCGCTTGAAACAATGAAAGGGCTGGAAAGCCAGCTTGTAAAACGAAATTACAAAGGCTTTATTAAACAGTAAGGTAATGGGACGCAGCTGCGCCCATTCCCTTTATATAGAGACTGAGGGGGAAATCGGATGAATCTAGTATTAATGGGTCTGCCCGGTGCCGGTAAAGGAACTCAGGCAGAACAAATCACAGAGGAATATCAAATCCCTCATATCTCGACTGGAGATATGTTTCGAGCGGCAATGAAGGAAGAAACTGAATTAGGACTGCAGGCAAAATCTTTTATTGATAAAGGCGAACTTGTACCTGATGAAGTGACGATCGGTATTGTCAGAGAAAGATTGGGCAAAGATGATTGTGAAAAAGGTTTCTTGCTTGATGGTTTTCCTCGTACTGTTGCACAGGCAGAGGCGCTGGAAACGATTCTCTCTGATCTTGGTAAAAAGCTCGACCACGTTATCAACATTGATGTGGATAAGAGCATTCTTATGGAACGCTTGACTGGCCGCCGCATTTGTAAAAATTGCGGAGCTACTTACCACCTTGTCTTTAACCCCCTGCAAAGACAGGCGTTTGTGACAAATGTGGAGGAGAGCTATACCAGCGGGCAGACGATAATGAAGAAACGGTTTCAAACCGTTTGGAAGTTAACGTCAAACAAAGCAAGCCGCTTCTTGATTTCTATAGTGAAAAAGGCTATGTGAGAGAGATTAACGGACAGCAGGATATCAGCAAAGTTTTTGCTGATATTAAAGCCTTGCTTGGGGGATCAGCTGAATGATCATTTGCAAGACTCCGCGTGAGATTGAAATCATGAGGGAAGCTGGCCGGATCGTTGCACTGACCCATCAGGAATTAAAGAAACATGTACAGCCCGGTATTACTACCAAAGAATTGGATAGTATTGCCGAAAAGTTTATACGCATGCATGATGCAATTCCTTCCTTCAAGGGGTATAATGGATTCCGCGGAAGCATTTGTGCTTCTGTCAACGAAGAGCTCGTTCATGGTATCCCGGGTGACCGGGTATTAAATGAAGGAGACATTATCAGCATCGATATCGGTGCAAAGTATAATGGCTATCACGGTGACTCAGCCTGGACATATCCGGTAGGCGCCATTTCCGAAGAAACGCAAAAGCTGCTGGACGTTACAGAAGAGTCTTTATATAGAGGGCTGAATGAAGCCAAGCCAGGAGATCGTCTTTCGAACATCTCCCATGCTATCCAGCTCTATGCTGAGAGCGAAGGGTTTTCAATCGTCAGAGAATATGTTGGGCACGGTGTAGGACTGGAACTTCACGAAGATCCTCAAATTCCTCACTTTGGACCGCCGGGCAAAGGCCCTAGGCTGAAACCTGGCATGGTTCTGGCAATTGAACCAATGGTCAATGCAGGAACACGATATGTTAGAACCTTGCAGGATAACTGGACTGTTGTAACAGTAGATGGTAAGATGTGTGCTCATTTCGAACATACAATTGCTATCACGGAAACCGGCTTTGAGATCCTTACAAAAGCTTAAAAGCAAATGAAGGCGATGACGCTTTAACAGACTGCAGACGGAAGCAGAACTCCGGAAGTTTGAGTCTCGTTATAGTGGCAGATGGAGACAAACGGACGTTTCATTCTCCCCAGAACACATCCACCACTTTAAGTTCTTTAATTGCGTATCTCCGGAAGTTCAGAGCAGTGTATAAAATGATATAGCGATCAGCTATATGGAATTTGCCAGCTTGGCAAATTGCTGATTTGATGAAGGGAGAACAACTTAATGGCTAAAGATGATGTAATTGAAGTTGAAGGTACCGTTCAAGAGACGCTGCCTAATGCAATGTTTAAAGTTGAACTTGAGAACGGTCATACAGTCTTGGCACATGTCTCAGGCAAGATCCGCATGCACTTCATCCGTATTTTACCTGGAGACAAAGTTACGGTAGAATTGTCCCCGTATGATTTGACACGCGGAAGAATAACGTACCGTTTCAAATAAAAGCACTCCGAACTATCAAGGAGGTTGGAAAACACATGAAGGTTAGACCGTCCGTGAAACCGATTTGCGAAAAATGTAAAGTTATTCGCAGAAAAGGAAAAGTCATGGTTATTTGTGAGAATCCAAAGCATAAACAAAAACAAGGATAAAACATAAGGAGGTGCACTGACAAATGGCTCGTATTGCTGGTGTAGATATTCCACGCGAAAAACGCGTTGTAATTTCATTAACATACATTTTCGGAATTGGCCGTACTACAGCTCAAAAAATTCTTGCTGAAGCAGGAGTTTCTGAGGATACTCGTGTGCGTGATCTTACTGAAGATGAACTTGGAAAAATCCGTGATGTAATTGATAAGCTTAAAGTTGAAGGGGACCTTCGCCGTGAAATTTCCCTAAACATTAAACGTCTTATCGAAATCGGAAGCTTCCGCGGTCTTCGTCACCGTCGCGGTTTGCCTGTTCGCGGACAAAACACTAAAAACAATGCTCGTACACGTAAAGGCCCACGCCGTACTGTTGCGAACAAAAAGAAATAAGGTAAAGGAGGTTAAAGCTCTATGGCTCAACGTAAAACAAACACTCGTAAACGCCGTGTGAAAAAGAATATTGAAGCTGGTATTGCGCATATCCGCTCAACATTTAACAATACAATCGTTACGATCACTGATACTCACGGAAACGCAGTATCTTGGTCCAGCGCAGGTGCTTTAGGATTCAGAGGTTCACGTAAATCTACTCCTTTTGCTGCGCAAATGGCTGCTGAAACTGCAGCAAAAACTTCCATCGAACATGGTTTGAAAACTTTGGAAGTAACTGTTAAAGGTCCTGGTGCCGGACGTGAAGCTGCAATTCGTGCTCTTCAAGCTGCTGGTCTAGAAGTAACAGCTATCAGAGATGTTACTCCAGTTCCTCATAATGGCTGCCGCCCGCCAAAACGTCGTCGTGTGTAAATTTTCTGTATAGAATTCGTTTCCCTGTCTATAATGGGTTATGATACAGTATATAATTAAAAGCAGAATTTCCCAATTCTGCTGTTGTGCACAATCGGGACATTACAATGGGGAATTTCGGTTAGGTTTAGCATGCTAGATCTTTAGCCGGGGTTTCGACGTTTTGAAGGAGGGTTTTATTGAATGATTGAGATTGAAAAACCAAAAATCGAAACGGTTGAAATCAGCGAAGATGCCAAATACGGTAAATTCGTCGTCGAACCACTCGAGCGCGGGTATGGTACTACTTTGGGTAACTCCTTACGTCGTATTCTATTATCCTCACTCCCTGGTGCTGCTGTAACATCGATCCAAATTGACGGTGTACTGCATGAATTTTCGACGATTGAAGGCGTCGTAGAAGATGTTACATCCATTATTTTAAACGTTAAGAAGCTTGCTCTTAAAATCTATTCAGAAGAAGAAAAAACACTTGAGATTGATATTCAAGGAGAAGGTGCTGTCACGGCAGCAGATATCACTCATGATAGCGATATTGAAATCCTGAACCCTGATCTTCATATCGCAACTTTGGCGAAAGATGCCACGCTTCGAATGAGATTGACTGCAAGAAGAGGACGCGGATACAATCCTGCTGTAGCTAACAAACGTGAAGATCAGCCGATTGGCGTTATCCCGATCGATTCTATCTATACACCAGTTGCCCGCGTATCCTATCAAGTTGAAAATACTCGTGTAGGACAAGTGGCTAACTTTGATAAGCTAACACTTGACGTCTGGACTGATGGAAGCAATGGTCCCAAAGAGGCAGTAGCCTTAGGTGCCAAAATTTTGACTGAGCATCTTAATATTTTTGTTGGCTTAACTGATGAAGCCCAAAATGCTGAGATTATGGTTGAAAAAGAAGAAGATCAAAAAGAGAAAGTATTAGAGATGACAATTGAAGAGTTGGATCTCTCCGTGCGTTCTTACAACTGTCTGAAACGTGCTGGAATCAATACAGTACAAGAACTTGCGAACAAAACAGAAGAAGATATGATGAAAGTTCGCAATCTTGGACGAAAATCTCTTGAAGAAGTTAAAGCGAAACTAGATGAACTTGGATTAGGTCTACGCAAGGACGACTGACCAACTCACTAGTCATTTGTGTGTTAAACACACACAAAGCCTATTCAAAGGAGGGGACATCACATGCCATACAGAAAATTGGGCCGTACTAGCTCACAACGTAAAGCTATGCTTCGTGACTTGGCTACTGATCTAATTATCAACGAGCGCATCGAAACAACTGAAGCTCGTGCAAAAGAGCTGCGTTCCGTTGTTGATAAAATGATTACTCTAGGAAAACGCGGAGATCTTCATGCTCGCCGTCAAGCTGCATCATTCGTTCGTAATGAAGTTGCTGAAATGGTAGTAGTAGGTCAAGATAAAAACGGAAAAGACAAAGAAAAAGCGAAATATGCTTTGGAAAAACTTTTCACTGATATCGCAGGCCGTTATGGAGAGCGCCAAGGCGGATACACTCGTATCATGAAACTTGGACCTCGTCGCGGAGACGGAGCTCCAATGGTTATCATTGAGCTTGTGTAAGTAATGTAAAGAGGGCGGGACAGCTTTAATAGCTGATTTGCCCTTTTTTACGATGAAGACCGGCACCATTTGGTTTTCATAGGCGGATAAACAATGGAAACGTTGTAAGGAGCCGAATACGACTGAGAACATGGCGGGCAGATTCTGTCCGCCTATCCCAGTTAGTAGTGTTTTTTTTTATTTTCAGAGAAGTTTTGATTGTGAGAGGAGAAGAACAGGCTATGCGCAAGGAAATTGCTAGAGTAGAGAATGTAACCTTTTCCTATCCTGATCGCGAAAAACCTGCTTTAGATGAGGTGTCCTTAAACATCTATGAAGGTGAATGGCTGGCGATTGTCGGTCATAATGGATCTGGAAAATCGACTCTTGCCCGGATATTGAATGGACTTTTGCTGCCATCCAAAGGGAAAGTGAAGATTGCAGGTACTGAGCTTTCAGAGGAAACCATCTGGGATGTACGCAAAAAGGTCGGGATGGTGTTTCAAAACCCCGACAATCAATTTGTTGGAACCACCGTTAAGGATGATGTGGCTTTTGGTCTGGAAAACAACGGAATCCCCCGGGAAGAGATGTTAAAACGGGTGGATTGGGCGACAAAGCAAGTCAAGATGGATGCTTTTCTCGATCAAGAGCCGCACCATCTGTCTGGCGGTCAAAAACAGCGTGTTGCAATCGCTGGCGTGTTGGCCGTTAAGCCTCAAATTATGATCTTGGATGAAGCAACATCCATGCTCGATCCAGCAGGGCGTAAAGATGTGATGGACACTGTTCGTCTCTTAAATGATCAAGGGGCTGTTACAGTCATCTCAATTACTCACGATCTTGAAGAGGCTTCAAAGGCCGACCGGATCATCGTTATGAATAAGGGGAAGAAGCTTAAAGAGGGGAAACCCGAGATTATTTTTTCAATGGGGGAAGAGCTCTCGAGAATCGGTCTTGATCTTCCGTTTCCTTACAAGCTGAGTCTGGAACTGCGTAAAGCTGGAATTCCGCTTCAGCATAATCACTTAACTGAACAAGGATTGGTGGATGAGCTATGGACATTACAGTAAAAGGTCTAGAGCATACGTACAATCCGAGGACCCCTTTTGAAAAACGTGCGATTTATAACATGGATCTTCATATTAAATCCGGTTCGTACACAGCCATCATTGGTCACACCGGTTCAGGGAAATCAACCCTCCTTCAGCATTTAAATGGTTTGCTCAAGCCGACAGCCGGCTCTATTACTATAGGGGATCGAACAATAAAGGCAAAAGAGAAAGCGAAGCATTTAAAATCCGTCCGGAAAAAGGTTGGCATTGTGTTTCAGTTTCCTGAGCATCAGCTTTTTGAAGAAACGGTCGAAAAAGACATTATGTTCGGACCGATGAATTTCGGCGTTTCGGAAGAGGCTGCAAGAGAGAGAGCCAGAGAAATGTCCAGATTGGTTGGTTTGCCTTCCGAGGTTCTCGATCGGTCTCCTTTCGATTTAAGCGGAGGGCAAATGAGAAGGGTGGCCATTGCAGGGGTGCTTGCAATGAATCCGGAAGTCATTGTGCTGGACGAGCCTACAGCGGGGCTTGACCCTAAGGGCCGGCATGATATTATGGAACTTTTTTATCGGCTGCATCGCGAAAAAGGTCTGACAACGATTCTAGTCACTCACAGCATGGAGGATGCCGCCAGATATGCAGAGGAGCTGATTGTACTTCATCAAGGGACCATTCATCTGAAAGGGACACCTCAGGAAGTGTTCTCCTCATCCGGAAAAATTACGGAAGCAGGATTAAGGCTGCCGGAGACCATCCAGTTTAAATATGCTCTGGAATCCAAGCTTGGCATTAGAATAGAAGAAACTCCGCTTACGATTCAGGAGACGGTTCAAGCTCTCCGGTCCTTTTATGTAAAGGAGGGAGACAAATGAACGGCATGATTATAGGGAAATATGTGCCTGGTCATTCCTTTGTTCATAAGCTTGATCCAAGATCAAAGCTGCTGCTGGTCTTTTTGTTTGTATTTATTGTGTTTCTTGCAAACAATGCCGTTACGTATGCCATTTTAGGTTTATTTACAATCCTGGTCATTTCCCTGACCAAGCTGCCGCCTAGATTTCTGGCTGCAGGATTAAAGCCGATTTTATGGATTATTCTCTTCACCTTTATTCTTCATATTTTGGTTACAAAACAGGGTCCTGTTCTTTTTCAATTCTCATTTATTTCGATTCATGAGGAAGGACTCAGGCAGGGGATCTTTATCTCACTGCGTTTTCTTTTTCTGATCTTAATTACGACCTTGCTCACACTTACGACTACTCCGATTGAAGTAACGGATGGGATGGAGAATCTTCTGCACCCATTCAAAAAGATGGGGCTTCCTATCCATGAGCTTGCTTTAATGATGTCGATCGCTCTCCGTTTCATTCCAACGCTGACGGATGAAACCGATAAAATTATGAAGGCGCAGATGGCAAGGGGAGTTGACTTCTCTTCAGGGCCGCTGACGAAGCGTGTCCAGTCCATTGTCCCTTTGCTAGTCCCTTTGTTTATCAGCGCCTTTAAAAGAGCCGAGGAGCTTGCTACGGCGATGGAAGCGAGAGGATACCAGGGCGGAGAAGGAAGAACGAAATACAGGCAGCTGAAATGGGACAGACAGGACTCGATGATCATGGTCCTGCTTCTGATTTTGTCCGTTCTGCTGCTGCTGTTCCGTTCGTAGGTGTACAGGATGAGAATTAAAATGATAATCGCATATGACGGAACCGATTTTAACGGCTATCAGATTCAGCCTGATGCAAGAACTGTTCAGGAAGAGCTGGAAGGCGCATTATCGAAGCTCCATAAAGGAGCGAAGATAAAAGTGTCCGCTTCCGGCAGAACCGATGCGAAGGTCCATGCAAAGGGACAGGTCATCCACTTTGATACGCCTCTCAGCATTCCAATGGAGAAGTGGCCTAAAGCTCTCAATGCGATGCTTGCGAAGGATGTGAGGGTGCTGGAAGCTTCTGAGGCACCCGAGAGCTTCCATGCGCGCTTTGATGCCTGCGGGAAGGAATACAGGTATGTAATTGACCGCTCCAGCGTTCAGGACGTATTTTTGAGAAACTATGCGTATCATTATCCGCATCCATTAAACATAGAAGCTATGAAATTGGCTTCACGGCATTTTTTAGGGACACATGATTTTACCGCCTTTTGTTCAGCTAAAACGGAGGTCGAGGACCGTGTCCGCACGATCGAATCGATTGAGTTCAATGAAGAAGGCGATAAACTTACGATGTCGATCAAGGGCAGCGGCTTTTTGTACAATATGGTCCGGATTATTACGGGAACGCTTCTGAATGCGGGCACCGGAATGACCCAGCCCGAAGAGATTTCTGACATGATTTTTTCCAGGGACCGGACGAAAACTGGAAAAACAGCGCCTGGCCATGGGCTATATTTATTTAAAGTCTTCTATGACAACTAAACCAGGTGTAACATTGTCTTGACATTGCGGTATTACTGAGATAAACTATCATATGGTATGTATTTCATCCCCACGATAAAGCCCCGGAAAGCTCATCGTGTTTTGAAATAAAAATGGAACTAACGTTTATGGAAAGATATTAGGAGGGAAAATTTAATGCGTACAACGTATATGGCGAAAGCTAGCGAAGTTGACCGTAAGTGGTACGTTGTAGATGCAGCTGGCAAGACACTAGGTCGTCTTTCTACTGAAGTAGCATCTATTCTTCGCGGCAAACACAAGCCGACTTTTACACCACATGTAGACACTGGAGATCACGTAATCATCATCAACGCTGAGAAAATTGAACTGACTGGTAAGAAATTGACTGATAAAATTTACTACCGTCACAGCCAATTCCCTGGCGGACTTAAATCTAGAACAGCTCTTGAAATGCGTACAAACTACGCTGAAAAAATGCTTGAGCTAGCGATCAAAGGAATGCTTCCTAAGAATTCTCTTGGCCGTCAAATCTTCAAAAAATTGCACGTTTACACGGGTGCTGAGCATCCACACCAAGCACAACAGCCTGAAGTTTACGAACTTCGCGGTTAATTAATAAGGAGGTTATCAATTTGGCACAGGTTCAATATTACGGTACTGGCCGCCGCAAGAGCTCCGTTGCTCGTGTACGCCTAATTCCAGGCGAAGGCAAGATCGTTGTTAATAAACGCGACATTAAAGACTACATCCCATTCGCAGCTCTAATCGAGGACGTAAAACAGCCGCTTAACTTGACTGAAACTGGTTCTTCTTACGACGTACTAGTCAGCGTTAACGGCGGAGGATTTGCTGGCCAAGCCGGCGCAATCCGCCACGGTATCTCTCGTGCTTTGCTTCAAGCAGACCCTGAGTTCCGTACAACTCTTAAACGCGCTGGTCTATTGACTCGTGACGCTCGTATGAAAGAGCGTAAAAAATACGGACTTAAAGGCGCACGCCGTGCACCTCAGTTCTCAAAACGTTAATTTGCGTTTTCAAAGACTCCTATGCCATTTGGCTGGGAGTCTTTTTTTATCGTGAAATAAGGCGCGATCCTCGTTAAAGTGATCTAAGTGCAATAAATCTGCGTAAGTACAGGCCGTTTTTCTTACATAACTATTTTTATGCAATTTCCTTCTAAGGAATGATTGAGCAAGCCTGTATGATTCGTTACAGTGGAAGATGAGGTGAGGAGATATGGGAGAAACGCTGGAAGCGATCCGCAAGTCTATTAGGGAAAATAAATGGACAAGGCCAACTGCAGGCCATGCAGATGGATACGTTCAAACCAATTTGGTCATTTTAAAAAAGGATCTTGCTTACGATTTCCTTTTATTTTGCCAAAGAAACGAGAAGGCCTGTCCTATATTGGATGTCACGGACGCAGGATCTTATATCCCGGCCATGAGTGCGCCGGATGCGGATCTTCGGACCGATCTGCCGAAGTATAGGGTTTACCGGAATGGGGAGCTTGTGTCAGAACGTGATCATATAACAGATCTTTGGGAGGATGACTTTGTTGCTTTCCTTCTCGGCTGCAGCTTCACGTTTGAAAAAGCACTCCTTGATTATGGGGTTCCGGTCAGGCATATTGAGGAGAATGTAAATGTACCGATGTACAACACAAATCTCCCTTTGAATAGGAGCGGGATTTTCAAAGGTTCAATGGTAGTCAGCATGCGGCCAATTCCTGCGAAAGACATTGCGAAAGCGGTGCAAATTACAGCAAGATCGCCGAAGTCCCACGGTGCCCCTGTTCACATAGGGAATCCAGAGGAAATTGGCATTCCGGATATTTCTTCACCGGACTTTGGAGATGCTGTGACCATTAAAGAAGGAGAAGTTCCTGTTTTCTGGGCATGCGGAGTGACTCCTCAGGCGGCAGCTATTGCCTCAAAGCCTGTTTTAATGATTACACATGCTCCGGGCCATATGTTCATCACAAATTTGAAGGATACAGATGTCACGATTTAAGGCAGAAGGGGCTCGGGAAGCCTCTTTTTTTTGGATTTTTTCCTTCGCGGATTGCAGATACTATCTGCAAAGGGGGGTCCGCGATATGGGCACAATGGTTTTTCTTAAAGATAAACGAAGAGAGAAACAGATGAAATATGAGCGAAGCATGCTAAGGGAAGTGTCGATTAAAGAAATTAAAAAAGGAATTCATATTCACTTTGCTTCATTCTTTCATTACGGACTTTTATCAAAGTGGAGTATTGAGGAAGGTTGTGCGGATTTTGCCATTGAGGCGTTTCTGCAGGGAGCTAAATACAGCAAGTTTGGATATAAGGGAGAATCGATTACCCACGTGCAAAGCCGCTCTGGAAAAGAGGATAAGCGGCTGACGGCCGATTTCTATGATTACCTGATCAGCTGGGGGTGTCCGAACGAAAGCACAGTGTGCCACGAGTCCCTATACCTGGCTTCTGAGTGTTTTATGCAGCACTGGTGGAAAGAAGGCTTTACAAGAGGGCAGAAGCGATATAAATTGCGGCTCAATTAATCATAATCCCTCAACCTGTCCCATATATTGAACTAGATATGGCGGCAGGGGGGAACAGGTGTGAAGAAGCTTAAGTGGGCAGCCTTTGCAGCGGGGTTTATACTTTTGATGCTGCTGTTTCAATTTCAATTTACGAATGATGATTCATGGGAATCATGGAATTTGCCATTGGCAGGGAAGGTCATTTATTTGGACCCTGGCCACGGCGGGCCTGATGGGGGAGCGGTCGGAACAAGTATGCTTGAAAAAGACGTTACCCTTGAGATGGCTAAAAGAGTAAGGGATTATTTGCAGGAGCAGGGCGCACTTGTCCTCTTGACGAGAGAAACTGATATAGATTTATCATCCATGGGCACAAAAGGTTACAGCCGCAAAAAAGCAGAGGATTTGCGCAACCGGGTCGAAATGATCAACTCCTCCTCGGCTGATATGTATTTGAGTTTGCACCTGAACGCTCTGCCGGACCGTCAATGGAGGGGAGCGCAAACTTTTTATGACGGGAAGTTTGATGAAAACGGAAAAATGGCCAAGTTCATTCAGGATGAACTGAGGAAAAACCTCGAAAATACAGATCGGAGAGCAAAACCCATTCAAGGGATCTACCTGGTCAAATATACAAATAAGCCGGGAGCGCTTGTCGAGATCGGATTTTTATCAAACGGGGAGGAAGAAAAGCTTTTTTCTGATCCAAAATACTTAGATAAAGTGGCAGGTTCTGTTTATAAAGGAATTTTACGATATTATACTGACAAGAGCGAGCCTCCTGAATAAGGAGGCTCTTGTGCATCGCGCATGTTTTTCCGATGCATTTAATCAGATCAATCTAATTGGATATGTTATACTGATGTAAACGAATTCAAAAAGGGTGAAGAGAATGCTGCAGGAAGATAAATTAAGACAAGCCGCTGAAGAAATTGAAGAACCTTTTTTACATATACCGCTCAAAGATGTAGATGGAATTAAGGAACTGAAGATCAAGCCTGAAAAAAATCATGTCAGCTTGAAAGTCGCTATTGCCAAAATGAACACGCCTGAACAGATGAAGCTGCAGCAGGAGCTGGTGGCTAAATTGAAGGCTGCTGGTGCGGAAACGGTCGGCCTCAGGTTTGAAGAACTGCCGGCAGAAGTGGTCGCTTCTCTGCAGCCGAAGCAGGAATCTGCTCCAGGCTTATTATCCGGAAGTGCAGAGCCGACGTTTATTGCAATTGCGAGCGGAAAAGGCGGCGTTGGGAAATCAACCGTTTCCGTCAACCTGGCCGTTGCACTCGCACGCCTGGGCAAAAAAGTAGGACTGATTGATGCTGATATTTACGGCTTCAGTGTACCGGACATGATGGGGATCACAACCCGCCCGGTGCTCCGCGGCGATTCCATAATCCCGGTTGAACGGTTCGGAGTTAAAGTGATATCCATGGGCTTTTTTGTGGAGGACAATGCGCCGGTTATCTGGAGAGGGCCGATGCTTGGCAAAATGCTGAACAACTTCTTTCAGGAAGTAGAGTGGGGGGATTTGGACTACCTGCTGCTTGATTTGCCTCCGGGTACAGGAGATGTTGCTCTTGATGTTCATTCCATGCTTCCTTCCTGTAAGGAAATTATCGTTTCCACTCCACATCCAACAGCTGCCTTTGTTGCTGCGAGAGCGGGAGCAATGGCACTCAGAACCGATCATGAAGTCATCGGTGTGGTGGAAAATATGGCTTACTTTGAAAGCAAGGCCACAGGCGAAAAGGAATATGTATTCGGTAAAGGCGGCGGTGATAAGCTGGCAGAGGAATTAAACGTACCGATCCTGGGCCGTATACCGCTGCGGCAGCCGGATTGGAACGAAGCAGAGTTTGCTCCTTCTGTATATGGGGAGGACCATCCGACAGGTAAAATTTACAGGGATATGGCAGAAAAAGTTTCAAGCCTCCTCCCATCAGGCATAAACTAACAGAAGGCGCCCGGGTTCATGAACCCGGGCGCTTTTAGTGTTATTATTGCTGTCCGCCGGAACCTCCGCCGCTTTCGCCTGAACTTCCCCCGGAAGCACCACCCTGTTCCTGTCCTCCGGAACCGTCTGACTGCTGCCCCATTTGCTGTGCAGCTTTTAATAAAGCATCCTGCATTTTGGTTTTATATAAAGGACTGGTTAATGTTTCGGTAATGACTTCCTGGATATATTTCCGGGACTCCTGGCTTTTAATAACCGTGCCGATCTGTTTTTCCATCTCTGGATTCTGCAGGATCTCAATCATCATTTTTTGATAGTCCGGGTCTGTCATCAATTGTTTAATGACTTTTTCGTGTTCCTTTTGAAGACTTTGGGCAAATGCCTCGGAGAATTTAGGATCCTCAAAAATTTTAGTCCAGAATTCCATCCCTTGTTTAGAGGTAAGTGTTTTAGTGATGGTTTCAGAAACCATCTTTTGGTCCATAACCAGATTTTGTTTCATCTGGTCGTCCTTCAGAACTTCCTGCAATGCGGTTTTGCCTTCGTCCGTTTTCAGTATATCGACAACCATTTTTTTCGTTTTTTCGTAATCCATTTCACTTGCGCCCTCCGCTTTAGGAGCACAGCCATTCATTCCGATAGCAAGCGCACTAATCATGAGGAGCAATATAAGTTGTTTCATGGTCTAAGGGCTCCTTTCACAAGTTCCTATTCTTAATATGAAATAAGCGGCGTTTTTTATAACTGAAAAATATTCCCTGTATAGCAATTTTTAAGGAGGCTTGGTAAAATCAAAGCAGATAAGGGGATGGGGGAAGATAGATGAAAAGCAGGGATTGGGTTCGGTTTTTCTTTTCCAGCTTGCTCGTCGGTGCGATTGCAGCGATTGCTTCAGGCTTTATATTGAACTGGGATCAGCAGGCAGGATCGTTTCAGGAATTCCAGATCGATGAAATTCTCGCATCGTTCATTTGGTTCATTGGGGTAGGGCTGATGTTCAGCATTATCAGTCAAATGGGCTTTTTTGCATACTTGACGCTGCACCGGTTTGGTATGGGGATTTTCGGTTCCGTATGGAATGCGGTTCAGCTTGTATTAATTGCATTTGTCCTATTTGATTTGGTTTATTTCCGTTATCAATTCTTCGGAGACTCAGGTTCTCTCCTTCCGTATATATGGCCGGCTGCCGGGTTTTTCGCTGTATGCCTGGTTATTGCTTACTTTAAGCAAAAGGATACAAATAAAGCAGCATTCATTCCAGCCCTGTTTTTTATGTTTGTAGGAACCGCAGTCGAGTGGTTTCCTGCCTTAAGAGAGAACGATCAAAACTGGCTCTACTTCATGCTCGTTTCCCTAGTATGCTGCAATGCCTATCAGCTTATTATGCTTCCGCGGTTCAGCGGTTCATCGCAGAAAAAGATGGGACAGCGTAAAGCAGCTGAAGGATAAAAAAGGTCTGACTCCGATAACCGGGGTCAGACCTTTTTTAACGGTCTAATTTGACAAGCTCCGCGTCTTCATTGGGTTTGTTCAGGATTAAATCCTTTAAAATATGGGAACCGAGCATACTGTAAACCGTTCCGTTTCCTCCATATCCGAGCAAATAATACTGACGTTTTTTATGCGGATGCCTCCCTATAAAAGGAAGGTTATCAAGCGATTCGCCGAAGCTTGCTCCCCATGCATAGGCAATTTTCAGAGGGAGCTCAGGAAATAGCTTCCTTAATTCATGAAGGAGCCGGTTTGCCCGGTTCGCAATCCATTCCTCGCTTTGAGGGGCTTCAGCTTTGTCTTCATCTAAACCTCCTGCAATAATTCTGTTATCAGCCGTTGTGCGAAGATACAGATAAGGGCGTTTCGTTTCCCAAATCATAGCTTTGTCCTCCCAGGAAGATAAATCTTCAATGGGTTCTGTTGCAATGGCATAGGAGCGGTTAATATCAGCACCAATTTTTTCATCAATAGGAGGGGAGTCATATCCTGTAGCAAAAATAACGTGAGATGCAGATAAGGTTCCTTTTGAGGTATGAAGTGTTACGTGATCCTCATGCTCTTCAACCTCAATTGATTCGGTGCGTTCGAACAAATGGACATTTTTCTGCTCCGCGTACTCCAATATTCCGTGGATGAAACGGTACGGGTTCACTTCAGCATCTTCATATGTAATAAGAGCGGCGTGTTTTTTGAAAGGCATGTGCGCCGCCACTTCTTCCTCCGTCCAATAATCAACGGGAAATCCATGCTTTGCTAAAGCTTCATATTCTTTTCGCAGTTTCGGTACATCCTCTTTAGAGCTTGCATAACAAATGCTTTTCCGCCGAATCAAGTCTGGATCCCTTGGCAGGGTTTTAGAGACTTTATCTAGCTGGTCCACCGCATTCCGGCAAAGCTTATAAAATTGAACCGCTTTTTGCTCTCCGATTTGATCAATTAGTTCATGAAGCATAATATCATTTGAAAATTGAAGCAGGCCGGTATTGGCTGAAGAACTTCCTGCAGCCATCTCTCTCTTATCCACTATGGCAATATGCAATCCTTCTTGTACCAAGGTATAGGCGGCTAAAGCACCTGACATTCCTCCCCCGACAATTACCACATCATAATGCTGATCCAAGTCTCTTTTTCCTCTTATCCTTTTATCGGGATTTAATGTTGTCGGCCAAAAAAGGTTTCCATTATGCAAGTCCATAAACTTAGTCCTCCTGAAATCATATTACGTTTGTACTAGTTTTACCCTGTGAATATAGAATATTAAACAGGAAGTATGCTTCAGTTGAAAAATAAAAACCCGCAGCGGGAGAATTCCTCTGTCGGGCAGGTGTGGTTATTTCACTTCTTTTGATTTGGATTCCGTATTGCTGACCAGTTCATTTACAGTCACATTTTCCAGACCTTTGCTTTTTAAGTCTCTGATGATCATTGGAATTGCGTCCTTCGTTTGTTTCGCTGAGTCTGAAGCGTGCAGCAGAATGATGTCTCCTCCGCCGGTTTGAGATGTAGCATTCTGGGCAATTTTCTGCACTCCCGGGTTCGTCCAGTCGTTCGTATCGATACTGTAATGCACAACAGAAAGTCCGTACCTATCCGCAATATCTATTACTTGCTTGTTGAAATTTCCTGTAGGAGGCCGCAAGTACTGGATCTTTTTGATATTGAGCTGTTCGAACGTTTTTTGAGCGAGCATGAGGTCCCTTTTAATTTCTTCCGGTTTTAAGGAGGTGTAATTTTTATAGGCATATCCCATGCTGCCGATTTGGTGGCCATCCTTGACTATTCTTTTAACGATGGCCGGATGCCGTTCAGCCCAGGATGCAGATACAAAGAAGGTGGCGTTGGATACTTTATTTCTCTTAAGTGTATCAAGGATCGGTACAGCCTTTTCGTCGCCCCAGCTGATATCAAAGGTAAGGGCGACTTTATTTCCTTTGGATTCTCCTTTGTAAATAGCCTTCGGTCCGGAAATAGCAGAAAATACGGGGTATTGAACCACATTCTCTACATATAAAATGCCTGCTGTAAATAGAGCTGCAATCGCTACGATAAATGTTTGCTTTATTTTCTTGCCCTGTATGATGTAGATCCGATTCATTATCAGGATGCCTCCTTGTCCTAGATGGTTCTTGTCTTATAGGTATGCAGAGGAGGAGACATCCATGAATCGAAACAAATATTTAGGGGAAGATAATTCAATTGCAGTAAAAATTAAAAAGAGTATTGACCCGGTTTCCGAATACATGGTATATTTATTTGCGTCGCTGTTAACAACGACTAAATATGTTTAAAAAAACATTTAAAGAAGTTGTTGACTGAGATGGAACATCATGTTATATTATTAAAGCCGCTAAACGAAGCGGGAAAAAATGATCTTTGAAAACTAAACAAATCGAAGTGCCAACGTTAATTCAAGAGCAACAAACAAGAGCTAGTCAAACTACTTTTTGGAGAGTTTGATCCTGGCTCAGGACGAACGCTGGCGGCGTGCCTAATACATGCAAGTCGAGCGGACCTCTTCGGAGGTCAGCGGCGGACGGGTGAGTAACACGTGGGCAACCTGCCTGTAAGACTGGGATAACTCCGGGAAACCGGAGCTAATACCGGATAACTTTTCGAACCGCATGGTTCGAAGATAAAAGACGGTTATGCTGTCACTTACAGATGGGCCCGCGGCGCATTAGCTAGTTGGTGAGGTAATGGCTCACCAAGGCGACGATGCGTAGCCGACCTGAGAGGGTGATCGGCCACACTGGGACTGAGACACGGCCCAGACTCCTACGGGAGGCAGCAGTAGGGAATCTTCCGCAATGGACGAAAGTCTGACGGAGCAACGCCGCGTGAGTGATGAAGGTTTTCGGATCGTAAAGCTCTGTTGTTAGGGAAGAACAAGTGCGGGAGTCACTGCCCGCGCCTTGACGGTACCTAACCAGAAAGCCACGGCTAACTACGTGCCAGCAGCCGCGGTAATACGTAGGTGGCAAGCGTTGTCCGGAATTATTGGGCGTAAAGCGCGCGCAGGCGGTCTTTTAAGTCTGATGTGAAAGCCCCCGGCTCAACCGGGGAGGGTCATTGGAAACTGGAGGACTTGAGTACAGAAGAGGAGAGTGGAATTCCACGTGTAGCGGTGAAATGCGTAGAGATGTGGAGGAACACCAGTGGCGAAGGCGACTCTCTGGTCTGTAACTGACGCTGAGGCGCGAAAGCGTGGGGAGCGAACAGGATTAGATACCCTGGTAGTCCACGCCGTAAACGATGAGTGCTAAGTGTTAGAGGGTTTCCGCCCTTTAGTGCTGCAGCTAACGCATTAAGCACTCCGCCTGGGGAGTACGGTCGCAAGACTGAAACTCAAAGGAATTGACGGGGGCCCGCACAAGCGGTGGAGCATGTGGTTTAATTCGAAGCAACGCGAAGAACCTTACCAGGTCTTGACATCCTCTGCCACTTCTAGAGATAGAAGGTTCCCCTTCGGGGGACAGAGTGACAGGTGGTGCATGGTTGTCGTCAGCTCGTGTCGTGAGATGTTGGGTTAAGTCCCGCAACGAGCGCAACCCTTGATCTTAGTTGCCAGCATTCAGTTGGGCACTCTAAGGTGACTGCCGGTGACAAACCGGAGGAAGGTGGGGATGACGTCAAATCATCATGCCCCTTATGACCTGGGCTACACACGTGCTACAATGGATGGTACAAAGGGCTGCAAAACCGCGAGGTTAAGCGAATCCCATAAAACCATTCTCAGTTCGGATTGCAGGCTGCAACTCGCCTGCATGAAGCCGGAATCGCTAGTAATCGCGGATCAGCATGCCGCGGTGAATACGTTCCCGGGCCTTGTACACACCGCCCGTCACACCACGAGAGTTTGCAACACCCGAAGTCGGTGGGGTAACCCGTAAGGGAGCCAGCCGCCTAAGGTGGGGCAGATGATTGGGGTGAAGTCGTAACAAGGTAGCCGTATCGGAAGGTGCGGCTGGATCACCTCCTTTCTAAGGAAGAATTATCAGCACCCATGCGGTGCACAATTAACGGACGCACTTCGACTTTGTTTAGTTTTGAGAGATCATTCTCTCTTTTTGATACCTTGTTCTTTGAAAACTAGATAACGATATGAATGTCAAACATTCACACGAGTAAGCAAGTAACCTTACGATTTTCTTCTGCGCTTGCGTATGAAGAGAACATCAAGTCTGAAAACATCTGTTTTCAGCTCTAACGAAGATAACTTCCGTTATCAGGTTAAGTTAGAAAGGGCGCACGGTGGATGCCTTGGCACTAGGAGCCGATGAAGGACGGTACGAACACCGATATGCTTCGGGGAGCTGTAAGTAAGCGTTGATCCGGAGATTTCCGAATGGGGAAACCCGCTGCTCGTAATGGAGCAGCATCCTGATCTGAATACATAGGATCTGGAAGGCAGACCCGGGGAACTGAAACATCTAAGTACCCGGAGGAAGAGAAAGCAATAGCGATTCCCTGAGTAGCGGCGAGCGAAACGGGATTAGCCCAAACCAGAAGGCTTGCCTTCTGGGGTTGTAGGACACTCAACATGGAGTTACAAAGGAACGGGGTAGAAGAAGCGGTCTGGAAAGGCCCGCCAAAGAAGGTAACAGCCCTGTAGTCGAAACTTCGTTCCCTCCTGAGTGGATCCTGAGTACGGCGGGACACGAGAAATCCCGTCGGAAGCAGGGAGGACCATCTCCCAAGGCTAAATACTCCCTAGTGACCGATAGTGAACCAGTACCGTGAGGGAAAGGTGAAAAGCACCCCGGAAGGGGAGTGAAACAGATCCTGAAACCGTGTGCCTACAAGTAGTCAGAGCCCGTTAACGGGTGATGGCGTGCCTTTTGTAGAATGAACCGGCGAGTTACGATTACGTGCAAGGTTAAGTTGAAAAGACGGAGCCGCAGCGAAAGCGAGTCTGAATAGGGCGATTGAGTACGTGGTCGTAGACCCGAAACCAGGTGATCTACCCATGTCCAGGGTGAAGTTCAGGTAACACTGAATGGAGGCCCGAACCCACGCACGTTGAAAAGTGCGGGGATGAGGTGTGGGTAGCGGAGAAATTCCAATCGAACCTGGAGATAGCTGGTTCTCTCCGAAATAGCTTTAGGGCTAGCCTCATGGTTTAGAGTCTTGGAGGTAGAGCACTGATTGGACTAGGGGCCCTCATCGGGTTACCGAATTCAGTCAAACTCCGAATGCCAAAGACTTATCCATGGGAGTCAGACTGCGAGTGATAAGATCCGTAGTCGAAAGGGAAACAGCCCAGACCACCAGCTAAGGTCCCCAAGTATCCGTTAAGTGGAAAAGGATGTGGGGTTGCTTAGACAACCAGGATGTTGGCTTAGAAGCAGCCACCATTTAAAGAGTGCGTAATAGCTCACTGGTCGAGTGACCCTGCGCCGAAAATGTACCGGGGCTAAACGGATCACCGAAGCTGTGGACTGTTCTTACGAACAGTGGTAGGAGAGCGTTCTAAGGGCTGAGAAGCCAGACCGGAAGGACTGGTGGAGCGCTTAGAAGTGAGAATGCCGGTATGAGTAGCGAAAGAGGGGTGAGAATCCCCTCCACCGAATGCCTAAGGTTTCCTGAGGAAGGCTCGTCCGCTCAGGGTTAGTCGGGACCTAAGCCGAGGCCGAAAGGCGTAGGCGATGGACAACAGGTTGAGATTCCTGTACCACCTCTTTTCCGTTTGAGCAATGGAGGGACGCAGGAGGATAGGGTAAGCGCGCTGTTGGATATGCGCGTCCAAGCAGGTAGGCTCAAGGGATAGGCAAATCCGTCCCTTGGTTAAGGCTGAGCTGTGATGGCGAGGGAAATTAAGTACCGAAGTTCCTGATTCCACACTGCCTAGAAAAGCTTCTAGCGAGGAAAATGGTGCCCGTACCGCAAACCGACACAGGTAGGCGAGGAGAGAATCCTAAGGTGATCGAGAGAACTCTCGTTAAGGAACTCGGCAAAATGACCCCGTAACTTCGGGAGAAGGGGTGCTCTTTAGGGTGAATAGCCTTGAAGAGCCGCAGTGAATAGGCCCAGGCGACTGTTTAGCAAAAACACAGGTCTCTGCGAAGCCGCAAGGCGAAGTATAGGGGCTGACGCCTGCCCGGTGCTGGAAGGTTAAGAGGAGAGGTTAGCGCAAGCGAAGCTTTGAATTGAAGCCCCAGTAAACGGCGGCCGTAACTATAACGGTCCTAAGGTAGCGAAATTCCTTGTCGGGTAAGTTCCGACCCGCACGAAAGGCGTAACGATCTGGGCACTGTCTCAACGAGAGACTCGGTGAAATTATAGTACCTGTGAAGATGCAGGTTACCCGCGACAGGACGGAAAGACCCCGTGGAGCTTTACTGCAGCCTGATATTGAATTTTGGCACAGCTTGTACAGGATAGGTAGGAGCCTTGGAAACCGGAGCGCCAGCTTCGGTGGAGGCATTGGTGGGATACTACCCTGGCTGTGTTGAACTTCTAACCCGCGGCCCTGATCGGGCCGGGAGACAGTGTCAGGCGGGCAGTTTGACTGGGGCGGTCGCCTCCTAAAATGTAACGGAGGCGCCCAAAGGTTCCCTCAGAATGGTTGGAAATCATTCGCAGAGTGTAAAGGCACAAGGGAGCTTGACTGCGAGACCTACAAGTCGAGCAGGGACGAAAGTCGGGCTTAGTGATCCGGTGGTTCCGCATGGAAGGGCCATCGCTCAACGGATAAAAGCTACCCCGGGGATAACAGGCTTATCTCCCCCAAGAGTCCACATCGACGGGGAGGTTTGGCACCTCGATGTCGGCTCATCGCATCCTGGGGCTGTAGTCGGTCCCAAGGGTTGGGCTGTTCGCCCATTAAAGCGGTACGCGAGCTGGGTTCAGAACGTCGTGAGACAGTTCGGTCCCTATCCGTCGCGGGCGCAGGAAATTTGAGAGGAGCTGTCCTTAGTACGAGAGGACCGGGATGGACGCACCGCTGGTGTACCAGTTGTCTTGCCAAAGGCATCGCTGGGTAGCTATGTGCGGACGGGATAAGTGCTGAAAGCATCTAAGCATGAAGCCCCCCTCAAGATGAGATTTCCCATCGCAAGAGTAAGACCCCTGGAAGATGACCAGGTTGATAGGTTCGAGGTGGAAGCGTGGTGACACGTGCAGCTGACGAATACTAATCGGTCGAGGACTTAACCTTTATTCAAGTAAGGCTGCTTTACTCGTGCAGCAATCGTTATCTAGTTTTGAAAGAGCAATCTTTCAACAAAATATCTGGTAATTATGGCAGAGAGGTCACACCCGTTCCCATACCGAACACGGAAGTTAAGCTCTTTAGCGCCGATGGTAGTTGGGGGTTTCCCCCTGTGAGAGTAGGACGTTGCCAGGTTATATTGTTCCGCAGTAGCTCAGTGGTAGAGCTATCGGCTGTTAACCGATCGGTCGCAGGTTCGAGTCCTGCCTGCGGAGCCATGCTTCCATAGCTCAGTAGGTAGAGTGCTTCCATGGTAAGGAAGAGGTCACCGGTTCGAGCCCGGTTGGAAGCTTACTAAAAAGTATATGGCCCGTTGGTCAAGCGGTTAAGACACCGCCCTTTCACGGCGGTAACACGGGTTCGAATCCCGTACGGGTCACCATTTACATATGGACAAGCTACCAGGCTTAAAAGAGCGAAGCTCACCGGAAGCCGAAGCAGCGATTATTGCCGTCCAGTGTAAGAGGGTTGGGAGGAGCAAGTAGTGCTAGGAGTCGAAGGAGCGACCACCGGAGCGCACATAAGTGCGTGAGGATGGAAGCTAGTGAAGACGACAGCGCAATACGCCGCTCATCACAAGCCGAAACCTAACCAAACAAAGTAAATGCAAGAGGGTTGGGAGGAGCAAGTAGTGCTAGGAGTCGAAGGAGCGACCACCGGAGCGCACATAAGTGCGTGAGGATGGGAGTGAGTGAAGACGACAGCGCAGTACGCCGCTCATCACAAGCCAAAACTATTGGAGGATTAGCTCAGCTGGGAGAGCATCTGCCTTACAAGCAGAGGGTCGGCGGTTCGATCCCGTCATCCTCCACCATTTATTTTATCGATAGATTTATATATATGCCGGTGTAGCTCAATTGGTAGAGCAACTGACTTGTAATCAGTAGGTTGGGGGTTCAAGTCCTCTTGCCGGCACTGTCTTTTCTTATTGTGGAGGGGTAGCGAAGTGGCTAAACGCGGCGGACTGTAAATCCGCTCCTTAGGGTTCGGCAGTTCGAATCTGCCCCCCTCCACCATTTATCTGTATCATGATGTTTAAAACTGAATGGTTTGGACATGTTAATATAGTACGAATTTGAAATAGGATTTTACATCATTGGGCTATAGCCAAGCGGTAAGGCAACGGACTTTGACTCCGTCATGCGTTGGTTCGAATCCAGCTAGCCCAGCCATCCGAGCCATTAGCTCAGTCGGTAGAGCATCTGACTTTTAATCAGAGGGTCGAAGGTTCGAGTCCTTCATGGCTCACCATTTACATTTTAATATGCGGGTGTGGCGGAATTGGCAGACGCACTAGACTTAGGATCTAGCGCCTTATGGCGTGGGGGTTCGACTCCCTTCACCCGCATCTTACTATTATTTTAACATCCAGGGGCCTTAGCTCAGCTGGGAGAGCGCCTGCCTTGCACGCAGGAGGTCAGCGGTTCGATCCCGCTAGGCTCCACCATTTTCATTTAACTGCTTATTGTCTTTCACATGGTGTAAGGCTTTTTTTGTGCATTCATTTTCCTTGTTCTGTAAGAATTTTCTGTATTTTTATACATAATTTTGTCGAGTTGAGTCATAGGCCTTCTTCTATGTAAAATAGGAGAATAGAGAGTAGAGGAGGAAGACAGATGGCTGCGGAAAAAATCAATATCATTGGGGTACCGATGGATTTGGGACAAACAAGACGAGGAGTGGACATGGGCCCAAGTGCCATCCGGTATGCAGGCGTTGTAGAACGGCTGGAAAATCTCCATTTCACGATTGAAGACAGCGGAGATATAAAAATCGGCAAAAGGGAAAAAGCTATGGAAGAACCTTTATATAATTTGAAAAATTTGAAAGCGGTATCAGAAGCCAGTGAACTGCTGGCATCCAAGGTAGACGAAGTGATTAAAACCGGGGCTTTTCCTTTAGTACTAGGCGGAGATCACAGTATCGCGATTGGGACTCTTGCCGGACTGGCGAAAAATTATAAAAATCTCGGTGTTATCTGGTATGACGCACACGGGGACTTAAATACAGCGGATACTTCGCCTTCAGGAAACATTCATGGCATGCCTCTTGCGGCAAGTCTGGGAATAGGCGATGAATCTTTAACAGGCATTGCCGGGTTTTCTCCAAAGATTAAGCCTGAGAATGTGGTGATCATCGGTGCCCGTTCCCTTGATGAAGGGGAAAGGGAACTGATCAAAGAAAAGGGAATCCGCGTTTACACCATGCATGAGGTCGACCGTCTTGGAATGACCCGTATTATGGAAGAAACCATTGAATATCTGAAAGACCGGACGGACGGCGTCCATTTGTCGCTGGACCTTGATGGGCTGGATCCGCATGACGCACCGGGTGTAGGAACACCTGTAATTGGCGGGATCAGCTATCGTGAAAGTCATTTAGCTATGGAAATGCTGGCTGAATCTGAAATGATAACGTCTGCTGAATTTGTAGAAGTTAACCCGATTCTGGATGAGAGAAACAAGACAGCATCTGTTGCTGTAGCCTTAATGGGGTCCCTGTTTGGAGAAAAGCTTTTATGACGATT
Source organism: Metabacillus flavus (assembly GCF_018283675.1). Taxonomy (NCBI): domain Bacteria; kingdom Bacillati; phylum Bacillota; class Bacilli; order Caryophanales; family Bacillaceae; genus Metabacillus; species Metabacillus flavus. The sequence goes on from NZ_JAGVRK010000001.1 coordinate 180,974, forward strand.
ATGCCCGCTTGATTCAATCAAGCGGGCATTTTGTGTCCTTCACATTGGATGCTCCCATACTCTTTTGATATCAGGAATGGAGCCTTCAAATTCCAATAAGTATAGATCAGGATTTGAGAGAGCTTTCCACTGCTCAAAACCGTAAGATTCATCGTAATGATTCAGAATCAAGGAAATCAGGTTTCCATGAGAGACGATGGCTGCTGTCTGATAAGAGCTATCCAGAAAAGACTGAATCACCTCTAATCCTCTTGAGGCTGCAGCCATACTTGATTCACCGCCTTCAAAGACAAGCGTTTTATCCTCAAAAGTTTGAGAAAGTTTGTCTATCCAATCCTGCAGGTTTTTTATAGAGAGAATTCTCTCAGCGAGTCTTTGATCCAGTATGACGTCCAAATTGCATGCCCGCGAAATCGGGAGGACAGAATCTATTGCCCGCTTAAACGGACTTGAGTAGATCACATCAATGCTTTTGCCGGCTAAAAACGCAGCCAAGGAAGCTGCCTGTGCTCTTCCTTCCTGTGTTAATGGAGCTTCTAAATCCTGTCCGCTTGCTTTACAATGACGTATTAAATAGATCTTTTTTTTCATGCTTTCCCCCTGTATATTATTATCCTCGCGATCTTCCAACTTTTCCAACTTATTTCCCCGAATATGTGTAACTTACCATCTACATATTGGAAAAAATTTGTTAAACTGATTTTATGTGAAAAAATGAAACCTTTTGGTCTTTAGAACGTATTCCTACAGACCCGTGAAAGAGAAGAGGGTAATATAGATGGAGACTATGGTAAAGAAAAGGATAAGAGAGGTTATAAAAGGAGATCAAAATGCTTTTGCAGAAATTGTTGATCTCTATAAAGATAAGATCTATCAATTGTGCTACAGAATGCTTGGAAATGCCCACGAGGCTGAAGATATAGCTCAGGAAGCATTTATAAGGGCATATGTAAACATTCACCGATATGATCTGGACAAAAAGTTTTCCACTTGGCTCTACCGGATTGCCACGAATCTTTCCATCGACCGCATACGCAAGAAGAAGCCTGATTATTATTTAGATGCAGAAATAGCAGGGACAGAGGGGCTAACTATGTATTCACAGGTTGCTGCAGACATTGCCCTTCCTGAAGAAGAAGTGGAGACGCTTGAGCTGCAGGAAACGATTCAAAAGGAAATTTTAAAGCTTCCGGATAAGTATCGCAGTGTAATCGTGCTTAAGTATATCGACGAGCTTTCCATTATTGAAATCAGCGAAATATTGGAGATTCCGAATGGCACGGTTAAAACCAGGATACACAGAGGAAGGGAAGCACTCAGAAAACAGCTGAGGCATTTATAAAGTGGGGTGTAATAAAAATGGCATGTGCTGAACATATTGTGTCATTGATGCATAAATATCTCGATCACGAGACGAATCACCAGGAAGAAACAGAATTAAGAGGGCATCTAAAGGAATGTGAAGCGTGTAAAGTTCACTTTCAGGAGCTCAAAAAAACGATTGCGCTTGTACAAAGCACATCGCATGTTGCCGTTTCGGATGATTTTACGGCACGGGTTATGGCCGATCTGCCGAAGGAAAAAAGACGAATTGGCGCTGGCAGATGGTTTAAGGCACATCCGCTGTTAATGGCGGCCTCTTTATTTGTTATCATGATGAGCGGAAGTCTTGTATCGGCATGGTCAAGTGATCATCAATTCAGCGTAACGAAAAATCCTAAACTTATTGTTCAAAATAACACGGTCACTGTACCTGAGGGAGAAGTAGTAGAGGGCGATATAACGGTCCGAAACGGAACGCTTCAAGTTGACGGTAAGGTAAACGGAAATGTAACGGTCATTAACGGGGAAGAATACACCGCGGCGGCAGGCGAAGTGACTGGGGATATCAGTGAAGTCAACGAGCTGTTTGACTGGCTCTGGTATAAAATGAAATCCTTCGGCAGCGAAGTGGTCGATGTGTTTCAATAGGTGGCAGGAGTTTTTTTCCCAATCCTTCAATAGAAGGGGATAAAATCAGATATACTAATGCAAAGGTCATCTTTTAGGGTGGCCTTTTGGTTTCTTTATTTACTAAAAAAATTTTGTGCTATAATGGGGTAGTTGATAACAGCACCGGATGCCTTTTATAGCTGCTGACAGAGGCTCGGGATATACATATAGGTGCGATCTGTCCTAGTCTTGCGGGACTCTGTGAATTTTACAATTTTATTGAACTTGATGGAGGAAACAAGTATGGCATTTGAAGACATATCTGTACTTAGGTACTTAGGCACTGCCATTGATATTCTCCTAGTTTGGTTCGTTATATATAAACTGATTATGGTAATTAGAGGAACAAAAGCCGTCCAGCTTCTTAAGGGTATTATTGTGATTCTGCTGGTAAAAACAATAAGCGGATTTTTGGGACTCAATACAATCTTCTGGTTAATGGATCAAGCTATATCATGGGGATTTATCGCAATCATTGTCATTTTTCAGCCGGAACTGAGAAGAGCGCTGGAACAGCTCGGACGTGGAAGACTGTTCTCGAAGAGTGCTTTTCCTGAAGAGGATGAACGGGTTAAACTGACAGACGATATAACCAAAGCTACTTCCTATATGGCGAAACGCCGTATTGGTGCACTCATGACGATTGAGCGGGAAACAGGAATGGGCGATTATATAGAAACGGGAATTCCTATGAATGCCAATGTTTCATCTGAACTGCTAATCAATGTGTTCATTCCTAATACCCCGCTTCATGATGGAGCTGTCATTATAAGAGGAAGCCAAATTGCAGCTGCAGCCTGCTATCTTCCGCTATCCGAAAGTCCGCTCATTTCAAAGGAACTTGGAACGAGACACCGGGCAGCTGTTGGAATCAGTGAGGTTACAGACAGTATAACAATCATTGTTTCTGAAGAAACCGGCAGTATTTCGGTAGCGCGAAATGGCGAGCTGCACAGAAATCTGGATGAGGATGCACTGAAAAACATTCTATCTTCTAACAACCGGCAGGGCCGAGCACGTTCTGCTTCCTCAAGCCGCTGGCAATGGAGGGGGAAGAAGAATGGATAAATTGATGAATAATACATGGTTTATGAGAATTATCGCTCTTTTAATTGCGCTGATGATTTATCTATCCGTGAATCCGGACTCTTCCAGAAACGCGAACCAGGTTAGCGAAAACCAACCGCAGAGCAGTCAGATTTTCCCGAAACCGCCAGGGACGAAGAAAACGGATCAGCCGGCTCCAAATGAATCATCTGCAACCATTGAAAATGTTGAACTGAAAGCAGAAACAGGCAACGAAAATTATGTGGTTTCAGGACTGCCGGATACCGTTTCAGTTGATATTTCAGGTCCATCCAGTCAGGTCACAATTGCGAAACAGCGCAGAAATGTTGAGGTTTATGCAGATTTGACAGGATTCGAACCTGGGGAGCATGAAGTAGAGTTGAAATACAGAAACCTTGACAGTTCTTTAAAAGTAGGAATTGATCCAGGTTCTGTAAAAGTGAAGATTGATGAAAAAACGACAAAAGAGTTTCCAGTAGAAGCTTCTTTTATAAATGAGGAACAGATTGCAGAAGGCTATAAGCCTGGTGATCCTGTTCTGAACCCAAAAACAGTTAAGGTAACGGCCTCTAAAGAGGTAATCAAGCAAATTTCATATGTAAGAGCCAGGGTGAACCTGCAGGGTGCAGATCAAGATTTAAAACAGCAGGCTCAAGTCATCGTATATGATAAGGCCGGCAATATCCTGCCGGTTCAAGCGTCGCCTGGAACCATTGAGGTGACCGTTCCAATTCAGAGTCCAAGCAAAACACTGCCTGTGAAGCTGAATCAGACTGGGGAACCGCCTGAGGGAGTGACCATTCGCTCGATCAGCATTTCTCCAAGCGAGGTGACGGCATACGGACCTCAAAATATTCTCGAGGGGCTTAAGGAAATAACCGGTCCTGATTTGGATTTAAGCAAGATCAAAGATGACAGTGTGGTTGAATTGGGTCTTCCGCTGCCGGAAGGAGTAAAAGAACTTTCAGAGCAGAAGGTCCAAGTAAAAATAGATGTAGATAAAGAAGGGGAAAAAGTGCTGAAAGGCATCCCTATTGAAACGGCGGGACTGGATGAAGGAAAGTCGATTGAATACCTTGATCCATCGGCACAAGCATTTGATATTACGGTAACCGGACTGGAAGAACAGCTGAAAAAGATATCTTCAAAAGATTTTCAGCTGCTGGTCAATGCATCCGGCCTGGAGGATGGGGAGCAAACAATTAAGGTTGAGGTAAAGGGACCGAATGATGTGAAATGGTCATTACCCCAAGAAGAAGCAACAATTCGAATTTCGGGAACTCAATCTTGAGGAACAGAAAAAAGGAGCGATTCTAACATGGGTAAGTATTTTGGAACAGATGGAGTAAGAGGAGTGGCCAACAGCGAGCTAACGCCGGAACTGGCTTTTAAAATCGGCCGTTTTGGCGGATACGTCCTTACTAAGGATAAAGATCGTCCAAAGGTATTGATTGGCCGTGATACGCGCGTATCCGGACATATGCTGGAAGGAGCGCTTGTTGCCGGACTTCTTTCCATCGGAGCAGAGGTAATGCGTTTAGGCGTAATTTCTACTCCAGGTGTTTCTTATTTAACCAAAGCTTTAGGAGCTCAGGCAGGTGTTATGATTTCTGCCTCTCACAATCCGGTTCAGGACAACGGAATCAAGTTTTTTGGACCTGACGGATTTAAGCTTGTAGATGAACAGGAGCTTGAAATAGAAGGGCTGATGGATCAGGCTGAAGATCACCTTCCAAGACCCGTCGGAGCCGATCTTGGACAGGTTAACGACTATTTCGAAGGCGGTCAGAAGTACCTGCAATTCCTTAAACAGACAGTTGATGAAGAATTTTCCGGCATTCACGTAGCTCTTGATTGCGCACATGGTGCAACCTCTTCTCTTGCCACTCACTTGTTCGCCGATCTTGAAGCGGACGTTTCGACTATGGGTACTTCTCCAAATGGACTGAACATAAACGATCGCGTAGGATCTACACACCCTGAAGCTATGGCTGCTTTTGTCCTGGAAAAAGGCGCTGATATCGGACTTGCATTCGATGGAGACGGAGACCGTTTAATTGCAGTAGATGAAAAAGGAAATATCGTAGATGGCGATCAGATCATGTTTATCTGTGCCAAATACTTGAAAGATCAAGGACAGCTGAATCAGGATACAGTTGTATCAACGGTTATGAGCAACCTTGGTTTCTATAAAGGGCTTGAAGCAGCAGCAATTCAAAGTATCCAAACAGCTGTAGGCGATCGTTATGTAGTAGAAGAAATGAAGAAGAATCAGTATAACTTGGGCGGAGAGCAATCAGGCCATATTATCTTCCTTGACTACAACACGACAGGTGACGGTCTTCTCACAGCAATTCAGTTAGTGAATATTTTGAAAGCAACAGGCAAAACCCTTTCTGAACTGGCTGAAGAAATGACGAAATTCCCTCAGCTTCTGATCAATGTCAGGGTATCAGACAAGCATCACGTAACGGATAATGCTAAAGTGAAAGCAGTCATTGAAGAAGTAGAAAAAGAAATGGCTGGAAACGGAAGAATTCTTGTACGTCCTTCCGGAACAGAGCCTCTAGTCCGCGTAATGGCAGAAGCACCGACTGAAGAGCTTTGCCGTCAATACGTAGAGCGCATCGTAGCCGTTGTTAAAGACGAAATGGGTATCGAATAACCTACATAGAATTCGAGGGAAACGGGGCCTTAATGGCCTCGTTTTTCGTTTATTCACCTTTTCTTATGTGATGATTTGAGCATTTAAATTTTCTTTCTTGCTGTGATGATTTTCCCTTGTAAAGGAAAAAAGAAGTATTGAAAATCCATCTATTTTTCAAAAATAGGTTAGAAAACCTCTCAAACAGGGTAAAAGTCATGTTGCATCTGTCCTTAACAAGACATCCTTTAGCAACATATACTAAAGGGGTCGGGGGGTAAAGAGCAAGCCGTGGGGAAATATTAGGATTGACGGTTTTCTCCGATGTATTGTAATATAAACCTTGTGTTTCGCTTTATGAACCCGGGCAATGAGTAAAGTGAAATACAGAGCAGCACAAAGCGCCTGAACTAAGCACGGACGACCCATCGCTTAGTTGACGAGGAGGAGGTTTATCGATGAATCGGCGGATACCTCCCGGCTGTACGATAGCAGCCGCAAGTCTTTCTTTAAAACAGCGGGGCAACCTGCTGGACAAAGAGAGGGACACTAATCGAATCCTATAGAATAAAACATCTAACATGTGTGAGGGGACAGTGAAGGTCCCCAAAGTTGCGGCATTCCTGTCCCCTTCGCAGAAGCGGGAGGAAAACGATTATGTGTGGTATTGTAGGTTACATTGGACTGAATGACTCGAAAGAAATTTTGCTTAAAGGTTTGGAAAAGCTTGAGTACCGCGGATACGATTCTGCTGGTATCGCTTTATCCGGCGAAGAAGGCGTAACAGTCTTCAAAGAAAAAGGACGCATCGCAGATCTTCGTTCCATCGTGGATTCAAGTGTGATTGCACCGGTTGGAATCGGTCACACGCGCTGGGCTACACATGGTGAACCAAGCCGTGTAAATGCGCATCCGCATCAAAGTGCATCTTCACGTCTGACTTTGGTTCATAACGGAGTTATCGAAAACTACGTACAGCTTAAAAAAGATTACCTTCAGGATGTTGAACTTCAAAGTGAAACAGACACTGAGGTAGTCGTACAGGTTATCGAAAAAATGATGGAAAAAGGCGCTGGCGTAGAAGAAGCTTTCCGTCAAACTCTTTCCATCCTAAAAGGATCTTACGCTATCGGATTGCTTGATAATCAAGATCCAAATACAATTTATGTAGCAAAAAACAAAAGCCCGCTTCTAGTTGGACTTGGAGAAGACTTCAATGTCATTGCTTCTGATGCAATGGCAATGCTTCAAGTGACGAACCAGTATGTTGAGCTTATGGATAAAGAAATGGTTATCGTGACTCGTGAACAGGCAGTCATTAAAACACTGACTGGAGAAGTCGTTGAACGTGCTCCTTACACAGCAGAAATCGATGCAAGCGATATTGAAAAAGGAACATACCCTCACTACATGTTGAAAGAAACCGACGAGCAGCCGCTTGTATTGCGGAAAATCGTTCAAAAATATCAAAACGAAGACGGCAAGCTGACAATCGATCAAAACATCGTTGATGCGATCGACGAAGCTGACCGTATTTATATTGTGGCATGCGGAACAAGCTACCATGCAGGTCTTGTTGGGAAACAGTTCATTGAAAGATGGGCAAAAACACCAGTAGAAGTGCACGTGGCAAGCGAATTCTCTTACAACATGCCTTTGCTTTCCGAAAAGCCGCTATTCCTTTTCATCTCCCAAAGCGGAGAAACAGCGGACAGCCGTGCCGTTCTTGTTCAAATTAAAGAACTTGGCTACAAAGCATTGACGCTTACAAACGTACAAGGCTCCACGCTTTCCCGTGAAGCTGATTTCACCCTTCTTCTTCATGCAGGCCCTGAAATCGCAGTAGCTTCTACAAAAGCGTATACAGCCCAGCTGGCGGTTCTAGCCATCACAGCTGCTGTAACAGCAGAAATGAAAGGCCACGAACTTGAGCTGGATTTAGTGAAAGAGCTTGGTATCGCTGCAAACGCAATGGAAGCCCTTTGCGACCAAAAAGAAGAGATGGAGTACATCGCACGCGAGTACCTGTCTACAACACGCAACGCCTTCTTCATCGGCCGTGCGGTTGACTACTATGTAGGCCTTGAAGGCGCATTGAAACTGAAAGAAATCTCTTACATCCAGGCAGAAGGATTTGCCGGAGGAGAGCTTAAACACGGAACGATCGCATTGATCGAACAAGGCACACCTGTTATCGCTCTAGCTACACAAGAACACGTTAACTTGAGCATCCGCGGAAATGTGAAGGAAGTTGCTGCCCGTGGAGCAAACCCTTGCATCATTTCCGGAAAAGGACTTGAGCAGGAAGACGACCGTTTCGTCCTTCCAGAAGTACACGAAGCCCTTTCACCGCTTGCTTCTGTTATTCCGCTTCAGCTAATTGCTTACTATGCTGCTCTGCATAGAGGCTGTGACGTGGATAAGCCGCGTAATTTGGCGAAGAGTGTGACGGTTGAATAAAAAGAGGTTCTAAAAAATCCTGTTGTATTTACGCAACAGGGTTTTTTTAGTATATTCCCCGACTGGATTTATTTGGAACGGGAGGCAGTCTCTTATTGGGCTGTCTTTTTTAGATTGTGTTAGAATAGTTTAGATATAAGCTGCCTGCTTTCTGATAGCTATTTGCAGGGGAGGTCCCATAATTACAATGAAAATGATAAAAACCATCCTATTTGCCTCAATCGGTGCGATCGCTCTCCTAATTGGAATCGCAGGAACCTTCCTTCCTGTTCTGCCAGGAGGTCCTTTTTACTTAATCGCGGCCTTTTGCTTTGCGAAAAGTTCAAAGAGGATCGATAATTGGTTCAAGAGCACCTGGATCTATAAAAAATATGTTTTGGCATTCCTGCAGAAAAAAGGGATGAGCCGAACGGAGAAAATCAGAATTAATGTGATAGCGGATATTTTTATTTTGGCCTCTGTGCTATATGTAGATATTTTGTTAGTGAGAATCTTGCTGATTCTTCTTGCTTTATATAAGCATTATTATTTTATATATAAAATTAAGACGATCCACCTGGAGGATGCTGAGGCTTCAAAGAAGTCCAAATCCATGTAAAATTCTCAGTGAATAAGGCTTGCTATGCTGGCAGTAAACGTTAGAACAACATTGGGTAACCATGGTGTTTAAACATATAATTCGCAAAAAGTAAGCGTCCCTAATAGTGTTTCACGAGGATTGGGTTTCAATGCCTGCAGTTTTAAGCTTTTTTGACGCTTATAATTTACGGCAAAAGACATAAGCTATAAAAGATATTCCTCCGAATATCAAGGCACTAGATCCTAACTACGAGGTGATTAGCGAATGAGTTACCGAGAACAGTTAGACCAGCATTCAGCCCAGTTTCATCATAATTGGACAAGGCCAAAGCGTTCAAAATCGCAAGTGTGCGGTCATACCGAGATGTCGCAGACCAACATCATTCTGCGCAGTAATGCCAAAGCCCATCGCTGGTAAGGAAATAGCGTTAAGGTAGAAGGATAGGAATTCAGCAAGACAGAAGAAGGCCTGGAGTTAATCCAGGTCTTCTTTTTGTTAGCCCTTCTTTTTTAAAACTGCTGTTATAATGAAAAGAACAAAAGCAAAGTGAGGAGGTTGTTTTTTTTGCTGCGTGCATGTCTCAGAGTGGAGGAAGGGCACGGTTTTGCTCAGGGCGCCTTCATCCCGTTTAAGCGAAACAGAATGCTGATTGGACGGTCGTCTGAAGGAAATCATCTGGACGTGCATTTTTCCAATCCGTACATATCCAGAAAACATGCGGTCATTCAATGCGAAAATGGAACCTATACCATTACCAACTTAAAGAGTAAGCACGGTGTAGAAGTGAACGGTCTTTCCCTGGAGCCGCTTCAGCAGATTCCGCTGGGGGATCAGGACTTCATCTCCCTTGCGAAAGGGGCAGTAAAGCTGACCTTTATTAATCAGTATGAAGACGAGATTGAAACAACAAAGGACCTGATTTGCCCTGAACGGCAGGTGTTTAAGATTTGCAAAGAAAAGCGCTTAGTGCTGATCCAGGGGCAACCGCTGCGGCTGAACGGAAAGTATATGGAGCTGCTGCTTTTCCTGGAGGAACATTGTAATAAAGTGGTCAGTTACGATGAAATAAAAAAACGAATTTGGCCTGAAAGATTTTCCGATAACAGCGGGATGCTTCATGAGGTCGGGCAGGAAGAGCTGAGTGCGCTCGTATACCGGCTCCGTAAAAAGCTTGGCAAATCCGGCAAAAAGATTGTTACGGCACCAGGAGCGGGATATATGCTAGAAAAATAATTAACTGAAAATTAAGAACTTTATTAGGTGTATTCTATTTTCCTTCTATGTTTTTATAGATTTCCGGCTGATAGAATGAGGCTGTAAAAACAAAAGAGGAGGAAGAGAAGAATGAAAAAATTAAGAAAGCAAATGATTTTTGCTGCTTTGGCAGCAGCAGTGATTCTGGCAATATGGGTGAAACCTGACGCAGAAGCACTTGCTGGCAAGGAGGAAATCAGAAAGCTTGAGGCAGAAGAGTTTTTTACCTCTCATTCGGGGACATTTGTTCTTCACGATGTGAAAAAAGACCGGACTTTTGTTTTCAACGAAAGTCGTGCAAAGGAAAAAACCGCTCCTGAATCCACATTTAAAGTTCCGAACGCTCTGATTGGCCTTCAAACGAAAGCCGTTGAGGATGAATACGACATCAAATACTGGGACGGAGTGGAAAGGGAGATTCCTGTATGGAATCAGGATCATACCTTAGGTTCTGGGATGAGACATTCGGTGGTGTGGTACTATCAGGCGATGGCCCGGGATATCGGAGAGCAAAGAATGAAAGAGTGGGTAGACAAAATCTCTTATGGTAATAAGGATATCAGCGGTGGAATCGATCAGTTCTGGCTGAACAGCACTCTTAAAATATCACCGCTGGAGCAGACTGAATTTATGGAATCGCTGTATAAGGAAGAACTGCCTTTCGATCAGGCAGTGATGAATACAGTAAAACGGATGATGGTTCAGGAAGAAGGAAATCATTACACGATTTATGCGAAAACCGGACAGGGGGGCGGAAAGGGATGGTATGTGGGAATCATTGAATCTGGAAAGAGTACCTATACGTTTGCAGCCCATATTGATGGAACATCAGCGGATGCAAAAAAGATAACGAGAGGCATTTTGCAGAAATATAAGCTGATTACGAATTAAATCTATTATTAAAAGCATTTGTAATCGATTGAATCCTGAAAAAGGGTCCGGTTTTTAAGCTGCACCCCAAAAGTTAGAGTGAAAACTAACTTTTGGGGTGTTTTATTTATGGCTAAGTATAGTGACCAATTTAAGTTGATGATAGTAAAGGAATTTCAGGAAGGGCATCTAGGATATATCCTGCTGGCAAATAAACATGGCATGCCTAGTAGTTCACCCATCAAGAGGTGGGTCAAACTCTATGAGAAGTTTGGATTGGAAGGTTTAAGAATGAAACATCATCTCATGTCATCAAGCTTCGGAATTTCTTCCCTTCAAGCAATGCCAGGGGAATCCATAAAGGGAAGCAGATGGCGCTCTCTATGCAGCCAAAAGAAATGGAAGAAATTGCGTTAAAATTTATGAGCAGGCAATTTGAGCGGCCAATTTAATTTATGGCTTCCTGTCTGCTCATGAGCCTTTTTCCAAATAAAAAAACCTGATCATGATGGATCAGGCCGTATCAGGTATCTTAATTTTTTGCTGCAGATGTATCATCATTGCTTGAAAGAACCGTATCTTTTTCTTCATCTTCATCATCATCATCAGATGCACTGCTGTTTTTTTCACGGCCCGTGTATTCTTCTTCGTCCTCGTCTTCATCTTCATCTTCATCTTCGTACTTGCTCATTTTTGCTTCAAGCTCTTTCATTTGCTCCTGCAGTCTCTTCTTTTCTTCTTTTAATGAATTGTAATCTTCGTTGTCCTCATCAGAATCGTAGCTGTTATCATCCTGAACATCTGTGTTTTCCTCATATTCACTGTCATCGTACTCTTCATCCTCAGAGCTCAATTCCTGTTCATCTTCATTCTCGGGGAATTCATTATCCTCTTTTTTGCGTTTTTTCATGAAATTTAGTTTGCCGATGGCCTTTTTGGATTTTTCTCCAACGCCTTTGAAACGGTCAAGCTTGCTTGTCACATCTTCCATGTCTGCGTCGATGCCTGCGTTCTTAAGTGCTTCATTTCCCATAAGGGACAGAAGTTTTTTGCTGCGTTCAGGTGTGGCAAAATAGCCGACTGTTGCTCCTAAGATTCCTCCGGCCACTGTCCGTTTCACCGTACCGCCCTTGAACATATCTTTTGCAAGTTTTGATTTATTCATTGTTTTTCGCCTCCGTAAGCTATTAGGTAATCATTTATTCAAAAGAGAAGGTCTTTTTCCAAGATCTCTTAAAACGAAACTTCATCCTGATTTGTCACGATTAATAGTACTTTTCCTTTATCCAATTCTTCTTCCAGCTCCTCGGCCTTTTTTGTGTCAAAGCCGATTTTTTGCATCTTAACGACGAGTTTGTCGTCTTTGCTTCTGAATATATTTTTTGTAGCCGTTCCAAGACCGGTCACCTTTACGCCTACCTTATTGGCGTCTGTTTCCTTTCTTGAACGTCTTACATGGTCATTGTCATGGGAAAGGATATAAATATCCTCATCGCGCACCCCGTCTTTGCGAATTTTATCAATGGATTCTTTTAAATGTTCGTCATTATGGAATAACTTGAATTTCGGACTCATATATATCGCCTCCTGAAAAAGAGTTTCCCCAATGCCCGGAACATAAACCCATAAAAGAGGTATTCCCAATACTTTAATAAAATATGAGTGAATAGTCCTTTGTCTTACCAGGAATATACTGTAAATTCAGGAAGATTTAGCAGAAGCAGAAAAAAGACTGCACGAAGGCAGTCTTTTTTTGAACAAGTTCTATCTGGCACCCCAATAATGAGGCGGCTGAAAATAGTCAATAGAAGCATTCGGCTGCAGCGCCGGGGGAGTTCTTTCCTCACCTGTACAGTCTTCATAAGGTCCGATGTACGTACTGGGCTTGACGGGCTCTGTTACCTGCTTCCATTCGTTTTCGCTGATGCAATACGTTTGAGACATGATGCTTGCCGGAGTGAATTTCAGGATGTCGGAGCCGAGCACCACTTCGGGGTTCGATGCATTAAAGATGGCAAGAAGATGTGTGTTATCCTCTATAGCTTGTTCATAGTGCCACCATCCTTGGGGGACATTAGCGACCTGCTGGGGGGAGATTCGATAGGTAAGGAGCTGTTTTGTAAAGGGGTTTAAAATGGAAACGTCAGCAGAGCCTGATATGCAGTAGACGAGTTCCGCTGCATTTTGGTGGTAGTGCGGTTCTACGAGGTTCCCTTTGCTTAAGAAGATATCAAGCAGGGACGTCTTAACGGTGTTCAGCTGTTTAGATCCCATAATTGTAATGTAATTTTCGTCGTTCTTTTTAAACAGGAAGCTATTGCGCATGTCGAACGCAAACTGCGGTGAAGCCTGGCTCTCGTACATAATCTGTTCCCTCCTGACAAAACCACTCTGAAGACAGAATATGTACATTCGCCCAGATTGGTTCCTGAACAAAAGTTTTGACACGCTATTCTGCGACAAAGTCATATTTCCTATTCGTTGAGTGGAAGCGTTTTATAAAGTACACTTAAATCAAGATATATGATATTTTTTCAGAAAGGAAGAGCGCATATGGCTCAAAATAATATAAAAGTTGGCGTTCAGAAGTTCGGCAACTTCCTAAGCTCGATGGTAATGCCGAATATCGGTGCGTTTATCGCCTGGGGTTTGATTACGGCATTATTTATTCCTACCGGCTGGCTGCCGAATGAAGGGTTCGCCAAGCTTGTAGATCCAATGGTTACTTATTTGCTTCCATTACTGATTGGTTACACTGGAGGTAAGCTTATTCATGATCAGCGGGGAGGCGTGGTCGGTGCGATCGCCACGATGGGTGTCATCGTAGGATCAGGCATTCCGATGTTCCTCGGTGCCATGATTATGGGACCTCTGGGCGGCTACGCTATTAAGAAATTTGATCAGTGGGTTGAAGGAAAGGTAAAAGCCGGCTTTGAAATGCTGGTGAATAACTTCTCTGTCGGAATTATCGGCGGTATTCTAGCACTTCTCTCGTTAGTAGGTGTAGGACCTGCTGTATCAGCGTTCACTGGAATTCTGGTAGCAGGAGTAGACTGGATGGTAGGATTGGGCATTCTACCGCTGACCAGCATTCTGATCGAACCAGCGAAAGTTCTTTTCTTAAATAACGCAATCAACCACGGCGTACTGTCTCCGATTGCATTGGAGCAGGCAAAACAGCATGGACAATCGGTTCTGTTCCTGCTTGAAGCGAATCCTGGTCCGGGACTTGGAATTCTTCTTGCTTATACGTTCTTTGGCAAAGGATCGGCTAAACAATCTGCACCGGGAGCAGCCATCATTCAATTCCTGGGCGGAATACATGAAATTTATTTCCCTTATATTTTAATGAAACCTATGCTGTTTGTGGCCGCAATCCTTGGCGGGATGAGCGGAGTATTCACACTTGTCCTATTTGGCGGAGGTCTTGCTGCTCCAGCTTCACCGGGAAGCATCATCGCCATTCTGCTTGCAACACCAAAGGACGGCGGAACATACATTGCTAACATTTTGGGAGTACTCGTCGCTGCAGCAGTTTCCTTCATCGTTTCTGCACTTGTCTTGAAAACAAGCAAAGACAAAGAAACAAGTATTGAAGATGCAGCGAACAAAATGCAGGAAATGAAGGGCAAGAAAAGCAGCGTTGCAAACACGTTTGCTGCTTCTGCTTCAGCCGGTGAATTCCCTAAGGATGTAAACAAAGTTATTTTCGCATGTGATGCCGGAATGGGCTCAAGTGCGATGGGTGCATCGATTCTAAGGAAGAAATTTAAAGAAGCGGGATTAAGCATTACCTCTGTAAACTCGGCGATTTCCACTCTTCCAAGCGATGCGGAAATCGTGATTACACAGGAAGAATTAACTCCGAGAGCGAAAAATAAGGTTCCGAATGCGCATCATATTTCAGTCGACAGCTTCCTTGCGAGTCCTGAATACGATAAATTGGTAGACCGTTTGAAAAATGGATCGAATGAAGAGGCTCCGGTTGAGGAAGCTCCTGCTTCAGCCCCTGTTGAAGAACCGGCTTCCGATTCAGATGTCCTTCTTAAAGAAAACATCTTCCTGAATCAGCGTTTTGCAGACAAAGATGAAGCAATTCGTTTTGCCGGCCGCGTTTTAGTAGATGGAGGCTATGTGAAGGAATCCTATATTGAGGCTATGATTGCAAGGGATGAAATGACGTCTACCTATATGGGGAATGATGTGGCGATTCCTCATGGTACAGAGGATGCCAAGAAAGATGTCATTAAGTCCGGTGTAACCATTCTTCAAATTCCGGAAGGCGTTGATTTTGGAGGACAAAAGGTACGACTTCTATTCGGAATCGCCGGAAAAGATGGGACGCACCTTGAGATTCTCTCAGGTATTGCCGTAACATGCTCGGATATGGAGAACATTGAAAAAATGGCTTCTGCATCCACGAAGGAAGAACTGATGGATGTAATCGGAGGACTAAATAAATAATAGAAGGGAATAGAAAGGTGAAATCCACCTTTCTATTCCTGTTTTACATATAAATTGTCCGCTTGAAATGAGGGATGTTATGTTTGTTACCGCTAGGGAAAAAGCAATAATAGAGCTCATTATTAAGACGTCAGGCAAACATACCGCTCATTCAATTGCTGCTTTTCTTCATGTCAGTGTCAGAACTGTGCAGCGGGATCTGAAAAACATTGAACCGATTCTGAACCGGTTTGACCTTTCCCTTGCGAAGTCACAGGACAAGGGGCTTTCCATTACCGGAAAGAATGAGAATATCTTCAAGCTTGTTCAGATGATGGTGAATATCAAGCTTGTCGATCTGACAGCTGAAGAAAGAAAATTACTCCTTTTGATTGAATTAATGGAAGAGAAAGAGGCCATTAAGCTTGCTCCGCTCGCGAATGATCTTGGAATAAGCGTTACGACCCTTGTCACCTATATGGACGAGCTTTCAGGCTGGCTCAGCAGCTTCGGAATGGAGCTCTCCAGGAAAAAAGGAGTAGGGGTGGAGATTGTTGCGCGGGAGGACTCCAGACGGAAAGCGCTGGCCAGCTTTTTCCTTATGTATTTTAATGAAGAACTGATTGAAAATGTTTTTCGCCTGAGTCAGAAGGAAAATGAGGATCAAAAGGTGCTTCATTACTTTGACCCGGCGTACTTAAGAGCAGTAGATGAACAATTAAGCTTTCAGAACAATGGCTATTTAAAGCTCGCGGATAGCGCTTATATCGCCCTCATTGTCCATATTTGCATCACGATCCAAAGGCATGAAGGCGGGTTCCGGCTGTCTGAGGGGGAAGAAGACCCTAACATCCATGAATATGAAGAGTATAAGAGGATTAAAGAGGTCAGCCGCGGAATAGAGGAAATTTTTTCAATCGTCCTGGATGAGGCGGAAATTCATTTTCTATCTGTCATCTGGAGAGGATCCCGAGTCCAGGAAGCCGAAGAGGTTTACTATGACAGCGTCGTGATTGGCCGTTCCATTAAGAGAATCATTCAGCATGTTTCTCAAAAATTGAACATCGATCTAACCTCGGATTTTTCTTTGTTTCAAGGGTTATTTGCCCATATGGAACCGTCGCTTTTCCGGATTCAGCAGGGACTTGGATCGTTTAATCCGCTGACAGACGATATAAAAAAGAAGTATCCGGTTCTTTATATGGCTGTAGCACAGAGTCTTGAATTAGAGTTTAACGATATCGAGTTTCCCCCCGATGAAATAGCCTATATTGTGCTGCATTTCGGATCGGCGCTTGAGCTGAGGAAAGAAGACCTATCCATTCGGGCTCTCGTTGTATGTCCGACCGGCATCGGAACATCCAAGATGCTCGCCAGCCGGATAAAGAAGGAAATGGCGGAGATTTCATCAATTGAGATCTCATCCCTAAAAGAAATTCAGGAAATCGATTTGCAGCAATTTGATTTAGTCATATCGACCGTCAGGCTGCCTTTTTTTCAGCAGAGCTACGTGCTGGTCAACCCATTGCTGAGCGATGAGGATATTGGTTCGATTCGGCACTTCTTAGGGGAGCACATTCAAACGTTCACAAGCAAGCAGCATTATGCAGACCAAAGTCCGCTGAAGGCTTTTAATGAAACAATGGAAGCATCCTCCTCCTTGGAAGCCCTTTTGCAGGAGATGGAGGACACCCACGCTTCCATTCGAATGATTTTAAAGAACTTAGCAGTGTCTGACCGGAAAAAGGCTGACAGTCATCATCGTCTTTTGGAAGAAATGGCAGCCGAATGCGAAGCCGAGGGCCTGCTGAACGGAGCGAAAGCAGTAGCGGAACAGCTGCTGGCACGGGAACGGCAAGCGGGTCTTGGCATTCCGGATACAAACATGGCCCTTTTCCATGCAAGGCATGAGGGCGTAAAGGAGCTCATCTTCCGTGTTGTCCATCTCGACGAACCCTATCAAATCAAAGGGATGGACCGAAACGATATGCAGGCGAGAAATATCCTGCTCCTTTTAGCACCGATGCATTTACGGCCCAAGCAGCTTGAAATTGTCAGCTTAATTAGTACCGCAATTGTAGAAAGCAAAGAAAATATGCTCATCTTTTCATCCTCGAATGAACAGATGATCCGCCGGAAATTAGGAGAAACGTTTTACGCTTACGTACAAAATAAACGGATAAAGGAATGATGAAGATGAAAAACACGATTCATTTTGGCGCAGGAAACATAGGCAGAGGCTTTATCGGGGCCCTTTTCTCTCAATCAGGCTACCATGTAACATTTGTGGATATTGCAGATGACATCATTAACAAGCTGAATGAGGAAAATGGCTATAAGGTAAAAACAGCGGCAGATCCACAGAAAGTGATGGAAATCACAAACGTTTCCGGCTTGAACAATATGAAGCAGGAAGATGAAGTAATCGAAGCGATTGGTCAGGCTGAATATGTAACAACAGCGATTGGCCCGAACATTCTTCCGAGAATCGCCCCGCTGATTGCAAAGGGTATCGTGAAGCGCTTAAAAGGAAATGAAGCGCCTCTTTATATTATTGCCTGTGAGAACCAAATTGGTGCGACTGATATTTTAAAAGGACATATCCTTGAGCAAATGGATGAAGAGACGAAGGGCAAGCTAGAAGGCCGGGTATTTTTCTTCAACTCCGCTGTGGACAGGATTGTTCCGATTCAAAACAACCAGGGGTCACTTGATGTCCTCGTAGAAACGTATTATGAGTGGGTCGTTGAGACGGACCAGGAAATTCCGAATGTAGATGGGATGATTACCGTTCCGGACCTTGCTCCATTCATCGAAAGAAAGCTCTTCACTGTAAATACTGGCCATGCTGTTACCGCCTATTTTGGGTGGCTTGCAGGGAAAGAAACCATTGATGAAGCTCTCAATGACGAAACCATTTCCGTTCAGGTCAAAAACACACTGAAAGAGACGGGTGCATACTTAGTAAAAACATACGGACTGGACCAGGGCGAGCACGACAAGTATATCGAAAAAATCATTGGCCGCTTTCAAAATCCTTACCTTCATGATGGCGTATCAAGGGTTGGGCGGTCCCCGCTCCGGAAGCTTGGATCAGAAGACCGCCTTGTCAAACCGGCAAGAGAGTCTGCCCGTCTTGGATTGCCAACTGAAAACCTGGCGAAAGCCATTGCTGCGGCTCTTCTTTTTGATGTGAAGGACGATTCCGAATCCGTTGAACTGCAGAAGATGATCAGCGAGCATGGTGTCGAGTACGTTCTGACTGAGGTAAGCAAGCTTGATCCGAACAGCTCATTAGTGAAAGAGATCGCTGCTCAGTACGAACAGCTGAAAAAATAAACAGCAGGCTTTGCCGCTTCTACCGGAGTATACGGGGGAAGCGGTTTTTTTATTCGCTCTGTTAAAGCCTGAGGTTGATTTTAACACCTGTTGATTGGAGTGGAAGGCGCGAGACTCCTGCGGGAGCAGCGGGACAGGTGAGACCCCGCAGGCGCAAAGCGGCGAGGAGGCTCACCGCCCGCCCCGCGGAAAGCGAGCGCCTGCAACGGAAATCAACAGCAAAGTTTAACAGAGCTTTTTTATTAGGACGTACAGCTTCCTTTTTTCTTTAATAAAAGCAGAGGTACATAAAAATTAGCAGAAGCAAAGGAGGCTATACGATGAATAAGGACCACCTTGATGCATTGTGCAAAGCTCAGAAAGGCACTTTCCATAATTACCAGCCGGATTGGCAGGCAGACCGCTATCATGTTGGCGGAAAAATGTTTGCTATGCTTGGAAGCGATGCAAAGGGAAAGCCGATTATCACATTAAAGTGCGATCCAGTTCGGGCTGAAGAATTAAGGGAAGAATATGAGGGCATTATACCGGGCTATTACATGAACAAAACCCACTGGATTTCCATCTGCCTTGATGCCTCTTTGCCGAATGATTTTGCCGAAAGTCTAATCGAACATTCCTATCAATTGGTTTTTGACAAGCTGCCGAAGAAAGTCCAAAGAGAAATTGTTTCTGAGTGAGGGCGGCATTCTCTTATCGTTTTTCTATTGATTTCCTACCAAACACAAAAACAGGATAAAACGCCTCACTCTTCCGCAATCTAAAGATGGACGAAAAACGGATAGGGTGATACGTCATGCAAAACGATTGGTTTTCGGTTATCCCATTTTTAATTGCCATTCCCATTGCCATCAAAACGAAGCAGGTGCTGCCGGGCCTGTTTGCCGGATTGCTCGCTGGGTCTTATTTATTGCAGCCTTCTTTAGTCGGAGGCCTCACGAAAATGATTGAAATCCTCGTGAAGGGAATCATTGATCCGGGGAACATCAAAATTTTTATGTTTTTGTATGCCTTTACGGGCTTAATCGGAATGATTAAAATAGCAGGTGGTATTCGCGGGTTCGTAGAAGCGGCATCTGCAAAGGTTCAGACAAAGAAACAAGCACTTTTTCTCACTTACATATCGACGATCGGCACCTTTGCGGCCCCGAGCTTCCGGTTCGTCACCATTGCTCCGATTATGAGAGCGCTATTGAAAAAGGTCAAAATGTCGACACAGGAATTGGGGTTTGTTATTGAAACAACGGCTACTCCGATTATTGTCCTCATTCCAATTGCGACTGCGTTTGTCGGATACATGACCTCACTCATCGACCTTGCCCTTGAAAACGAAAAAATCAAGGCGGACTCCTATCAATTGTTTCTCCAAAGCATCCCATTTAATTTCTTTTCCTATGTCCTGATTTTAGTCGGAATTTATTTGAGTTTTTTCCATCATTCAAAATCGACAGAGGAGAGCGATCCGGAAGAGATCGGCGATGGATCCGGTGAAGACGACTGGCACAATTGTGATCCATCGGTAGGAAAGGATCTCCCGGAGCGGCCATGGAATTTATTTGTACCGCTTATCCTCGTCATTGGCCTGACCTTTCTGTTCACATGGTGGGATGGACACCAAAAAGGAGGGGGCTTCTTTACAGCCTTTATTAAAGCAGACGTCCTCACCGCTATGCTGACGGCGCTGCTTGTCGCATTGATTTTAACTTTCCTTTTTTTCAGATTTCAGAAAATCAAAACAGGAGAACTGCTGAATAACTTTATCCTTGGCGGAAATGATTTAATGTCTGTCATTGTGCTGCTTTCTTTCGTTTGGGGGCTTTCGTCTGCGAGTGAGGAGCTTGGGTTTTCCCGTTTTGTTACGAGCCATTCACAATGGATTCCCTCATCCCTGCTGGTTCCGATTCTCTTTATGTTTGGAGCGGCGGTATCCTATTTCATTGGCTCCGCCTGGGGAACATGGGGAATTCTCATGCCGCTCGGCGTTTCCATTGCGATTGCCTCTGATCTGTCGCTGCCTCTGGTCATTGGGACAGTGTTTGCGAGCGGAACATTTGGAGCATTTGCCTCTCCGTTAAGCGACGATACCAATACGATTGCACGGATTCTTAATTTATCGGTGCTGAAGTATGCAAGATATAAGCTGAAGCCGGCTCTCATTGCGGCCGGGATAACGGTGGTTTTGTACGGAGCGGTTTCATTTTTTTTGTAAAGTAGTGGGTGGGATTGGGATTGGGGTCAGTCCCCAACTCCTTCACCGCAGAAGGGGACAGAGGCTTAGGGCGTTGAGGCCTTGTGTACCAACGGTTTGAAGAGCAGGTGCCGGAGCTTTCGTTCGCTAGCACACAGCGGGTCAGGCACGGTGCCAGTCCTCAACTCCTTCACCGCAGAAGGGGACAGAGGCCTAAGTCATTGAAGCCTTGCGTGCCAACGGCTTCAAGAGTCGGTGCCGGAGCTTTCGTTCATTAGCAGACTGCGGGTCAGACACACATACGTAAAAACTTGAGGCCTCGCTGATGTACTGGCTGAGCGAGGCCTTTAGTATTGGCGGGAGAAGAGAATTACCTTTTTAAAAAAGGACTTTTGGAAGGAATCTTGAAATGATTAAAAATGAAAGGAGTGTATGTGCATGTCCAATCCAATTACACCATTCCTCATGTTTTCCGGCCAGGCAGAGGAGGCGATGAACCACTACCTCTCCATCTTTGATGATTCGAATATTCAGCAGATTTTTCACCATGAAGATGGCAAAGTGATGTATGCTATTTTCACACTTAAAGGACAAACGTTCATGTGCATCGATAACACGAATGGCGACCATCATGCCTTTACCCCGGCTTTGTCATTGTTTGTGGCCTGCAAATCTGATGAAGAAATCGAGACCGTTTTTCGAAAGCTATCTGATCATGGAAAGGTGCTGATGCCGCTTGCCCCAACACCCGTGAGCGAGAAGTTCGGATGGGTGGAGGACAAATATGGTGTCTCATGGCAGCTGAATCTGGAGAAAAAACAATGAGCCCAGTAATAGAGGACCTCTTAAAGCATAGAGGACCATTAGCGGTCATGATGTGCGGGGTCGCGGGCTCAGGAAAGACGACCTTTGCCCAGCAGCTCGAAAAGGAAGGTTTTACTAGGCTCTCCATTGATGAAGAAATATGGGCTGTTCATGGGCGGTTCGGAATTGACTACCGTGAAGAAGAGTACGAGAAGTTCAAAGAGGAAGCAGAAATAAAGCTTCGGAAACTACTAGAGGAGCTAATACAAAATGGGCAATCTGTAGTCATTGACTTTAGTTTTTGGCAGCGTGCGAGAAGAAATGCGTATAAACAGCTGATTGAAGAAACAGGCGGTGAGTGGAAGCTCATTTATTTGAAGGTGCACCCGGAGGAACTGCGAAAGAGGCTGAAGATACGAAGCAAGCGCTTTGATGCCAACGCAGCCTTTCCAATTACAGAAGAGATTTTAACTAATTTTTTAAATGGTTTCGAAGTACCGTCAGGAGAAGGGGAAATCGTGATTGAACCGTAGGCCCTGAATGGGGCTTTTTTTGTATTAGCTATGTTAAAGCTTGGTGTTGTTTTTTAACACCTGTTGATTGAAGCGGAAGACGTGAGACTCCCTCGGGAGCAGCGGGACAGGTGAGACCCCGCAAGCGCCTGGCGATGAGGAGGCTCACCGCCCGCCCCGCGGAAAGCGAGCGTCTGCAGCGGAAATCAACAAGCCAAATTTGACAGAGCCTTTATATTTATAAAATTCCTTATACATACTCTGCGATTTTCTAATTTGTATTATGGATCAGATGGGACTAGAATAGGGTCTGTAAAACAAATTCAACCATTCACATGAGGAGGAACCAAATCATGGCGAAACATATATTAATGGTCGTAACAACGGCTGACAAAATGAATAATGGTCACAGCACAGGCTTGTGGCTTTCAGAGTTCGGAGAAGCGTACGTAGAGTTTGCAAAACTCGGATATGAAGTAACGGTTGCAAGCCCGCTTGGGAAAAAAGCTCCGGTTGACGACCGCAGTCTGGAAGGCGGAGAAACTTCGCAGGAAATTCTGGATACAGCGAAATATCTGGAAAACACTGTGAAGCTTGAGGACATTGAGGACCTGTCTGTATTCGATGCGGTCTTCATGCCCGGCGGACACGGTACGATGTTCGACCTTCCGGACAACATTAAGCTTCATGAAATTGTCCGCGATATGTATGAAGCGGATAAAATCGTGGCAGCTGTTTGCCACGGTCCGGCTGGTCTTGTTGGCGTGAAGCTTTCTGACGGAACACCTCTTGTAGCCGGCAAAACGGTAACAGCTTTCACAGATGAAGAAGAAAGAGAAACGACATTGGATCAATACATGCCATTCCTGCTTGAAACACGTCTTCGCGAGCTTGGTGCGAACGTTGTGACAAAAGATAATTGGACGGATCATCTTCAAGCGGATGGGAACCTGATCACAGGCCAAAATCCGCAGTCCACAATCAGCGTGGCAAAAGAAGTTATTAAACAATTGAGCTAAGAAGAAATCAAGACCTCTTGCACAGCAAGGGGTCTTTTTTTGCAGCCGAAGGACATATGCAAACCAATCCTTCCTGTTTTTTAATAAGAGGCGGGGATTGTGGTTTATAAGTGGCAGGTGCACGGAAAAGTTAGTGAAGACAAGGAACAAATTCAATCAGTACAAGAATGAAAAACCGGAGAAATGGATCTCCGGTTTTCGTCTTCATACAGCCTGCGGCTGGCTCAAATCCACAGCCGGCCCAAAAAACTCATAATGAATCCTGTTTTCCTTAATACCCAGCAGTGATAAAGCTTCAAGCATCGCCTTCAAAAATGGAACAGGCCCGCACACATAGAAGTCTCCTTTTTTCGTAAGAAGGATTCGCTGGAGCTGTTCGAATGAAAGTCTTCCATCCGTATTCTCATAGAAAACAGCAGCCTCCGCATTTGTCATGCTTTCTATTAGGTTATTTACTTCCTTCTTAAAAGCATGAACCTGTTCATTTTGGGCTGCGTGGATAAACTGCACATTCCGTTCCGGGTCTTTTTTTGCAAGATCGTTCAGCATGCTGATGAATGGAGTCACTCCTACTCCACCGCTTAAAAAGGTAATGGGCTCCGTACCGTTATCAACGAGGGTGAAATCTCCAGCGGGTGCACTGACCTCAATGAAATCCCCAATGTTCAATTGATTATGGAGGAAGCCGGATACCGTTCCTAGCTGTTCTTTTTTAACTGATATTCTAAAGGTTCCGGTGCCGGGCGCATTTGATAAACTGTACTGCCTGTTATGCCAGAAAGCATCTCCGTCAGGTTTGACTCTGACTGAAATATACTGTCCCGGCAGAAAATCCGGAAGGGATTGGTGATCAGCCGGGGTTAAGTAGAAGGAGGTAATAACGTCACTTTCTTCCACCTTATTTGCAATCTTAAAGGTCTTGAAACCGCTCCAGCCGCCATCTTGATTTTCAGCTTGGTAATACATTTCCTCTTCTTCTCCAATGAAAACTCCAGCAATGACTCCATAGGCTTCTCCCCATGCAGAAATGACTTCGTCTGTTGCTTGATCACCTAAAACCTCCTTCATTGCTTCTAATAAATATTTTCCTACAATCGGGTAATGTTCTTTCTTTACTCCGAGACTCCTGTGCTTATGTCCTACCTGCTTGACGACGGGCAAAATTACCTCAAGATTGTCGATGTTCGCAGCGGCTGCAAGTACAGCTTGAGCAAGTGCTTTCTGCTGTCTTCCCTGCTTTTGATTCGATTGATTGAATAAGTTTAATAGTTCAGGATGATCGTGAAACATGTTTTTGTAAAAGCAGGATGTAATGGCTGTTCCATGTTGGATTAAAACAGGTACGGTAGATTTAACAATATATTTGGTTTTTTCGCTTAGCATGAGAATCTGCTCTCCTTTATAAACAAGTATTTTTAATACATCTTAAAAATACTCTTGTAAATAGATTAAAACAATATTGTAAATACATCTTTAAAACAACTGACACAAACCTATGACAATTAGGTGAAATATGGAAGGGTAAGTCATTTTTTCACAGTTTTCCAATTTTCATATTGACAGCATAAGGAAAATATTCTAATGTACTAATTGTACTATTTGTAGTAATACAGTTAACACAAATAAGATTATAGGGAGTGTTCATTTTGACCTTTCGCAAGCTGGCGCTGAATAACGTTCTCCGCAATTGGAGGACGTATGCCGCCTATTTTTTGAGCAGTGCCTTCTCTGTGTTTGTATTTTTTACTTATGCTGTTCTTGCGTTTCATCCGGAATTAACTGCTGCGAGGCTAAGAGATGCTTCTACAGGAATGCATTTTGCCGAATCGATTATTTATGTGTTTACGTTCTTTTTCATTTTGTATTCCATGAGTACGTTTCTGAAAACAAGGAAAAAAGAGTTCGGGCTCCTAATTATGCATGGGATGACGAAGCTTCAGCTGAGAAAGCTCGTTTTTCTGGAAAATATGATCATCGGCATGCTTTCCGTTTTATCTGGAATAGGAGCTGGACTGCTTGCATCAAAGGGGCTGCTGATGCTCGGATCGTCTGTCATCGGACTTACTCCGAGCCTGCCGTTTTATTTTCCTCAAAGCGCCATTGCTCTGACATTAACGGCCTTTACTATTTTATTTTTAATCATTTCGTCTTTCACTGCAGCCGTCCTGAAAGGAAATAAGCTGATTGATTTGCTGACAGGCACTGAAAAACCGAGACCAGAACCGAAGGCATCTAAAATCCGGACAGGGCTTGCGGCTATTCTGGTTCTCGGAGGATATGCAGCGGCCATTGCTGCGAAGGGAGTCATGGTGGTAACTGCGATGATTCCCGTTACGATCGCGGTTGTCATCGGTACGTATTTCCTGTTCACGCAAGCCAGTGTCTGGATCATTTTAAGGCTGAAAAAGAATGAGCGCATCTATTTGAAGCGGACGAATATCGTGACTTTTTCAGACCTTTCCTATCGAATGAAGGACAACGCTCGGATGTTTTTTATCGTCTCGATTGTCTCGACGGTTGCCTTTGCTGCGATTGGTACGCTTGTCGGTTTCCGGGCGCTGATGACAAACGGAGTGACGCAGCAGCAGCCTTATACGTTCGTCTATCAATCGACTGCAAAGGATCAAAAAAAAGCCGAGCGGATCAGCCAAATTGAGAATGGGCTGAAGGGATCGGTTTATGAAAAACTGAGCGTTGCCTATAAACAGCTTAATGATGAAAATCAGGCCTATACGTTTATGGGACAGACCGATTACAATCGTGCGGCCGCTCTGTGGGAAGAACCGAAGCTTTCCCTTCAAGAAGGGGAGACCGCTATTATGCAGGATGACCTTCTGTACCCGCGGGGTCTGAGTCAGAAGCAGCAGCCGGAGCCGGTAAAAATCGATGGAGTTTTTGGAGCAGCCAAACCGCAAGTATTGAATAAACTGCTTTTCTCCATGGGTTTGTTTGCCGGAGACTTGGTCATCCTGCCGGACCAGCAGTTTGCTGCAATAAAAGCAGATGAAAAATCCTACACAGCGTATCGGACAGAAAATCCCTCTGCCACACTTGCTGCCGGGAAAAAGCTTGAACTGGCCTTCAGTCAGAAAGAGGATCCAGCCTTTCTTTTTACATCGTCAGCTGTACAGATTGAACAAGTGACACAATCAATCAATATCTTTTTATTTGTCGGACTGTTTATCGGATTTGTTTTCTTCGCAGCTGCCGGAAGCTTCCTTTATTTCCGCCTCTATGCCGATTTCGAAGGGGATGTGAAAAAATATCAGGCGATTTCAAAAATCGGATTGACCGACAAGGAAATGAAGAAAATTGTAACCGTTCAAATGTCGCTGCTGTTTTTCGTTCCCGCGGGGGTAGCAGCTGCACACGGATTTGTCGCGCTGATTGCGCTTGGCAATATGTTCGGTACGAGAATTTGGATGGAAATTACAATGGTGCTTGGAAGCTTCATGCTGATACAGACTGTTTACTTCCTTGTCATTCGCATGGGTTATGTAAGTAAAGTGAAGCAAGCCATTTAAAGGAGGAGCTAATATGCTTGAAGTGAAAAATGTTTCGAAGGTGTATGAAGGGAAGGTTTCCTATCGGGCGCTTTCCAAAATTGATCTGACCGTTCAGCAGGGAGAGTTCATTGGAGTGATGGGTCCATCGGGAAGCGGGAAAACAACGCTTTTGAACATGGTGTCAACAATCGATTCCCCCACATCCGGCGAGATTTTAATTGATGGCAAGAATCCAAACCGCTTATCGTCCAAAGAGCTGGCGCTGTTCCGGAGACGGGAGCTTGGATTTATCTTTCAGCATTTTAATCTCCTGCCGACTCTCACTGTGAAGGAAAACATCGTCCTGAGTCTCACACTCGATGGCATGAGAGTGAAGGAAATGAATGAGAAGGCTGAGAGGATTGCAGAAAAACTCGGAATCGCTCCTATTTTAAATAAACGAACCTATGAAATTTCCGGCGGACAGGCTCAAAGAACGGCAATCGCACGGGCGATTATCTATCAGCCGAAACTGATTTTGGCGGATGAACCAACAGGGAATCTGGATTCGAAATCAGCAAGAGATGTCCTTGAAATCATGGAATCAATCAATAAAGAAGCAGGAGCTACCATGATGATGGTTACACACGATGCTTCCGCCGCAAGCTACTGTGACCGCATCGTTTTCATCAAGGACGGAAAGCTTCATAACGAATTGAAGAGGGGGGAAAGCAAGGAGCAGTTTTATAAGAAAATTATTAAGGTTCTTTCTCAAATGGAAGAGGAGGCCGGGGAACCAGCAGTAAGCTTTTAGAGTTGAGAAGAAGTTCGAAACCAGTTTTTCATCATAAACCTTTGAAAATTCATCATAAATATGAAAATTTCATCATAAACCATTGGAAATTCATCATAAATGCGAAAAATTCATCATAAATAAACTAAAATTCATCATAACCTCTAGTTCAACAGGCGTTTATGATCCAGGCATTCACCATTTTAATAAATCATACTCAAAAAGACAGCCCGCAGGCTGTCTTTTTAGCTTTCCTTCAATGTTTCCTTCAATGCTTTATTCTGATAGTCCGCTACATTGATCGGCCGATTGTTTAGGACCTTGACGCCTTTAATGTTTTTGCCGGCGAAGATGCCATAACGTCCATTTGCAAGGGTGTTGTTGGAAACAGTGATGTTTGCAGCATCCCGTTTTGTCTCGGATGTAATCGATACCACAGAGGAGTCGGCGTAATTGGCCCTGCTGCCATTCTGTATATAATTCGAGTCGATTTTAACATGGCTTGCATTGGCGACATCGATGATTCTTCCATAATCTCCGGCACCGCTGATGGAGTTCTGCTGAATAACCGTATGGTCGGCGTAAACTGAAATCGCGGCCCACATATCATATTTTTTTGGATCGTAGTAGGTGGTGTAGTAGTTGTTTTTCCGGAAGCTGTTGTAAATGATATTCTTTTTGATCACAGCTCCTGGAGACTGTATTTTAATGGCTCTTTTATGGATATTGGTAAAGGTGTTGGCAAGGATGTTCACGTTCACTTTTTCTTTAAATCCCTGAACGACAATTCCATCTCCGTCATCCTTCGGTCCGATGCTTGAGAAGGAGGAGTTGGAAATCGTCACGTTTTTCGCAGCTGACTGTTCCTTTGAAGCCGGGCTGATCAGAACACCGCGTGATACATGATGATCCCAGCCCTCGATCGGGTTTCGGGCCATTACATTAAAAATTCTGCTTTCATCTAATGTAGTATGATTTGTACCGCCCTCAATCCTCACAGCACTTACGGTTTGCCGGGACAGTTTCTTAGGTTCCTCAGGCTGATTGAAATTTTGAAGTATGCTTTTTGAAATATGGGCATAGGAAGAACCGGCCTCGACGGTAATGCCTCTCAGCGCCTTCGCCTTACCATCCACTGTCAGATCGTGAATATGTACATGGTCGCCTTTTATTCGGAAAACGGATGCTAACCCGAAGTCAGCAAAGATGCGAGCGTGATCTCCGTAAACCTCTGTATTTCCTTTTACGGTCAAGTCATCGCTCACCTTATACTTTCCCTTTGGAAAAAACACTTTTTTATGGGTTCCGTCCCTTAATGCCTTTTGAATGGCTTTTGTATCATCCTTGACCCCGTCTCCAACAGCACCATATTTTTTAACATTGATGAAGTCCGTGCTTTTTTCATCATCCTTTTGCAAAACCATGATAATCAAAAAAAGAATGGAAACGGCCAAGACCACAAGCCCTGCTTTCTTTTTCACCAAAAGCCCTCCTTACCATACTTCCTCTTCCACTTTAACTCATTCCCCTGCAAGGCGAAACCAAACTTGGTCTTAGGAAGTGGGGGCTATTTTCCTTAATAGGTTTAATCGCTTATTGAATGCTTTTAGTAAGTCGCGGAAAATAGAACTAAAAGACCAGAACATTGGAAATGGATTTAATTTTTTTTATAGTTTATAATACTATTTAATTAGATAAATAGACCTATTTTAGAGGATTTGAGGAGGAATATAATGATGACATTGCAAAAATTGTCTCTTTTTCAAGAATGTTTCGGAGCGGTAGAAGGCGAAACAGAACGGCTGGAAAATGCCCCTCTGTCAAGGCTGAATGCACAATCCTTAAAATACGAAACGAGTGTTCCGCAGCTTGAGTACATGTGCTTGATGATGGAAAATATGGTTTTAACCAAAAAGCTTAAAGGAAATGTATACGCTGGTTTTCAGAAGTTTTCCCGTGCGAAAAATGTACTCGATCGTTTTCAAGCGATGACGGAATTTTCTCAAGTTCATATATTCGGAGAAAATGATGCAGACATGGATCCGGCAGATGGAATTGACTATATCGCATTGCCTCCTAAAGCCGAGTTAATGAGAGAATGGTTCCTCGTAATTGATTCGCCGATGTTTAAGTCGATGATGGTAGCGTTTGATATGGAAGGCTTCGGGCAGCATGAAGTAGAAGAGAGCCGTAAATTCAAAGGAATCAAAAGCTCCAGCCCTGCTGTAGTCAAACAGGCAGTGAGTCTCCTTGCACCACATGTTAAAGAAACGACGACCGTATAAATGATAGAAAAGACAGCTTACGAAGCTGTCTTTTCCTAAATTAAAGGAGCTTAATACCATGTCCAAAACACAAAGAATGACCTCCATTGCCATTCTGGCTTCATGCAGCATGCTATTGTATTATTTTAAAATTCCACTTCCATTTTTCCCGCCATTTCTTACTCTCGACCTAAGTGATATTCCAGCGCTGATTGGCGCAATTACAATGGGGCCTTTGGCAGGGATTTTGGTTCAGCTTGTAAAGAACATTGTGGAGTATGTGCTGCATGGCAGCTATGTAGGTTTTCCGGTAGGTCAATTTGCCAATTTTATATCCGGATCTCTAATTGCAGGATTGATTGGATTGTTTTATTTCTACCGTAAAAAACTGGACTGGACGAGCTATGGCATCTCCATTCTTATTTTTTTAGCGGCGATGTACGCAGTTAACTACTATTTTATTCTGCCGTCCATTATGAATCTTCTCGGTTTAAATGCTGTAGAGTATACAGCATCTTTTTCCCAGTTCAATCCAATGGTAAAAGATATGAGGACGGCAGTGCTGTTCGTCATCCTGCCCTATAACCTCATAAAAATCTCAATGGTCTACTTGATTGGCATTCCGTTTACTTTCAAGCTTGTTCGGATTCTGCAAAAAAGGAGC
This sequence comes from Metabacillus flavus, assembly GCF_018283675.1. Taxonomy (NCBI): domain Bacteria; kingdom Bacillati; phylum Bacillota; class Bacilli; order Caryophanales; family Bacillaceae; genus Metabacillus; species Metabacillus flavus. The sequence goes on from NZ_JAGVRK010000001.1 coordinate 211,353, forward strand.
TTTGCAATATGATGCAATCAAGAATACCGATGATCGCAGGAGGATCACTCTTTGCTATTGTTCTTACGTTTTATCATTATTTCGTGATGTCTTTCGCTGCATCCTTGGCTGGTACGGCGGTCATGACCGGTTTGCTGTTTGTCTTCCTTTTTAGAAAAAAGTCAGTACCTGCCAAAGAAGCGGAAGAACCGGTGGCGGAAACTCCGTTTGTGGGTTCACTAGAGGAATTAAGGCACCTGGAAGCTCATGGGGGACATCTTCAATTGATGAACTCTCAGGTGAGTGCGTCTTCAGAACAGGTGGGTACACAGCTTATGGAGATGGTCCAGGATATTAATTCCCAAAAAGAGATTATCCAAGTATTCGGTGACCGCTTAGGTAAAATTAACGGGATGATTCAAAATTTGGATTCAATTATTGAAGTAACCTCTCATACAGCAGCGGATGTCACCGTTTTATCAAAAAGCGGAATACAAAAAGCTGCAGCTTTCAGCCAGGTTTTCTCAAGGATTGTGACAATTTCGGATGAATTCGCAGCCTATAATCAGTCGCTTGTTGTAAAAATGAGAGAAGTAACCAAAGCATTAAGTTCTATTGATTATATAGCCAATCAAACGAACCTTCTTGCACTGAATGCAGCGATTGAAGCGGCAAGAGCAGGGAAACATGGAGCCGGATTCGGGATTGTGGCCGATGAAATCCGCAAACTTTCGGCTCAGGTAAAGGAAAGTGCGATTGCCATTGAATTGATCGTAGAAGATGTGCACAAAAGCATCCTGTCACAGGAAACGGCCTTTGATTTGAATCAGGAGATTCTTCAAGAAGGAAGAGAAAAAGGCCATGAAATGGACGGGATATTTAAAGAAGTCATGACGGCTGTTGATCATTTGGCGGAGCAGTCAAATGAAGTGCAAAGAGACTCAGCCGAAGTGGAAATGGAGAATCAGCTTCTAATCGACCGGATGAATGAGATTCTGGAACTGACTGAAAAGTTAAGCATGAGGACTGAGGGATCTGCTGAGATTACAATGGAGCAGCAATCCCATTTAATGGAACTGGAGATGACGGCCTCTACCATCAAGGAGCACATTCAGGCAATCCAGGAGAAGTTAAAAGAACAAACCGGTGTCCATGAAAATGTGGCCTGGATCCGTCCTGCCGTTATAAGAGAAAGGGATGAGCTAGAGGAGGCAAAATAAAAAGGACTCCTCAGTTTGAGAAGTCCTGAAGTATTTATTTTTCACCAGCAATCAAGTCTTTACCCCGGGCGCTTTTTGGCTATTGAAAAGATTTTGTTTTTCCGTCTGCAAGGCCTTCCTTGACCAGCTTGACCCGCAGAAATCACACGCCTTCCAATCCAGCCAACAGGGCGCTTTAAGAGAGCATAAATAAAAAAGCCAGGGAATCCCCTGGCTTAGCCAATAGCTTGAAGTCCTGCCTGGTTTAGAAAGTTCCAAGGCTTGTTATAGTGAGGCTGGAAGAAGAAGTCGACGAAGCCGAGTTCATCAATCGTCATCTCATTTTGAATGCAGACAGAGAGAGTGTTGACGGCTTGGGTTACATCAGTTTCTGACATTACTTGAGCGCCGACGATGCGGTTCGTTTCTTCCTCATAAACTACTTTCAACATGATTTCATTGTATTCAGGCATGAATTCAGGCTTGTCGTTTTCTTTGATTGTGATGGATTTCACATTCATATTTAAATGAGAGGCCGCGGTTTCGGTTACACCTGTGGAGGCGATGTTCAGGTCATAAATTTTAATCCCTGATGTACCTTGTGTTCCCATATAGCGGACCGTCGGCTTCATAATATTTTTCGCAACAAGAGTGCCCATCCGGACTGCGTTGGTTGCAAGCGGAATGTAAGCTGGCTGTTTTGTCGGGTTGTAGCGGATTGCACAGCTGTCGCCTGCAGCAAAGATGCTTTCATCACTCGTTCTCATATATTCATCCACAATAATTGCCCCGTTAGAAAGCATGTTAACTTCGCCTTTTAAAAGACCAGTATTCGGCTTGAAGCCGATGCAGAGGATGACAAGGTCTGCTTCGTACTCACCTTTGGATGTAATGACTTTCGAAACGCTGCCGTCAGTACCTTCGAAACGCGTTACGGTTTGTCCGAGGGCAAGAGTTATATCTTTAGCAGCAAGCGTACTCTCAATCTGATTCGTATATTCAGGATCCAGGTACTTGTTTAAAATCCGTTCTTCTCCATCAATCAGCGTCACATTTTTCCCATAATGCTCAAACGCCTCTACAAGTTCGATTCCGATGTAGCCTGCACCGACAACTGTAATGTTTTTGGCATTCTTTGATTTCTCAATGATTGTTTTAGCATGGGAGTAATTTTTGCAAAGCTGAATGTTATTTAGCTGAATGCCTTCCAGCGGAGGAACGACTGGCCATGAACCGGTTGTGATAACTAGTTTATCGTAAGAATCCTTAAAGGATTCACCTGTCTTCATATCGGTTACTGTGATTTCTTTTCCGTGACGATCGATATTGGTCACTTCGTGTTTTAATTTCATATGGATGCCCTGATCGGCTAGCTGTTCTGGTGAAGAGTAGAATAAGCTCTCCGCTTTTTCTACAACTCCGCCTACATATAGCGCTATTCCGCAGGAAAGGAAGGACACATTATCATTTTTCTCGTAAACGGTAATCTCTGCTTCAGGGTATTGTTTTTTCATATTTGAAACGGCTGCAGTACCAGCGTGTGTACATCCAATAACAATAACTTTCATTAGAAAAGACCTCCTAATATGTTTTGTGAAGCAATTCACAAGTATATGTGAATTGCTTCACATGACTTACCTTCAGTATACTCCGCTTAATTGAAAATGCAACATATTGTGAAGTATTTCACAAAAAAGACAAATTAAAATTTTCAAAGTGGATTCGGCAAGAATGAGCTGGAAGGACTTGATAATAAAAAGAGGCCGTCTCATCCCGGCCTCATTTGCTATTTCAATTTAATTTGAACAGGCTTGCTTTCCTGCATATGAATCGTCTTTGGCTTCGAATTTTGAGCAGTTGCTCTTTTTACTGAACTTGTAACGTTCTGAATAACCTCGCCAACATCATGCACAGATTCAATCAGAGGATCCACCGCTTTGACCTTCCCTTTTACATCAACTGAAATTTGATTAGCGGTGTGAATCAGTTCCTCCGCTTCCTCCGTCAGACCGTTCACAGCACTCCTGGCATCCGATAACGTTTTCTTGGTCTCAGCGAGAGTAACCATCACCTTGCGCAGCGTCATAATCAGGAAAACAACGAGAATCGTAAAGGCCACCGCAGCAATAGCCGCACTCCATTCAAGCATCCGGACCAGCTCCCTTCGTATACTCTCATTCTATGAGCGTAGTCGTAAGGACATTCCATTTCCGGGTATTGGAATATTTAGAGTATGATAGAGTGGTTAAAGAATAGAAAAGAGGAGCGGATTCCGTGCTTTCATCATTAAACGCGATCAACCAGCTTAAATCAGGGAATACTCTGCTGCTTCGGGAGCACAAGTGGCTGAAATTCCTAACCCTGACGAAAGAGAAAAATGTGAATCTTGAACAAATTGACTCGCTTGAGCATATGACAGAAAACCCTGTACTGGAGTATGTGGAAAGAACGCTCATCACGCTTGATGGCTTGCATCTTCCGGAATACCAAAAACAAGCAGTGGAAGAAGTCCTCATCTGGAGTGAAACAGCTAAATGCGGCCTTCCCCACCAAAGGCGTGAATGGCTGAAAAAGGGCTATCAGCTTGCCATACACAATATTGGATCTGCGCAAATTTATGCTTCCGAAATGGAAAAGCTGCCGGAATCAAAACGGGATCGTGAACGGGAAGAACTAATATACCTCCTCATCCTGACTCACGGATTAGCGGGACAATACATAAGAGGAGAAGTTCGATATGCTTCACTCCTCCCTCTAACACATGTAATCAAGAATGATTTGTTCTCTATTTTATATGCCTTAAACCAATGCATCATCGAAGGGGTGTCTCCCGGCATATGGAAATCTGTTGAAGAGGAAATGAAAGAAGTGATCACTTGGATCTGCGCAGGTGAAACGAGCAGGGAGCAGAACCTTTATGAGAGGATAAAAAGACTTAGAACCAATGCAGCCATTTTCGGAGAGGACTTTGCAGCAGTCTATAAAGAATTTGTGAAGGAAATTCCTCTAGCTGAACCCCGGCTGGACGCTTTTTTTCAAACGATCGACATGTGGTATGTGGAAGCCGCGCTGTATGATTTCAGTTTTGAGGAATTTATCAAGATATTCTTGCTAACAGAGAAGCAGGCGCAGGATTCTGCTCTTAGTCAGATTTCCTTTGAACCAATGATGAAGGAACTGTATTACGACTATAAAGGAAGAAAGACTGTTAATGTATACAAAAAAAGAATTATAGAATCCTATCTTGATGAATATTCGATCGAAGAGCTTCTGAATGGAAAGCAGCCGGAGAATGAACATGTCCAGCTAATTTCCGCAGCTTTGAACGAGCATGAGGAGATGGCGGGCATTTATTTCTCCTTTTCAGCCGCAGCCGAAAAGCTGATCGAGTTTTGCCAGGAGGCTGAAAAATCTCCGCTCTATGACCGGGCAATCGTGCTTTTATACGATTTGTTCAATTTCAGGAAAGATGGATATGATAGACTGAATAACGAACAAACGTATTTAAGCGATATGAACAGTTCGCAGGATTTCAAGAAAAAAATTGCCGATTACGCAATAGGAGAAACAATGATTGATATTGGTCCGGGAGGCGGGGTGATGCTCGATCTGTTAACCCAGTACCATCCAGAGGCTAAAATAATTGGAATTGATATTGCTGTAAATGTAGTAGAAGAGCTGAAAAGGAAAAAGCAAAGAGAGCAGGCCGCATGGGAAGTCATGCAAGGGGATGCATTGGAGCTCGAGCATTATGTGGGAAAAGAAGGTGCAGACACAATTGTTTTCTCCTCCATCCTGCATGAAATGTTTTCCTACATTCCTTACGAAGGTAAAAAGTTTAATCATCTCGTCATCGCTCAAGCGTTGAAAAGCTCCTTGAAAGCCCTTCGGCCAAAAGGGAGAATCATTATCCGGGACGGCATCATGACTGAACCTGCGGAACAAAAAAGAATCATTCGGTTTAAAGATTCGAAGGGCCTTTCTTTTTTCAAAAGGTATGTACAGGATTTTGAGGGGAGAGCGATTGAATATACATTAGCTGGAGAGGATGCCGTTCTCCTGAATGTAAACGATGCGATGGAATTCCTCTACACGTATACATGGGGAGAAGAAGCCTATCCGCATGAAATTCAGGAGCAATTTGGCTACTTTACACCCACGTTATTTAAAGAGTTTATAAAGACTGCTCTCGGAAGTGAAGCCGAAATTCTGCTCTTCGAACATTATCTGCAGGAAGGCTATGAAGAGCATTTGCTGAAGAAAATAGAGCTAACGGATGAAAACGGTATTCCTGTCAGGCTTCCAGACAGCACCTGCTTTATCGTTATTGAAAAAAAATAAGCTGGAAAAGGGTGGGCAGTTGACATCCTTTTTTCATCGTGTTAATTTGTATATACAAACGTAATGGTTGTATATACAAATAAGGGAGCGGAATCAATGAATAAAACGATGATCATTGTAGGGGCTGGCGAAGGAATCAGCATGGCAGCCGCAAAAAAATTTGGGAAAGAGGGATACTCTGTAGCCCTTATTGCCCGGCGTAAAGAGGCGCTAGACCAATATGTATCCGAACTTGCTGAAGATGGAGTAGAAGCAAAAGGGTTCCAGGGGGATGCTTCTAATGAGAACAGTTTATCAGCAGCAATTTCCGCTGCTATCGAAATGTTTGGCAGCATCCATGTGCTGCTCTATAATGCAGCCGCGGGAACGCCCGGAAAGCCGACAAGCTTAGCAGCCAGCGATTTGATTCGCGACTTCAGCGTGAGTGTTGGCGGTGCATTAACCAGTGTGAAGGCTGTACTTCCTGCCATGGAGAAAACAGGCGGGGGATCGATCCTATTAACAGGAGGAGGACTTGCTCTTTATCCTTATGCGGATTATTCCTCGTTGGCAATAGGGAAAGCGGGCATCCGGAATTTAGCCTATAGCCTGAGCCAGGAACTTGAACCAAAAGGAATATATGTTGGAACGCTGACCATAAAAGGATTCGTACAAGAGGGAACAAGCTTTTCCTCTGAAAAAATCGCAGAAAGATACTTTCAGATGCATGCCGAAAAAAAGGAACTTGAGGCTGTTTTTGAAGGGGAATAATCAGAGAAGCCGCCTCAGCGATTGCCGGGCGGCTTTTTTTAATAACTTTTAGATTCATGCATTGGTGTGACAGCGGCTTTCCGTCTGCTCATTATGTGTACTTTTATAAGCATAGGAATACCAAGCGCTGTCATCACCGCAAGAGCCCCAAAAAGAAGAATCGGCTGCGTCGTTCCGAAGGAGTCAAGCAGAATGCCCCCTGCAAATGGGCCAATAACACTCCCGATCCCCGTGAAGCCCATGGCGCCGAAATACGAGCCCTTCAATCCCGGTTTGGCAAGCTGATCCACAAACATATCCGTCATGCAGAACATCAATACTTCCCCAACCGTGAACAAAACCACGATTCCCAGAATCCCGAATAAACTGTCCGTCAGACTAAAAGTCAGCAGGCTGATTGAAACAAGCAGATTTCCAGCCAAAATCGAAAGAATAGGGCTGTACTTTTTCCCAAACTGAATGAGCGGATACTGAAACACGATGACAACAATTGCGTTTAACGTTAGCATCAAGGAGAAAAATTGGGCTCCATTCTCGATTTTCGGCGACATCGCAAAGAACTGAGGCAGCGTCGAACTAAATTGGGAATAACCTGCAACAGACAATACAATTCCAACCAGTCCCAGCAGAAAAACGGTATCCTTTCTCAGCACGCCGAATGCTTCCCTCACCGTTACAATAGGTTTCGCAGTGGAAGGTGTTCCAATTTTATGTACGGATAGCATATAAACAAGCGACAATCCATACAGCAGACTGGCTCCCGCTGCATAATAAAACGCAGAAAGGGAGGTAGAAGAACCAAGCTGAAGGCCGATAATCGGCCCGAACACGACACCGACATTGATCGCTGTATAGCGGAGATTGAAAAGAACCAGCCGGTTTTTCTCCTCTGTCACGTCCGAGAGAATCGCCCTGGATGTAGGCTCAAATACGGCCCGGCAAAGTCCGTTCAGCATATTCATCACAAAAAACATCCATACAGCAGAGGACTGGGCAAACCCGATAAAAACGAGACTCCAAGCGAAAATAGATACAAGCAGAACCGGCTTTTGTCCAAAACGATCAGATAAATACCCTCCATAAAAACTCGCTGCAATCCCCACAAGAGAACTCGCTGCAATAATCGCCCCTGTTACAGAAGCAGAAACCCCCATTTCACTAGTCAGGTAAATGGCCAGAAAAGGAATGCTCATCGAAGTGGCCATTCGGCTGAACAAAGTTCCGATAATGATATTCCAGGCAATAGGATGAACCATACGCAATGTATTCATGTAAAAAACTTCCTTTCCATTCTCTGATCCTATTTTATCCCAGGTCATCGCTTCCGTCATCCATCGTTGGATGGAGAGTTTGGTTTGTCACATTTGTAGAGGAGCAAGCAGATAGACTAGTAAACCGATAAGAGAGTGAGTTTGTGGGTGGAGAAATGAGTTATCAGACAAACGGGGGCAGAATGAGTTCGTCAGACAAAATCGTCAGACAAACCATCCCCCACCCCACCCCTCCCATGCCTTAAACAAACGTTTAATTAACACCCCGCCCAAACAGCATGTTTGAAATAGATTCACGTTTTTGAAACAATATGGACAAGATAAGAACAGCTGAAAGGAGAGATGCAAGATGAAAGTAATCATAGCAGGTGCAAACGGTCAGATTGGAAAGCAGGTAGTGGAGCTGCTTCAAAGCGGCGGGGAGCATACTCCGATTGCAATGGTGAGGAAGCAGGAGCAGGCGGATGCTTTTGCTGAGAAGGGGATTGAAACGGTGCTGGCTGATTTGGAGGGAACGGTTTCCGATCTTGAAAATGCGGTGAAGGGCAGCGATGCGATTGTATTCACCGCCGGTTCCGGTGGAAGTACGGGTTCAGATAAAACGCTTCTCATTGATTTGGATGGGGCAGGAAAGCTGATTGAAGCCGCAAAACAGACTGGCGTTCAGCGGTTTGTGATGGTGAGTGCGCTTCAGGCTCATAACCGGGAAAACTGGAATGAGCAGCTGCTTCCGTATTATGCAGCGAAGCACTATGCGGATAAGGAGCTTGAACGGAGCGGTTTGGATTATACGATTGTCCGTCCGGGCGGATTGCTGAATGAGCCGGGGACGGGAAAGGTTTCAGCAGCAGAAAATCTCGAGCGCGGTTCGATTCCTAGAGAGGATGTGGCGAGGGTGATTGCGGCATCGCTTGCAGAGAATCACACGTTTAAGAAGTCCTTTGATTTAATCAGCGGGGACACATCAATAGATGAAGCCATTCGCTCGATTTAAAAGGAGAGCCAGGGAGCAGCCGCTTCCTGGTATTTTTTGTTTGCTTTCGTCGTGAGCGGGTATAGTTGTACTAAGCAAATGAGACCTTCAAAAATGGCTTGGGAGGTGTGAACTGTGGCTCAGGACGTGTTATGTGATGTGGGCAACTGTGTCTATAATGAAAAAGGCAGAAAGTGCGGCGCTGCACAAATCTACGTAGTCAGTCATAAGGGATCGAAAGCCGAAACCAGTCATGAAACAGATTGCCAAACATTTAAGCCTGAAAAATAACGACAATTAGAAGGACAGCCTTTTTTAGGGGCTGTCTTTTTTTTGAAGGCTATGTTAAAGCAAGGTGTTGATTTTACACACCTGTTGATTGGAGTGGAAGGCTTGAGACTCCTGCGGGAGCAGCGGGACAGGTGAGACCCCGCAGGCGCTAAGCGGCGAGGAGGCTCAAGCAGCCCGCCCCGCGGAAAGCGAAAGCCTGCAACGGAAATCAACAGCCAAGTTTAACAGAGCTTTTTTGAAAAGGTTTCCGCCGAGCGGAAGCCTTTATTGCGTTTTTAAATGAATTCATAAAAATGAGCATTCAGGTAAATCTAACAAAAACAGGCAGAAATGAAAGGAATGGGAACACTTGAAAAACACGCTTGAAGCCATTGAACAGTTTTTTAGCGAATATCTTACGTCCCCTCATAAGATTCCTTCTGTTGAACCGGATGATGAGGGATTCCGCGCATTGGTCGAAATCATTGAAGAAAAAGAGTATATGAGAAAGTATGCGCGGGATGAGATGGTGGGAGTGTACGATGTGAAATTAAACAGCCAAAACGAGGTCATCTCGTATTCGCGAAAATACTTGAAGCACCGTGGAGAGACGGGCCAATGGGATTGACTTCTGATGCAGGACTGTACGTTTTTTGCATTGCCGCAAGGCCGGACTGTGAAGTGGACAGGAGAATTTATTTTGAGGGAATGGACCGTGAATTGCTGATTATCCCGTATAAGGATCTGTTCCTGGCAGCCGCGCAGGTTCCGTTGCTGTTAAGACCATCGAAAGAAAATCTGCTTCTGCATCAAAAGGTCATCACATCCTTTATGGATGGCAGCGAGGCTGTCTTTCCGTTCAGCTTCGGGCACATTGTACATTCTTTGAAAGAGGCAGAAGGTCTGCTTAAGCGTCTTTATCCCGAGCTTCAGGGGATTCTACCATCCCTTAAAGGAAGAGTAGAGGTCGGTCTGAAGGTGATTGGGAAAAAAGATTGGCTGGCGCAGGAATTGGATAAAAAAGTGAAGCCTGCTAAAAGCACGCTTTATAAAGACCGGATTAAACAGGGAGAGCTTGCTGAACGTTTTTTTCTTTCTTTAAGAAAGCAATTTAACGAGAGCATTCATCAAAAGCTTCATGACGCTGCGGATGATTCCAGGCAGAATGACATTTTGACAGAAACGATGCTGCTGAACGGATCGTATCTCATTAGAAGAGAGCAGGAGGATTCATTTGATGAACTTGTTTCAGAGCTGTACGAAACATTCAAGGACCAGGCTGATTTTGTTTATACGGGACCATGGCCGCCTTATAACTTCATTAATATTCATTTGAGAGCAGAGAAGAGCTCATGATGCCTGTCCTGTTATTGCCGCTGAAGCTGTTCCTGCTAGCTGCTGAAAAAGTAAAGGAAGAAGCAGATAAGCAACTGTATGACGTTGGTATTATTCAGAAAAACCTGCTGATGCTTGAGCTCAGGCATGAAAAAAATGAAATTCATGAAGATGAGTACAGGCGGCAATATGAAGAATGGATCAGAAGATATGAATGCGCAAAAGACATGGAAAGACGACAGTGGAGCAAGCTGCTGGATGATGAGTCTGTGTAAGGGAGGTAAGGGGCGTGCTGTCTGAACAAACGAGTTCAATAGTCGATGTACTGGAAAGAATTCTTGATAAAGGCGTCGTCATCGCTGGGGATATCCGGATTAACCTGGCGGATGTAGAGCTTTTGACCATAAAAATCCGTCTGATTGTGGCTTCTGTCGATAAAGCGAAGGAAATCGGACTGGATTGGTGGGAAAGAGATCCTTATTTAAGTTCAAAGGCACACCCTATTGAAGAACGGCCAAAAGGAGAGCGTACCGGCCTGCTTGATGCACTTGATTTGAAAAGATTAATTTAAAGGGAGGCAGTCCATATGGATGACGATTCTCGGGAATCCTATAGACGGGATTCCATTCTGGAAACGCTTGTGATTACAGCCAATCGTTACGATTTTGAGCTGGATTTGATTTTAACTGTGGATGGCAAGGCGGTGACCGGGGGTCTTATTTCGGCTTCCGATTACTTAGAGGGATTAGGCCATTTATTTGAGCAGCGTGCCGATGAGCATTCGGCCAAATTGAGTGAGCGTTTTTACGAAGCAAGCAAAGGGGCGGGAGACCATGGGACGGCTGCGTTCATTCATTTGAAAAATGTATACATCGAAGGGGAAAAAGCGGCCGTTTCTGCATTTTGGAGAGGCAGGCTTGATCAGGTAAGCGGATTTGTCATTGGAAAGCCCGTTAGGAGAACACAGTAAAAAATAAGGAGGGGGTAAAGATGATGCTTGAAAAATGCAGGGATGGATCGAGCCTTGTAGAAGTCGTGGATCGCATATTGGATAAAGGAATTGTCATCGATGTATTTGCGCGAATTTCGGTTTTGGGGATTGAATTAATTACAGTGGAGGCAAGGATTGTCGTTTCAAGTATTGAGACGTGGCTGCGCTATGCTGATGCTGTTGATCTGCTGAAAAGTACTGAGGATGTTCATGATCCCAATAATGGACAATCATACCGGGAGCCTAAGGACCTTTTAGACAACTTATTATTCCAAATTTAAAAACGAGAGCCGGAAGCCCTCGTTTTTTTCCTATTCACCGTTTTTAGTTTTTATGCTTTGATCAATGGTGCCTGCTGCGTAATGGTGGCCAATTTGTTCGTGGGTCACTTCAAGACCAGTTGTTGTATGTTCCTTTTCCTTTTCGGCCGGATCGAATGATTTGCCTGCTACCTCTTCTGCCATTTCGGTTAGTTTGGTGCTCAAGCTGAATCTCTCCTTTCGATGTGCATGCATCCTTTTGATGCACCTACTTGTCCATTCCCGATTTCATCTATTCTTACACAGTTTTATTTCTTTGAAGGGACAAGTTGTGTATAATCCGAGTGAAGTGATTAATGGAAGGACGGTGTCAGGATGCTGACAATTACTAGCCACGAAGCGGAACTGCTTGAGGATCCGTTTGGGATATTGCCTGGTGAACGGTATGAATTTTTATTGGATTTGGATGTTCCGGAGGATGATGAGCTTTATTCTGAGAACGGGATCTACTTACGGGTGATTTTCCTGCTGGAGAATGAGCAGGCGCGGATTACTCAATATCAATTTTATGAAAAAGAGACAGAACAGAGCTTTGACTTCGGTTTGGATGAGGAAGAGGAAGCAATGGTTGCCTCTTATTGCCTTGAGCATTTGCCTGAGGAGCAGGAAGAAGAATAAGAAAAGGCTGCCGGACAGCAGCCTTTTTCTTATGCGGTTTTATTCCCGGCTTCCGCGATATGGAACATGAGGTGGGCAAGGTGATGAATGGGACCGTACACTTCCTCGTCGCCTTCTGCTGCCTGCTGTTCTTCACTGAATTCAAGGTCATTTAAGTAAAGAGCTGTAAACTGGTAGAAATCTTTCAATTCAAATCCATAGCATGCAACCGGATCCTCTTCGTTTTCCTCGTACTGCAGAACAAGATAGGATTCGCTGCGGTCTTTATCCTCGGCATCGAAAAATACAAAGTAGCCTACATTTGTATCAAGCTCGAATAAATGGCGGGTCCCGCCTTCCGTTTTGGCTGCAAAATCCTCTTCAGATAGCTTATAGACCGTCATGTCCTCTGTTTCGTCTTCTTTATGAAATGCTACTGTAAAAGTCTCCATTTGTAATCCTCCTCTGAATTATGTACGTGTTTAGTATGACCCTTTTTCGAAAAAAACGTGTTCGGCTTGAAGTGTCTCTCCAATGTTGATCAGCCCGAAGGAGAAGCGGGGCTGCCTTCTTTTATCAGTTGGGGATCCCGGATTAAAAATGAGAAGCCCCTTGTCCTGTTTTTTAACGGGAATATGAGAGTGGCCAAAGATCAGACAGTCTAGATGTTCGTCTTTGAAGGCATTCAGAGCCCGTCTTTCAGTTGAAGCCCCTTTTCCTTCATGGCCGTGGACAACACCGATCTTAAAGCCGTTCATGTCCAGGAGCAGACGGCGGGGGAGAAGGTGTTTAAGTTCCTCATCATCCGCATTTCCGTATACCGCATGAACGGTTCCGAGCCTGCACAATTCCCGGCAGGCGTCAGCGTTTAGAAAATCTCCGGCATGAATGATGGCATCAGCCGTTTGAAGCTCAACTAAAAGGCGGGGCGGAAGAGATTTTGCTCTTTTAGGAATATGGGTATCAGAGAGCACAACAATCTTCACCTTCATCACCGCCTGTTTTGTATGGCTAAAGAATACCACAAATCTCCGGCTGAAAGAAAAAAGCTGACAGGCATTGCTGTCAGCCTAAGGGATTAGCCCAGAGAGTGCATGTTTGTCCATTCCTCTTTGCTCGGTCCGTATACACCCGGTACGTTCAGGCCGGCCTGTCGCATCAATACCGTCATCTGTCCGCGGTGGTGAGCCTGATGCTGGATCAGCGTGCGCAGAACAGCATGAAGAGGTACTTCATCTCCGAAAAATTCACGTGTTTCATTTAACGTTTCATCCGCCCATTGTTCCTGGATCGCTTTAATCATAGAGTCACTTGTATTCTTGTAATCAGATGCAATCTCTGCTGCAGACTCAGGAATGGTTTCTACATGGGGAGGGTGCTGGAAATTCAATCCGGTTTGAGCAAGCATGGTGTGAAGAGCAACCGTGATATGCCACCCTAAGCCGCCAAGATAATTGTATCCCGGTGCAATTTCCTGACTTAGTGATTCGTCTGTCAGCGTCTGAAGGATTTTTTCTGTGGCTTGTGATTCGATTTTCCATTCCTCAATAAATTCTTGTCTGGATGTAAACATGGCTGGTTCCTCCTCTTTCTATCTATGGACTCTGTAACATACATATAGGTTTATTACCCGATTATTGTAAAAACAAGGCCAGTTCGAAAAAAATAATGTTCAGCTGAGATATAATGAAGCAAAAAAGGAGGGGACGGTTTGTTTTTACGAAGCATCCGGCTTAAGCCAATCAGCGGATCTATGCCTAATTATTACCCTTTCACCATACCGGCGATCCGAAATTTAAAAGAACTATCATTTCATAGTGATGTGACCTTTTTCTGCGGAGAAAATGGTTCGGGAAAATCAACCCTGCTTGAAGCGATTGCCTTTCAATGCGGGTTTCATACTGCAGGAGGCAGCCGCCATAACCGCTACGAGGTCCATGCATCGAATTCCGACCTTGGGGAGCATCTTCAGCTTTCATGGCTTCCAAGAGCGCAGGACGGGTTCTTTTTCAGGGCCGAATCCTTTTACCAGTTTGCGAGCCATATTGACGAAACAGATGAGGATGAATATAAAAGCTACGGCGGGAAGTCCCTTCATCAGCAATCGCACGGGGAATCCTTCCTATCGCTGTTTGCAAACCGGCTCAATGGAAAAGCAATCTATCTTCTGGACGAACCGGAGGCAGCGTTATCACCTCAAAGACAGCTCGCTCTGCTCAGAGTGATTTATGATTTGACAAAGGAAGGCGGTGCCCAGTTTATTATCGCGACCCATTCCCCCATTTTGCTTGGGTACCCGGGTGCATCCATCCGGTTATTTGAAGAGGGAGAGATTGTGGAAACAGAATATGAAAATACGGAGCATTACAGTCTGACTAAATATTTCCTGCAGAACAGGGAAAGGCTCTTGGCTGAGCTTTTTAAAGAGGAAGAGTAAAAAACCCAAGAGCCGGGGCTCTTGGGTTTCAGGTTAAAACGTAACATCTTCTCCATTGTAGGCAGCATGGAATAATTTTCGCATCTCATCCTCGGAGGTTTCACGGGGATTCGTTGATGTGCAAGGGTCAGCAATAGCGTTCTTGGCCATTTCATCCACATGCTTCTCAAACAGCTCCTCTGAAATGCCATATTCCTTCAAGGAATTTGGCACATTCATTTCTTTGTTCAACGAGCGTACCCACTCAACAAGAGAATCGGTCAGCTCCTCGCTGTTTCCGCCCTTCAAGCCAAGACGCTTCGCAATAGCAGCAAACCGGTCAGCGGATACGGTGCGGTTAAACTGGATTACATATGGCAAGTAAATGCCGTTTGCACAGCCATGCGGAATTTCAAACGTTGGACCGCTCTTATGGGCCATGCTATGAACGTTTCCGAGCACAGCGTTGGAGAAGGCCATTCCTGCCATCGCCTGTGCGTAATGCACTTGTTCTCTCGATTCTTTGCTGCCTTTATAAGAAGAAACAAGATGATCCTTTAGAATTTCCGCTGCTTCAATTGCAAGGGAATCTGTAAAAACCGTCCTTGGCTTCGCTACGTATGACTCAATACTATGGGTAACGGCATCCATGCCGCTGTATGCAATCAATTTTTGAGGAAGGTCCTCCACCATAACCGGGTCAATAATCGCGATATCCGGTGTCAGCTCAAAGCTTGCGATCGGGTATTTAATGCCAGTTTTCCCGTCTGTTATGACCGATAAATTGGAAATCTCGGAAGCCGTCCCGCTCGTAGTCGGAATGCCGATAAATTTAGCTTTCTTGCGAAGCGGAGGCAGATTGAACAGTTTGATGGTCTCTTCAAACGCAATCTCAGGATATTCATAGAAAATCCACATGGCTTTTGCAGCATCCATAGGGGATCCGCCGCCCACTCCGATAATCCAATCCGGTTCGAAATCACGGAGATGCTGGGCCTGTTCCTGTGCCATTTGGATTGTCGGCTCCTCGGTTATGCCTTCAATTACCTTTGTCTCAATGTCTTTTTCAGAAAGGTAAGATAGAATTTTATCAAGGTGTCCATTTTCTTTAACAGATCCGCCGCCGATGATAATAGCTGCTTTTCTGCCTTCAAGCTCTTTCAGTTTTTCTAACGCATTCTCTCCAAAAAAGATGTCTCTTGGTATAGTAAAGCGATTCATGTGTAAAACTCCTTCTTTAGTGAGTGTCTTTTGGTTATACTAATGCATTACCTTGTTTGTGAGATGCTAAACATATGCATGTGCAGGCAAATGTTTATCCCTCAGGGAAGTTTTGTTCTATAGTATAAGCACAGAAATAAGGAGGAATGTACATGTCTCAAATTACAATCAATGCCATTATGAAAGCGAAATCCGGCAAAGAAGAGCAACTCTTTGGAGAAATGAAAAAAGCGCTGGCTCCTTCAAGAGCGGAGGAAGGCTGCATCAGCTATGATCTTCATCGTTCAAAAGAGGATCCGGGAGTTTTCGTTTTCTATGAAAACTGGAAGGATCAGGCTGCGGTAGATGCCCATATGCAATCCGCCCACTATCAGGCTTACCGCGAGGCAATCGCTGATCTCATTGAAACGAGAGAAGTGCATTTTCTGGAAAAAGTATAATAGTAATCCGCACACCGTTTTCAAACGGTGTGTTTTTTAATGGAAATTAAGCTTTTTATATTGAAAATCAGAGCGTTCGTATTATAATTGAAAATGCTTAAAGTAAACTTTTAGTAATGTAATACAAAACTTCTTCACTTTAAAGTTTACCTATTATAAACAGGAATGAAGGGTAATGTATGCAAATAGGGAAAAAAATAAAAAATCTCCGTCTGAAAAGCGGGCTGACTCAGGAAGAGCTTGGGGAACGAACGGATTTAAGCAAAGGCTACATTTCTCAGCTTGAACGGGATTTAAGCTCCCCATCTATGGAAACCTTTTTCAGTATTTTGGAAGTGCTGGGATGCACCCCGGAAAAGTTTTTTGAATCAGGGGATTCTATTCAAAAGGTTGTGTATTCAGAAGAAGATCAAACAGGGTATAAAGATGAAGAGAAGGGCTATGAGATTCACTGGCTCGTTCCTGAATCCAATGAGAAAGAAATGGAACCGGTCCGTCTTCTCTTCAAGGAAAAAGGGGAATTTAAAGAATTTGAACCCTCTTCATCCGAAACATACGGTTATTGCTTGAACGGCAGGGTGGCTATTCGGATTGGCACCAGATATTACAGTGCAAGTGCCGGGGAATCTATTTATTTTTCCGCTGCGGATACTCACCAGATTACGAATGACTTCGATGGACCATCAGAGATTATCCTCGTCGCTACCAATTCCTACTTATAATCAAACGTTTGTTTAAATATCATTTAGGAGGCTGTTATGAAAAACGAAACCATTATCCGCTTTGAAGGGGTATCCAAGCAATATGATGAAGCTGCGCCAGTACTGGACAGTGTTAGCTTTGAAATTGAGCGGGGCAAATTCTATACCTTGCTTGGACCATCCGGATGCGGAAAAACTACGATTCTCCGTCTTATTGCCGGGTTTACGGAGCCGTCAAACGGAAGCATTTATTTCAATGGAAAAGTAATAAATGATGTACCGGCTAACAAGCGCCAGGTAAACACTGTGTTCCAGGATTATGCATTGTTTCCCCATTTGAACGTCTTTGAAAACGTTGCGTTTGGCCTGCGCATCAAGAAAATGAAAAAAGAGCAGATCGCGGAAAAAGTAAAGAAAGCGCTCCGTTTTGTCAATCTTGAAGGTTACGAAACACGTGAAATCACGGAAATGTCCGGCGGGCAGAAGCAGCGTGTTGCCATTGCGCGTGCCATTGTCAACGAGCCCGAGGTTATTTTGCTGGACGAACCGCTTTCCGCACTTGATTTAAAGCTCCGCACGGAAATGCAGTATGAGCTGAGAGAACTGCAGCGCAGACTCGGGATCACGTTCATATTTGTTACCCATGACCAGGAAGAAGCGCTCGCCATGTCAGATGAGATTTTTGTATTGAATAAAGGCCAAATCCAGCAAAGCGGAACGCCTACAGACATTTATGATGAACCGATTAACCGGTTTGTTGCCGACTTTATCGGAGAGTCAAACATTGTACCCGGGACGATGATTGAAGATTGCATGGTGGAGTTTGCCGGTCAGAGATTCGAGTGCGTGGATAAAGGCTTTCTCCCAAGCGAATCTGTTGAGATCATCGTACGCCCGGAGGATTTGGTCATCGCCAAAAGGGAAAATGGAAAGCTTCAGGTGAAGGTAGATTCCCAGCTTTTCAGAGGCGTTCATTATGAAATCTGCTGCTATGATGAAGCAGGAAATGAGTGGCTCGTCCATTCAACGAAAAAAGCAACGGTTGGAGATGAAATCGGGCTCGACTTTGAACCGGAGGCGATTCACGTCATGAGATTCAACGAAACGGAAGAGGAATTCGATAAGCGTCTTGAATCCTATGCTGGGGAAAGCCATGCAAACTAAATCACGCAATCTGTACCTGATTCCTTACGTACTATGGATGGTGCTCTTCGTAGCTGCACCAATCGTTCTCATATTTTACTATTCGTTATTTGATATTGAAGGAAACCTGACGCTCGCCAACTATGCAAAGTTCTTTACGCCGGTCTATATGCAGATGACCCTGAGCTCATTCTGGTATGCATTCCTTATTACTGCATTTTCATTGCTGATTGCCTACCCGACAGCGTATTTGCTGACAAAAACGAAGCATAAACAGCTCTGGCTGCTGCTGATTATCCTGCCGACCTGGATTAATCTTTTGCTTAAAGCTTACGCGTTCCTTGGAATTTTCGGCACATACGGAACGGCGAACAATCTGCTGGCATGGCTCGGAGCCGGAAGACAGCAGATTCTGTTCACAGACTTTAGTTTTGTCTTTGTATCCGTATATATTTTCATTCCATTTATGATTTTGCCGATTTATAACTCCCTTGAGGAAATGAACCCTTCTTTAATCGATGCAGCGAGGGACCTTGGATCTTCTCAATGGGAGACATTCAAAAAGGTGATCTTTCCGCTTACGATTTCTGGTGTGAAATCAGGCTGTCAGGCCGTTTTCATTCCTGCGCTCTCACTGTTTATGATCACGCGTTTGATTGCCGGGAACCGGGTCATCACACTTGGGACTGCCATTGAGCAGCATTTCCTCGTCACACAGGACTGGGGGATGGGGGCCACGATTGCGGTGTTCCTGATCATCGCCATGGCAATCATTATCTTACTAACCAATAACCGAAGGAGGAGCGCAAGATGAGAAAAAACAGCAAGCTTTCCAATCTTTATTTAGTTCTCGTCTTCGCCATCCTTTACGCACCGATTTTTTATCTGATGTATTATTCCTTTAACAGCGGGGGAACCATGAGGGAGTTTGAAGGGTTTACGCTGGACTGGTATAAGGAGGTTTTTCAGGATACAAGGCTGCTGATTATCGTTCTTAACACCTTGATCATTGCGCTGCTTTCCTCGGCAATTTCCACCATTATAGGGGTCCTGGGTGCATTGGCGATTACGTATGTAAAAAGAAGACGCACGAAAAATACGCTCCTTACACTGAACAATGTACTGATCGTTAGTCCCGATGTCATCATCGGTGCATCCTTCCTGATTCTTTTTACGATGATTGGAATTAAGCTCGGTTTCACCTCGGTGCTGCTCTCGCATATCGCGTTTAGCGTACCGATCGTTGTCATTATGGTCCTGCCTAAGCTTGAGGAAATGAGCTCGTCTCTTGTGGACGCAGCAAGAGACCTTGGAGCAAGCCGAAGGGAAGTTCTCACCAAAGTAGTCCTCCCTTATATCACACCGGGAATCTTTGCCGGCTTCTTTATGGCTCTGACTTACTCGCTTGATGACTTTGCCGTTACTTTCTTTGTAACAGGAAATGGGTTCTCTACTTTATCGGTTGAAATTTACTCTCTGGCACGCCAAGGAATTTCCCTGACGATTAATGCACTGTCCACACTGATTTTCCTTGTGACCATCCTGCTTGTAGTGGGCTATTACTTTATTACACAGCGAAATAACCGCGTGAAAGGGGTGGCAATCCGAAAATGAAACAGCTGCTCAACGCCTTTATCGCGATTGCTGTCATTTCCGTTATTTTATATGTATCCATTAATCAGCTGAACAGCTCCCAAGGCTATTCAAGCGGGAATACACTCACCATCTACAATTGGGGAGATTACGTAGATCCTGAGCTAATTGATCGTTTTGAAAAAGAAACAGGCATCAAAGTCATTTACCAAACCTTCGATTCAAATGAAGCGATGATGACGAAAATCTCTCAAGGGGGAACGACGTTCGATGTAGCAATGCCCTCTGAGTATGCCATCAGCAAGATGAAGGAAGACGGCCTGCTGATTCCGCTTGACCATTCCAAGCTTCCCAATCTGAAAAATATTGATGCAAGATTCATGGATTTATCTTTCGATCCGGGCAATCAATATTCTATCCCCTACTTTTGGGGAACAGTTGGAATTGTATACAACCCTGACATGGTGAAGGGCAAAAAAATCACAAGCTGGAATGACCTATGGGACCCGGAAATGAAAAATAAAATCCTTCTTGCAGATGGAGCGAGGGAAGTGATGGGGATGGGGCTGAACAGCCTCGGCTACTCTCTTAATGATACGAATGAAGCTCACCTTCAGGAGGCAAAAGCGAAGCTGAACACACTCACTCCAAACGTCAAAGCGATCGTAGGAGATGAAATCAAAATGCTTCTTGCCAACGAAGAAGCAGCCGCCGGAGTGGTATGGTCCGGAGACGCCTCCGAAATCATGGGCGAAAACGAAAAGCTCGATTACGTTGTGCCGGAGGAAGGCTCCAACCTGTGGTTTGATAACATGGTCATTCCGAAGACAGCCGCCAACCGGGAAGGGGCCCATCAGTTCATCAACTTTATGCTTGAACCGGACGTAGCCGCTCAAAACGCGGAGTACGTCGGCTACTCCACTCCGAATAAAGAAGCACTCGCTATTTTGCCGGAAGAAATCTCAGGTGACGAACGCTTCTATCCGGACGCTGAAACAACAGAGAAGCTTGAAGTGTACGATAACCTCGGTAAAAAAATGCTCGCTCATTATAATGAATTGTTTTTGGAATTTAAAATGCACAGGAAATAATAAAGAAGCGGCGGTCCTTTGGGGGATCGCCGCTTTTTGGTTTGGAATGGGCAGCGTTTTGAGCGGCGCCTGTCCCCTAGTGAGTGTGTATTGAGAAAAAGTTAGGTGCCAGTCCCCTGCTGCTTCACCGCAATCGGGGACAGAGGGAGGGCACCTCAATCCCTTGCCCCTCAACGGTTTTGAGAGCTGGTGCCGGAGCTTTCATACAGTAGAGAATTCGGGGACAGGCACCGTGCCAGTCCCGCACTCCTTCACCGCAATCGGGGACAGAGAGCAAGTGCTCCAATCCCTTGCAGCCCAATGGTTTGGAGAAGCGGTGCCGGAGCTTTCACGCATTAGAGAACATGGGGACAGGCACCGCCGCAAGCCCTCCTTAACAGTTAATAATTATCTCCCATAAAATGAAACCTTTGCCCCTGCTTGTCCGTAATACAACCTGTAGGTGTTTTCACCCCGTCGAATGACAGGGAACATGGTCGCTCAAAGTTGAATGCTTTGGAAAATATGTGGTATCATTTGCTTGGAATGCTATATGCGGCTTTATTTGCTTCAGCATATGAAGAAACAAGGTTTTAAAGGCTTTATTACTGGGAAGGAGTGTTGAAGAATGGCCATTTCCTTGCAAAAAGGGCAGAAAATTGATTTAACTAAAGGCAGAGCCGGATTGTCTTCCATAACTGTAGGACTAGGCTGGGATCCAGTTAAGAAAAGCGGCGGGTTCTTTGGTTTCGGCGGAGGAAGCAGCAACGTGGATTGTGACGCTTCGGTTATGATGCTGAATGAGAACGGAAAGCTTGCGGATAAAAAGGATTTGATCTATTTCGGCAACAAAACAAGCTCCTGCAGCAGTGTCCAGCACTCCGGAGATAACCTTACCGGAGATGGAGAAGGGGATGACGAACAGGTTAAAATTGACCTGAGCCGTATACCTTCACATATACATAGGCTTGTATTCGTTGTAAATATTTATCAGGCTGTTCAGCGCAAACAGGACTTTGGAATGATTCAGAACGCATTTATCCGCGTGGTTGATAATTCCAGCAATGCTGAGCTTGTTCATTTCAACCTGACAGACGACTTCTCCGGTTTAATGGCTCTTGTTCCGGGCGAAATTTACCGTCATAACGGAGAATGGAAATTCTCTGCAGTAGGCGACGGAACAAAAGATACATCCATTAGTGAAATTGCGAACCGCTACGTTTAATAGAATGTTAGTTTCATAAAGCAAAACTTCCATCAGAGGGGAATCCTCATACTCCACTGCTGGCAAGGTGAACCATATGGCTTTCACGGGCAGTATCTCCCCTGAGAAAGGATTTATCGCCCGTTAATGCGAAAAAAAAACTACTAATAAAAGCGAGGTTATGCAAAATGGCAATCAGTTTAGCAAAAGGACAAAAAGTAGACTTAACAAAATCAAACCCGGGCTTGACGAATATTATCGTAGGACTTGGATGGGACACGAATAAGTACGACGGCGGTCAGGACTTTGACCTTGATTCTTCTGTATTCCTATTAAATGCAGATGGAAAATGCTCTTCTGAAGCAGACTTTGTTTTTTACAACAATACAAAGGGCGCAAACGGCGCGGTTGAGCACACTGGAGACAACCGTACCGGTGAAGGAGACGGCGATGACGAGCAGGTAAAGGTTAACCTGACTAGCGTACCTGAAAGCATTCAAAAGATTGCGTTCACAATTACAATCCACGATGCTGAAACACGCAGCCAGAACTTTGGCCAAGTCAGCAATTCCTACGTTCGAATCTTGAGCGAAACAAACGGCGAGGAATTGATCCGCTACGATCTTGGTGAGGATTTCTCTATTGAAACAGCAGTCGTAGTAGGCGAGCTTTACCGTCACGGAGCTGAGTGGAAATTCAGCGCAATCGGCAGCGGTTATCAAGGCGGGCTGGGTTCTCTTGTAAGCGACTATGGCTTGAACGTCTAATTTTTGGACGTTTACTTGAAACTGGGGTGACTTCACGCAAGCAGTCAGCCTATTCTGAGCTAGGCACTATGGTGTACTGCTTAGATTAGGCTTTCTCTTGCAGGTCGCCCCTTTTTTAGAATGGATAAATTATAAGCAAATGGGGGATAACCATGACACTTTCCTTGTCGAAGGGCCAAAGAATTGATTTGACCAAAACAAACCCCGGATTGACAAAGGTAATGATCGGTCTTGGGTGGGATACGAACCGTTATAATGGCGGGCATGACTTTGATTTGGATGCTTCTGCATTTCTTGCCGATGCTTCCGGAAAAGTTCAAAATGACAGCGAGTTTATTTTTTATAACCAGCTGAAAAGCCCGAATGGCGCCGTTGAACATACAGGAGATAACCGTACAGGTGAAGGCGATGGAGATGATGAACAGATTCTGGTTGATTTTTCTCTGATGCCTGCACACGTTGATAAGATCGGCATCGCTGTGACCATTCATGATGCAGATGCAAGAAGGCAGAATTTCGGACAGGTTTCCAATGCGTTTGTCCGCATCGTTGACGCGCAGACCGATAAAGAAATTCTGCGCTATGATCTCGGAGAAGATTTTTCAATCGAAACAGCGGTTGTTGTTTGTGAACTGTATAAGCACGGAGCGGATTGGAAATTCAATGCCATCGGCAGCGGGTTTTCCGGCGGTCTTGCCTCTTTATGCCGCAATTACGGGCTGCAAGTATAAGGTTATTTGCTGCTGAATAAGAACCGGGGAGGCAGCCTGCCTTCCTGCATCTTTTTCAAATAGCAGATCATTAGAAGGGGAGGGGAAATATTGAAGCATTTTCACTATCTTCCGGTCCATACACTGGACGAAATTTTTTACAGCAAGCCAGTTCCATTCAGCCGAACCTCCTCTAAAGAACAGCTGGCTTACGCACTAGGGGCGACACTTTACATGCCGGGAACGAGAGAACAAATTTCTAGTGATGTGCTATCTGGAAAATTTCTTGAGGGCAAGCATGAGG
The DNA here is from genome assembly GCF_018283675.1 of Metabacillus flavus. Taxonomy (NCBI): domain Bacteria; kingdom Bacillati; phylum Bacillota; class Bacilli; order Caryophanales; family Bacillaceae; genus Metabacillus; species Metabacillus flavus. The sequence goes on from NZ_JAGVRK010000001.1 coordinate 234,948, forward strand.
GATTAACAAGCATGGCAATTTGTCTGGAGGATTCCATTGGTGATGACGAGGTAGAGGCGGCAGAAATCAATACAGTCCATCAGCTGCAGACGATTTATGCAAGCATCGAAAAAGAAGCGTTCAGTGAAGAACTGCTCCCGCTTATTTTCATACGGGTACGGGAAGCAGAACAGATGACAGAGCTCATCCGCCAGTTAGGAAAGGCGGCAAGCCTTCTATGCGGTTTCGTTTTTCCGAAGTTTACTGCAGCCAATGGGAAAAAATACTTCGAAACACTTCAGCAGCTGAACGAGGGATTCTCTTTATCCCTTTATGGAATGCCGATTCTTGAATCCTATGAAATCATCTATAAGGAAACAAGAATGGAGGCGCTCGTTGGAATTAAAGAGCTGCTTGATGCCCACTACGATCTCGTATTAAATGTTCGAATCGGAGCGACCGATTTTTCAGGGCTCTTTGGGATAAGAAGAAGCAGCGATACAACCATCTACGATATATCCGTCATTCGGGACTGTATCACAGACATTATCAATATGTTCGGCCGGAGTTCAAAGGAGTATGTCATCTCGGGTCCGGTTTGGGAATATTTCTATGGTTCCAAGCGGATTATGAAGCCTCAGATCAGACAGTCTCCTTTTCAGCAGGCATTCGGGCGAAACGGTCTTCAGGTGAGGACGGAAATGATTAACCGCTTTGAGGATGCCCTGATTCATGAAATCATGCTTGATAAGACGAATGGGCTTGTGGGCAAAACGGTGATTCACCCATCTCATATTAAGGTCGTGCATGCATTGAATGTGGTGACCCATGAGGAATATTTGGATGCCAAGGCCATTTTGGACAGCCAGGATGGAACGAACGGTGTGTTTAAGAGCACGTATGCCAACAAGATGAATGAAGTAAAACCACATACAAACTGGGCACGGAAAGTGCTGCTCAAATCTTCTATTTACGGGGTGCTTCATGACCAACAATCCTTCATTGACCTTCTTAACACAAAACAAAAAGAGCAAATACTCACTGGAAATCTTAGATAAAATCAGCGTCGACATTGAGATAAGGGAAAACCCGCTTCATCTCTCATTGAACAGTCTGTTTGAGATGGGAGCAAGAATTAACAAAAAGAGAAGCTTCCTGTTTGTCAGCAAGGTTCTTGGTAAGCACTTGCCGGTATCACCAAAGGTCTCTTTGCTGGCAGGAGCCGCGCTTGCAGGACAGTACATGGAAAAAGTCCACGGGAACGTTCACCCGTACAAAGAGGAAATGAAGGAGGCAATTGAAACGGGAGAGGCGGGAGAACTGCTGCTGCAGGCTGTTCAGCAGGGGAAATTCAGGCTTCCTGAGGAGACCGTTTTTATCGGTTTTGCCGAAACGGCTACTGCACTTGGACATGCCGTTTTCAACTGCTTCGAAAATGCCAGGTACCTTCATACGACCCGTGAGGAAGTGCAGGATCTAAGATCGGCTATTAATTTTGAAGAAGAGCATTCCCATGCGACCTCGCACAGGTGCTATGCCGGAACGGAATTCTTCGATCATCCGTATCCGATTGTACTGGTGGATGATGAATCCACAACTGGGAAAACGGCTCTGAATATTATCGAGTCCATTCAGGCAATTTTTCCGAGAAAGGAATACACCATCGCGACGCTGCTGGATTGGCGGACGGATGAGTACAGAGAAGAGTTTCGCAGAATGGAAGAGAAGCTTGGGATTGTCATCCGCGATGTGTCCCTCCTATCAGGATCAATGGAAGCAAAAGGGGCTTCTATAGACAATCTTTACGAAGCGGAAACAATGGAACGTCCATTGGCAGAGGCTGAAGTATGCATGACCGGACTCTCTGCCGCCTCCGATTATCAGACGGAATGGGTTTCAAAAGGGGAAAGCGCTGCAGCGCCTTCCTATCTTTCCAGCACAGGAAGGTTCGGCATGGATGATTCCCTTCAAAAGGAAGCGGGCCGTTTTATCAGTGATGCAGCTGAAGAGCTTCGCATAAAAAGAAGGGGAGGACGCACTCTCTGCCTGGGCACAGGTGAGTTTATGTACATACCGATGCGGATTGCAGCGGAAATGGGGGATGGCATCCACTATCAATCTACGACGAGAAGCCCCATTCACAGCGTGAAAAAAGAAGGGTACCCGATTTTTTCGAAGTTTGCTTATCCAAGTCCTGAGCAGCCGGATATCGGGCATTTCTTTTACAATGTTGAGCCAGGCATGTATGACGAAGTCTTTGTGTTTTTGGAAAGGGAAGTCCCCGATGAACAGCTTGCCCCGATGCTTGAGCAGCTGAAATCTCTTGTTCCGCTTATTCACGTCGTTTACTTTTGCAGAAGGAAAGGTGATCAGCATGCCCGCTAAAACAATGATGCCCCAGTACCTATGGGAAGCTACTCTCAAAAAGATGTTGTCTTTCTATTAAAGGATATCAGCGATGTCATGCCCGAAAGCTCCACACAAGACAGGGAAGAAGCTGTCCAGTCAGGAACCCACTATTCAGAAATGCTGCCGATTGAATACAAGCCATCGGAAGAGTATATTAAACTCTTTCACCTATCACTTGCTCAGTATAAAGAAAGACTTGCGATTGCCACGGGAGTTGTCGCGGAGCAAATCATAAAAGAACGGGGAAAAGATGCTGTTCTCGTTTCCCTTGCACGGGCCGGCACTCCAATCGGAATCCTTATAAAACGATATATTCTTTTCAAATATGGGATAGATGTGCCTCATTACAGTGTTTCCATCATCCGCGGCCGCGGAATTGATGAAAATGCCATGAAGTATATTTTTGAAAATCATCCATCCGAATCGATCCAATTTGTGGACGGATGGACAGGAAAAGGCGCCATCAAGAAAGAACTGAATGAAGCCGTTGCGCATTTAAATAAAACATATGGCACCAATATCAGTGATACAATGGCGGTATTAGCAGACCCGGGATATTGCGTGACCATTTACGGCACAAGAGGAGATTTCCTAATTCCGAGTGCCTGCCTGAACTCCACTGTGTCAGGGCTCGTCAGCCGCACCGTTCTGAACAGCGAGTTTATAAACCCAGCGGACTACCACGGAGCCAAGTACTATCGCGAGCTGGAAAGTGAAGATTTGTCGCTTCATTTTATCGAAACGATTGCAGACCAATTCACGCTTGTAAAAGAAGAAGTAGAAAGACATCTGGAAGCCATGACGGCATCTGAGCCGACTTGGCAAGGCTTAGCTGATATTAAAAAAATTCAAGATGATTTCGGAATCGAGAACATTAATTTAATCAAGCCTGGTGTAGGGGAAACCACAAGGGTGCTGCTTCGCCGTGTGCCATGGAGAATTCTAGTGAAAAGTCTTGATAATGCGGATCTTGAACATATCCGCCTGCTTGCGGAAGAACGGAACGTACCGATCGAAGAATACCCGGACATGTCCTATTCCTGCTGCGGACTGATTAAACCGCTCAAGGAGGGAAACTGATGATTTTTGCAAGCGATCTTGACCAAACGCTCATTTATTCAAGACGATCCTTCAGACATGACCCGGCAGAGGAAGACATCCGCCTGATTGAAACGCTCGATGGAAAAGAAATTTCCTTTATGACCCATAGAGCAATTGAACTCCTGAAGCAGGTTGCTGAGCGGGCTATGTTTGTTCCCGTTACGACAAGAACAATCGAACAATTTAAACGAATCACCATTTTTCAGTCGGAGCTTTCTTCAGAGTACGCGGTAACAAGCAACGGCGGCAACATTCTTAAGAACGGAACACCGGATGCAGACTGGAACAGACTGATTACCGGGCAGCTGAAAAACGGATTGGCAAGGGAAGACATGCTTGAGAAGTTCAAGGAGATTGCCCATGATGAATGGGTATTGAAGCAAAGAACCGCTGACGATTTGTTCAGCTACTGCATCATTGACAGGGACAAGGTTCCGGCTGAGCTTGACTCTTTTACAAAGTGGCTCAGTGAAGCAGGATGGACGCACTCCATGCAGGGCAGAAAGCTTTACTTTGTACCAAAGCCTGTAAGCAAGTGGGCAGCAATTGAATACATCAAAGGCATTGAGGGCAAACAAACCGTTGCAGCGGCAGGTGACTCTTTGCTTGATCTATGCCTTCTTGAAAATGCTGATTTTCCATTTGCTCCAAGGCACGGAGAACTTCAGGAGCAGGGACAGGATTCATATGGGAAGATCATCAGAACAGAACAGGAAGGGATTTTCGCCTCGGAGGAAATCCTGGCTAAGGTTCTGGAAATAACAGAACAAAACTTAAAGGTTATCAGATAAACAGATTGCTTATTAAAGGGGAAGGATGAGAAGTATGGTGAAAAAGATTAGACCAATCAAGGCCGATGCGAATGAAAAGGATTGGCTGAGTTTGTTCAAAACTCCATTATCTCTCCGCGACTCCTTCCTGCATTCTGAAGATGAACTTGCTTTCACCCAGGCTGCATTCCGCATTCTTGGTACATATCCGGACGAGGATGAATATCAGGAGGTCTTGTACGACCTTGTTCATGATGAAGAGATAAACGTTGTGCACCTAAGCGGTGCGCTTGATAAATCCATTCCGCAGGATCTTTTTCAGGCCATTCAGCGGGTGTTAATGATCAATACCGAGGAAAATGGGCTCTCCGTCAACAGACTGGTTGCTTTTATGGAGGGGGAGAGCCTTATTCCAAAGGCTGGCAACGATAGTCTATCCGTACATTACCGGAAAAATTGGATGATCCTGCTCGAACAGTTTAAAGCCTCTCATCCGGAGGGGTTTTTGCATCCGGAATTTCGAAGGGTATTCACCGATCTGGTAAAATGGAGCCATAATCATCTTGCTGCATGGAACGCTGAAATGGCGGAACAGCCGCCCAAGGTTCTCTGGTACGGTCCTGCGTCTAAAAGCGAAACCTATTTTTTGTATTACTTGATTCTTGTAGGAGCCGATGTCTTAATTTTCCATCCTGAAGGAAAAGATATCATGGCTTTGTTCGATGCGGATGAAACCCTCACAAGCACCATTCGCCTGAGTTCAACCGGAAGATTGCTGCCATTTCCTGAACAGAAGCCCGTCCGTAAAGGAACGGTTGCCTTCCGGGCTTCAAGGGAAATTGAGCAGATGCTCCATACGGAAGATTCAATGCTGTATAAGCCGTGGCAGTTCCGTTCCTATATCCCCAGGTCGATTACATTAAAAACAACCTATGATGAACTATTTATTTTAGTAAAAGAAAAAGCTCTCATTCGTCCGAATTTTGAAGCATCCAGCCAAACGGTGCAAATCCCGGCGCTTTTCGCTAAAGTAGCCGGTGTCTCCAAAAACAGAAAGGAATATTGGGCGAAAATCCAGCAGATCACCGATCACGAGCTTGCCTGGACGATTCGTTCCTTTCCGTTTACAAAAACAATTCCCGGCAACAATCATTTTCATTATCAGGCAGCACTCGGAGAAGATGGGCAGCTGGATCCTGAGAAAATGATGGCAAGCAACTGGTGGGCATACAAAGAGCTTCCGACCGGGCTGCAGCAGGGACTCGCTTCGGCCATTTCCCGCTATTGTGCCTACCCTAAATTAAAAGCCCCGCAGCATGAATCAGAGTACCAGACACAGCTCTATTTATTTAACCAGGCGCTGTACCTGCCACCGGATATTTTAAGGCTAGTACAGAAATTCGACTACGCCCAGGATATACCGAAAATCGTTCTTTATAATACAGAAAAAAATGGACCCTTCGGCCGGTCGGATGCAGCCCTCCTTCTATTGATGAACGAACTGGGAATGGACATCATCGTATTCAATCCGGCAGGCCAGAACGATTTGGAACATTATATCAATGAGAGCAGCTATGACATTCATTGGCTGGAGGAAGTCAGCTTTGAAGAGGAATTCAAAGAATCTTCTCTGATTAAAAAAATGTTTAAAAAATGGTTTTAGGATGGAGGAAAAAAGATGAATACGAACGAATTGCAGGCTATGAATCTTGAAAAAAAAGAAGAGCTGCTGGAAACCGGTACGAACGAAATAAAAGCCCAGCTTAGAAAAGAGCCGGAAGTGCAAAAGCTTGCCCAAAACATCGATCATAAAAACCAGCTTGCCCTGCTGGAGTATGGAAAAGAACCGGCAAACGAAATTTCTGCCTTTTCCGGCAGGATTCTTAATACGATTAAATCGAGCAGCATGGAAGAATCCAGTGCTCTCTTAAAGCACCTCGGGAAAATCATGGATCGCTTCGACAGCAAGGATTTTGTGGAGAAAAAGGGCTTGATGGCAAAAGTGTTCAACCGTGGCCAAAAAGTGATAGACAAGCTGTTTTCAAAATACCAGACGATGGGCTCAGAAATTGACAAGGTGTACGTAGAAATCATGAAGTACGAAAACGAGATGAAAGGCTCTACTCAGACGCTTGAACAGCTATATGAGCAGAACTTTCAGTACTACACCGAGCTTGAGAAATATATTGTCGCGGGCGAAATGAAAGTCGAAGAGCTCCGGGCAAAGGTTCCCGAGCTTGAGAGCAGGGCGGCAAGCGGCAATCAGCTTGCGGGAATGGAACTGGATACGCTGAAAAACGGAATCGAGCTAATGGAACAAAGAGTATATGACCTGGAAATGGCCAAGCAGGTTGCCTATCAGGCAGCACCGCAAATCCGCCTTCTGCAAAGAGGGAACACGAAGCTGATTGCCAAAATCAATTCCGCATTCGTAACGACTATTCCAATTTTTAAAACGGGTTTGATCAATGCCATCGCAGCAAAAAGACAAAACCTTGTCGCCCAATCCATGAACGAACTGGATAAGCGCACGAACGAAATGCTGCTAAAAAACGCACAGAACATTTCGAAGCAAAGCACAGAGATTGCAAGAATGTCCGGCAGCCCGAGCATTAAGATCGAAACGATGGAAGAAACATGGAGCATCATTATGAAAGGGATGCAGGAAACAAAGGCCATTGAAGATGAAAACAAAAAGATGCGCGAAGAAGGCAAGGTCCGGATCGAGCAGCTTCAAGAGAATTTCAAGCGGCTTGAACAGCAGCGCTAAAGGAAAGGGAGCGAATGGATTGAGCACGATTAATCTGATGAAGAAGAATGTGCAAATTGTTCTCGAGAAAAAGCAGCTGGCCGGGGTAACAGCCAGAGTCGGCCTTGTGCTCGATATCTCAGGCTCAATGAGAAAGCTCTATAAAAACGGGACAGTCCAAAAGGTAGTGGAGAGAGTCCTTGCCGTCGCAAGCCAATTTGATGACGATGGCATGCTTGACGTTTGGGTATACGACAATGAGTTTGCCCGTCTCAAGCCAGTTACGGAAAGAGATTTTAACGGCTACGTCGAGAACGTGATCCTCTCTGATTCACTGATCCATAAATTCGGACGAAACGATGAGCCCCCTGTCATGGAGGATGTCATCCGAAAATATACAAGCGAAGAATCCAGTAAGGATCCTGCTTTCATTGTGTTTATTAATGACGGAGGCTGCAAAAAAACCATTAAAAAACCTGTCATCGAATCCTCTAACCAGCCGATTTTCTGGCAATTTGTCGGTATTGGCGACAGCAATTTTGAAGTGCTGGAAAACCTGGATTCAATGGAAGGCCGATACATCGATAACGCCAGCTTTTTTCACATCCAGGATGCAGAAACGGTGACAGACGAAGAACTGTACAGCCAGCTCTTGGACGAATTCCCATCATGGATTGAGGAAGCGAAGGCAAAGGGAGTACTGTAAGGAAAAGCCCCGGGAATATTAATTCCCGGGGCTTTTATTTGGTGCAGATATTCAGAAGGTGCTTTAGAAAGAGACAGCGCGTTAAAAAGAATTCATATACCGCCGGTCAATGGCATGCTTGATGGTCCATGCAGTTTTTCCATGGTAATGAATTCGGCCATAGGTGAGGAAGCCCTCTTTTCCGCCGGTCGATAAAATAGCGAGAAACTGCTTCTGAGGCCGGAAAGGAACAAGATCCCGTTTTTCTGCCGCTCGTTTTAGGTTCTCCCACAGCACTGTGGATTGGCGTACAGCGTAGACTCCGTTTTTCGGAAGCTGTGGATATCGGTTAATGGATACACAGTCCCCTGCCGCGAAAATGGAAGGACTGTACCTCAGCCGCTCATCAACCTGTAAATAACCATTTGCGTCCGTTGCTAAGCTTGATTGTTTGAAAAGGGAAGGAGCCTCCGCGCCCCCCAGCCAAAGCAAATGGGAAAAGGGAATCTGGTCATCTCCTATAACAAGTACCCCGCTGTCCAGCAGCCGGGCTTTTTTATTCTGTATGACGTTAACCCCTTTATGCTCGCACACTTCATGAAGCTTTTGACTATGTGCGGAAGAAAGCAGGTGTACGCCGCTAATCAGCGATACAGGCCGCATCAAGCTATTGTGTTTCCTGTAAGCTGAAGCCGCAAGCGAAAGCTCTACACCTGAAGCCCCTCCCCCAACAATAACGGGCCGCTCTCCTTCTCTAAAGGAACGAATGGCCTCTGGAAATGTGTAATTCGGTTTAATCGGGAGAATGAAGGGAGAGCGAATTTGAGAAGAGCCAATATCAAATGACAGCAAATCATAGGTGAAAGTTCGGCCAGAGGAGATCAGGACTGATTTTCCATCCGCATCAATACCCGTTATTTTATCTTCCACGAAGGTGAAGCCGTGCTTTTTCGATAAGGCTTCAAGGTCAATTCGGATTTGATTCTCACTGTATATTCCTTCGGTGAAGCCTGAAAACATGCCGGAATAATATTGATAGCGGGACGGAGAAATAAGGATAATTTCCGTATGCGGAAAATGCCTCAATGAGCCATCCGCGATCCCGGCAAGATGGGCATGCCCGCCGCCGGCAAGTATAATCGTGTTCATGGGTTCTGACTCCTCTGCAGGTTGCTGTCTTCATTTTGTCCGATTCCGATTCTCATAGCAAGAAAGAAGGAGAAGTTTTAAGTTAAACAAACGTTCTTTCTGACGAAAAAAATTTTAAAAGCATAGGATTGTTTAGAAGTCAGCGTTTCGTGATAGTAATAAGTAAAACGAAACGAAGAGGTGCCGACATGTTCAGCTTGATCAGGAGGAATTTCAGCAAACCGAAAGGCTGGATTGGGGTCATAACCGGAAAAATCATGGCCCAGGAAAATCAATTTATCAACAAATGGACCATCTCAAGAATGGGAGTCCGGCGCGGCGACAAGGTGCTGGAGGTTGGTTATGGTCCAGGATACGCTCTGGAATACATCCTTAAGAACTACCCTGTGGTGAAAGCCGACGGGATTGATATTTCTGAAACAATGAAGGAGCAGGCGTCGATCCGGCTGAAGGATTATATAGAAGCCGGTAAAACAGAACTTTCGGCAGCAGATATCGGAGAGGCTCGAATACCTGCGAATTCCTATCATAAAATTCTCTCTGTAAATAATTACACGATTTGGGATGAACCGAGGAAAGGGCTATCCCATCTATATGAAGCCATGCTTCCCGGCGGAACCATTGCCATCACCATGCAGCCGCGCGAGGAAAACGCGAGTCCCAACAAAACGAAAATGTTCGGCAAACAAATTTATGATGATTTATCTGCATGCGGATTTGAACGAATTTCAATGAAGTTTAAGAGAGTGAAGCCGGAAATGACGGTGTGTGTGACGGCGCGGAAGCCTTGGAAGTGACTGGGTAAACGGGACTTTCTCTAATCGGCGGAACTAAGGGCGAGCAGGTGTCTGACCCGGCTTTCGCTAAAGGACTAAAGCTCTGGCACCGACGCTCTAGACCGCTGGTGCATAAGGCTTCGCCGGAGAGTGTCTCTGTCCCCGGATGCGGTAAAGCATAACGGGACTGGCACCGTGCCAGTCCCGCTGCTCTTTATCAGACTAAAGCTCCGGCACCGCTGCTGCAATCCCTTGATAGATAAAGGATTGCAGTATGTGACCTCCGTCCCCGGCTGCTTTAAAGCGGAGCGGGTCAGGCGCGCCTCAATTGGAACTGTAATAAAAAAATAGCACACAAAAAAGCTGAACCGCAAACGGTTCAGCTTTTTCCATTCAATCTATTATTCCGCTCTGCCTTTAAGGTCTACATCAATGTTTCCGCGAGTTGCTTTAGAGTATGGGCAAACTTGGTGAGCGGCTTCGATTAGTTCTTGTGCTGTTGCGTCATCTACGCCTTTAATGATTGCTTCCAGTTCAACCTCAAGTTTGAATCCGCCGTCAGCTTCATCTTTCCCGATGGAAACGTTGGCTGTTACTTTTGTGCCTTCAGTTTTAATGCGTTTTTGGCGAATAACCAGATTTAGAGCGCTGTCGAAGCAAGCAGAGTAGCCGGCTGCGAAAAGCTGTTCAGGGTTTGTTCCGTCTCCGCCCTGTCCGCCAAGACCTTTTGGCATAGCGACAGCGAAATCAAGCTGTCCGTCTGAAGATTGGATACGTCCTTCGCGTCCGCCAGTTGCCGTTGCAGTTGCTGTATAAAGTGCATTCATGATTTGTTTCCTCCTTGTTTTAGATGAAATGTCAGATTTCTTAAGGTTTTAAGAAGCAGTTTGTACTCTTCTATGGATAACCCCAATTTGGGGGCAACCTGATCGGGAATGCAAGATGCCTCTATTCTAAGCTTTTCCCCGCTGCGGGTGAGGCTAATCGTCATTTTGCGCTCGTCTTCTGCCGAACGCGTTCTCTCTATGAATCCCGCTGCTTCCAGTCGCTTCAGCATCGGGGTGAGAGTTCCGGAATCAAGCATGAGCTTTTCGCCGATTTCCTTAACGGTCAGATGATTGCTTTCCCAAAGAACGAGCATGACAAGGTACTGCGGGAATGTAAGCTTTAAAGGTTCAAGCATCGGTCTGTACATGCTTGAGATTTCTTTTGAGCTTGCATAGAGTGCAAAGCAAAGCTGATTCTCAAGCTTCAGTTTTGATTCGTTATCCATGATCATGGTCTTCCTTTGCTAATTAAGTTGTGCACAATTAAATTGTATACGATGTTAATTCAAAGCACAACTTTTATGCTTCATCTGTATTCAGCTTTTTCAGTGGCTTGTCTGCAGGCCCTTCCATCACATCTCCGTCAATGGAGAATCGCGAACCGTGGCAAGGGCAGTCCCACGAACGGTCCCCATGGTTCCATTCCACTTCACAGCCTAAATGGGTGCAGGTGGAGTCAACTAAATGGAGGCAGCCTTGCTGATCTTTATAAGCAGCCGCTTTCTGGCCTTTATGAGTGACGAGAGCCCCTTCATCAACCCGAAGCTCTTCTATTTTTTTCCTAGAGCCGAAATCCAGCTTGCCTCCAATTAAATGGCCGGCCACATTCAGGTTTTGCGATAGGAATGTTTTGATGCTTGGATCAGCAATAAAGCGGGATGGGCAGAACACATCCTGATAAGGGTTTTCTTTTTCCAGCACGAGGTCGCGGATCATCATCGCAGCCGCCGTTCCGTTCGTCATGCCCCATTTTCGGTAACCGGTAGCTGCCAAAATCGATGGTTTGCCCTTCGTGACAGGTCCCACATAGGGGATTTTATCGAGCGTGATTAAATCCTGTGCCGACCACTTGTACACCGTTTCCTTTAGCCCAAGATGAACCTTTCCAAACAATTCAAGGCTCTCGTAATGCTTTTCTGTATCAAATCCTTGTCCGGTTTTATGACTGTCCCCGCCAATTAAAATCAGGTCTTCGCCATTCATAGGGGTAGAGCGGATCGACCGGGTCGGAGTGTCCGCGCTTAAATACATTCCGCCGGGATACGGCTGCCTGGTTTTAACACCGAGGACATAGGACCGCTCGGCGTACATTCTTGTAAAGTAAAAGCCGTTCCCGTCATAGAAGGGGAAGTGTGAGCAGGAAATGGCATGCTTTGCCTTAATATGGACGCCATCCCTTGTGATGACTTTTGCTCCGCCTTCAAATGCTTCTGCATCTACAGCAACAGTATGCTCATAGATTTCAGCACCCATTTCCTGAAGCTCCTGAACCATTTGGTTTAAATAGGAGAGAGGATGAAATTGAGCCTGATTCCGGATCATGATTGCGCTTTTTATGGATAAATCAAAAGGGAGGGAGTCCGCCATTGCACAATCCGCATCGAGCTTTACATAGGCTTTATATTCCTTCTCAAGCTTTGTAATGTTTTTGTTTTCCGTCGTGTAAATATAAGCATCCTGGTCCGAAAAATCACAGGAAACATTGGCGGCATAATCTCGCATAAAGGCAAGAGCTTCATCATTCGCACGGAAATATTTTTTCGTCTTTTCTTCGCCGATGTGGTGCATCAGCTCATCGTAGATCAGGTCATGCTGGGTCGTGATTTTCGCAGTTGTATGCCCGGTTGTGCCGTTTAATAACACATCCGCTTCAAGAAGAACGACTTTGACTCCTTCTTTGGCCAGCAAGTAGGCAGCAGTAATTCCGGTAATGCCGCCGCCGACAATAACAGCTTCTGTTTCCAGACTTTGCTGGAGCTTGGGGAAGGATGGGAGCTCGGCAGATTCTCTCCAATATGGTTCTGGAGTTGAGGGAATCGGTTGATTTGGCAAAGGGATGCCTCCTTTGTTTATGTACTACCACCTAATTTTTCCAAAAACGAAGGAATCATGTAGAGAAAATAAAAAAGAGTGCGGTTTCCCGCACCTTATTTCCAATTCTCTTTTGCAAAAACATCCCTGCCGGATTCCACTCGTTCCTGCTTGTATTTTTCAGGATTCTTTTTATAGAAATCCTGATGATATTCTTCAGCGGGGTAGAATGTACTTGCTTCTCTGATTGGCGTAACAATCGGTTTCTTAAACTTACCGCTTTCCGCCAGTTCCTTTTTAGTGGCTTCGGCTGCCTGCCGCTGCTCTTCCGTATGATAGAAAATAATCGCCCGGTATGACTCGCCCCGGTCAATAAACTGGCCCTCATCATCCGTCGGGTCAATTTGCTGCCAATAAAGCTCCAGCAATTTTTCATAAGGAAAAAGACTGGGATCATATTGAATCTGCACCGCTTCCGCATGGCCGGTTGTTTGAGCTTTTACTTCTTCATAGGTCGGGTTTTCTTTATGTCCGCCTGTATAGCCGGATACAATGCCGTGAATGCCGGGAAGCTCGTCGAATGGTTTCACCATGCACCAAAAGCAGCCTCCTGCGAATGTAGCCGTTTCTAGTTGAGTTGCTGTCATGTTTTATTCCTCCTTAAAAATCTTTCCCACAGTATAAATCTGATTAGACACTGGTGTATAGTTTATTGAACTGCGGTCCTCTTTCTCTCCACAATCGGCATGACTGTTTTAGAAAAACGCTCCATTTCTTCAAGCTGCGGTGAAAATTGGAGCAGCAGCAGATCAAGACCTGCCTCTTCAAACTGGATGATCCGCTCTGCAATCTGTTCAGGGGTTCCGACTAGATTCGGGCGCAGTCCCCGGTTTGAAACCGAATAATCCTGAAGCTGGATTTGCTGTTCAAGCTGGGATTTGCTTGTGAAATCTTTGAAGCCTGCGTAAGCGGAGGACTCTTTTACATCGGTTATGCGAGCGAGCTCTTCTGCCGCCTCTTCCTCAGAGTCCCTGCATATCACGTATGCGGCCATTCCAAAGGAGGCGAATGGATTTTCATTCACGGTTTCTCTTAAACGAACCATTTCTCCGATTTTTGAACGGATTTCATCCACCGTTCCCCCGTGCATCACATAAGCGTCGCAATAGCGGGCAATCGTCTCTTTTCCGCGCGGACTTTCCCCTCCTGCATACAGGATCGGATTCGGTTTTTGAACTGGTTTCGGGAAAAGCTTTGCTTCTTTGCATTCATAATGCCTTCCTTTATGGGAGAATGAATCTTCCGTCCAAAGACCTTTCAAGACCTCAACAAACTCCTCTGTCCGGCTGTAGCGCTCATCATGCTCGGTAAAAATGCCTCCGTACTGTCTCGCTTCTTCTTCCCACCAGGCGGAGACGACATTTAACGTAAATCGGCCATTGCTCATCTGATCAAGATTGGCCGCCATCTTGGCCGCCACTGCGGGGTTATGAAAGCCCGGTCTGATGGCCGTCATAATTTCAATTTTTTCAGTGACTGCGGCAAGTCCCGCTGCCGTTGTCCACGCTTCAAGCGAATCGTATTCCGGGCCTTTAATATCGTTTAAATAAAGCTCTGCAATCAAAGTTGTGCTATAGCCCCATTTCTCTCCTGACTGAATGACCTTTTTTGCATAGTCGAATGTAGGAGGCATCTTTTCATCCTGAACATTTCTAAGCCAGCCCCCGAAAAGGGGAAGCCAAAATCCGTATTTCATCCCACTCACACCTTTCCTAGCACGGGCATATATACCCCTGATTGAATTTATTTTTCACTTGCTGTACAGAAGGTGCGCGGTCTTCAGCTGAAAATACAGCTTCTGTTATATGTGTGGAGGTTTCCCCGAAGAGCACCGAAGCCATTTCGGAATCGGACAGGTGCCCATGGAAAGTACCGGGACGTTCCTGCTTAACCTTTAAATAGTCATCGAAATATACCCATTTTGAATAGTCCAATACTGGATATTGGGATTCTCCTTTCAACCCGGTCACTTCGTTATAAGCGAGAAGAGGCAGGTTAACTCCGGAGAAAATCGGAAGTCCGATCCATTTCCAAACTCGTGTATTCACATCCAGTAATTTATATGTGTCATCCCGTTTGTCATATACGAATTCTGTCTCCGCAATTCCGTAATACCCTTGCGCTTTTAATATTTCAGCTCCGTAAGAGACAAACCGGCCGCCTTCAGCAGACTCTACAAGACAGCCCGTTCCGAAGTTCAAAGGATATTGCTCAAGCTTTCTGCCGGTAAACTGGCCTTTTATTTCCCCGTCCATACTGGTATAGGTGCAAAGAGAATAAAAGTCTGAAAGAGAGCTACTGATGATATCCTGGATCACAACCTCATGGCTGGCTGTTTTGGCCAGTATGCCGGTGAGCTCCTCCGTACTGTTTGCAGTAAAAGCCTTCGTCTGAAAAGCTTCATAAAAACTGCGCTGTTCCACAGGTTTTACGATGCATGGAAAAGGAAGATCGTCAGGATATTCTCCTGAAAACTCTTCCGGATACCACGTTGCAGGGATCGGAATGTCTAAGGAAGCAGCTTTTTTATAAAGCTTCCGTTTATTTAACAGAGATTCAACGTTGTCCCACTCAGCAAACGGGAATAAGAAATACTTTTCAAGCTCGGTCCGGTGTTTACTGACGAGCAGCACCCATTCATCATTGCACGGAAACAATACACCCTTTTGAGGGAGATTCCGTCCGATTTCCAACAGCAGACTGATGAATTCCGCCTCTTCAGTAAATGGATTGGGACATAAAGCGGCAGTATGAACATATTTAGATTGAAGCCCAACCGCCCGTCCATCCCTGTCCAGGGCGATAATGGGGATGCCTTTCTTTCCCAGGGCCCGGGAAATAGCCAACCCTGTGATATGGGAGTTGAAAATAACAGCAGGATGCTTATCTTGCGGAAGTGTCTTTAACTGGTTCCATAATTGTGTTCCTCTTATAAGAAAATCTGTCAATCTACCCATCTCCTTATCTCATAAAAACCGCAAAAAACCCCTCTTCATGAGCAGAAGAGGGGTGGAACAATCTGAAAAGCAGACCGGCTCTTCTCTCATCTTTCAAACACATGAATGTGTCTGCAGGAATTAGCACGGTTTCACAAAAATCGTGATCCGTTGCCGAGGCTTCGCAGGGCCATGTCCCTCCGCCTCTCTGGATAAGAGTACTATTTAATTAAAATACATCATATGACCGAAGGACCAGTTTGTCAAGAACTGGACACTCCGGATTTTAGGGAATAAAGATGTCGAGCAGGGGAGAGATAGATTATTTCCTGGAAAATAAACGTTCTTTTCCACTGATTTTAACGAGGAATGACGATTGAAAGGACCGCTTTGAGAAAATGTGTATAAAGCTGTGTCTATGAGGTTCATAACCGCAGAGTGGGTTTATCTGTTTGAGATTTGGGTGAATAATCTGCGGTGGTTATTTATTCCGAAGATGCACATCAAAAAAGCACAAGCAAGAGCTTGTGCTTAAAGTTTTTCCGCGAGAAATTCCTGTACCTGTTCAGGTGTCTTGGCATTCGCACTGTGAAGATGGCCAAGCTTTTCACCGTTTTTAAAAATCAGGATGCTTGGAATCCCCATTACCTGATACTGCTCGGCAATCTCAGGAAATTCGTCTTTATTGATCTCAAACCATTGGTATTCTTTGTATTCTTCGATGATTTCATCGATGAAGAAATTCATTCGGGTGCAATCAGGACACCAATCTGCGAAGAATTTAATTAAAACTTCCTTATCTGTTGAAATAAGCTGCTGAAACTGCTCGGATGATGTAATTTTTTCCATGTGAAAATCCCTCCTGCCCTTATTTTAATACAAACTGCGTCATTTAACGACTAATTCGCTATGCATAAAAAAATAATGCGATACGAATCTTTTGAGATAAAAACAGGGTCATCTATAACAAAAATGCCGGAAGGTGATAAAATGGTGAGAGTGATTAAAAAATGACTGCACCTGAAAGATTGAGGGGGAAATAAATAATGAAAATTAAACTTGGCCTCGTATACGGAGGGAAATCCGCAGAACATCAAGTTTCTCTGCAAACAGCCCTTGCTGTAATCAAGGCTCTTGATCTCAGCAAATTTGATATACATCCTATTTATATTACGGAAAAAGGCGAATGGATTCGCGGGGAACAGCTGAACGAACCTGCTTCAAATGCAGCCGCTCTAAAGCTTGGACATGAAGTTAGTGAAGCGATTTTGCCTGTTGCACTGAACACAGATTTATTCCCGTCCACTAACGGCGATAATTCAGAGAAGCCTTTTGATGTAATTTTCCCGCTTCTTCATGGACCTAATGGGGAAGACGGCACCATTCAGGGAATGCTTGAACTAATGAATATTCCGTACGTAGGAAACGGGGTTCTTGCTTCTGCAGCAGGAATGGATAAAGTAGCAATGAAAAATCTGTTTGCGCAAGCCGGACTTGAGCAGGCTGAATACGTTTGGCTGATTCGCAGTGAGTGGAAAAAAGATCCGGAAACGGCATATACTAACGTAGAAACCAAACTGGGCTATCCTTGCTTTGTCAAACCTGCCAACCTTGGCTCCAGTGTCGGCATCAGCAAATGCAAAAACCGCGAAGAACTGGAAGCTGCATTTGAGGAAGCATTCTCCTATGACCGCAAAATCATTATCGAAGAAGGAATCATTGGACGTGAAATTGAAATTGGCGTAGTCGGAAACGATGAGCCTGCATGCTCCGTTACAGGAGAAATCGCTCCGAAAAAAGAATTCTATGATTATAAAGCGAAGTATGTGGACGGCGATACAGACATGATGATTCCGGCTAAAGTAACGGAAGAAGAATATGCAATGATTGAAAAAATGGCTATTGCTGCTTTTAAAGCCATCGACGGTGCCGGACTTGTGCGCGCCGACTTTTTCCTTACTGAAGACGGAAGAGCTTTAATTAATGAAGTGAACACGATGCCGGGCTTTACCCCATACAGCATGTTCCCGCTTCTTTGGAAGCATACGGGTCTGGAGTATCCTCAGCTCATTGAAAAGCTCGTTTCACTTGCCATTGAACGCCACGAAGAAAAACAGCAGATCAGACACACGTTTTAATAAAGGAGGGCTGGCTTATCCGCGTTTGCCATAACAGGCAGGCAACGAGGAGCCGGCCTATCTCGATTTAGAAGGGAGAATACCTGCATGATTCAGAGAACGCTTAAAGATATACAGAAAATGGCTGGAGGCGAAGGGCTTGCCGCACAATATGAGGACCGGTCAGCTGCCGGTGTTTCAACCGATTCGCGCAGCGTTTTGCCAGGCTCTTTATTTATCCCGATAACGGGAGAGAACTTTAATGGACACCGCTTTGCGGAAAAGGCACTCAGCGAAGGAGCAGCTGCTGTTCTGTGGGCAAAAAAGGAACTTAATCCTCCTGCTGATGCCCCTGTTATCTTCGTTGAAGACACGCTTGCAGCTCTTCAGAAGCTGGCGAAAGCCTACAAAGAACAGCTGAACGTCAAGGTTGCCGGTGTTACTGGAAGCAATGGCAAAACGACAACAAAGGACCTGCTTGCATCTGCTCTCTCCCCGTCATTTAACGTACATAAAACCAAGGGGAATTTTAATAATCATATCGGCCTTCCGCTCACATTGCTTGCAATGCCTGAGGATACAGAAGTAGCCGTTTTGGAAATGGGCATGAGTTCAAAAGGGGAAATTGAATTCCTTTCCCAGCTTGCCCAGCCGGATGCAGCCATTATTACAAATATCGGAGAATCCCATCTAATGGACCTTGGTTCCCGTGAGGGGATTGCTGAAGCAAAGCTTGAAATTGCTTCCGGATTGAAGGAGGAAGGGGTACTTTTCTACTTTGGAGATGAACCGCTATTAACGGAGAGAGTCCCAGCATTAAACAGAAAAACAATGACCTTCGGCGAGACTGAGGAAAATAACCTATACCCATCAGATATTGTTCAATCCGATGCCGGAGTGGAATTTACTGTACAGCCTGAAGGGGAACGGTTTGCGATCCCGGTACTTGGCAAACACAACGTTTGGAACGCCCTGGCGGCGATCGCCGTCGCCCGCCACTTTGGAATGAAGGATGATGCGATTAAAAGTGGCTTGAGCAAACTTGCCATGACAGCAATGCGCCTTGAGCTGTTAAAATCTTCTAAAGGCTGGTCTGTTATTAATGATGCTTATAATGCGAGCCCGACATCCATGAAGGCGGCGATCAGACTGACAGAGGACTTAAAAGGATATTCACGCAAAATCCTCATTCTGGGTGACATGCTGGAGCTTGGCGATCAGGAAGCAGAATTCCATGAGCAGACAGGAGAGCATGTAAGTGCCGGCAAGACGGACCATGTCTTTACGTATGGGAAGCTGGGAGAATTTATTGCTGCAGGAGTAAGGAAGAACCTCCCTAATGAGAAGGTTCAAAGCTTTACCGATAAAGCAGAGCTTATTTCAGCTGTGAAAAAATTTGCCCGCCCAGGCGATCTGTTTCTCGTAAAAGCATCAAGAGGCATGAAGCTTGAAGAGGCGGTAGAAGCACTTCAGCAAGACTGAAAAATCTCATGAAATTTGGGCTATACTAAAACCATATGATTCAAAAAAAGAGCCAAAATCATCTTTTCATTTCTCTCTTGAAGGGTAATGCTTAATAAAGGGCTGGATTCAGGAGGGATAAGATGATTGGCTGTCTATGTATTCATGGTTTTACAGGTGCCCCGTATGAAGTAGAACCGCTTGCCGATTATTTGAGAAAGCATACGGATTGGGAGGTCAGAACACCTTGTCTTCCAGGCCACGAAGAAGCGGGATCACTAAAAGGAATTCGTTTTCAGAAGTGGATTGAATGTGCAGAGCAGGAGCTGGAAAATTTATATCAAGCCTGTTCGGAAGTGTATGTCATCGGGTTTTCAATGGGGGGAATGATTGCTTCTTACCTTGCTGCCAAATATCCGGTAAGTAAATTGGTTCTTCTAAGTGCTGCAGCTTATTATGTCAATCCCCGGCAGTTTATGAAAGATGTCAGGTGTATCATTGAGGATAAATTCAGGGGACTTCTGGAAGAAAATGAAGTATATATGCGCTACAGGAAAAAAGTAACGGAAACACCGATATTGGCTGCATTCCAGTTTAGAAAGCTTGTTAATTACGTAAAGCCGAGACTTCCCGGAATCACCATTCCAGTCTTGATTGTGCAGGGCGAATGCGACGGTATTGTTCCTATTAAGAGCGCCCATTACTTATATAGGAGAATTGGATCGAAGGAGAAGAAACTCTGCTTTCTGCCTTCATCTGCACACCTCGTTTGTCACGGAGAGGATTTTGAAGAGCTGGCAAATGAGACAGGGGATTTTCTGGGTATTTCCACATCTCGCAGACAAAGCAATCAACAGGAGCAGGTATAAAGGGATTTACTTTAGCAGCATAGGGGATAAAATATTGAATTTTTTGCCTGATTGTATTAACCTGCATATCGTGTTATGATTGAATTTAAGTGTTTACGGGCTTCTTAATGAAGTATGAACGGGATAACTAAGTCTGTGAAGACTATAACTAAGTCTGCGAAGACTAGATAAATAAAGGAGTATGAATAAATTTGAATACAAAGTTCCAAGATCTAGGTTTAAGCGAAGGTACAATGAAGGCAATTAACAAAATGGGATTCGAAGAAGCAACTCCCATTCAAGCACAAACAATTCCACTAGGCCTTCAAGGCAAGGACATCATTGGACAGGCGCAAACCGGTACTGGTAAAACAGCTGCGTTCGGCTTGCCGCTTATTGAAAAAATCAACACAGAAGATCAAAACATCCAAGCAATCATTATTGCTCCAACACGCGAGCTTGCGGTTCAAGTTTCAGAAGAGCTATATAAATTAAGCTACTTCAAGCGTGCCCGCGTTCTTCCTATCTATGGAGGACAGGACATCAGCCGCCAAATCCGCGCGCTGAAGAAATACCCTCATATCATCGTAGGAACACCTGGACGTTTGCTTGACCACATTAACCGTAAAACGCTGAAACTGGAAACAGTTCATACCGTTGTATTGGATGAAGCAGATGAAATGCTGAACATGGGATTCATCGAAGATATCGAATCCATTCTATCTAATGTGCCTGAAAATCACCAAACACTATTGTTCTCAGCAACAATGCCGGATCCGATCCGCCGCATCGCTGAGCGCTTCATGAAAGATCCTGAGCTTGTAAAAGTGCAGGCGAAAGAAGTAACAACTCCAAACATTACACAATATTACATTGATACGCATGAAAAGAAAAAATTCGATGTGCTTACACGCCTTCTGGATATCCAATCTCCAGAGCTGGCAATCGTTTTCGGCCGTACAAAGCGCCGTGTTGATGAGCTTTCTGAGGCTCTTAACCTTCGCGGATATACAGCTGAAGGAATTCACGGTGACCTGAGCCAGGCTCGCAGGATGTCAGCTCTTCGTAAATTCAAGAGCGGAAACATCGATGTTCTTGTAGCGACTGACGTTGCTGCACGCGGACTGGATATTTCCGGTGTAACACACGTTTACAACTTCGATGTGCCTCAAGATCCGGAAAGCTACGTTCACCGTATTGGACGTACTGGCCGTGCAGGTAAAACAGGTATTGCGATGACGTTCATCACACCAAGAGAAATGGATATGCTGAAAAGCATTGAGCGCACAACGAAGCGCAAAATGGACAAAATGACGCCTCCAACTCTTGATCAGGCACTTGAAGGACAGCAAACGATGACTTCTGAGAAGATCCGTTCTGTTATTGAAGAAGGAAACCTTTCCTACTATTCGAAAGCAGCAACACAGCTTCTTGAAGAATTCGATTCCGAAGTGATTGTAGCAGCAGCGATCAAGCTTATGACAAAAGAGCCAGATCAAACTCCAATCAAATTGACGGATGAGCCTCCTGCATTCTCTAAAAGAGGCGGAAAAGGTTCAGGCGGAAACCGCAACCGCAGCAACGGCAGCTATAACAGCCAGCGCAGCGGCGGAGCTAAAAAAGGCAACCGTTCGTACAACGATAAAGGCCGTTCACAGCAAAGAAGAAGCGGCAGCGGAAGCAGCAGCAGCAAAAGCAAATCTTATTCCAACTAATTCAGAAACAGCACCCTGGTGACGGGTGCTGTTTTTTTGCGGCTTTCCAGAAGGGTTTTTTTGCAGGCGTGTCACCGCCAGCGGAAAACGAGTCTCCAAAAGCAGACAGCAGCAACGTTTTCGAAATAGATTTTGGAGATGAATCCCTATATACTTAAATGGAAGAAACTTTAAAATAGAGGAACTTTTTTCTTCCTTTTTAGCAGTACATACAGAAGATTTTTAAAAGGGGGCGGATTAAAATTGAGAGAAAGACCGCAAAATCAAATAAGCTTGAAGGCAAAAACCGTTTGGCAAATAACCGGCCTCATTACCTCTGCCATTTTTATATTGGCAGACATAGGAATTGGCCTTCTTATTTATTTTGGGATTTGGCCTTTATGGACGGCCGCCATTGGAATCGCAGTGACTGCCGTATACATGATTTTTACCGTTTGGCTTGTTCCTATGTACAGGCAGCAGTTCTGGAGGTACGAGGTTCATGAGCAAGAAATTGATTTGCAGCATGGGTGGCTCACAGTAAAAAGAACCATTATCCCGATGGTGAGAGTTCAGCACGTGGATACGAAGCAGGGGCCGCTGCTCAGAAAATATAAGCTGGCATCTGTGGAAATTTCAACGGCCGCTACAAAACACGAAATTCCCGCCTTGGATATGGAAGAGGCAGATCGCCTAAGGGATTCAATTTCAAAACTGGCAAGGGTGACGGACGATGATGTCTGAACCGAAACGCCTCCATCCGGCAGCAGCCATTATTAATTTTATTAAGCTGTTAAAAGAAATGATTATTCCGCTTGTCATCTTTATTTTTGCGAATAGAGGAGATGGCCCTCTTGGAGTGCTGATGTATGCAGGTGCGGGGCTTTTTTTGCTCCTGCTGATTGCATTCAGTGTTATCAGATGGCTCAAGTTTACTTACCGGATTGAAGAGGATGAGCTTCGGATTGAACAAGGCCTTTTTGTGAAGCAAAAGCGGTTCGTCCCTGTGGAAAGAGTTCAAACCATCAATACCCGAGCTGGAATCATTCAGCAGGTGTTCGGACTTGTCCGTCTGGAAATTGAAACAGCGAGCGGCGGGGCGGAAGCAGAAATTGAACTGACCGCTATTTCCAAGAGTGAAGCGGCAGCTATAAAGCAGGCCTTAAATGAACGGAAGAACGTGATAAAGGCTGAGAATTCAGGGGAAGCACTGTTTGAGGAGCGGACGGCTCCGGCGAATGAAAAACTGACCTACAAAATGACGCGGAAAGAGCTGCTCATCGGGGCGGCGACAAGCAGCGGAATAGGCGTCGTTTTGTCTGCGATTTTTGCATTCGGATCTCAGCTTGATGAAGTGCTGCCGATGGACTCTATATTGAAGCGATTTGAATTTTTGTCCCATTCAGGTGTGCCGTTTCTGGCCTTCGTTATTTTCCTTGGATTTTTCATCGCCTGGCTCCTCAGTATAGCGGGGATCCTCTTGAAATATTCTGGGTTTATGCTTGAAAAAACAGGAGATGAACTCGTTATATCGCGCGGGCTGATTGAAAAAAACCAGCTCACAATCCCGATTAGGCGAATTCAGGCGGTGAAAATTACGGAAAATCCGCTGAGGCAGCCTCTCGGATATGCCACTGTACAGCTCATATGTGCGAGTGGCAAGGCGGATAATGACGGCCTCTCAGCAGCTATCTTTCCATTTGTTAAAACAAAGGAAGCTGTAAAATTGCTGGAGGAATTCCTTCCTGAATATACGTACAGCATGAAAAAAATCCCGGTTCCCAAGAGGGCATTAAGAAAATACGTCATAAGGTATACGTGGCCTTCCCTAGTCCCTATTGGAATATTAAATTTTTTATTTCCGCACTGGGGATGGTTTTCACTTATCCTTCTCCCGCTTTTTGCATTGTTCGGTTTCTGGGCTTATAAAGATTCAGGGTATGCCGTAGATGGGGAGCAACTGACCCTCCATGCAAGGGCAATCAGTAAATACTCTGTTATTTTGCCTAAAAAGAGAATGCAGCAGGTTCAGATTAACCAGAATATCTTCCAAAAGCAGGGCTCCCTTGCAACAGCAGCGACTGCTGTCATGTCGAATGTATTTGGAGCCCATTTCTCGGTAAAGGACCTGGAGCTTGAAGACGGCAGCCGGATTTATGAGTGGTATTCAAATCGTCTATCAAGTGATGCTGGCGATGATTCCGAGCAAGGCCAGGAGGACGAGTACAGCGGCTAAAATGGTTTTCCAGTCCCATTTAACTGGCTTTGCGCGTTTGCTTTCACTATAAGGTGTATAGTGGGCAAACGCTTCTTTTTTTAGAATTATGGCCGCCAGTCCAAATCCAGCCGCCAATCCGAAAAAGTGGGCGACAGCATTGGTGGAAGGGGAAAAGAATGATGTGAGAAGGCTTAGGGCTAGAATAATAACAAGAACCTGCACATTAGCCTGACTAATTCTGCTTTTTCGGAAAAAGGCCATAAAAAGGTAGCAGCCGAACAAGCCGAAAATAGCTCCGGAAGCACCGACGTGGCTGTAATCAGGAGGCTGAATGAAATAGGTAGCCGCATTTCCGGCGATGCCTGATCCTAGGTAAATCAGTGCGAAACGTCCTTTTCCAAGCAATTCTTCCAGTGCAGGAGCGAATAATATAAGGGATAGAGTGTTAAAAAGCAAATGAGTAAAGCTCGCGTGAAGAAAAATCGGTGTGATCAATCTCCACCACTGTCCGTCTGATATGGCGGCATTGAATCCGTCAGCTTGTGAAAACCAGTAAGGGGCATCCTTGAATGGAAGTGAAAAAAATGCCCATAGAAGGATCTGCAGTCCTATAATGAAGGTGGTCAGCGGAAATTTGGCTATGAATGAAGAAAAGCTTTCAGTTCTGATAAACAATTGGACTCGCCCCCTTTAAATGTTTAGTTCATTTATATGGAACAGGACGATGAATAGTACAAGGGAAATGGAGAGGAGAAATGGATGATTACGGGGATTGGGTTAGATATAGTAGAGATAGAAAGGATTCGGGGTCTGGAAAATCGCCAGCCGCGATTTTCTGAAAGAATTTTAGGCAAAGATGAATTGCTAATTTATGAGCAGTTAACAGGCGTCCGCAAAACGGAGTTTCTAGCCGGCCGGTTTGCCTGCAAGGAAGCTTTTGCGAAGGCGACCGGACTAGGCATCGGAGAATCCCTGAGCTTTCAAGACATTCAAATTATTAAAGAGAACAGCGGAAAGCCCGCTGTTATAGCCTCAGGATTTCGGGACGCAAGGATTTTCGTGTCCATTACCCACACGAAGGAATACGCCGCTGCCCAGATTATCATCGAGAGCCTGTCAAGCTAGTCTGCATATTCACCCTGTCTGTCTCATATATTTGTATCGGAATGGGAGAGACAAGTGTTTTGGCACTGTTTTTCTTACACTTTTTTGTGAGATAAAGCAAAGGGGCTGAAAAAGGGTGAAAAGAAGCTTAAGTTTATTGCTGGTAGGGCTGATAGCTGTCTTTCTAATGTCTGCCTGCGGAAACAAATCCCAGAATGACGTAGTGAAAGGGCTGGATAAGAAGGTTGAGGATCTTGAGAGCTATAAAACGAATGCGAAAATGACGCTTCAGACGGGCAGCGAACCTCAAGTCTATGACGTGGAAATCTGGTACAAGGAGCCCTCCTTCTACCGTGTGAACCTGAAAAATCCTGCAAAAGAGCAAAGCCAGATGATCTTGCGCAATGAGGAAGGCGTATATGTCCTGACACCTTCTCTCAACAAAAGCTTCCGTTTCCAAAGCGACTGGCCGAAAAACAGCAGTCAGGCATATCTATTCGAATCTTTAGTGAAAGATATTATTTCTGACAAAGCAGCGGTCTTTAAAGCGACGGAAAAACAGTATGTATTTGAAACGAAAACCAACTATCAAAACAATTCCATGCTGCCGATGCAGGAAATAACGTTCAATAAGAAGGATTTGTCACCTGCAAGTGTAAAAGTGATGGATCCGGATCGCAATGCCCTAGTCACGGTCGAATTTAAAGACTTTGAATTCAACCCTTCCTTCGATAAAGATTCCTTCAATATGGAGAAAAACATGTCATTCGGCATGATGGACCTTCCGGCTGCCGCGCCGGTGGATAAAGAGCCTTTTGCTGTTAAATATCCGATGGAAATGCCGGAGGGAGTCAAGCTGATTCAGGAAAAAGAGCTTGAAACAAACAATGGCAAGCGAATCGTTATGACGTTCGCGGGCAAGAAGAACTTTACGATGATTCAGGAAAGAGCCAGAGTTTCCTCTTCAGCCAAGGCTGTGACGGTCAACGGGGATCCGGCCGATTTAGGATTTACAGTCGGTGCAATTAGTGAAAATTCCATCTCCTGGACTTCGGAGGGAGTGGAGTACATGATTGCTTCAGAGGATATGACTCCTGAAGAAATGATGAATGCCGCGAGGTCGGTTCAAGGACAAACTGCAAAATAATGCGAAAACAGGAAGGTGCGATTCGCGCCTTCCTTAAATTTTGTATAAGGGAATGCACCGCTTTAATCCGTTTGACAAGAGCCTGTTCATAGTCGGATAATCTTCTATAGCATGAATTTTGTCAGAGGATGTGTAGGGAATGAATGAGGGTCTTTCTTTTTATCGGGATACTTGGGCGGAAATTAATTTAGACGCCATTGAATATAATGTAAAGAGCATGATCCAGCATCTTGGTGAGGATGGTACCGTGATTGCAGTCGTCAAAGCGAATGCATACGGACACGGAGATTATGAGGTGGCTGAAACAGCCCTCCAGGCGGGAGCTCATATGCTGGCTGTTGCATTTATGGATGAAGGAATTGCGCTCCGGAAAAAAGGAATGCGCGCGCCGATTCTTGTCCTTGGAGCATCACGGCCTGAGGATGTACAAATCAGCATCGATTATGATCTTATGCTGACTGCGGTATCTCTCGATTGGGTTATGCAGGCAGAAAAATATGCAGCTGAAGGAGAGCTTACTTTCCATATCAAGCTGGATACAGGCATGGGACGCCTTGGCATCACAAAAAGAGAAGAGCTGGAGGCAGTGATTGAGTTTGTCCGAAAATCTGATCGAATGAAAATCGCCGGGATTTTCACGCATTTTGCAACAGCTGACGAACTGGATTCTGATTACGCGGAATATCAGTTTTCAGTTTTTGAAAAATTGATTGATGGACTTGCGGATCCGGAATGGATGATCCATTGTGCAAACAGTGCGGCCGGATTAAGATTTCCGAGCCGGATATTCAATACTGTAAGGCTTGGAATCTCCATGTATGGTCTTGCCCCTTCGGTGGAGCTCAAAGAAAAAATGCCCTATCCATTGGAAGAAGCCCTGTCTCTTCATACGAAACTGGTTCACGTTAAGAAAATAGCAAAAGGTGAAAAAGTCAGCTACGGGGCAGCCTATACAGCTCTGGAAGATGAATGGATCGGAACACTTCCTGTCGGATATGCAGACGGATGGATCCGGCGCCTGAAGGATTCCGAAGTGCTTGCTGACGGAATGAGGGTGCCGATAGTCGGCAGAATCTGCATGGATCAGTGCATGATTCGACTTCCTCGAAAAATGCCGATTGGAACAAAAGTTACCCTGATTGGAAGACAATCAGAAGAATATATTCCAATTGATGAAATCGCCGGGCGTCTGGAAACCATCAATTACGAAGTTCCTTGTATTTTGTCGGCCAGGGTCCCCCGTATGTTTTTGCGAAATAAGAGTATAATGGAAGTTAGGAACCCCATTATCCAATCATAATCGGCTGAAAAAAGGCTGATAGATGGGGATCAATCATGCTGCTGGCATTAAGAGATTATTTAGAAAATAGTTTGCTTCTCGCATCAATAGTGGTATGATTGACTATGGAATGGAATAACGGGTGTGCAAGTTTGGTGGAGGTGTATGTTTGTGTCTGAATCCAGCGCAACGACTGAAATTATGATCCGCTTACCGCAGACATTAGTGTCAGAATTGGACAGTCTTGTCAAACAAGAGAACGGAAATCGAAGCGAGCTTATTTATCAGGCGACAAAAATGTATCTTCGTGAACGCAAAAAGCGCCAGATTCGTGAATCCATGAGACGCGGATACATGGAAATGGCCAAGATTAACCTCAATATTGCTTCCGAAGCTTTCATGGCAGAATCAGAGGCTGATCATACCGTAGACCGCTTAGTAAGCGGAGGTTGATCCTTTGATTGTTAAACGCGGCGACGTTTATTTTGCTGACTTATCTCCTGTGGTGGGTTCTGAACAGGGAGGCGTTCGTCCAGTTTTAATCATTCAAAACGATATCGGCAACCGGTTTAGCCCCACTGTCATTGTTGCAGCTATTACTGCCCAAATCCAAAAGGCGAAATTGCCGACTCATGTCGAGATTGACGCAAAACGCTATGGTTTTGAACGGGACTCCGTCATTTTGCTGGAGCAAATCCGGACAATCGACAAACAGCGACTGACCGATAAGATTACTCATCTTGATGATGAAATGATGGATAAAGTGGACGAAGCCCTACAGATAAGCCTCGGACTTATTGATTTTTAATCGAATACCCAAAATAAAAAGGGAGTTGCTATATCCGGCGGCTCCCTTTTTATTTTATAATAAACATAATTAAACGCTGACTGTTATACCGGGAATGAGAGCATAACCCACAACTTGGAAACGAAGTTTTGACGGCACATTCCTTTTTTTTGTTTACATAAATAGGTATAATGTGATGAGTGTATATATTATCGATTTTAGGGAATAAGGGGGGATTTACATGAATCAGGAAGACAACCGGATTTTATCATTTATACGCGAAAATCAGACGGAGATTGCAGAAAGCTGGTTTGAAGCTCTTAAGGAATTGGATGACCGCAAATATTCAGAACTCATGTCAGATTCTGCTTATATGAATACAGCGCAGGATTTCATCATTCTTCTGCTTCAGCATATGGAGGGAACCGCTGAGAACCATGATCAGCTCGTAACCACCTTTTCTTCCCGTCTTGTACAAGCCGGCTGGTCGCTGACCTTTATTACAAAAGGTGTTAAGCAACTGGGGCTGATTATCTTTACTAAAATGACTGAGGGTACTTCCGAAGAGGATAAAATGAAATTGGTTTGGGAATTTGACCAGAATTTCTCCCCAATCACAGAAGAACTTTTGCTCGAATATGCCGCTTCATGGGAAAGAACTGTTTCGCTTCAGAAAATTGCGCTTCAGGAATTGTCCGCCCCGCTTATTCCTGTATTTGAACATATAACCGTGATGCCTCTGGTGGGAACGATTGATACCGAAAGAGCGAAACGCATCATGGAAAACTTGCTGGACGGTGTCGTTAAGCATCGTTCTCAGGTCGTTTTGATTGATATAACCGGAGTTCCGGTAGTAGATACAATGGTCGCTCATCACATTATTCAGGCCTCCGAGGCAGTGCGCCTGGTTGGAGCAAAATGCCTTCTTGTCGGCATTCGCCCTGAAATTGCCCAGACGATTGTGAATCTCGGAATTAACCTGAACCAGATTACAACGAAGAACTCACTTCAAAAAGGGATTGAAGCCGCTCTGGAAATGACAAATAGAAATATCGTTTCAACGGAGGAATTAGTATGAGAACGCCAAGAATACCCATATTAAAATTGAAAGATTGCCTTCTCATTTCAATTCAATGGGAATTGGACGATCAGACTGCTCTGCAATTTCAGGAAGACCTTCTTCATAAAATTCATGAAACGGGTGCCAACGGTGTCGTTATTGATTTGACTTCTGTTGATGTGATCGATTCATTTATTGCCAAAGTACTTGGAGATGTGATCAGCATGTCCAAGCTAATGGGTGCAACCGTCGTACTTACAGGTATTCAGCCTGCAGTAGCGATCACTCTGATCGAGCTCGGCATACAGCTTGAAGATGTGAGGACCGCATTGGATTTAGAAAAAGGACTTGAGACACTTCAGCAGGAATTGGGGGAATAGCCAATGGACAACCAATCCTGTGTAAAAATAGTGACGGAATGGGATATCGTTGCAGCGCGCCAGCTTGGGCGCAACGTAGCGAAAGAGCTTGGTTTCGGAACTGTGGACCAGGCGAGAATTACCACCGCCATATCTGAATTGGCTAGAAATATTTATTTATATGCTGGCCAGGGTCAGCTTTGCATTGAACAGATTGAAGAGTACGGAAAAAGAGGACTGAAAATAATAGCCATTGATAGTGGTCCCGGAATCCCTGATATCCGTAAAGTCATGGAAGACGGCTTTTCAACTTCAGGAGGACTCGGTGCCGGATTGCCAGGTGTTAAACGGCTGATGGATGAATTCAACATTCAGTCTGCTTCTGGGGAAGGGACCGACATTCGAGCGGTCAAATGGCTTCGCTAGGAGGCTGGCCTTATGGAATTCAAGGAAGTTGTAGAAACTAAATATAGAGAGCTGCTACACAATTATATAAGCGAACTAACAGAAACAGCATTATATCAGGGACAAAAATTCAGCAGACAAACACTTCAGCAGCAAATTCCTCCTGAGGAAATTGTCAGTATTCACCGGAAAGTTCTTCAGGAACTGTATCCGGATATCCAGGATGATGTGCTGAATTCTCTTGATTTTCTCCTTGAAGTGATGATGGGGTATGGTCTTGCTTATCAGGAGCATCAAATCCTGAGAGATAAGCAGCTCGAGATTAAGTCGGAGATTGAAATTGCCGCGAATGTTCAGCAGACACTGCTGGAAACGAAAATTCCGAACTGCAAGGAACTGGATATCGGGGCAGTGAGTATGCCATCCAAACAGATGAATGGAGATTATCACCATTTTGTTCAGGATGAGAATCACATAAGCATTGCACTGGCCGATGTCATTGGAAAAGGAATTCCGGCTGCTTTATGTATGTCGATGATTAAATACACGATGGACAGCCTTCCGGAATCCAGAAAGGATCCTGGCTTTGTGCTGGAAAACCTCAACCGTGTAGTTGAACAGAACGTGGATCCGAGTATGTTTATTACGATGTTCTACGGAATGTACGATTTGCATAGCCATTTGTTTTCATTTGCATCAGCTGGGCATGAGCCCGGTTTTTATTATTCTAAGCAGGAAGATGTTTTCCATGACCTTGATGCCAGAGGACTTGTACTTGGTGTGGATCAGAACGTGAAATACAAGCAATACGATAAAAAAGTGGAATGCGGAGACATGATTGTCCTCTTATCTGACGGCGTTTCCGAAAGCAGATCTGAAGATGGCTTTGTGGAGAGATCCGAGATTTCTGATTTAATCAGAAAATACGAGCACCTTCCGGCTCAGAAGATTGCGGATACGATTTATCAGGAGTTTTTATCTATGCAGGATTTTCAGCTAAGGGATGATTTTACCTTTATTATTATCCGCAGAAATGTTTAATAGTATTTGGAAACGGGTAGGAAACTAGTAGCATAAATCGTACTGTCTGAGGTGAATTTTAATGAATTTAAAAACAACGATTGAGAATATGGAACAAATGACGAAAGTAACGGTTTCAGGAGAAATTGATGCTTATACAGCGCCAAAGCTTAGAGAAGAGCTGCTGCCGCTTGCAGAACAAACCAAACCGCAACTTGTGATCAGTCTGCGTGATGTATCATATATGGATAGTACAGGACTCGGCGTATTTGTCGGACTTTTAAAAACGGTAAGGAAAAATGAAGGCGAGCTCCGTCTTGTTGAACTTTCCGACCGTCTCGAAAGGTTGTTTACAATCACTGGACTTAATGACATCATCGATATTTCATCAAAAGCAGAAGGTGGGGTACAATGAATTCAGTAGTGGATTACATTGAAATGAAGATTCCTGCAAGACCTGAATATGTAGGCATTGTCCGCCTTACTCTCTCAGGGATTGCCAGCCGCATGGGTTATTCTTACGATGAGATTGAAGATCTTAAAATCGCTACAAGTGAAGCTTGCACAAACGCTGTGCAGCATGCATATAAGAATGTTGATAAAGGCGAAGTGACCATTGGTTTTGGGTTATATGAAGACCGGCTTGAAGTAATGGTTTCTGATACTGGACAGAGCTTTAATTTTGAAGAGAAGAAGAAGGAATTAGGACCTTATTCTTCAAATGCCAGTGTGGATTCCCTGCCGGAAGGAGGGTTAGGCCTTTATTTGATGGAAACGCTCATGGATGAGGTCCGTGTGCAAATCAGCACTGGAGTCACCGTATTTTTAACCAAGTTTTTAATCGGGGAGCGGGTGAACCATGACACAACCGTCACAAACTACGAAGCTAACTAAGGAACAAGTAAATGATCTGATAACCGCTTACCAGGAAACACAGGATGATCAGGCTCAAACGGATTTGGTCCATCATTATAGAGGTCTAGTTGAAACCCTTGCAAAAAAATACTCCCGGGGGAAAAGCTTTCATGAAGACTTGCTTCAGGTGGGGATGATCGGCCTTTTAGGCGCGATCAGGAGATACGATTCTGAAGTAGGGAAGTCGTTTGAAGCTTTTGCAATCCCAACAATAATCGGAGAAATTAAAAGATTCCTTCGCGACAAGACATGGAGCGTCCATGTACCGCGAAGAATCAAAGAGCTCGGACCGAAGATTAAGGCGGCTGTAGATGAGCTGACCAATACTCTTCAGCGTTCGCCGAAAGTGTATGAAATTGCTGAATACCTGGAAGTGACAGAGGAAGAAGTGCTGGAAACGATGGAGATGGGAAAAAGCTATCAGGCTTTATCTGTGGACCATTCGATAGAAGCAGATCCTGACGGCAGCACGGTGACCATTCTTGATATCGTTGGCTCTCAGGACGATGGATTCGAACGTGTGAATCAGCGTATGATGCTTGAGAGTGTGCTCCATGTCCTTTCTGAACGGGAAAAGCAAATTATTCAGCTGACGTTTATTGAAAACAAAAGCCAGAAAGAAGCAGGAGAGGAACTGGGTATTTCTCAAATGCATGTTTCAAGGCTTCAGCGCAGAGCCATCCATAAGCTGAAGGAAGCTTTGGCAGCAGATAAATCTTTGGAGTATTATCAATGATTGAGCGGGAAACAAATGAACGAATTCGCGCTTTGGCCTTTCAGCTTCAAAAAAAAGGAAAAGTTCTCTGCGGAGACAGCTTCTTTATGAAAACAACAGATGAATATTTTATTTGTTCTCTTGCGGACGGGCTGGGCAGCGGAGGATTGGCACATGAATCATCTCAGGCAATCAGTGATTTGGTGGAAATGCACCATGAAGAAGATGTCGAGCAGCTATTAATCCGCTGTAATCAGGCATTGAAGGAAAAGCGCGGTGCAACAGTTGCTATTTTTAAAATGACGTTTGCAGATCAGCAGCTAGCCTATGGATCGATTGGAAATATACGTTTTGTACTGTATAATCCAGCGGGAGACTTCGTCTATCCTCTGCCTGTCCTCGGGTACATGTCCGGCAAACCTCAAAAATTTAAAATCAACTCTTATTCCTATCAGCCGGGTGCTAAATTTATTGTCCATTCGGATGGGCTGAAAATCTCGGCTGTTAAATCATTGCTTAGAGATAATGATACTGTAGAACATTTATCAGAAGCATTAGAATCATACACGCTCAATCGTGACGATGATTTAACCTATATAGTCGGTCAAATTTTTTAAAACACTTAAAAAATTGGCCGGCTATTTATTTTGCTGTCTGTTTGTTAAAACAACAATGTCTATCGAAAATAGCCTTTCTCAAAAAAATGAAGGCTCACGGCCCGCCATGCTGAAACCGAACTACCTGGAGTGGAAATCAGCCATTCCCAATCTTTACAAAGGTTGCGAAACCAGCCTTATTTTTTGTTATGATAGATACATCTCGCTAATCGGAGGCTGTGTACGATGGAACTGGAAAATCAGGAACGTTTATTAAAATTACTGACTGAAAACTTGAAAATTCCTTATAAGCAAGTGAAAAGTGTCATTGCCCTTCTTGAAGAAGGAAACACGGTACCCTTTATCGCTCGTTACCGTAAAGAGATGACAGGTGCGCTGGATGAGGTGCAGATCAGAGACATTTCTGAATCGTGGCAATACATGCTTAACCTTGAAGGCAGAAAAGCGGAAGTAATCCGCTTAATTGAAGAGCAAGGCAAATTAACGGATGAACTGAAAAAAGACATTGCAGCTGCTGTAAAACTTCAGCAGGTGGAGGATTTATACAGACCTTACAAACAAAAAAGACGTACAAAGGCTACAGCTGCGAAGGAAAAAGGGCTTGAGCCGCTCGCGGAGTGGATTATGCAGCTGCCAGCCTCTGAAAAACCGGAACAAAAGGCTAAAGACTTCATAGATGCTGATAAAGGTGTCGAAACAGCGGAAGATGCTTTGCAGGGAGCGAAGGATATCATAGCAGAGAAAATAGCGGACGAACCAGCCTATAGAAAGTGGATTCGGGAGCAATCGTTCAAAAAAGGCATGATTGTCACTGCAGCCAAAGACAAAGAGAAGGATGAAAAGAATGTCTTTGAGATGTATTACGATTATGAGGAGCCTGTCCAAAAAGCGGCACCCCATCGGGTACTGGCTATGAACCGCGGAGAGAAAGAGGATATCCTACGCATATCAGTGAAAACCCCTGCTGACCAAATGCTGGCCTATCTGATCAGACAGGAGCTTGGTTCTAAGCACACCACAGGGAAACAGCTAATGGAAGAAGCGATTGAGGATGCTTATAAACGCTTGATTGAGCCTTCTGTTGAACGGGAAATCAGAAAAGAACTGACGGAAAAAGCCGATGCACAGGCTATTCATATCTTTTCGGAAAACCTAAGAAACCTGCTGCTTCAGCCTCCTTTGAAAGGAAGGGTGGTTCTTGGTCTGGATCCGGCATACCGGACAGGATGCAAGCTTGCGGTTGTCAGTGAAACCGGAAAGGTGCTTCACATCGGGGTAATTTATCCGCACGCACCGGTTAATAAGCGGGAAGAAGCGCTGCAAACCATTCTTAAACTGATTGATGACTATCAAATTGAAGTAATTGCTGTCGGGAATGGAACGGCATCGAGAGAGAGTGAACAGCTCGCAGCCGATGCCATCCAGCAATCCGGAAAAGATTTAGCGTATCTTATTGTGAATGAAGCCGGAGCGAGTGTATACTCGGCCTCTGATTTAGCAAGAGAGGAGTTCCCTGACCTGAAAGTAGAGGAAAGAAGTGCGGTTTCCATTGCGAGAAGACTTCAGGATCCACTCGCTGAACTTGTCAAAATTGATCCGAAATCGGTTGGCGTCGGTCAATATCAGCATGATGTAAGCCAGAAAAACCTGAACGAATCCCTGACATTTGTTGTGGAAACAGTGGTGAACAGAGTTGGAGTGAACGTAAACACCGCTTCGCCAGCCCTGCTTCAATACGTATCCGGTCTTTCAAAGACGGTTGCTCAAAACATTGTGAAAAAGCGGGAAGAGCTAGGAAAAATTACAAGCAGAACCCAGCTCAAAGGGATTCCCCGTTTAGGTGCAAAGACATATGAACAGGCAGTAGGCTTCCTTCGGGTAATTGATGGAGATCAGCCGCTAGACCGGACGTCCATTCACCCTGAAAGCTATAAAGTAGTAACGGCGCTGTTAATGCACTTGGATACTACGTATGACGAACTGGGCAGCGAAAGCCTCAAGGAAAAAATAAAGAACCTGGATATAAAAGAAGCTTCAGCTGAATTTGGCGTAGGGGAGCTGACACTAAAAGATATATGTGATGCATTGGTTCAGCCCGGACGCGATCCCCGTGATGAAGTTGCGAAGCCTCTGCTGAAGAAAAATGTATTAAAGCTTGAGGATCTGAGCAAAGGATTGGAACTTCAGGGAACGGTAAGGAATGTAGTTGATTTCGGCGCTTTCGTGGATATTGGAGTAAAACAGGACGGTCTTGTTCACATATCAAAACTGAGCCGGCAGTATGTAAAGCATCCGCTGGATGTTGTGAGCGTAGGCGACGTTGTGACCGTTTGGGTAGACTCAGTTGACGTTCATAAAGGAAGAGTTTCATTAACCATGCTGTCTGATCAATAAAAAAATTCAAGAACCGAGAAAACACTGCTCCCGATTAGCAGTGTTTTTTTCTGTAAAAATACCAGCACTGATTCAGCAGCTTTATCTGATAGCAATTTTTTTCATGAAAAGCACGCATCATCTGATTTTTTAACCATGATGGCATTGCTCATACCTCCTTAATCGTTATAATGGAGTATGGGTATTAGCTAATGTATGCAAAGAATAAATGTCCTGTTCTTTGAACAAGGCTGAATAGAGAAAGGTGTTGCATTCCTATGGATCAGCAGCAGCTGCAAATGCTTGTCGAAGAAATATCTTCCAAGTATTTTAATAAACCATTTACCCATAATGCGGTATTCAATAACAGACTCAGATCAACTGGCGGAAGATACATGCTCTCGTCCCACAATATTGAAATCAATCCTAAGCAGCTTGATGAGCATGGCAAAGAGGAGATTGAGGGCATTATTAAGCACGAGCTCTGCCACTACCATCTTCATCTAGAGGGAAAAGGATACCGTCATCGGGATCCGGACTTCAGGATATTGATGAAA
The DNA here is from genome assembly GCF_018283675.1 of Metabacillus flavus. Lineage (NCBI taxonomy): Bacteria > Bacillati > Bacillota > Bacilli > Caryophanales > Bacillaceae > Metabacillus > Metabacillus flavus. The sequence goes on from NZ_JAGVRK010000001.1 coordinate 271,096, forward strand.
CAGGTTGGAGCACCCCGTTTTTGTACGCCTATACCATCTCTGAAATCCCAAAAGCCGCTTCATTTATATAAATGCAAGGAATGTCTTCAGCGCTTTGAACGCAAACGGCGAATGGATACGAAGAAGTATGTATGCGGAAAGTGTGGAGGGCGGATTAAACAGATGATTTAGGTGTTGACGACCGTTGGTATGTATGGTAAATTATAAAAGCCGTCGTTGAGAGACGGGCTCAATAATTTAATTGTTGAATAATAGTATTGACTTTGAGTCATAATTTACCTATAATAAAGAAAGTCTGCTATTTGTTATTCCGCAGTAGCTCAGTGGTAGAGCTATCGGCTGTTAACCGATCGGTCGCAGGTTCGAGTCCTGCCTGCGGAGCCATATTTTTATTAGGCAGTACACAGATGGGGAAGTACTCAAGTGGCTGAAGAGGCGCCCCTGCTAAGGGTGTAGGTCGCGTAAGCGGCGCGAGGGTTCAAATCCCTCCTTCTCCGCCATCTTATTTTTAATATGGCCCGTTGGTCAAGCGGTTAAGACACCGCCCTTTCACGGCGGTAACACGGGTTCGAATCCCGTACGGGTCATTTATTGTTTTCGGACAAGTTTTGATGCGTACAGAGGATAAATTCCTGTGGACGAATTAAGAATAGTGGGCTATAGCCAAGCGGTAAGGCAACGGACTTTGACTCCGTCATGCGTTGGTTCGAATCCAGCTAGCCCAGCCATCCGAGCCATTAGCTCAGTCGGTAGAGCATCTGACTTTTAATCAGAGGGTCGAAGGTTCGAGTCCTTCATGGCTCACCATTTACATTTTAATATGCGGGTGTGGCGGAATTGGCAGACGCACTAGACTTAGGATCTAGCGCCTTACGGCGTGGGGGTTCGACTCCCTTCACCCGCACTTTATTTCACTTAACATGCGGTCGTGGCGGAATGGCAGACGCGCTAGGTTGAGGGCCTAGTGGGGGCAACCCCGTGGAAGTTCGACTCTTCTCGGCCGCACCAAAAAACATTTTTAAAAAAGTGTTGACAAAAAAATAACGATTTGATATTATATATAAGTCGCCGATGCGCCCGTAGCTCAATTGGATAGAGCATTTGACTACGAATCAAAAGGTTAGAGGTTCGAGTCCTCTCGGGCGCGCCATATAAACTTGCGGTTGCGGGAAGTAGCTCAGCTTGGTAGAGCACTTGGTTTGGGACCAAGGGGTCGCAGGTTCGAATCCTGTCTTCCCGACCAGAAGTATACATATAATAATGCGGGTGTAGTTTAATGGTAAAACCTCAGCCTTCCAAGCTGATGTCGTGGGTTCGATTCCCATCACCCGCTCCATTTTTGCAAATGATCTTTGAAAACTAAACAAATCGAAGTGCCAACGTTAATTCTAGAGCAACAAACAAGAGCTAGTCAAACTATTTTTTGGAGAGTTTGATCCTGGCTCAGGACGAACGCTGGCGGCGTGCCTAATACATGCAAGTCGAGCGGACCTCTTCGGAGGTCAGCGGCGGACGGGTGAGTAACACGTGGGCAACCTGCCTGTAAGACTGGGATAACTCCGGGAAACCGGAGCTAATACCGGATAACTTTTCGAACCGCATGGTTCGAAGATAAAAGACGGTTATGCTGTCACTTACAGATGGGCCCGCGGCGCATTAGCTAGTTGGTGAGGTAATGGCTCACCAAGGCGACGATGCGTAGCCGACCTGAGAGGGTGATCGGCCACACTGGGACTGAGACACGGCCCAGACTCCTACGGGAGGCAGCAGTAGGGAATCTTCCGCAATGGACGAAAGTCTGACGGAGCAACGCCGCGTGAGTGATGAAGGTTTTCGGATCGTAAAGCTCTGTTGTTAGGGAAGAACAAGTGCGGGAGTCACTGCCCGCGCCTTGACGGTACCTAACCAGAAAGCCACGGCTAACTACGTGCCAGCAGCCGCGGTAATACGTAGGTGGCAAGCGTTGTCCGGAATTATTGGGCGTAAAGCGCGCGCAGGCGGTCTTTTAAGTCTGATGTGAAAGCCCCCGGCTCAACCGGGGAGGGTCATTGGAAACTGGAGGACTTGAGTACAGAAGAGGAGAGTGGAATTCCACGTGTAGCGGTGAAATGCGTAGAGATGTGGAGGAACACCAGTGGCGAAGGCGACTCTCTGGTCTGTAACTGACGCTGAGGCGCGAAAGCGTGGGGAGCGAACAGGATTAGATACCCTGGTAGTCCACGCCGTAAACGATGAGTGCTAAGTGTTAGAGGGTTTCCGCCCTTTAGTGCTGCAGCTAACGCATTAAGCACTCCGCCTGGGGAGTACGGTCGCAAGACTGAAACTCAAAGGAATTGACGGGGGCCCGCACAAGCGGTGGAGCATGTGGTTTAATTCGAAGCAACGCGAAGAACCTTACCAGGTCTTGACATCCTCTGCCACTTCTAGAGATAGAAGGTTCCCCTTCGGGGGACAGAGTGACAGGTGGTGCATGGTTGTCGTCAGCTCGTGTCGTGAGATGTTGGGTTAAGTCCCGCAACGAGCGCAACCCTTGATCTTAGTTGCCAGCATTCAGTTGGGCACTCTAAGGTGACTGCCGGTGACAAACCGGAGGAAGGTGGGGATGACGTCAAATCATCATGCCCCTTATGACCTGGGCTACACACGTGCTACAATGGATGGTACAAAGGGCTGCAAAACCGCGAGGTTAAGCGAATCCCATAAAACCATTCTCAGTTCGGATTGCAGGCTGCAACTCGCCTGCATGAAGCCGGAATCGCTAGTAATCGCGGATCAGCATGCCGCGGTGAATACGTTCCCGGGCCTTGTACACACCGCCCGTCACACCACGAGAGTTTACAACACCCGAAGTCGGTGGGGTAACCCGTAAGGGAGCCAGCCGCCTAAGGTGGGGCAGATGATTGGGGTGAAGTCGTAACAAGGTAGCCGTATCGGAAGGTGCGGCTGGATCACCTCCTTTCTAAGGAAGAATTATCAGCACCCATGTGGTGCACAATTAACGGACGCACTTCGATTTTGTTTAGTTTTGAGAGATCATTCTCTCTATAAACTTGTTCTTTGAAAACTAGATAACGATATGAATGTCAAACATTCACACGAGTAAGCAAGTAACCTTACGATTTTCTTCTGCGCTTGCGTATGAAGAGAACATCAAGTCTGAAAACATCTGTTTTCAGCTCTAACGAAGATAACTTCCGTTATCAGGTTAAGTTAGAAAGGGCGCACGGTGGATGCCTTGGCACTAGGAGCCGATGAAGGACGGTACGAACACCGATATGCTTCGGGGAGCTGTAAGTAAGCGTTGATCCGGAGATTTCCGAATGGGGAAACCCGCTGCTCGTAATGGAGCAGCATCCTGATCTGAATACATAGGATCTGGAAGGCAGACCCGGGGAACTGAAACATCTAAGTACCCGGAGGAAGAGAAAGCAATAGCGATTCCCTGAGTAGCGGCGAGCGAAACGGGATTAGCCCAAACCAGAAGGCTTGCCTTCTGGGGTTGTAGGACACTCAACACGGAGTTACAAAGGAACGGGGTAGAAGAAGCGGTCTGGAAAGGCCCGCCAAAGAAGGTAACAGCCCTGTAGTCGAAACTTCGTTCCCTCCTGAGTGGATCCTGAGTACGGCGGGACACGAGAAATCCCGTCGGAAGCAGGGAGGACCATCTCCCAAGGCTAAATACTCCCTAGTGACCGATAGTGAACCAGTACCGTGAGGGAAAGGTGAAAAGCACCCCGGAAGGGGAGTGAAACAGATCCTGAAACCGTGTGCCTACAAGTAGTCAGAGCCCGTTAACGGGTGATGGCGTGCCTTTTGTAGAATGAACCGGCGAGTTACGATTACGTGCAAGGTTAAGTTGAAAAGACGGAGCCGCAGCGAAAGCGAGTCTGAATAGGGCGATTGAGTACGTGGTCGTAGACCCGAAACCAGGTGATCTACCCATGTCCAGGGTGAAGTTCAGGTAACACTGAATGGAGGCCCGAACCCACGCACGTTGAAAAGTGCGGGGATGAGGTGTGGGTAGCGGAGAAATTCCAATCGAACCTGGAGATAGCTGGTTCTCTCCGAAATAGCTTTAGGGCTAGCCTCATAGTAAGAGTCTTGGAGGTAGAGCACTGATTGGACTAGGGGCCCTCATCGGGTTACCGAATTCAGTCAAACTCCGAATGCCAAAGACTTATCTATGGGAGTCAGACTGCGAGTGATAAGATCCGTAGTCGAAAGGGAAACAGCCCAGACCACCAGCTAAGGTCCCCAAGTATCCGTTAAGTGGAAAAGGATGTGGGGTTGCTTAGACAACCAGGATGTTGGCTTAGAAGCAGCCACCATTTAAAGAGTGCGTAATAGCTCACTGGTCGAGTGACCCTGCGCCGAAAATGTACCGGGGCTAAACGGATCACCGAAGCTGTGGACTGTTCTTACGAACAGTGGTAGGAGAGCGTTCTAAGGGCTGAGAAGCCAGACCGGAAGGACTGGTGGAGCGCTTAGAAGTGAGAATGCCGGTATGAGTAGCGAAAGAGGGGTGAGAATCCCCTCCACCGAATGCCTAAGGTTTCCTGAGGAAGGCTCGTCCGCTCAGGGTTAGTCGGGACCTAAGCCGAGGCCGAAAGGCGTAGGCGATGGACAACAGGTTGAGATTCCTGTACCACCTCTTTTCCGTTTGAGCAATGGAGGGACGCAGGAGGATAGGGTAAGCGCGCTGTTGGATATGCGCGTCCAAGCAGGTAGGCTCAAGGGATAGGCAAATCCGTCCCTTGGTTAAGGCTGAGCTGTGATGGCGAGGGAAATTAAGTACCGAAGTTCCTGATTCCACACTGCCTAGAAAAGCTTCTAGCGAGGAAAATGGTGCCCGTACCGCAAACCGACACAGGTAGGCGAGGAGAGAATCCTAAGGTGATCGAGAGAACTCTCGTTAAGGAACTCGGCAAAATGACCCCGTAACTTCGGGAGAAGGGGTGCTCTTTAGGGTGAATAGCCTTGAAGAGCCGCAGTGAATAGGCCCAGGCGACTGTTTAGCAAAAACACAGGTCTCTGCGAAGCCGCAAGGCGAAGTATAGGGGCTGACGCCTGCCCGGTGCTGGAAGGTTAAGAGGAGAGGTTAGCGCAAGCGAAGCTTTGAATTGAAGCCCCAGTAAACGGCGGCCGTAACTATAACGGTCCTAAGGTAGCGAAATTCCTTGTCGGGTAAGTTCCGACCCGCACGAAAGGCGTAACGATCTGGGCACTGTCTCAACGAGAGACTCGGTGAAATTATAGTACCTGTGAAGATGCAGGTTACCCGCGACAGGACGGAAAGACCCCGTGGAGCTTTACTGCAGCCTGATATTGAATTTTGGCACAGCTTGTACAGGATAGGTAGGAGCCTTGGAAACCGGAGCGCCAGCTTCGGTGGAGGCATTGGTGGGATACTACCCTGGCTGTGTTGAACTTCTAACCCGCGGCCCTGATCGGGCCGGGAGACAGTGTCAGGCGGGCAGTTTGACTGGGGCGGTCGCCTCCTAAAATGTAACGGAGGCGCCCAAAGGTTCCCTCAGAATGGTTGGAAATCATTCGCAGAGTGTAAAGGCACAAGGGAGCTTGACTGCGAGACCTACAAGTCGAGCAGGGACGAAAGTCGGGCTTAGTGATCCGGTGGTTCCGCATGGAAGGGCCATCGCTCAACGGATAAAAGCTACCCCGGGGATAACAGGCTTATCTCCCCCAAGAGTCCACATCGACGGGGAGGTTTGGCACCTCGATGTCGGCTCATCGCATCCTGGGGCTGTAGTCGGTCCCAAGGGTTGGGCTGTTCGCCCATTAAAGCGGTACGCGAGCTGGGTTCAGAACGTCGTGAGACAGTTCGGTCCCTATCCGTCGCGGGCGCAGGAAATTTGAGAGGAGCTGTCCTTAGTACGAGAGGACCGGGATGGACGCACCGCTGGTGTACCAGTTGTCTTGCCAAAGGCATCGCTGGGTAGCTATGTGCGGACGGGATAAGTGCTGAAAGCATCTAAGCATGAAGCCCCCTCAAGATGAGATTTCCCATCGCAAGAGTAAGACCCCTGGAAGATGACCAGGTTGATAGGTTCGAGGTGGAAGCGTGGTGACACGTGCAGCTGACGAATACTAATCGGTCGAGGACTTAACCTTTATTCAAGTAAGGCTGCTTCACTCGTGCAGCAATCGTTATCTAGTTTTGAAAGAGCAATCTTTCAACATATATCTGGTAATTATGGCAGAGAGGTCACACCCGTTCCCATACCGAACACGGAAGTTAAGCTCTTTAGCGCCGATGGTAGTTGGGGGTTTCCCCCTGTGAGAGTAGGACGTTGCCAGGTATGAGAGTTATTTCAAGGACAGCATGTCTGTCCTTGAGATAACTTTAATGAAATACTTTTATTAGCGCGGGGTGGAGCAACGAGCAATACTTCCGTGAAAAAGCTTCGAGTTGTACTCGCCGAGCTGCTGCTTGGTTTTGCTTCCTGAGGCGAGGACAGTCCGCTGTCCATGAGCATAGCTAAACTTAATACTTTCTATTATCGCGGGGTGGAGCAACGAGCAATACTTCCGTGAAAAAGCTTCGAGTTGTACTCGCCGAGCTGCTGCTTGGTTTTGCTTCCTGAGGCGAGGACAGTCCGCTGTCCATGAGCATAGCTAAACTTAATACTTTCTATTATCGCGGGGTGGAGCAGTCTGGTAGCTCGTCGGGCTCATAACCCGAAGGTCGCAGGTTCAAATCCTGTCCCCGCAACCAAAATGGTCCGGTAGTTCAGTTGGTTAGAATGCCTGCCTGTCACGCAGGAGGTCGCGGGTTCGAGTCCCGTCCGGACCGCCATTACATGTATAAGACAACGAAACGTGATGTTTCGTTTTTTTTATGCTTATTTTTTGGTGCAGTGGACTTGGATAAACGAATGGAGTACGCTAAACTGTTTATAATGATACAAGAACGAAAGGCTTCACTATATAGAATGACAGGTGATCATCATGAAAGCTTTTGAAACGGTTTCTTCTTCTGCGCTTTTCACTCAGCTTCTATCAGAAAAACTTGCCCTGTTTTTGCAAGGCGGGGATGTTTTAACGCTTGAGGGAGATCTAGGCGCTGGGAAAACTACGTTTACTAAAGGATTGGCAAAGGGATTGGGCATTAAGAAGATTGTCAACAGCCCTACTTTTACCATCATGAAAGAATATCATGGGGGCCGCCTTTCTTTATACCATATGGATGTCTACAGACTGGACGAAGAAAGTGAAGCGCTGGGATTCGAGGAATATTTCGAAGGCAGCGGAGTCACAGTGATTGAATGGGCTCATTTGATACAGGATCAGCTTCCTGCTGAGCGGCTTGAGATTGGTCTGTTCCGCACGGGAGATGAGGAGAGAAGCATCCGCTTTACCCCTCATGGGCAAAAATATATTGATATATGCAGGGAGCTTTTTGAAAATGAAAAAAGCATTAGCGATTGATACATCCAACGACACACTTGGAATTGCCTTACTTTCAGATGGAGTGGTGACAGGCGAGCTGATCACTCATGTAAAAAAGAATCATTCAGTCCGGGCGATGCCTGCCATTGAACAGCTGCTGAAGGATTGCGGAACGGTTCCAGCTGAACTTGGTGCCATCATTGCTGCGTCCGGTCCCGGTTCCTACACAGGAGTCAGAATCGGAATGACGATTGCTAAAACAATGGCCTGGTCACTTTCCATTCCTCTTTATACAGTTTCAAGTCTTGAAAGCCTCGCTGCAAACGGCCGGTATTTTCAAGGATTGATCTGTCCGCTTTTTGATGCGCGGAGAGGGAGAGTCTATACCGGACTTTATTCCGAGAAGGATGGAACCATTCTTCGTCATGCTGAGGATCAGAACGTTCTTCTTGCAGACTGGCTGAAAGATTTAAAAGAGAAAAATACCAGTGTCTTATTTATTGGACACGATGTTGATATACACTGGGATGAGATAGAGAGTAGTCTGGGCAGTCTGGCTGTAAGGGCCGATTCGGTTCAAAACAGCCCTAGGCCTTCAGAGCTTGCAAGGATCGGCCTTCAAAAGGACCAGTCTTCTGTGCACACAGCAGTGCCGAATTATACGAGGCTGGCAGAAGCAGAGTCTAAATGGCTTGAAGAGCAAAAATAAGTTGGTGGAGAACGTGGGGAAAAGTGAATTAAAGATCAGGGGCATGAGAGTGGAAGATATCGACTCTGTTTATGAAATAGAGACGAAATCCTTCAAATCGCCCTGGAATAAAGAGTCCTTTTATAATGAAGTGGCCCATAATCTTTTTGCCACTTATTTAGTTGCTGAAAACGAGCAGAGAGTCATCGGATACTGCGGAATCTGGCTCATCGTAGATGAAGCTCAGATTACCAATATTGCGATCCTTCCCGAATATAGAGGAAACGGCTACGGTGAGATTCTTCTCAGAAAAGCGATGAAGGAAGCGAAGAAACGCGGAGCGAAACAGCTTTCTCTGGAAGTCCGCGTGTCCAATTACCCCGCCCAGTCGCTTTACAGAAAACTGGGGTTTCAGCCCGGAGGAATCAGAAAACAGTATTATACCGATAATTTAGAGGATGCTTTAGTGATGTGGGTGATGTTAAATGGAGTTTAAAAATAAATATATTTTAGCGATTGAAACAAGCTGTGATGAAACAGCTGCCGCTGTAATAAAAAACGGAAACGAAATTGTATCCAATGTAGTAGCTTCGCAAATTGAATCCCATAAGCGATTTGGAGGCGTCGTTCCCGAAATTGCATCAAGACATCATGTGGAGCAGATTACATTGGTGCTTGAGGAAGCGATGCAGCAGGCAGAGCTAACCTACAAGGATTTGAGCGCTATAGCGGTTACGGAAGGACCTGGCCTTGTTGGTGCCCTTCTGATTGGAGTAAACGCAGCCAAAGCGCTTGCCTTTGCACACGGAATTCCTCTGATTGGCGTTCACCATATTGCAGGCCACATCTATGCGAATCAGCTCATTACCGAGCTGCAGTTTCCGCTTCTGTCACTTGTTGTATCGGGCGGGCATACAGAGCTTGTGTACATGAAAGAGCATGGCTCCTTTGAGGTAATTGGCGAAACTTTAGATGATGCTGCAGGTGAAGCATACGATAAAGTAGCAAGAACCTTGAACATGCCTTATCCCGGAGGACCGCATATTGACCGTCTGGCGCATGAAGGTGAGCCGGTTCTTAATCTCCCGCGTGCATGGCTTGAAGAGGGCTCGTACCATTTCAGCTTCAGCGGACTTAAATCGGCGGTTATCAACACGCTGCACAATGCGAAGCAAAAAGGCGAGGTTATTGAAGCGAAGGACCTGGCAGCAAGCTTTCAGCAAAGTGTCGTAGAAGTACTGGTGGAAAAAACCTATCGTGCGGCAAATGAATACAAGGTCAAGCAAGTTCTCCTTGCAGGCGGTGTTGCAGCTAATAAGGGACTGCGAACAGCGCTGACAGCCCGTTTTCAGGAGATGCCTGAAACGGAGCTGATCATTCCTCCGCTTTACTTATGTACAGACAATGCAGCCATGATTGGCGCTGCAGGTCATATGCTTTTCCAAAAAGGCATAAGGGGGAGCATGAGCATGAATGCAAATCCCGGCCTTGAACTCGACAATTCACATACTGAACCAAGATCCTGAACCTGTTAATAACCAGGCAGGATCTTTTTTTTTATTCAAAAAGTTATCCACATACTTATCCACATGAGTTTTAATAGCGACAAAGTCCTTATGTATCATAGGCTGAAGAGGTGTGGAAACAGTGGATAAATTAAGAGGTGTTTGTGGATATTGTGGATAAAAAAGCTGAAACCGCGCTAATCCACAGACGAAGCCTGTGGATAAAAAAGAGCAGCCAGAAAGCAGTTACTAATGCTACTTTCGTCTTCTGAGATTGGATTGGTTTTTGCCGATTTCCGCGGGGCGGGCGGTGAACCTCCTAGTCGCTTTGCGCCTGCGGGATCTCACCTGTCCCGCTGGTCCAGCTAAAGTCTCACCCCTTTCGCTCCAATCAGCCTTACCAATTATGGATAAAGAACAATGTTAAAAAACATCCATAATCCTTAATGGGAAAACAAAAACCCGGAAACGCCAGCAGCATTTCCGGGTTTTCCTGCTAATGAACTTGGCAAGGCTTATAGAAACCTATGCTTGAAGCTCTTCCCATTCATCCATCAGTGTTGAGACAGTTATGCGGTGCTCCTCATTTTCACGGCTGATGTCCTGCAGCTTTTCATGATCGTGAAAGTTTGCCGGATCAGCGAGAAGGTGCTCGTTTTCCTCGATTTTCTCTTCCAGGTTAAAGATTTCAGATTCAATTTCTTCAATCCGCCGCTGTCTTTGCCGCTCCATTTTTTTTAGTTCTTTCTCCTGCTGATAGCTCAGCTTCGTTTCTTTTGAGTCCTGAACTTTTACGGAGCCAGCTTCCTCCTGCTGTTTAATCGCAGCCAGCTCCTCTTGCTCCTGTTTCTTTTCAAGAAAGTAATCGTAATCCCCGAGGAAAAGCTCCAGACTATTCTTTGAAAGCTCGCACACTTTCGTTGCAATCCGGTTGATGAAGTACCGGTCATGCGATACGAATAGAATCGTCCCTGGATAATCCACTAGGGCATTCTCCAATACTTCCTTGCTGTCCAAATCCAAATGGTTCGTCGGCTCATCGAGGATCAGCAGGTTCGCTTTTTCGAGCATCAGCTTGGCAAGCGCAAGTCTCGCTTTTTCTCCTCCGCTTAAGGCAGAGACGGGTTTAAGAACATCATCCCCTGAGAAAAGAAAATTACCGAGTACAGTCCGGATCTCCTTTTCAGGCTTCAGCGGGTATTCATCCCAAAGCTCATTTAAGACCCGCTTGTTCGAGGTGAGCTCTGCCTGTTCTTGATCATAATAGCCGATCTTCAGACTGGATCCGTAGCGAATATCTCCTTCAATTGCCTGAAGCTTTCCAACAATCGTCTTAAGAAGCGTCGACTTGCCGATCCCATTCGGTCCTACGAGTGCGAGGCTGTCTCCGCGGTCTGCAGAAAAAGAAATGTTGGATATAGTCGGGATTTTTCCATCATAGGAAACAGAGAGGCTGTCCACCTTCAGGACATCGTTTCCGCTCTGCTTTTCAATATCAAACCGGAAAACGGCGGATTTTTCATCCCCAAGCGGACGGTCCATCATGTCCATTTTTTCAAGCTGCTTTCGTCTGCTTTGGGCCCGTTTTGTCGTGGAAGCTCTGGCAAGATTCCGCTGAACAAAATCCCTGAGCTTGGCGGCTTCATCCTGCTGTTTCTCAAAAGCCTTCATATCACGCTCGTAGTTTTCTGCTTTTTGCTCCAGGTACTTGCTGTAATTTCCGATAAATTTAGCGGATTGAAGCCTGGAGATCTCATAAACCTGGTTCACCACTTTGTCGAGGAAATACCTGTCATGCGAAACGATAAGCACGGCGCCTTTATAGCCTTGAAGGTACTGCTCAAGCCAGGAAAGGGTCGCAATATCCAAGTGGTTTGTCGGCTCATCCAGAATCAGAAGTGCCGGACTTGTTAATAGAAGCTTTCCTAACGCAAGCCTGGTTTTCTGGCCTCCGCTAAGCTTTGAAATTGAAGTAGAGGAATCAAATTCTCCGAATCCGAGACCATGCAGAATGGAGCGGATGTCTGCTTCATACTGATAGCCGCCGCGTTCTTTAAAGGACGTCTGCAAATGATCATATTCCTTCATGAGTTGTTCAAATTGCGGACTGCCAGGATCGATCTCGGCCATGTCCGATTCCATGCCGCGCATTTTTTTCTCCATCTGCTGGAATTCACTGAACACCGTCAGCATTTCATCCCAAATGGAACGGGACGATTCTAGCCCCGTGTTTTGCGCCAAATAGCCAATTGTAAGATCCTTTGGCTTGATAATCTCTCCGGAATCATACGATAATTGTCCTGAAATAATTTTAAGCAGCGTGGATTTTCCGGCACCATTTCGGCCGACGAGGGCAATCCGGTCCCGTGTTTGAATCTCCAGCTTAATATTCGATAATATAGGCTCAGCTCCAAAAGATTTTGTGAGCTGCTGAACTTGTAGTAGAATCATTCTTTTCACCTCATGTATACTAGTTTCAGTGTAGCTTAACTGCGGTTTGCCGGCAACCATGCTGTCTGTTTCGCTAGAAATTGTTGCAATCCGTAAACAGACAATCCAGATAAAATAGTGTATAGTTTGGGTAAGACGCATTGAATGTCCATATTTCTCCACTTATTTACCGATGTGGGAGATGAAATTGGAAGCGCTAACTTAATATAATATTGGAAGATCCTATAGAAAAAGTGGTGAATAAAGCCACTAGATTTGCATCAAGGAATGTGAGGGAACGAGAATGAATATTGATCAATCCAAAATACCGCAAGCGACCGCTAAGAGACTGCCTTTATACTATCGCTTTTTGAAAAACCTTCATTCTTCAGGAAAGCAGAGAGTTTCCTCGGCAGAATTAAGCGACGCGGTCAAAGTCGATTCTGCAACGATCCGCAGAGATTTTTCTTATTTCGGCGCTCTTGGCAAAAAAGGATACGGCTACAATGTGAATTATCTGCTGTCCTTTTTTCGGAAAACACTGGATCAGGACGAATTAACAAAAGTCATTCTGATCGGCGTCGGGAATCTCGGAACAGCATTTTTACACTATAATTTTTCCAAAAACAACAATACGGAAATTTTCGCGGCTTTCGATGTGGCGGAGGAAAAAATCGGTACGAAGGTAGGGGAGGTTCCCATCCTTTCTCTGGACAAGCTGGAGGAGCACCTGCCGGATGGGGCACCAGTTGCGATTCTGACGGTTCCCGCCCCTGCTGCACAATCCATTACCGACCGTCTGATTGCGATCGGCGTCAAAGGCATATTGAACTTTACCCCGGCGAGACTGAATGTACCGAATCATATTCGCATTCACCATATTGATTTGGCTGTAGAACTGCAGTCGCTTGTGTATTTCCTTAAGCATTATCCGAGCGAGACATCTGTGTAAAAGGATGGATGGTTCCATGAATGAACGGGAAATGTCGGTTTATGAGCATATTGAAGAACTTCGGAAACGAATTTTAGTCGTTGCCATCTTTTTTATTCTTGCACTCATTGCAGGCTTCTTCCTAGCGAAGCCCATTATTCTGTTTTTGCAGCAAACAGAGGAAGCAAAGAATCTGACGCTGAATGCATTCAGAATGTCGGATCCGCTCTTTCTTTATATGAAGTTTGCGGTCATTATCGCGCTTATCTTAATTTCTCCACTTATCCTGTTCCAGCTCTGGTCATTTATCAGCCCTGGACTGTATGAAAAAGAACGGATTGCTACATTAAGCTATATTCCGTTAAGCGTTCTGTTGTTTTTAGGAGGCATTTCGTTCTCGTATTTTGTTCTTTTTCCGTTTGTCGTGAGATTTATGACCAATTTTTCTGCTGATTTAGGAATCAGCCAAGTGATCGGGATTAATGAGTATTTTCAATTCTTATTTGAGCTGACTCTGCCTTTCGGGCTGCTTTTTCAGCTCCCGGTTGTTATTATGTTCCTAACGAGGCTCGGAATTGTCACGCCTATGTTTTTGAGGAAGGTCCGAAAGTATGCGTATTTCTTGTTGCTGGTCGTTGCCGGACTCATTACCCCGCCGGAGCTCATATCCCAGGTGATAGTGCTCCTGCCGCTGATCATCCTTTATGAAATCAGCATTGTCGTATCGCAGCGGGCTTACCGGAAATCACTAAAGATTCAGATGGAGGAAGAAGCGAAGGAGCAGCTTTCCCCATAAAAATAACCTGTCCGGCGGACAGGTTATTTTTTCTCTGTATTCCTTTTAAGCTTCCGGCCGAATCGCAGCATCCGCAGCGCAACGGCAAAATCAAAGGTTGCGATCAGCATCATAATAATGGTCGGAAAGGTCCAAAGTCCTTCTGCGGCGCTGTTAATGGCCAAGTATGTGAATAGTGCTCCCATTGCTAAGTAAAAGATGGCAAGTGCGCCAGGACGTGCTCTCATAAAAAGTTTCCTCCAATAATGCTTTGCAATTGTTCAGCGTCTTTCATCAATCGTTCAATGTCGTCCCTGTACACATACTGGATGACAACCACTAATGTATTCATCGACAAATGAGCGATAATCGGAACGATGATGCGCTTCGTTTTAACATAAAGAAAAGCGAACGTAAATCCCATAGCCGAGTAGAGAAGTATATGGGCAGGGTCCTGATGGACGACCGCAAAGATCACCGAGCTGATGAGTGCGGCCAGAACGAAATTGGTCCGTTTATAAATCGTTCCGAAAATGATTTTGCGGAAAACAATTTCCTCAAGAATCGGTCCTGCAATCGACACAACAAAAATCATGAGCGGGGTCACCTTGACGATGTCCATAATCCGCTGCGTATTCTCCGATCCGGGTTTAATGCCGAATAGCTGAATCTCAATATTAGCAGCTATAATTTGTGCTAAAAACGCAAGAAAAATACCACCGATTGCCCATCCTGCTGCTGAAGATGGCGAAGCGGGGGTTCCCCTTAAATCAAAATCGCCGCGGTCTTTCCTCAATAGAAGCAAAACAACGGTAAGCCCGACGGAAAAGCTGATGATATTCCAGAGTCCGACCACCTGACCCCGGTCCACTCCCAATAGAAGAAGAAGCCGATAACCGACTAATCCGGAAAACAGCATAATGACATATGTAAGCAGAATATACCAATAATGTCTCTTCACAAATAAGCTCCTTTTAGAACCGCACATGCTTTTAGCCTATTCCTGTGTGCGGGAAATGATACATTTTCAGTGACCACAAATAATTGTACCACATCCTCCTCCTTTTCTCTTATAAGGAGCCTATGTGGGTGCGTTTTCAAATGTTGAATTTCGTCGAACAAAAATTAAATGGTTTTCACTTGAAATTCGTAAAAAGTTTATATAATATAGACTTGTGTGTTAGCACTCAAGATAAACGAGTGCTAATAAAAATAAACTACATATGAAATTGAGGAGGGTGTTTCACTTGTTAAAGCCACTAGGTGATCGTGTAATTATTGAATTGGTTGAATCTGAGGAAAAAACAGCAAGCGGCATCGTATTGCCTGATTCTGCGAAGGAAAAACCGCAAGAAGGAAAAGTTGTAGCTGCTGGTACAGGACGCATTTTGGATAATGGCGAGAAGGTTGCTCTTGAAGTAGCTGCCGGCGATCGCATCATCTTCTCAAAATATGCTGGAACTGAAGTTAAATATGAAGGTACAGAATACCTGATCCTTCGTGAGAGCGACATTTTAGCGGTTATCGGCTAATCGATACAACCGGATAACAAAATAAAACGATAAACAATTCCAAGGAGGTATTTTTCATGGCTAAAGAAATTAAATTCAGCGAAGAAGCTCGCCGTTCCATGCTTCGCGGTGTGGACGCGCTTGCGAATGCCGTAAAAGTAACATTGGGACCAAAAGGACGCAACGTCGTTCTTGAAAAGAAATTCGGTTCTCCGCTTATCACAAATGATGGTGTGACAATCGCGAAAGAAATCGAGCTTGAAGATGCTTTCGAAAACATGGGAGCAAAGCTTGTTGCTGAAGTAGCAAGCAAAACAAACGACGTAGCGGGTGACGGTACGACAACTGCAACGGTTCTTGCACAGGCAATGATCCGCGAAGGTCTTAAAAACGTTACAGCCGGCGCTAACCCTATGGGCGTCCGCAAAGGAATCGAAAAAGCAGTTAAATCCGCAATCGAAGAGCTGCAAGCGATCTCCAAACCAATCGAAGGCAAAGAATCCATCGCTCAAGTAGCATCGATCTCTTCTGCTGACGAAGAAGTTGGACAATTGATTGCTGAAGCAATGGAGCGCGTTGGAAACGACGGCGTTATCACAATCGAAGAATCCAAAGGCTTCACAACAGAGCTTGAAGTCGTTGAAGGTATGCAATTCGACCGCGGCTACGCTTCTCCTTACATGGTAACTGATTCAGACAAGATGGAAGCGGTTCTTGAGAATCCTTACATCCTGATCACAGATAAAAAGATCACAAACATCCAGGAAATCCTTCCTGTTCTTGAGCAAGTGGTTCAGCAAGGCAAGTCTCTATTGCTTGTTGCAGAGGATGTTGAAGGGGAAGCTCTTGCGACGCTAGTTGTGAACAAGCTTCGCGGAACATTCAATGCAGTAGCGGTTAAAGCTCCAGGCTTCGGTGACCGCCGTAAAGCAATGCTTGAAGACCTTGCCATCCTGACTGGCGGAGAAGTGATCACAGAAGATCTAGGTCTTGACCTTAAATCTGCGAACATCACTCAGCTTGGACGCGCATCTAAAGTTGTTGTTACGAAAGAAAACACAACTGTGGTTGAAGGAGCAGGCGAAACAGACAAAATCGCAGGCCGCGTAAACCAAATCCGTGCTCAATTAGAAGAAACAACTTCTGAGTTCGACAAAGAAAAACTTCAAGAGCGTCTTGCAAAACTTGCTGGCGGCGTAGCCGTTATCAAAGTTGGTGCCGCTACTGAAACAGAACTAAAAGAGCGCAAACTCCGCATCGAGGACGCCCTGAACTCTACTCGCGCAGCAGTAGAAGAAGGAATCGTATCCGGCGGTGGTACAGCGCTAGTGAACGTATACAACAAAGTAGCTTCTCTTGAAGCGGAAGGCGATGCTGCAACAGGTATCAACATCGTTCTTCGTGCTCTGGAAGAGCCAGTTCGTCAAATCGCACACAACGCAGGCCTTGAAGGATCTGTTATTGTTGAGCGCCTTAAAAACGAAGCAATCGGCGTTGGTTTCAACGCTGCAACTGGACAATGGGTAAACATGGTAGAGGCTGGAATCGTCGACCCTACTAAAGTAACTCGTTCAGCTCTTCAAAACGCTGCATCTGTCGCAGCAATGTTCCTTACTACTGAAGCAGTAGTAGCCGACAAGCCAGAAGAAGGCGGCGGCGCCGGTATGCCTGATATGAGCGGCATGGGCGGTATGGGTGGAATGGGCGGCATGATGTAATAAACATCATCTGCTTTAAAAAAACGCGAAACCTCTTGGGTTTCGCGTTTTTTATTTTAACAGTATTAATTGGAAACAGCCTTCCTCATCCCGACTGGTTCACACTAAGTACAGTTATTGAAACCAAAATAACCACCATCCCAACAACCGGATGAAAAACAATGCGAGGGAATACAAAAGCCAGCAAAAGAGAAATCCTAAACATTTACATCTGTATTAGCTTTCTATAAAATTCATTCACAATTTTCAGCCAGGAATTCAGCGCACGGGGAATAATAGCTGGATTTTTCTCTTTGATTTTAAGGATTTGCCCGGCATAAGTCTTGTCCGAAGGTAAGCCGTTAATTTCCATAAGATGCTTCAAGGGAATGTTATACTTATTTGAAATTCCCGCTAAGTTCTCACCCGGCATTACCCGATGAATACTAGAGGTTTCATAGTTAATCCATCTTCCACCTTCTGGTGATTTGGGTGTGTCCTTCAGAATTCCTCTGCTTGTTACATGCAGCAGCATTTCCTCCGCCCGCTGCTGGTACGAATTTAGTTTGACGGAGTTCCGCCCGCTTGCTCGAACCAGTTCCCTTTTTATCGGGTTTGTTAAATAGGTTTCAACCTTTTGAACGGTTTCCATTGGGGAGGCTGAAACAATTAGGTCCTGATCAGGTATAAACTTTTCCCTTACTGCAGGTGTATCATTGGTTAGCAGAAGTCCCCCTGATCCAAGAATTTCATAGGTGCGCTGTGTAAGCTGATCTTCGCAGTTTTGCAGACCGATGACTATTTTTGCCGAACTGTAGATTTTATGGGCATCCCGATAATCTACATATCCATGAATCCAATCATCAGGAATCGTATTTCCTAAATATTTCCCCATATGCTCCCAGTCTTTCCCCCAGAAGTCAATACGAAGCCCACTTCGCAGTAAAGGCGCAATCAGCGTTTGCAAGGAAGAAGCACGGTATCCATTCGGCTGATTTTTAATGAAATTTGGATAGGCATTCGCCACCACTGCAATATCACTGCGGTAGTTTGATAGAGGCGGAATCTGATGATGGATGCTGTCATGATAGCCAAAGTCCAGGTGAGCAGCCTTTATCCCTATCTCCTCATACGTTTCTATTAAAGAAGGAGTGACAGTAAAAACAAGAGCAGGCTTCATTCTGCTGATTAGCGGCAGTGTGAAATTCTTCGTATAAAGAGGATCCTCCGTTGCCCAATATACAAGCGGAATATTAGCCTTCTTCACAGCACTTCGAATCCATAGTTGCTTTGCCTCCCAGTGCTCCTCCGTCCAGCCCATCGATACAATAAGATCAGGTTTCACCTCTTCTAGCATCGGTGAAATCGTTTCAATACTAATAGGCCCGGAAATAATAGCCGTATGACCTGCGTCTTTGAATCCATTTGGCAGGCCATAAATCCACATCGGGTGACTTTCAAGAAAGAGAATGTTTATGTCTTGTCCCTCCATTCTAACGGTACCTACTATTCATATGTAAATGCAGGAAGGACTGGCACGGCTTAAAGGTATTGTGAATTTATGTAATGACTCTGTTTGGAAATTGCCGAGAAAAGCGGTTCGCTGTTAAAAGTGTCACGCAGCACCAATTAGGGAATGAAAAAGGTAAGCACCTGATGAGGATTAGAAGGAGGAAAACACTGTGTCTAATGAAACATCAGAAAACGAGAAAACCCTTAAAAAGATTAAAGAGCTGATCAAGGATGAGAAGGTAGCGATGCTGACGACCATTTCCCCGGAGGGCAGGCTGATGTCGCGGCCGATGCAAACGCAGGAAGTCAGGATGGAACAGGAAGAGATTTGGTTCATTACCAAAAAAGATACAGAAAAATACAAGGAGATTCAAAATAATCCCGCTGTTAACCTAGCCTACGCAGGAAGTTCATACGTTTCGATCAGCGGAACGGCTGAATGTGTCCAGGATGAAGAGAAGAAGAAGGAATACCTGAATTTTGTGGTTGAAAAAGTACTGAACACGTCTGCTGAAGACGAGGATGTAGTGCTGATTAAGGTGACACCTGAAATTGCCGAATACTGGGAATCCGGCTTCAGCTTTAAAACGGTTAAGGAATTTGTGAAAAAGATGGCGAGTAAAAATTCGATGGAAGACGGCAATGATTTGAAGGATACGGTTACTTTTGGCGGAAATACGAAATAGATGCAGCAGGCTTTGTTTATTAATAGGGCAATATTTGAAAGAGGCTTCCCAATCGTATGTAAACGGTTGAGAAGCTTTTTTTTCCGCTAGGGCAGCACTAGCTAATGAGGCAGATTGATAAGCACGATTACTCACTTCACTTTTTCTAAAATCTTCAATTAATCTGCCGGTTATTAAAACAAAAGATACTATAAGAACGGGAAAATACGGAATCGCCATAGAAGTTAGTTTATTAATAATAAAAATCAATAAGAGACCAAGCACAAGGTTGATCAGGTGTACTGTTAACAGAGATTCAATGTGATCAGAAGTAAAGCCTGCAAAAAAAACAAAAATTAGAAACAGGGAAGAAAACCATACCCAGTCCTTAAATGGTAAGAAGGCAATAAAGAGAAGACAAATGAACAGTCCGATCAGGAGAGCGTGCTTTATTTTCAGAGTTAGACCTCCCTTAAAATGAGCTGCCTGGTATATATTTCTTGAAAAGGCTCTTTTAAAGCCTGATGTTGATTTTTAACACATGTTGATTGGAGTGGAAGGCGCGAGACTTGAGCTTAGAGCAGCGGGACAGGTGGGACCCCGCAGTCGCGAAGCGAGGAGGAGGCTCACCGCCCGCCCCGCGGAAAGGGAGCCCTGCAGCGGAAATCAGCCTAAACAAATCTAAGTTAATTTAATGGGGAACAGGAATCTCTATTTTCCCGTTCTTATGTATCTCCTCTGTCCCAGCCTCCAGTGCAGTCTTATAATAAAAGCATTTATGCTCAATGACCTCCATTGTTTTCTTCAATTCTTCCATCTGTGCTTCTACAGTCGCTTTTCGTTCTATAAACATGTCATACCGTTGCTGCAGTGTGGAATCTCCGTCAGAACACCAATCAATGAAACTTTTAATCTCTTTTATAGGCATCCCGGTGGACTTCAGACATTCAATTACTTTTAAAGCGCCGATATCGGATTCTTTAAACAATCGTATTCCGCTTGCTGTCCGTTCTACAAAAGGGATCAGTCCTTCCTTGTCGTAGTATCGCAAGGTATATACGGTTAGATTCAATTCTTTTGCCGCTTCGCTAATCGAATAGGTTTTCATTCGTTATCTCCATTTCTATTTGAAATCTAGACCTTGAGTTAACTCTATGTTTTGAAGGGATATTATCACGAATAATGAATGAATGTCAAAAGCCCGTATAGGGAAAGTGGGAAACGGGGTGGATAGACATGGATTCTTAAGCGGAACGGAAGCTTATCACTTGACCTAGAGTTAACTATAAGGCTTAACATAGTTTTGTAAGGGGAAAAAACAGGGATAGAAAAGAAGGAAGGGCAATATGCCATGAGTTCATTTTCTGAACCCTGCCATTCTCTTGAAAAATGAATCTATCAATTACTGGAGGTTTTTTCTATGATTACTGCTAAAGCAAGAGCTGTTGACGGTCCGGACAAACCCTTTAAAGAAGCTGAAATTACAAGGCGCGATTTAGATTCTAAAGATGTATTAATCGAAATTAAATTTGCGGGAATCTGCCACTCTGACATCCATACAGCTCACGGGGAGTGGGGAGAGGTGAACTATCCGCTCGTGCCTGGACATGAGATTGCAGGAATTGTCACGGATGTAGGACCCGAAGTTACAAAATACAAGGTCGGTGACCGGGTAGGGGTCGGATGTATGGTTGACTCCTGCGGTGAATGTGAGAACTGCCGCAAGGGAGAGGAACAATACTGCCTAAAAGGAAATATTCCGACCTACGCTGGTGTTGACAGATACGGTGAGCCGACTCAGGGAGGCTATTCTACCCATATTGTTGTGGTTGAGGACTTTGTCTTAAGCATTCCTGATAATATTGAGCTTGATGCAGCAGCACCGCTTCTTTGTGCAGGAATTACGACATTTTCTCCGCTTCATCATTGGAAAGCGGGTCCAGGCAAAAAAGTAGCGGTTGTTGGTCTCGGCGGTCTTGGCCATATGGCTGTTAAGATTGCACATGCTATGGGTGCAGAAGTGACGGTACTGTCTCAATCATTGAAGAAAAAAGAAGATGGTTTGCGGTTCGGTGCCGATGATTACCATGCCACAAGTGATCCGGAGACATTTGAAAAGCTTGCCGGTACGTTTGACCTGATTATTAACACGGTTAGTGCCAAGCTTAACCTGGATGCTTATCTTTCACTTCTAACTCTTGACGGCAGTTTAGTAAACGTCGGTGCTCCTGCAGAACCGCTGTCAATCAACGTGTTTTCTCTGATTGCTCATCGCCGTTCATTTGCCGGTTCCTTGATCGGTGGTATTCGTGAGACGCAAGAGATGCTTAATTTCTGTGCAGAGCATCATATTACTCCTGAAATTGAAGTCATCTCGGCTGATCAAATTGATGAAGCATACAAACGTGTATTAGCTTCAGATGTGAAGTATCGATTTGTGATCGACATTAGCACGATGTGAACTGCATAAAAGAAAAGCTGTATTGATCATTTTAAGGGTGTCCAAAAAGTTTCTCTTTTGGACACCCTTTTTAACATCACCAGCGAGAAGACCCCCACTTCAAGCGGGCTAAGCGGAGGGTGAATTGCGGTTTTAAATGGGTTCAGGCTTGAAAAATTCCCTTCCCTTCTAACTCTGCGGCTTAGCCCAGATTAGATGAACCGCTCCGAAAACAGCATGTTCCTCCCGCTGAACGATTACAGGTGCATCTTCTATCAGTCCCATGATATCCCTGTTCAAATGGCATCCGATCCTCTTTTTATAGACTGGATCGAATGCCTTTTGAAGCCTCGACAAAAAGCGATTTGTACTCAACCCGTGCTCCAGAAGCAGAATTTGACCATCATTCCGGCACCATTTGGAAAGAAGACGAAGTACGTGATCTGGATTCGGATAAGCACACATGGACAGTGTGGAAACGACAGTGTCGAACGAATGCTCTGGAAGTTCCAGAGCTTCCACGTTCCCTAAAATGAATTCCACCTGTATGTTCTCTTCTAACGCTGCTTCTCTGGCTTTTTCAAGCATAGCTGGACTGAAATCAACCGCAGTAATCGATGCACCCTGGGGATAATAAGAGAAGTTTGTTCCTGCACCCACGGAGACTTCCAAAATGTTTCCTTTTGCTGACAACAGCAGACGCTTCCGCCACTGATGATCGCGTCCCCGCTTCCTGACGCGCATCTCGTATTTGCTTGCCTGCCGGTCAAATAGTTTTCGCTGCCTTTGAATGTCCACACATCGTCCTCCTTTCCAGAAAAACCTTTCCTTTCTATTTCTAGCTCATCCCCATCTTTTCCTTTGAAAAGTGGCGGGTGTGCATCCTAACTAATTGAGTGTGTGAAATTTTTCCTTGTTCTCTTTTCCTTTCATGGGTTTTGAGCGAATCTTTAATTAGATTCCTGATTGAAGGAGGAAAGGACTTTTTCTGGGAACCTTATTGGTGCATCGGTGGTGTTCTTTATTTTCTTTGCAGCAGACAAAAGGAGTTGGTTTTATGATAGCGCAGAATATTCGCAAGACAACCTTTACGCCTTTAATTGCAAAGGTTCATAGGCTGTCTTTTTTTGTTAACCAAGTTGACCATCTAATCTATTGATTTATTCGGAATCCAGGCATTTGTACAAGCATTTATGTGGAATTCTCATACAAATATACAAAGAGGAAGTTTCAGCAAACCTAAGCAAAAAAAGAAAGGAAAATTATCTCCTCAGGAATAGGATGAAAAGTATGAATGAGCAGCCCCTCCGCTATGTTTGCTTAACTTTCGATGATGGACCATCCTCTTATACGGCTAAAATCCTGGATATATTAAAAACTTATCAAATAAGAGCAACATTCTTCATAGTTGGGGAAGAAGCAAAAAAATTCCCGGATATTATTGAGAGGATCTCCGCTGAAGGGCATGTGATTGGCAATCACACATGGAGCCACCCGAATATAACCCTTCTTTCCAAACATGAGCTTCAACGGGAAATTCATACTGCATCTGAGCAAATTGAACAGATCATTCACATAACTCCGGATTTATTTCGTCCTCCCTTTGGAAACATCGATGACCGTGCTTCCAGCATCATTAAAGAAATGGGAATGACAACCGTTTTATGGAATGTAGCCGGTAAGGATTGGGTACAGAATATGAACGCTGAAGCATTATGTCAGCACATCATTGCAAGGCTGAAGAGGCACAGTATTATTCTTCTGCACGATGGGGACCAGCATGGGAGCGGTCCTCGGCATAATACGGTTGAAGCATTGCCGTCTATCATCGAATATCTGATAAATAATCAATATAGTTTTATTACAGTTCCAGAGTTCTATCAGCAAGCTTTCAAGATAGAAAAGTGGAATATATGGTACCTTCTGAGATTATTATCAGATTTTTTTCCCATTCATTTTTAACTTACTCCCGCATTGACAGGCAGTAAAACCCCCACCCTTAGAATTTAGAGAACGAGAAGGGTAACCGCCCATAAAAGTCCGACTGTAAGGAACACAGACTAAGCGCGTCACATCCTGTAGCAACGTCTGTGATCCGTATTCTGCTGGCCTCAACTAACCGTCAGTGGAGGCTAAGGAAAACCCTCCGCTGATGGAAGTTTCACTTTATATCCCAAAAAGAAAGGCTTGAGAAGATGGAGGGGAAAAAAATAAAGTTTTCTATTATCATACCTGCCCATAATGAAGAAAAATATATCGGAAAGTGTCTGGATTCCATTATGGCTGCGGCAGCACCTTATAAAAACCAAGTTGAAACAATCGTTGTATTAAACCGCTGCACGGACCGGACAGAAGAAATTGCAAAATCCTACAATTGCATCACATTAAAAAATGAGGATAAAAATTTGTCCAAAATCAGAAATGCAGGGGCTAAAATTGCCAAAGGTGATATATTGATTACCATCGATGCTGATACATGCATGAATAAAACACTGCTGGCTGTAATTGATCACGTTTTATCGACAGGCTTATGTATTGGAGGCGGAGTTACGGGGGTTTTTGACCGTATGTCGCTCGGGATGGCGGCATCGTTAACTTTCCTCACCATTCCGATTATTTTAAAGTATGGATGGATATCTGTAGGGATTTTCTGGTGCTATAGAAAGGACTTTGAAGCAATCAACGGATTCAATGAAGACATATTGATGCTAGAAGATTGTGATTTTGCTAAACGGCTGTTCGTTTGGGGATTGAAAAACAAAAAGTTTTTTGGAACCATCCCCTTTGCTATGACCACTTCATCCAGAAAATTCGATAAATACGGAGACTGGATGTTCATAAAGAGGCCCGAATTAATTTGTGCTTACCTGAAAGAAACCGATCGAAAGCATGCGGATGAGTTGTATTATGAATATGAAAACGAGCGATTAGAACTGAAACATTAACTGGTTAAGTCCCTATCTCTTTCGAAAGTTAGATCACCTCTAGAGCGTTAATCTCCCAAGGATTAACGCTTTTTTGTCGTATAGGAAATTATAAAAAATGATTGTTTACTGGATTATACAGTGCCTCCGATAATCATCAAATGGGTCCATTTTGATGAAAGTCTGAAGATCCTTGGGGAGCAGGCTGACAAGCTGGCAGAGGTACTGACGGATGCATCGGAGCAAGTCAGAGGGCTAAAGGTTATCATAGAAAAATAAAGAAAAAGACTTCCCATACGTTCGGGAAGTCTTTTGTTATTTACGCAAAGGCAGCTGAACATTTTCGTTCTCATCAAAATCCCTCAGGGGAGATTCAGGGTGGAAGGGAGTCTCATTCCTTTGTAGTTCCGGATAGTGCGGCTTCCCGGATGAGCGGTATCTTATATGAAATTCCTCTTGAAATTCAGGTGGTTCTTGTATAGGAGGGGATTGCTTCATGCCGGAAATCCATGTTTCAAATCGGTACGTTCCTCTATCTATAATGGCACAGAGATCTTCAAGGGAGTCGGTCAGGTCATTTAAACAGTCCATTCCGTTTCGCAGCAAAATACCTTTTTCATTGGCTTTTTCAATAGAATGCTCCAGTCTGTAAGCTTCCTGCTTATAATAAAATTCAATAAAGCAGCTGTTGCGGTCCCAGTTGAAATTGTAATCTTCAATTTTCAGCCGTTTGATTACCTTTACAAGCTTTAATTCACAAACGTTTTGCTCCTTGTGCGGCATCCCTTTGAATAGAATATTCTTGAAAAAACGATTCTTGAACATGCCAGTCACCCACCTTTTTATTTGTGTCAAGCTTTCCTCTTATTCTATTTATTTCTACAAAAGGAACTAAATCCCTTCATACTGAGGACCGAAAAGATTTTGTGAAAAAAAAGAGACTTCTCAATCGACTGAGAAGTCCTTTTGCCTGCTTCGGATTAGTACTGGTCAGAAGGAAATACGCGGTGCTCTCTGAAAAATGGAGTCAAATCCATCCCAGTGGATCTTTCCATGGCGGCGATAAAGTCTTTTGTCGTTGAGATGCCGAACTTCATTTCGTTGAAATAATCCTTCATCGCTTTATAGAAGGCATCGTCTCCCACTTCCAGACGCAGGTCATTGATGGTTGTGGCGCCGTAGTCATAGATGGTGTAGTAATAGGCGCTGATTCCAGCATTGCCTCTTGCAGTGAAGTCAGAAACCTTGCTTGTCACATGATAATAGGAGTCCGGAAGCGGCGGGACGTTTAATTCATCAAGGCTGTTATCGTAAAGTGCAGCAGCATAGCTTGCAAACGATTCATCAAGCCAAGGCTCATCAAACTCGTTGTCTCCAATAATTCCATAGAACCATTGGTGGCCGATTTCATGGGCGTTCACAGACTTTACCCATTCCTGGGTCCGGTTTTCGCTTAAGCTGATCATGACAAGCTGAGGATATTCCATTCCCCCAAACCAGCCTTCCATAGAAACAACGTCGAGCTCCGGCCATGGGTATTTGCCGAATTTTTCACTGAACAGCTTGATGCTGTCTTTTCCGGATTCCATTAGGGAAGCGGCATACTTGGCATATTTGTCATCGTAATAAACATTCACTTTTACGCCGTTTACCTTAGAGGACAGGATTTTGTACGTAGGGTTCATTTCCATCGCAAAGTCACGTACATCCTCGGCTTTGTAGTGGTGGGTGGCAAGCTCGCCGTTCACGGCCGGTTTGCCTTGTTCAGTTCCGGTTGCTGCGATGACCTGCTTGCGGTCGGTTGTT
Organism: Metabacillus flavus; assembly: GCF_018283675.1. Taxonomy (NCBI): domain Bacteria; kingdom Bacillati; phylum Bacillota; class Bacilli; order Caryophanales; family Bacillaceae; genus Metabacillus; species Metabacillus flavus. Next base: position 297,387 of record NZ_JAGVRK010000001.1, read on the forward strand.
ACCTTCACATCATAATTTCCCGATAAGGAATAGAACGATTCCCCTGCATTAAAGTAGGGATCCACATTCCAGCCTTCCTCGTCGTAAACCGAAAGAATAGGGAACCAGTTCCCCATGGAGACGGTATCTCCATACCAGCCGAATCGGTCCTGCTGTTTCGGGAAGCTTACGTTAAAGTTCATCGTAACGGTTGCAGCTTTGTTTTTAGCAAGAGACAAATTTGAAATGTGCAATGCTGTGTCTTTTACCTCGGATGATGCCTTTTTGCCATTTACCCGGATGTCTGAGACGTCCATGCTGCCGCCTTTGTCTTTGAATACATCGGCTCTGCCCCACAGGTTGAAATAGAGCTCGCTGAGGTTGTCTTTCACATTGTTTTTAAAGGTGACACTCATTTTTCCGGTCAGTTTATGAGTACTCGCGTCATACTTTACATCCATTTTGTAGGAGGGATCTGCGGGTCCTCTTACATCATCCCCGGTGGTTTTCCCTTTTTTCACCCGGCTTTTAGATGCAAGTAATGGAGCATCTGATAAAGAAGCTCCTTTGTAAGCAGCAAAACTTGGAGAATAGGTTTCCTGCTTCGCTTCTGCCGGCAGTGCAAGCCCTGATGTTAAAACAGCAATTGCCATTCCTGCCATCCATTTTTTAAATGCGGTCTTTTTAATCAATGGAATTCCTCCTTTTCTCGGATAGTTATTTAATTCGGCATTCGAAATAGATGACCTTGAAGCATTTGTATGATTTTGTAAATCCGTTTTATTAGGTAAAGAATCCTGTAAAGGCTTGCCGGGTGCCGTCGAAATCAGCCCATTGTCATGAAATGGCGGAAAAACGGTACAGGAGAATACTCATTAAAAATAACTGCCTGCAGAGAAAAAAAGAACTGCAGCCGCAGTTCCTTCTGATTATTGATTTTCTCTTAAAAACTCTTGTAAAGCTGATTTATTTTCTTCCAAATCCAGTTCCAAAACCGCTCCTGCACGCTGGAAAGTCTTTGGTTCATAGGCGCCGTCAACAGGAATTCTGAGTGTTTGGATCCCTTCATCCCGATTGCTCAGATAGGACGTAGCAAGGGATAGGACTTCTCCAGAATCTATATTCGTATTAATGAAGGGCTGGATGGTACCGAGCAATTGCGGTGCTTTCACTACACCATTAATCGTAAGAAGCTCCTGAGTCACTTTTCCGAGGATTTCCTGCTGGCGCTGGATTCGGCCAAAGTCGCTTTGGGCATCTTTTCTGAAGCGGACATAGGCTAATGTCTGCTTTCCGTCCAGACGCTGCAAACCAGGTTCTAAGATCATGCCGATATCCTTGGACATCCGTTTTTCAACATTGACTTCAAGTCCTTCCGGGAAGGCGGTGTCGATGATTTGAGAGAAACCATTAAAATCGACTAAAGCGTAGTATTGAACATCCACATCGAAGTTTTCCTTGATGGTTTTCCTGAGTAGTTCAGGCCCGCCAATTGAATAAGCAGAGTTGATTTTCATTTTTCCATGGTCCGGTATATCAACATATGAATCTCTCATAATGGATACGAGCTTCGCCGTTTTCGCATCGTGATCATATTGCCCGATCATAATGGTATCGGTGCGGGATTTTTCTTCGCCGCGGGAGTCTATCCCGAGCAGCAGTACATTCATTTTGCCTTTTGTTTGAACCCCGTTAAACTCTACTTGCTTTTGGGAGACACCGGTCGCTTTCATAGATACGTTAAGAGCAGATTTATATTCAAAATAAAAATAGAGGACAGCACTGACTAGAAGAAGGAGGAAGATCAGGAATAGGATCTTGCGCTTTTTTTTCTTGCCTTTCATTTGCTTGCCTCGGTTCAGGCGGCTTGTCTCAATCATCACGGTTTCCTTTCCTCAATCGGTCTTGTGCATATTATATCAAAAATTGTCAAAACGCGGAAAAACTTTACGTTATCAAACTTGCAAAAGAGGCCGGGTCATTTAGACACCAGCCTCCTAGTCAGCTATATTATTTATCGGTTTGCCGAACGGAAATGTTTAACCTCCATATTTCCAAAAACGGAAGGTCCGCCTTCAGAGAAAAGGGTGATTCCCTGATCCTTTTGTTTAGGGAACACCTGGCTTGAATGAACCGTCTTGCCGTCATCGACAAAGACCTCAACCGTCGTCTTGTCAACGAGGACCTTCACATGAACCTTTTTCTTTCCGGCATCAAAGGGTGCTTTGCTTTCTATAAATTTCTTGCTCCCGTCAGGCTGATCGGTTAAACCTCTGTTCACGTAGGAAAGGCCTTCAGCCGGAAGGAAACCGACGTCAATGTGCCGGGCCTTATCATCGGACTCTCTCAGTCTCAATCCGAGGTTTTGAGCATCGGACCAGCTGATATCGGCGTCGAACTGATAGGCTTCTCCTTTAATATCAAGTGTTTTAGCCCCATCAACCTCTGTTCTTTCTGCCGTTTGCTTTGATTCTGTCAGATGATCTAATGCCTCAACCGGCATAGAAGTCAGACTGTAGCTCTGATCACCCTGTTTTTTCATTTGAATTTCACGGACGATGGAATCAACGCCGTTAAAATTCTCTTTTACTGTCGGGGTATTATGCGGGTATTCCCAATTATTCATCCAGGCCAATCCGTATCGCTTATTCAGTGGATCTTCGCTTTTTCCATCCTCAAACGTTACACCTCCGTACCAGTCAAATCCATAATCGAGCCACTGTGGCTCATTGGAATCGGCGGTAAAAGTCCTGCCGTCATAGCTGCCTGTCCAGTACGCATACGTATTCGGTTTTCCGGCTGCTTTCCCGTTTGCACTGGTGCCCAAAACCCACTTGACCGTTCCGTCATCTGCGCGCATCCTGAATAAATCCGGGCATTCGAGGAGGCCGATGTTTTGGGTTTTAAATTCTCCGGTAAAAGACCAGTCCTTAAGATTTTTAGATTCATAAAAACCGATTTTATCCCCTTCAGCCATCGTCATCATCCATTTTTGATTCTCTTCATCCCAAATGATTTTGGGATCCCGGAAGACCTCGGTTCCCGGATTCGACATGACCGGCTTTTCGCTGAAGGATTGAAAGGTTTTCCCCCGGTCGGCGCTGTACCATAAATATTGTTCCTGTTTGCCGCCATCGGCAGAAGGCTGGGTAACGACAGCCACAATGGCTCCTTTTCCAAAGCCCGCCGTATTGTTTTTATCTTCAACGACAGAACCGGACCATATATCCCCGTTTTTATTTGAGAACTTCGGAATCGCTGTGCCCTCATCCTTCCAGGTCACGAGATCCTCTGATGAGGCATGCCGCCACTCGGTGCCGCCTCCGTCAGGGTAATTCCCGTTGTATAAATAATAATAGTGATATTTCCCGTCGATAAAGATGGGTTTTTGAGGATCGTTTTTCCACTTTTCAGGCGTGCTGAAATGGTAGGTTGGGCGATAGGATGGAGCTTCCTGAGGCGGTTCTTTCATTTCATTTTGTGCTTTTTTTACCTCAGTTCCTTTCGGGGCAAAAATGAGCAGAAGAGCAATGGTCAAGGCAGCAATGGCGAACCATGTTATCGTTCTTCTATTAAATAGATACTTGTTCACTTCAATTGCTCCTTTCTGGAATAGATAAAAGAAAATGGTGAGAATAAACTCACCATTTTCCGTTCTTCTTAAGTTGTCTTATTTAGACTTTTTTTCAGCAGGGACTTCAAGCTGTCCCTGTTCAAGAATGCTGTCTTTCACAACAGAAGTCTGATCGCCGTCGATGTTCAGCAAGAAGCTCGGTGCGAATGAAGATTTCTGATCCTCGAAGAATCCTCTGTTTGTAATGTAGCTTGTTACAACAAAGTCATCACCGGATTTTTGCGGAATTGCATAGTGTGCATAGTTGAACGTTTTGTCATTCGGGTCCAGGTCATGGTGAAGCACAATGCCTGTACCGTTCAGCGGCTTGAATTTGCCTGTTAGTGAATCTGCTACATAGCCAAGCATATAGATATCTTCATTATCTACACCATCGATTGTCATTTTAGCACCGCGTGTATCAGTGAAGAGGTACCATTTTCCTTCATGCTTGAAGATGTTTGGACGTTCGATTTCATCTGTTACTGTGTTGGAAGTAAGCAATGGCTTTTTCACACTTTTCAAAGTGTAGTCATCGTTTAGTTCGATGATTCCCATTGCTCCGTTAGCAAGCTCAGCTGTTTTCTTCTTATCACTGTTCATTAGCTTTTCTTTTTCCGCTTCATAGAAGGACTTATCTCCGCCGTAGTAGGCACGGTTAAATAGAGATTCTTCCCCTTGGTAGCCTGATTTAGTACCTGTATTTGCTTCAAATACAAGAAATTTTTTGCCGTTTTCTTCAATATAGTGAGGATCTCTTAGCGTATGGTTATCGCCGGATTCCATTCCGCCGCCGTCCGTAAACTGCCTAATTGTCTGATAGAGTTCTCCGTCTCCGTCAAAGATGGACTTGTGGTCAGAAACTCCGTTCACCTTCAATTCTCCGGATGCAGGCTGTGACATATTCACTTGCGCTGTTGTAATCGTTTGTTTACCTGCTTCACGATCTGAGCGGTTTGTATAGAAGAGACGCATTTCGCCGTCTTCTGTCATAATCGCAGAACCGGACCAGTCTTGATCTTTGTTTTTCAGATGAGGATCATTCGGGTTCACTTTATCGTTCTCAAATACTTTTCCGGCATTTTTCCAAGCGTCAATGGATTCATCGCCTTTTTTCTTATAGAACATATAAATCGATGTATCATTTGCGTCTTTAGGGTCACCAGCAAGACCGAAAACGATGTCGTACCCCTTATAATCTGCAACGGTTCCGTCAGCGTTCGCAAGAGGCCATGTGTCCCAGACATCCAGCTTGATTTTGTTTCCTTCTTTATCGTAGCCGACTGCAGATTCAATGTTTTTGATTTTCTTTTCGTCGAATTGAGGGACTGTATAGCGATCTTTATCCTTTGCAATTTGTCCTGGAATCTGTCCCATATCCTCACGGGTCAGTTCGCCTTGGCCGTATGCTTTATTTGAATCCTTGTATTCTTGAGCGAAAGCCTGAGCGCCCCCGCCTAATACTAAAGCAGAAGTAAGAGTTAATGCTGTCGTGCGTTTAAGAATCGTATGAATGTTCATAATCGTCCTCATTTCTTAAATGTTTTAGTTAACTTTTCCTTCCGTAAAACTCAAGGGACAAGAGACTGTAAGAAATACATAAATGATGGCTGCATCTGTAAAACAAGTGACTGAACCACTTGAGCGCAGCATTTTGCAGAACCGGTTCCGCATGCAACTACAGAATAAAGGCTGTGCAGTTTCTCGTCAAACTGGCCAAAAGTAACCGTTCAAATAGAATAATGGACTTTGTTTACATCTGCACATGACTAAAGATATAGATTTGGTAAAGGAAGGTGAGCAGTAAAATGAAAGACTATGTATTCGTTTACTTTTAATAGAAGGATTCATTGAATGTGGAACCGGTTCCTTTGTGTTCGCGTTTCCAAGTCCCATGAATGGTGTGTTTCCGATGGTCGGGAGAAAAGAAGGGGGATGATTAGACTATTCAGAAAACGGGTGTTAATCAGTAAAAGTGGATGTGAACTGTTTTACATGCATATTACATTTGTGCCTGCTATGTTAAGGAGTTTGGTTCGAAAGATGGATTTTAGTATTTTCCTTATCAACAAGAAAAGCAGTGAACAAGCACCTGAATCGCTTTAAGTTTTTAAAGAAGGAATTTTCAGAAAGTAATTGACGCTCTTTTTCGAGCGATGTATGCTGAAAGTAAAAATGTGACGATTTTAAATGCGTCGATAAATAAACGTCATGTAAAAATGAAATGTTACTTAAGGGGGCATATGGTTGATTTTGCATAGGGAAGAGACGCTTGCAAGGCATGCTTTGGAGGATCGGCAGCTGGAGGATTTGAAAAAAACGGTTCGCACTGTTTATGAGAAAAGCCTATTTTACAAGGAATGGTTGAGAAAAGCAGGTATTACCCCGGACGTGATCCAGCAGCTAAAAGATATTCAAAAGCTGCCGTTTACTCAGAAAAAGCATTTGCGCGAGTATTACCCGTTCGGATTATTTGCGGCAGATCGAAAAGATCTCATCCGTATCCATGCCTCTTCGGGTACGTCAGGGAAACCGACGATTGTGGGGTACACGAAACAGGATATAGAAAGCTGGGCGGATTTAGCGGCAAGAGCGATCGCGATAGGAGGCGGAACGCCGGATGGGATTTTGCACAATGCCTATGGATACGGTCTTTTCACCGGCGGACTTGGACTGCATGCTGGCGGTGAAAAGCTTGGAATGGCCGTTGTTCCGGTGTCCGTTGGGAATACGGACCGCCAAATTACGCTTATCGAGGATTTGCAGCCGGAGGTGATCTGCTGCACCCCTTCCTATGCGCTGAATATCGCGGAACGGATGAGGGAACTGGGGAAGGATCCGCGTTCATCCTCTCTTCAATACGGCATATTCGGAGCAGAGCCCTGGTCGGAGGAGATGCGAAGAACGCTTGAGGATCGGCTAGGCATAAAAGCATGCGATATTTATGGGCTGAGTGAAGTGATGGGGCCGGGGGTGGCGATGGAATGCCACGAAGCACAGGACGGACTTCATATAGCAGAGGATCACTTTCTGGCAGAGGTCATTGATCCGGATACCTTGGAGCCGGTGCCCGAGGGACAGCCTGGCGAACTCGTCTTCACGAGTTTGAAGAAAGAAGCGATTCCGATTATCCGCTATCGGACCGGAGACATTGCTTCCATTACGAGAGAGCCGTGCAAATGCGGGAGGACAACGGCGCGCATGTCCAGAATCAAGGGCCGTATTGATGACATGCTGATTATCAGAGGCGTCAATGTATTTCCTTCAGAAATTGAGCACTACCTGATCACGGTACCTGAAATCAGCCCTCACTATCAGCTGCACCTTCACAAGCATGGGCCGCTTGACGAAGTGACCCTTCATGTGGAAATAAACGAAGGCCTTTACGCAGAGGTGAAGATGGATCTCACCCATGAGAAAATCGGTGAGCTGTGCAGGCACATTCAGCAGCTGATGCGGACGTCCTGTCTTGTATCCATCGATGTGCGCATTCTTGCACCGAAGTCGATCCCAAGGTCGGAAGGAAAGGCTGTAAGAATAATAGATGCGCGTTTTCCTCAGGCTTTTGCGTAGCTTCAGGAAAATTATTGAATATAATATAATGATAATATATAATAACGTTATAAAATCGTCATATAATTTGAAAGGGGTATTGCGGTGAGCGTTACTTCCTCGTTTAATCAGCGGACCGACCAGGAGAAGTACAATCGGTTTATGGAGAGAATTGAAGCCGGCGAAAAGATTGAAGCAGATGACTGGATGCCGGATGATTACAGACTGACCTTGATTAAACTGATTTCCATGCATGGCATCAGCGAAATAATGGGAGCGCTTCCAGAAAAGGAATGGGTCCCAAAAGCCCCGTCCTTAAGAAGAAAGCTCGGTATAATGGCGAAGGTTCAGGATGAGATGGGGCATGGCCAAATGCTGCTGCGCGTGACAGAAGACTTGATGGCTCCGCTTGGAAAAACAAGAGAAGACATTATGGAGGATCTGTTTAGCGGAGATTTAAAGTTTCATAATGTCTTCCACATGGAAGCCCCGACATGGGCCGACGCCGGCTTAATAGGCTGGCTTGTGGACGGCGCGGCGATTATTTCGCAGACGAATATGCTCGGAGCCTCTTATGGACCCTATGCTAAGGCGCTGCAGCGAATCTGTGCGGAAGAGGTTTTCCATGCGCAGCACGGGGAATCCATTATTCTCGCATTAACAGAAGGAACGCCGGAACAGAAGGCGATGATCCAGGACTCCCTGAACCGATGGTGGGAGGCGCTGCTTATGTTTTTCGGACCGGCAAGTGCAGCCACAACCGGTTCATCGAAACAGGACACGACCATCAAGTACAAAATCAGAACGAAAACAAATGAACAGCTCCGGCAGGATTTTTTCACAAAGTATATCCCAAGGGTTCTTTCCATCGGTTTGACGCTTCCGGATGAAACGATGCACTTCGATGAAGAACAGAAGCTGTGGATCTATAAGCAGCCGGACTGGAATGAATTCAAAAACATCATTAAAAACAACGGGCCTAAATCGAAGGACCGCCTTCGTCTCCGCAAGCTCGCCTATGAAAATAATAAATGGGTGCTCGATGCCCTGAACATGAAAAGCCAGAATGCTATGTAGCAAGGGGTTGACCACATGACGGAAAAGCAAAGGACAGAGTTTTTTGAAGTGTTTGAGGTGTTCAGCAAGCGCACGCCATCGGCTGCTATGCAATACCAATTCAGCCTGCTTGCGCCAAACCACGAGCTGGCGGCCGTGATGGCTCAGGAAAATTTTATGCGCCGGGAGCCGGTTGCGGACATTTGGGTCGTCAAGCGGTCGGACATCCGGAAAATGACAGAGGATGAGCGCGAATCGCTCGCCCGTCTGGATAATAAGGATTACCGGACAACAAAAGGCTACGGCTATTTAAAGAAAAAATGGCGGGAATATGAGCAGGGAATGCTCGATGAAAAAGAGATTTTGTCCTGGGGTGAGGAGAGCAAATGACAAACGTTCACGATGCGCTTGAGGCAAAACAAAACGATGACTATATGAAGGCTTTGTCAGAGCTCCTTCTCCAGCTCGCCGATGATGATTTCATCACAGCTTACAGAGGCTCGGAATGGCTCGGCCTTGCCCCGCATATTGAAGAGGATATTGCGTTTTCTTCTATTAATCAGGACACGATGGGCCATGCAGCCATTTACTATCAGCTGCTGGAACAGCTCGGGTTTGGCCCGGCTGACGCTCTGGCCCACTCGCGGCATCTCCATGAACGGAGGAACGCGATTATTTTGGAAGTGGTCAACGGTCCGGGCACCTATTTGGAGGAACCGAGGTATGACTGGGCATTCACAGTTGTACGGAACTATTTTTACGATCTCTATAAAAAAATTAAACTAGAATCCTTAAAAAACTCCTCCTATGAACCTCTTGCCGAGACAGCGGTGAAAATCAACATGGAGCAATATTATCACTTAATGCACTGGGAAACGTGGTTCAGGCAGCTGACCCTTTCAGGAGGGGAAGCAAAAACGAGGATGGTAAGAGCCATTGAGAAGGTGTGGCAGGATTTTGAGGGAGTGCTGACATTTGGTGCTATTGGCGGGGAGCTGGCGAAGCATGGACTGATCGAAGGAGAAGAGCTGCTGAAGAAGCGGTTTTACTCCAAAATTAAGCTGATTTTTGAACAGGTTCAGCTTCCGGAGCCGGCACCATGCGGCATGAAATCCGGCAACGGCCGGAATGGAGAACATACGGAGGATTTAAAGTCGGCACTCGAGGTATTATCGGAGGTTTACCGAAGTGACCCTTCGGCCGTTTGGTAATCAGAGGTTGGAGGCGTTGACCCCAATGGATCAAGACATCATTAAAAAAATTAAAAGCGTACTCGAAACCGTGAAGGACCCTGAAATACCCTCTGTCAGTGTCATGGATTTAGGAATGATCGAGACCATTCACTATGAATCTGGTAAAGCGGCGGTAAAGGCATTGCCGACTTTCATGGGATGCCCGGCCCTGGAAATTATCAAGAAGAATATTGTAAGCGCTATTATTGCGCTGGAAGACGTCCAGTCTGTCCAGGTTGATTTCATTTACAGTCCGCCGTGGACCTCTGACCGGATCACCGATGAAGGCCGTGAACGGCTGAAGGAATTCGGGATTGCCCCGCCCCCGGTGTTTTTTGAAGAAACCGGCATGTGGAAGGTGGATTGCCCTTATTGCGGTTCAGGTTATACAGCCTTGGAAAATATATTCGGTCCGACAGCCTGCCGAAGCATTTTGTACTGCAAGTCGTGCAAGAACCCGTTTGAAGCGATGAAACCAATCTCTACATTAATGTAGAAAAAAGGAGAAGATGAACATGTTCAAAATGGTCGCCCTATTTAAAAAACCAGAGGATACACAAAGCTTTGATGAGTACTACTTCAACACTCACATTCCGCTGACACAGAAAATCCCCGGCCTTCAGGACGTAAAAATCACGAAAATCACCGGTTCTCCAATGGGTGAGAGCGAGTACTACTTAATGTGCGAGATGTTTTATGAAAGCAAGCAGGCATTCAAGGAAGCGTCTAAAACAGATGAATCCAAAGCTTCAGGAAAAGACGTAATGAAATTTGCCGGGAACCTTGTCACCTTCTTCTTCGGTGAAGAGCATAATGGATAACCTGCTTGAAACGGCGGTACACAGTAACATCGGTCTGATAACGCTGAATCGGCCAAAGGTTCTGAATGCACTGAACCGGCAGATGATCCGCGAAATTGCGGAAACGCTGGAAGAATATGACCGGCGCGCCGATGTCCGGGTGACCGTTCTGACCGGAAGCGGCAGAGCGTTCGCAGCAGGAGCCGATATCGATGAAATGGCGAATGAGAACCCGGTGGGCATCGAGCTGCTCAACCAGTTTGTGGATTGGGACCGGATTACTGTCATCAAGAAGCCAATCATCGGGGCGGTTCATGGCTTCGCTTTAGGCGGAGGGTTTGAACTTGCCCTTGCCTGTGACCTGCTGTTTGCTGCGGACACCGCAAAATTCGGTTTTCCGGAAGTGAATCTCGGCGTCATGCCGGGAGCCGGCGGAACACAGCGGCTGACAAAACTCATGGGGAAAACGAAGGCACTCGAGTACATTTGGACGGGGGAAACGATGACCGCACAGGAAGCCGAGCGCTTTGGAATCGTCAACCGCCTAGTCGCACCGGAGCTTTTAATAGAAGAAACGATGAAATTTGCAGCACGCCTGGCAGAAAAAGCGCCGCTTTCCATTCGTTTAAGCAAAGAGGCCGTATACAAGGCGCTGGATTACTCCGTTTATGAAGGGATGCAATTTGAACGGAAGAACTTCAGCCTGCTGTTTTCATCGGAAGACCAGAAAGAAGGCATGAGCGCATTTCAGGAAAAGCGGCGTCCTTCATTTAAGGGGAAGTAGGGGGTCTGTATGTACGAAACGATTAAATTTGAACCGAAAAACGGCGTGGCCCGGCTTACGTTGAACCGTCCCGAAAAACTTAACGCCTTTACCGGGCAAATGAACAAGGAAATCATCCAGGCGCTGAAAACTGCGGCAGCGGATGAAACGATCCGCTGTCTCGTCATGACCGGTGAAGGAAGGGCATTCTGTTCCGGGGAGGATTTAGGGAGCATTGGGGAAGAAACGAATCATGGAGATATTTTAAGAAACCGCTACAATCCGATGGTCCGGGCGCTGGCTGCTTTTGAAAAGCCGGTCATTGCAGCTGTCAATGGGGTGGCAGCGGGTGCCGGGTTCAGTTTGGCGCTAGCCTGTGATTTTCGAATTGCTTCAGAGAAAGCGAGTTTTATTCAATCGTTTATCCACGTCGGACTTGTCCCTGATTCCGGGAATCACTATTACCTTCCGAGAATCGTAGGAACCGCCAAAGCGCTGGAGCTTGCGATTCTTGGTGAAAAAGTGACTGCTCAGCAGGCGAAGGATCTTGGTCTCGTATACCGCGTAACAGAACCCGAGCTGCTGCAGCAGGAAGTGACCGCATTTGCTGAAAGACTGGCGGCCATGCCGACTGCCGCGATCGGCCTGATTAAACGGGCCATCAGGGACAGCTTCACCTCATGCCTTGATGACATGCTTGAAATAGAAGCGCAGTATCAGCGGATCGCCGGTCTTTCAGCCGACCACAGCGAAGGGACCGCAGCCTTTTTAGAAAAAAGAAAACCGCAGTTCTCAGGAAAATAAAAATCAGGAGTGATTGAAATGAGTACAGTTAAAGACAAGAAGTTCGAAACATCTCCAACGATTCGCGAAACGTATCAGCTATTGATTAACGGAGAACGGGTGGACAGCACCTCCGGCGAAACCTTTACTACATACAACCCCGCAACCGGTGATGCGGTAGCAGTTGTGGCGAAAGCCTCCATTGAAGACGCAGACCGTGCCGTCAAAGCAGCAAGAGCCGCATTCGATGCCGGCAAATGGAAGCGCACCCCTATCGGCAAACGCTCCCGTGTACTGAACAAAATTGCTTCGATTATGAGATCGCGATTCAACGAACTGGTCGAGCTTGAAATTCTGGATACAGGAAAAGCCCTGTCAGCTGCTCAAGGCCAGGTTATGCAGGCAATTGAGGATTTCGAATTTTACGCAGGGGCGATCGTCGGCCACCGCGGGGATGTAAACAACGTTCCGGGCCAATTTTTCAACTATACGCAAAAGGAGCCGGTCGGCGTCTGCGCGCAAATTATTCCATGGAACTATCCGCTGATGATGGCTGCATGGAAAGTGGCTCCGGCAATCGCCGTAGGCTGCTGTGTTGTATTGAAACCGGCAAGCCTGACTCCGCTTACGGCCATCGTGCTAACAGAAATTTGCCATGAAGCGGGACTACCTCCGGGAGTGGTCAACGTCACTCCGGGCGCAGGATCGACAATTGGAAATTACCTGGTTGAGCATCCGGAAGTGGATAAAGTGGCCTTTACCGGGTCTACTCCAATCGGAAAAGATATTATGGCAAAAGCAAGCCAGACGCTGAAACGAGTAACGCTGGAGCTTGGAGGAAAATCCCCGAACATCGTCTTCGAAGACGCGGACATCGAGGCGGCGGTCGCAGGCTCCCTTTACGGAATTTTCTACAACACCGGCCAGTCCTGTGAAGCCAGATCCCGTCTTTATGTAGAAGAAAGCATCTATGACGAGTTCATGGAGAAATTCACGGAAAAGGCGAAAAAGCTGAAGCTTGGCAACCCTTTTAATGAAGAAACGCATATTGGCGCAATCATCAGCAAGGATCAGCTTGAAACAATCGATGGCTACGTTCAATCGGCAATTGCGGACGGAGCGACAATTGTGACAGGCGGAAAAGCAGCGACGATGGAAGGCTTTGAGGATGGATACTGGTATGAGCCTACTATCATCACGAACGTGAATCATGACATGAAATCCGTTCAGGAGGAAATCTTCGGCCCGGTCGTCGTGGTGCTGAAATTTAATGGAGAAAAAGAAGCGCTGGCCCTTGCCAATGATACGATTTATGGCCTTGGTTCAGCGATTTGGACAACAAACCAGGCGCGCGCTACACGCGTGGCAAACGAAATCAAAGCCGGCATCGTCATGGTGAACAGTCCGATTTCCGCTTTCCCGGGCACACCGTTCGGCGGCTACAAGCAGTCCGGATTCGGACGCGAGCTATGCGTCGAAACCCTTGATTTGTATACCGAAACGAAGAGTGTCCTTTCATACTTCGGCACTCGTCCGCTGAATTTCTTTAACGTATAAAAGGCAAGTTCAATAGCGAGCGTTTTCCCATCTTGGGGGCCGCTCGCCTTTTTTCTATAAAAGGGGGAAACCGATCATGATCGAACAAATAATGGTTGCCGGCTCCGGGGTTATGGGAAGAGGCATCGCCTATGTAGCCGCTGCAGGCGGCTTTCAGGTTGTGCTGGCAGATGTGAAGGAAGAAGCACTGGAGAGTGCCAAACAAGAAATCGATGGCATCTTTTATAAGGCGCTTAGCCGGGAAATCATGACGGAGGTTCAGGCTGCTGAAGCAAAGGGTCGACTGGTCTATTCCACAAGCCTTGAAGAGGCGGCAAAGCAAGCCGACCTGATAATAGAAGCTGTTCCTGAGAAAAAAGAAATCAAGCAGGCGGTTTTTGAGATACTTGACGCGAATGCACCGGCCCATTGCCTTTTTGCCACGAATACCTCGACGATGAGCCCGACCGAAATCGGATCCTTCACAAAGCGGCCGGAAAACGTCATTGCGATGCACTTTTTCAATCCTGTACATAAAATGCCCCTCATCGAGATCATCAGAGGCCTTGAAACGAGCGATGAGACGGCTGAAGCGATTCAGGCTGCTGCCAAAAGAATGAAGAAGGAAACCGTCCTGATCAATGAATTCCCGGGGTTCGTCACAAGCAGGATCAGTGCCCTCGTCGGAAACGAAGCGTTTTACATGCTTCAGGAAGGCGTCGGTACAGCAGAAGAAATCGATAAAGCAATCCGTCTCGGATTGAACTATCCGATGGGGCCGTTTGAGCTCGGGGACCTCGTCGGACTGGATACAAGGCTGAACAACCTGAATTACCTGCACGAAACGCTTGGGGAAAAATACAGGCCGGCACCGCTCCTCGTTCAATACGTGAAAGCAGGAAGACTGGGACGTAAATCAGGGAAAGGCGTTTATGACTATACGGAAAAGTAAAAGGAGGAGCTTGCTGTGCATGAAGCAGTCATTGTTGATGCCGTCCGGACGCCGATCGGCCGGTATAAAGGGGCTTTAAAAACCGTTCGGCCGGATGATTTAGGTGCGATTGTCATAAGAGGACTTCTTGAACGGAACAAAGGGGTTGAAGGCATTGAAGAAGTCGTATTCGGATGCGCGAACCAGGCGGGAGAGGATAACCGGAACGTCGCGCGCATGTCCGCGCTTCTTGCCGGTCTGCCTGTTGAAACTGCTGGCACCACCATCAACCGGCTGTGCGGTTCAGGACTTGATGCCGTAAACTATGCGGCAAGGGCCATTTTAGCAGGGGAAGGGGATATATACATTGCGGGCGGAACGGAAAGCATGACGCGCGCGCCATTCGTGATGGGCAAGCCGGAATCTGATTTTCCAAGAGGAAGCATGGAGCTGCTGGATACAACCATCGGTTGGCGCTTTATCAATAGAAGGCTGGAAGAGAAGTACGGCACGGATTCCATGCCAGAAACGGCCGAAAACGTAGCGCAGCAGTTTGGCATCACAAGAGAGGAACAGGATCAGTTTGCCTATGAAAGTCAGATGAAAGCGGCAAAAGCAATGGAAAGCGGCAGGTTTCAGCAGGAAATCATTCCTGTTTCCATCCGCGACCGAAAAGGAAATGAACATTTGGTGGTTCAGGATGAACATCCCCGTCCGGAAACGGTTCTCGAAAAACTGGCGTCACTCAAGCCGCTGTTTCCGGATGGTACCGTAACAGCAGGAAATGCATCCGGAGTAAATGACGGGGCGGCTGCCCTGCTGATGATGAGCTCAGAGAAAGCGAGAGAGCTTGGATTACAGCCGCTCGCAAAATACAAGGTTTCCGCAGTTGCCGGTCTCGAACCGTCCATCATGGGAATGGGACCGGTGCATGCTGCGAAAAAAGCGCTGTCCCGAGCCGGCCTAACCGTCGGCGCTATTGGACTGACAGAACTGAATGAAGCCTTCGCATCTCAATCGCTTGCATGTATAAATGAACTGGGATTGGACCGGCACAAGGTCAATGTAAACGGCGGCGCCATTGCGTTCGGCCACCCCCTTGGAGCAAGCGGAGCCCGAATTTTAACAACCCTTTTATACGAAATGAAAAGGCAGCGCGTTCAATTCGGACTCGCCGCCATGTGTGTCGGCGTAGGGCAGGGTATTGCGACAATTATTGAAAACATTGAATAGGAGGAAACGCGTTGAAAAACCTGATTTTTGAAAAGAAAAACGGAATTGCGTATGTCACCCTGAACCGTCCCGAATCGCTGAACTGCTTTAACTTTGAGATGCTGTCTGAGCTCGGTGTATTGACTGAGGAACTTCGTCATGACCGGGAAATCAGGGTTGTCATTTTTACAGGGGCTGGCGATAAATCCTTCAGCTCCGGCGCTGATTTAAAGGAAAGACGCACACTTGGCGAGGATGACGTTCGGCGCAATGTGCTCAAAATCAGAACCGTTTTTCATGAAATCTCCAAGCTCCCTCAGGTGACCATTGCGGCAGTCAACGGCTATGCATTTGGCGGAGGATTCGAGCTGATGCTTGCCTGTGATTTCCGTCTTGCAGCCGGCCATGCAAAAATGGGCCTGACGGAAACAAGCTGGGCTATCATTCCGGGAGCGGGAGGAACACAGCGCCTGCCGCGTTTGATTGGCGAAGCCCGGGCAAAGGAACTGATTCTGACCGCCCGAAAAATTGATGCCGAACAGGCTTATAAGTACGGTATTTTAACAAAGACAGTCCCGGGACCGGAATTGATGAAGGAGTGCGAGCACCTCGCCCAAGAAATTTTAAGAAACGGACCCGTTGCAGTGGAGCAGGCAAAATACGCCATCAGTGCTGGAATGGAAACGGATTTGGAGAGCGGACTGAACATTGAAGCGGAAGCATACGAGCAAACCATTCCAACCTATGACAGAAGAGAAGCCCTCCTCGCCTTTTCCGAAAAACGGACTCCCGAATTTATGGGCAAGTAAAGGAAAGGTATTGACAGAAGCTAACCTTTCATTGTCAAATGGAGGATAATAGAGCGCTTAACTTTTGACAGAGAGTAGTGAACGCAATGAACAGCACCATCAACACGAGATCGATGATCTTTACTTTATACGGAGATTACATCCGCCATTACGGCAATGAAATATGGATCGGGAGCCTGATCCGCCTCCTCAAGGAATTCGGGCACAACGAACAGTCAGTACGCGCCGCGATTTCAAGAATGAACAAGCAGGGCTGGGTAACATCCAAAAAAATCGGCAACAAAAGCCACTACTTTTTAACTGAACGCGGCTCCATCCGGATGGAGGAAGCAGCCAAACGAATCTTCAAGCTCAGCCCCGATCAATGGGACGGCAAATGGCGGCTATTCATCTATTCCATCCCCGAAGAAAAGCGCGCCATCCGCGACGAACTGCGCAAAGAACTCGTCTGGAGCGGATTCGGAACCATGGCCAACAGTTGCTGGGTTTCCCCAAACGAACTGACGAAAGAAGTCTATGCCCTAATGGACAAATACGAAATCCGTCCCTATGTTCACTTCTTCGTATCCCAATACGACGGACCCCATGAAAACAAAAAGCTCGTCGAAGAATGCTGGGACTTAAACGAAATCAACAACCGCTACGAAGCCTTTATCGCCGAATACAGCCAGAAGTACATCATCGACAAAAACAAAATCCAAAAAGGCGAAATGACCGACGCCGAATGCTTCGTCGAACGCACAAAGCTCGTCCACGAATACCGCAAATTCCTATTCAGCGACCCCGGCCTCCCAGAAGAACTGCTCCCTGAAAAATGGCTTGGCAGCCACGCCGCCTCCCTTTTCAGCAGCTACTACCGGGAACTAGCCGAACCGGCCAGCCGCTTCTTTGAAGAGGTGTTCCAAGAGGGCAATGAGCTGACCAATAAGGATTCCGAATATGATGTGTTTCAGCATCCTTTGCTGGTGGAGGAGAAGTAGGGTTTGGGTTTCGATTCTGTGTGGCTGCACTGACTCGCAGCATAGTGGTTGCACTGACCCTCAGTGCAGTAACGCATTGGGGGAATGAGCAAGGAGCGGGCGAACCCTTATACGGCCTTACCTCTTGATCAGCGGGGACGGAGGTTTAGTGCTTTAGCGGAGCGGGGGTCAGTGCAAAAACCAAGCTCGCACTCTGTAAACGTTCTAACGGGCACAGGGTGCCAGTCCCCACATCCTTTACCGCAACAGGGGACAGAGGGAGCGTCCTTCTAAGCCTTGCGCAGCAAGGGATTGAAGAATAGGTGCCGGAGCTTTATCTCACTAACAGATAGCGGGTCAGGCACGGTGCCAGTCCCCACACCATTCACCGCAACCGGGGACGGAGGCCATACTCTTTAAAGCCTTGCGCAGCAAGGATTTAAAAAACAGGTGCCATAGCTTTAGTTCACTAATGAAGCGCGGGTCAGGAACCACCGTCCACCCGCAACTCTCATTAAAAAGCCACCCTAAAATGTAAGCGTTACCAAGACCGAGAAAGGAGCACTCACCATGAACAGACTATGCGAAATTCTAAATATCGAAGTTCCCATCATCCAAGGAGGAATGGGCAACATCAGCAATGCGCAGCTGACTGCGGCTATTTCAGAGGCTGGAGCGCTTGGGACGATTGGAGCGGGTACCCGCTCGCCGGAGGAGGTGGAGAGGATCATATTGGAGACGAAGGAGCGGACGGAACGCCCTTTTGCAGTAAATATTGCTCTTTCCGTGTCCGGGCATGCAAAGGGAATTGCTGAGCTGATTGTTAAGCATAAGGTGCATGCTGTATCGCTTTCTGCCGGAAATCCGGCTGCATTCGCCCCATACTTCAAAGAGCATGGAGTAAAGGTGCTGTCGGTAACGGCTTCTGTGAAACAGGCGAGGAAGGCAGAGGCGATCGGAGCGGATGCAGTGATCGGTGAAGGCTATGAAGCGGCAGGATTGAATTCGCCGTTTGAGACGACGACTTTGACTTTAATTCCCCAGCTTGCAGATGCTGTAGGAATTCCCGTAGCCGCTGCCGGCGGGATCGGCGATGGCAGAGCTCTTGCCGCAATGCTTGCCCTTGGAGCGGAAGGGGTTCAGATGGGCACGCGTTTTATTGCGACGAAGGAAGCGCCGTTTTCTCCTCTTTATAAAGAGCGTATTCTTGAGGCGGATGATGAGGGGACGATGATTATTGGACGGTCAGTTGGACGGGTGAGAAGAGTCCTGAAGAATCCTTATACGGGCCTGATCATCGAACGGGAGCGCGAGGGGATGACGCTTGAAGAATACAATAAACAAACAAATGAGGATTTCCATATTGCAGGTGCCATTCATGGCAATGAGCAAGAGGGGTATTGGAACAGCGGCCAAATTGCCGGGTTGATAAAAGAGGTTCCTTCAGTAAAGGATTTAATCTTGGGTATGAAGCAAGAAATGGAGGAAACGATTGGCAGACTGGGTGTTTATCGGGCACAGTCTACCCGTATAGAATAAGAATTTTCAATATTCTAAAAATAGATTGACGGGCTAATTTCCTGATGATACCATTACGGTAAATTAACGAAGTTCACATTTTCGACACGCGATTTTCTATTTTTTTCAAAAAGAGCTGTACATTAAAGGGGGATCTTAATGGGGAAGAAAACGAGAGTGTGGCTGGGTATGGCAGTGGCAGCCGGTCTAATTTTAAGCGGCTGCGGTAATAAGGAAGGTGCTTCCGGAGAAACCGGCGGCGATGGTGCGGGCAAAACGTATAAAATCGGTGTTACCCAGATTGTCGAGCATCCATCCTTGGATGATGCTTATAAAGGATTCAAAAAAGCACTTGAGGATAAGGGGATTAAAGCAGAATTTGATGTGAAGAATGCCCAGGGCGATGCCAGTACGAATACGACGATCGCAACGACCCTTGTAAGCCAGAAGCCAGATCTCATCTTTGCGAACTCCACACCAAGCTCCCAGGCAGCATTAAGTGCTACGAAAGACATTCCGATCATCTTCAGCTCTGTGACAGATCCGGTCGGAGCTGAGCTGGTCGCCTCTCTTGATAAACCGGGCAGCAATGTAACGGGCACCATTGATTCTCACCCTGAAGCCATTCCAAGTACAATGAAATTTATTAAAGACGAGCTTGGCGGCAAAAAAGTAGGCATGCTTTACAATGCCGGCGAGCAGAACTCTGTATCCCAGGTTGAATCGGTTAAAAAGCTAATGGGAGAAATGGACCTTGAGCCGGTCACTGCTTCTGTTTCCACAACCGCAGATGTGAAGCAGGCTGCTGAATCATTAGCCGGAAAAGTGGATGCATTTTATATCGTAACCGATAATACGGTGATATCAGCTATTGAGTCCGTCGTCTCGGTTTCAAATGACAAAAAAATTCCGCTGCTGACAGCTGACCTCGATTCTTTGAAACGGGGCGCTTTCGCGGCATACGGATTCCAATATTATGATATCGGATACCAGGCAGGCGAAATGGCTGCGCAGGTCCTTGAAGGAAAAAAACCAGGCGAGATCGCAGTTGAAGTGCCTGGAAAGCTGAAGCTCATGATGAATAAAAAAGCTGCGGAAGCCATGGGAATTGAAATCAAACCGGAATGGGACAAAATGGCGGAATACACGGAATAACAGTTAGGGGCGATTCAGAATGTTTTCTGCATTATTCGGTTCAGTAGAATTGGGCATTATTTATGCGATTATGGCGCTCGGTGTCTATCTTTCCTTCCGGGTGCTGGATTTCCCTGACCTGACCGTAGACGGAAGCTTTGTAACGGGTGCCTCTGTGGCAGCCGCCATGATTGTCCTGGGGTTTAATCCGGTTGCTGCGACCGCTGCATCGATTGCGGCCGGCTTCGCAGCAGGATGTATGACGGGGGTTCTGCATACAAAAGGGAAGATCAATCCGCTTCTTTCAGGAATTTTAATGATGATTGCCTTGTATTCCATTAATCTGCGGATTATGGGAACGACGTCCGAAACGTCAATCGGGATTCCGAATATCCCGTTGCTAAACTCGGAAACGATTTTCACATCCATCTCTGATTTTTCAAAGAATATCGGCATTGACGCTCCTCTGAACAGCCTGTTCTCAAGTTTAGGTCTAGGGGACAGTCTCCCTTCCGGATGGGGCATCCTGCTTTTCATGCTGATCGTTACATTTTTCATCAAATGGCTGACGGACCGTTTCCTTAAAACAGAAACAGGCTTAGCGATTCGGGCAACCGGTGACAATCAGCGGATGATCCGGAGCTTTTCAGCCAATACGGACTCCCTGATCATTTTGGGGTTGGGTCTATCAAATGCACTTGTTGCCCTGTCCGGAGCGCTCGTTGCCCAATATGCCAAGTTTTCGGACATCGGCATGGGGATTGGAATGATTATTATTGGTCTCGCATCTGTCATTATCGGCGAAGCCATATTCGGAACAAAAACGATTGCGAGAACAACGCTTGCCGTCATTGGCGGGGCGGTCATTTACCGCATCGTGATTAGTCTCTCTCTTCAAGTCGAAGGGCTGGATACCGGTGATCTGAAGCTGATTACCGCAGTGATTGTTATTTTTGCCCTCATCATGCCAAAGATGCTGGAACAGCGCCGCCAAAAGAAACGAAAAGCGCGGAGATACAAAGAACGGATGCAAGACCTTCACGGTGTAAACGGAGAGGGGGAGGCCATTGCTGCATCTAAAGCAGATTAACAAGATTTTTAACGAAGGAACACTCGATGAAAAAATAGCGCTCGATTCAATCAACCTTTCGCTGAAAAAGGGAGATTTCGTTACCATCATCGGAAGCAATGGAGCCGGTAAATCAACGGTAATGAACGTGATTTCCGGCGTCCTGCCGCCCGATACCGGTATCGTTGAAATTGAAGGGAAGGACGTAACCGTGCTTCCTGAATACAAGCGTTCCAAACTGATCGGGAGGGTTTTCCAGGACCCGATGGCAGGAACAGCGCCCTCTATGACTATTGAGGAAAATCTGGCGATGGCTTATTCAAGGAACAAAAAACGGGGATTTGGAACAGCGGTCACAAGAAAACGCCGTGACTTCTTCAAAGAGTCGCTCGAATCGCTGCATCTCGGTCTGGAGAATCGGATGAATGCCAAAGTGGGCATGCTTTCCGGTGGTGAGAGACAGGCGCTCTCCCTGCTGATGGCGACCTTTACAGAGCCTTCGATTCTTTTGCTGGATGAGCATACGGCAGCACTGGATCCGTCCAGAGCGGAGCTGATTACCAATTTAACAAGGGAAATTGTCAGCAAATACGGACTGACGACCCTTATGGTGACCCATAATATGCAGCAGGCACTGGACCTTGGCAACCGGCTGATTATGATGGATAAAGGGCAGATTATTTTATCAGTGGATGAAGAGAAGAAAAAAGAGCTGACCATTGAAAAACTTATGAGAGAGTTTCAAAGAATACGGGGCGAGCAGATGGCAAATGACCGGGCGCTGCTGAACGCATGAAAGGAAGGAGTAAAATCCTTCTTTTTTTGATTGAAAATTATATAACGAAATGATAAGATTGCGTTAAATAAACGTTATTAACAATTATTGTAACATTATGTCGAATTCAGCGTGTAAAGGCGGGGTTAGATGAAAAAGGGGATGGAGCTTGGCTGCCAGGCTGCCTGCGAAGTGATGGTTACACCGGATATGTACGCTCAATTTGAAGGGAAGGTTGTTCATCCCGTCTATTCCACTGTCTCGATGGTGCACAGTATGGAGTGGGCATCGAGGAAGATCATTCTTCCTTTTTTGGAGGATTCAGAAGAGGGAATGGGAGCCTCGGTAAAGCTTAAGCACATTGCGCCTGCGGGTGAGGGATCGCTTGTACGGGTGGTCGCAACGCTTGTGAAAAAAGAGAGAAACCTTGTTTACACGGATGTTGAAGCCTATTCGGAAAACCGGCTTATCGGAAAGGGAGAAGTGGTTCAGGTCATCCTGCAGAAAGAAGAAATCTCTTCAAAAATTCAGCAGGCTCTTAAGGGAGGAAGAAAATGAAAGCGTTTACTTTATTGGAGAACCGGGGGACAGCAGGAATGGATGTATTCGCTAAAATCAGCGGACACGAGCAAGTGGTCTTCTGCAACGATCCCCATACAGGGTTAAAAGCCATAATCGCCATACATAACACGACTCTCGGTCCGGCACTTGGAGGATGCAGAATGCTGCCATATGCCAGCATAGGTGAAGCGGTGAATGATGTTCTGCGGCTATCCAGGGGCATGACTTATAAATGCGCCGCAGCGGATGTGGATTTTGGCGGGGGGAAATCCGTTATTGTGGGGGATCCGCTGACAGACAAATCACCTGAAATGTTCCGGGCCTTCGGGCAGTTCGTTGAATCGCTAAGTGGAAGGTTTTATACAGGAACGGATATGGGCACAACACCGGAGGATTTCGTTCATGCTTCGAAAGAAACGCGTTGCATCGTCGGCATTCCTGAAGAATACGGCGGCAGCGGTGATTCATCGGTTCCAACTGCGCTTGGAGTAATTTATGGCATAAAAGCCACGAATAAGGCGGTTTGGGGAGATGATGCGCTGCAGGGAAGAGTTTATGCCATTCAGGGTCTTGGGAAGGTCGGCTTCAAGGTGGCGGAGCGTCTTCTTGAGGAAGGAGCAGACGTCTTCGTGACTGATATCAACGAAGCAGCGATTGAACTGCTGAATCAAAAAGCAAAAGGGCTACCGGGATCGGTTAAGGCGGTGAAGGGTGACGAAATTTATGCAGTGGATGCTGATGTTTTCGTTCCGTGTGCCCTTGGAGGAATAATCAATGATCATACGATCGGGATGCTGAAGGTGAAGGCGGTAGCGGGCTCTGCCAATAATCAGCTTGAAAGGGAGGAGCACGGCGGGGACCTTTGGAGAAGGGGAATCCTTTATGCTCCGGACTACATCGTGAATGCCGGCGGGCTGATTCAAGTGGCCGATGAGCTGTACGGTACGAATAAGCAGCGGGTGCTGACGAAAACAAAAGCCATTTACACCTCCCTTTTAGAGGTCTACAAACATTCCGAGGACCGGAGCATTTGTACAGCAGAAGCCGCGGATCTTTTCTGTGAACAGCGGATTGAAGCAAGGAAGAATCGCAGCAGCTTTTTTACGGCCGATCAGAAACCGAAGTGGAACGTTAAACGATAACGCGGAGGGGAAAGCATGGAAAACGGATTTGAAATGATTCAGATTATGGATGAAAACGGGAATCTTGTAAACGAGGAATTTAAATCCTTTATCTCAGAGTCTCTTACAAAGGAAATGTATGAAAAAATGATTCTCGTACGGACGTTTGACCGAAAAGCGATTTCTCTTCAAAGGCAGGGGCGGCTTGGCACGTATGCTCCGTTTGAAGGCCAGGAAGCGGCGCAGGTCGGCAGCGCTTCTGCTCTCAAGGAACGAGATTGGCTCTTCCCGACCTACCGTGACCATGCCGCCACCATTACATTTGGCCATTCGCTTCCTCATGTTCTTTTGTATTGGAACGGAAGAATGGAAGGCTGCACCGTTCCAAGCGGGAAACGAATTTTTCCGCCGGCTGTACCGATCGCCACCCAGCTTCCGCATGCGGCTGGCGCGGCGCTGGCCGAGAAGCGCAGAGGAACCGGGAATGCCGCTATCGTTTACTTTGGCGATGGTGCGACCTCTGAAGGAGATTTCCATGAAGGACTCAACTTTGCGAGTGTGTTTAAATCTCCGGTTGTCTTTTTTAATCAAAATAATCATTTCGCCATTTCCGTTCCCATTGAAAAGCAGATGAATTCCCGCACCATCGCGCAGAAATCTGTTGCCTACGGCATTCCGGGATACAGAATTGACGGCAATGATATCTTCGCGGTTTATTTTTATACAAAACAGGCTCTTGAACGCGCACGGAAAGGCGAGGGGCCGACATTGCTTGAGGCTGTGACATGGAGGTACGGGGCCCATACCACAGCGGACGATCCGAAGAAGTACAGAGATCAGGAGGAGAGCCTGAGCAAAAAGAGGACGATCGATCCGCTTCTGCGGCTTGAGCGCTATATGAAAAATGAGGGAATCTGGGAGGACGAATGGGCCGATCAGGTGCAAAAGGAAGCAGAGGAACAGATCGAAGGAGCCGTTGCCGAAATGGAAGCCTTCTCTCCGCCTGATGTCAATGATTTGTTTGACCATGTATTTGCAGAGCCAACCTGGACGATTCGGGAGCAGAAGGAAGAATACATGAACCAAATAAGAGGTGCTGGCCGATGAGTATGGAAATGAGAGTGAAAACGAACAAGCTGACAATGGTTCAGGCTGTTACGGACGGTCTCCGGACGATGCTTCAAAAGAAGGAAGAAGTGGTGCTTCTCGGAGAGGATATCGGCAGCAATGGGGGAGTCTTCCGGGCAACCGAAGGACTGATGGAGGAATTTGGGGAAGAGCGGGTGATGGATACCCCGCTAAGTGAAGCGGGACTTATGGGGACAGCAATCGGTATGGCCATCAATGGAATGATTCCGGTAGCAGAGATTCAGTTCCTCGGCTTTATCTATCCGGCCTACGAGCAAATCGCCACACATGCGACAAGAATCCGGATGAGAACGATGGGGGAATACACGGTTCCAATGGTGATCCGCGCTCCGTACGGTGCCGGAATCAGGGCGCCGGAAATTCATTCTGACAGCGCAGAAGCCCTGTTTACCCACATGCCTGGAATGAAGGTTGTTTGTCCGTCCTCTCCCTATGATGCAAAAGGTTTGCTCATCGCAAGCATCGAAGATCCAGATCCCGTTCTCTTCCTAGAACCGTTAAAGCTTTACCGGGCAGGCAAGGAAGAGGTGCCGGAAGGTGAATACAGAGTGGAAATCGGGAAAGCGGCCAGGCGGCGAGAGGGCAGCGATGTGACCCTGATCGCTTGGGGAGCGATGGCAGCCCAGGCCTCCAAGGCCGCTGAGAAGCTTGAGCAGTCAGGAGTCAGCTGTGAGGTCATTGATTTAAGAACGCTCTATCCGCTTGATAAAGAAGCCATAGCCGAATCTGTGCAGAAAACAGGCAGAGCGGTCATCGTTCAGGAAGCGCATGCTACAGGGGGACTTGCGAATGACGTGATGGGTGTTATCAATGATACGTCTTTTCTGTACTTGCGGGCACCGATTACAAGAGTGAGCGGTTTTGATGTACCTGTTCCATTTTTTTCGCTGGAGGAGCACTATCTGCCTGACACGGAACGAATCATTCAGGCTGTTGAAAAAGTCATTCACTATTAAAGGGAGGCGGGTGAAAAGATGCTGGAAGTCAAGCTTCATGATATTGGAGAGGGCATGACGGAGGGAGACATTCTTCACTATTTCGTTAAACAGGGAGAGAGAGTCGAACGGGATCAGCCGCTGATCGAAGTGCAAACGGACAAAATGACGGCGGAGCTTCCTTCTCCAGGAGCGGGTATGGTGAAAGAAATCCTGATTGATCCAGGGACAACGGTATCAGTAGGAACGACACTTCTTGTCATTGAGACAGATGAAACGGATGCTGTCCAATTAAAGGAAAGCACTCCTGAGACCCGGCCGGTTTCAGCCAGGGTGCTCGCCACTCCTTTTACGAGAAAGCTTGCAAGGGAAAACCGGATTGATATTGAAAAGCTCAAGGGCTCCGGACCTGCAGGAAGAGTGACAGATGAAGATGTATTGGGATTGGCAGCGAAGCAAAAGCAGCCGGAACCGGTGAAGGTAGCGCCTGTGGCAGAAAAAAAACGGATCACAAAAGCAAATCATGGTGAAAAGCAGACCATTCCATTCAAGGGCAGAAGGAAACAAATCGCGAAGAAAATGGTTCATTCCCTCAAGACGATTCCGCATGTTACCCATTTTGAAGAAGTGGATATGACAGAGCTGATGACCTTCAGAAAGGAACTAAAGGAAGCGGGCCGCTCCATTTCGGCCGCCGCTTTTTTCATCAAGGCTGCTGCCATTGCATTAAAGGACTTTCCTGTATTCAACGCCAAACTCGATGAAGAACAGGAAGTCATTGTCCTTGAATCGGAGTACAATATCGGCCTTGCCGTTGATTCGCCGGATGGGCTGATTGTTCCAGTGCTGCAGCAGGTGGAAACGAAATCAATCCTTGAAATTCATAAAGAGATGAAGGAACTGAACGAAAAAGCGAGAGAAAACCGTTTGAGCCGGGCGGAGCTTACGGGCGGAACGTTCACCATCAGCAACGTTGGACCGCTTGGAAGCATAGGAGCAACTCCTGTCATTAATCATCCGGAAACAGGATTAATGGCCTTCCATGCGACAAAGGAAAAGCCTGTTGTCCGAAACGGGGAGATTGTGATTGGTTTAATAATGAACGTGTCCATGTCCTTCGACCACCGGGTCGCGGACGGAGCAGCGGCAGTCGCGTTTACAAACCGGTTTAAAGAACTGATTGAACATCCAAAATTGCTGATTGTGGAGCTGGTGTAATGGTAGTTGGAGAACTGGCGCAGGAAAGAGAACTGGTCATCATCGGCGGGGGACCCGGAGGCTATACAGCGGCAATCCGGGCCGCACAGCTTGGTAAGGAAGTTACCCTGATTGAAAAGGGGGACCTTGGCGGTGTTTGCTTAAATCAGGGCTGTATCCCATCGAAGGTGCTCGTCCATGTATCAGCCAAGTATGGAGAGCTTTCTAAAATAGGCGGCTTAGGCATCAGCATGTCGGACGTATCATTTGATCTTTCTCAAACCGCTGAATACAAACATCAAGTGACAGCCAATTTGAGAAAAGGAGTGGAAGCGCTGTGCCGGCAGCATAAGGTAGAGCTGGTCAGCGGGAAAGCCTCGTTTTTATCCGATGATCGGATCGGAGTGGAGAACGGAGATGATTTTCAGGTCTACTCATTCAAAGCAGCCATCATTGCAGCCGGAACCTCCCCTGTTTCTCATCCAGCCGCTGCAGTAGATCCACCATATATTCTGGATTCGAGATCCCTGTACAGCCTGGAAAGTCTGCCGGAGCATCTGATTTTATATGGAAACGATTATACGGCGATTGAAGCGGCATTCAGCTACCGGATTTTAGGCTGTGAGGTCACCCTGGTTCATGAACACGGGTTTTCGGGACTGGATGCTTCCATAGAAAAAGAGCTTTTGAGGGTCATGAAAAAAGCAAAAATCAAGTGGAAGAAAGGAATGATGCTCAAGCAAGCCGTGAAACAGGAGGGCATCCTGAAAGCTGTATTTATAGCAGATGATGGAACAGAGCTTGAACTTGAAGGAACGCATCTTTATTTACAGACGGAGTTTCAAGGCAACTCAGAGGAGCTTGGGCTAAACCGCCTTGGCATTAAAACAGATTCCCGGGGCTTTGTGCAGATTGACCGGGAGTGCCGGACATCGCTATCTAATATTTGGGCTATTGGTGATATCACCGGCGGAAAGCTGCTGGCTGTTAAAGCAATCAGTCAGGGGAAAGCCGCCGCCGCTTCCATTGCCGGACTCCCAGCCGAATGGAATGACGGGTTCATTCCAATGGTCATCCGAAGCCAGCCGCCAATCGCTTGTGCGGGGTTAACAGAAGAAGAAGCGAAAGCTGAGGGATACAAGGTAAGGACGGGCGTGTTTTCTTTTGCCGGAAACGGCTTTGCTTCTCTTGCAGGGCAAAAAGACGGCTTTGCCAAAGTAGTTTCTGATGCAGAAAATGAGGTCATTCTTGGCGTCCACTTAATGGGCAACGGAGCGGCTGAATTGATCAGCACCGGAATCACCGCGCTTGAAATGGCGGCGAGGGAGGAAGACTTATCGTTCCCTCTCTATCCGCACCCAAGCATGAATGAAGGGCTGCTCGAAGCGGTAGAGGATCTCGCAGGACTCGCCATCCACAAGCCTCCTTCAAAAGAGCTTGCCCGCCAGCGTTAAGAGGGAAATCGAGACCCCCGGGACAATCCCCGGGGTTTTATCTATAAAAGCCTCCACTAATCCCTAATCATTGCCGTTTCGAAGTCAATACAGGAGGGTTATTCTGGCTTTCCAGTGGTTTATGATGAATTTTCGGTGGTTTATGATGAAATTTCGATAGTTTATGATGAAATTTTGATAGTTTATGATGAATTTTCCACATTTATGATGAATTTCAGTAGTGTAAGACCCTCTCCATCATTGTATTGGAAAAAAGAAGCGGAACGTGAGAAAATGAAGAAAGAGAAACACCTGTTTGCCTGCAGCACTTGGGTAAATGAATAAAGGATAAGGGGAGAATCACATTGATCGTCATTTTGGCGGAAAAGCCCGATCAGGGCAAGCTGCTCGCTGCTCCTTTTCCATCAGTGAAGAAAGACGGCTGCATTGAAGTAAAGCCGTGCGGGCAATTTCCGAAAGGCGCCGTTATCACGTGGGCTATTGGACATTTAGTCGATTTAAAGAATCCCGATGAATATGATCAAACATGGAAAAAATGGTCGCTTGAGACATTGCCGATCATTCCGGAAAAATTCGAATACAAAATATCGAAAGACAAGGCAAAGCAATTCAGGATCGTCCGATCGATGCTGAAGGAAGCCTCTGAAATTATTATCGGCACAGATGCGGCGCGAGAGGGCGAAAACATTGCCCGTCTCCTCATCATGATGTCCGGTGCCGCCCATAAACCGATGAAACGGCTTTGGCTTTCTTCCTATACAGAAAATGCGGTAAAAAACGGTTTTTCCAACCTGAAAGAGGGGAGAGAAAGCGAACCGCTTTTCTATGAAGCGCAGGCAAGGCAAATCGGTGATTGGCTTGTAGGAATTAATGCGAGCCGCCTCTACACCCTTCTTCTTCAGCAAAAAGGAGTAAGAGAGAATTTCAGTGTAGGCCGGGTTCAGACTCCAGTGCTGAAGCTGATCTATGACCGGCAGAAGGAAATTGAACAATTCAAATCAGAGCCATTCTTTGAGCTGGAAGGCGAATTCACCGTAAAGAACGGCACCTATAAGGGGAAAATTCCAAAGAAATTTAAATCCGAAGAGGACATGCAAAAGGAAATACGTCCTGATATCACACCGGACACGAATGAATATCAAGCCGCCGTTAAAGACATTTCCGTCCAGGAAAAGCGGATCAAGCCGCCGAAGCTTCATAGCCTTTCGACCCTGCAGGCAAGCCTGAACAGACGGACGAAAATGAGCCCGACCACTGTTTTGAAAACGGTCCAAAAGCTATATGAAAAGGGGTTTGTTTCGTACCCTCGGACAGATAGCCAATACATCACAGAAGAAGAATTTTCTTATTTAAAAGGGAATCTGGAAGGCTATAAAACTACCTTTTCCTTATCGTTTGCACCCAAGTCCCTATACCCATCCAAAAGATACGTAGATTCGAGCAAGGTGAAAGATCACTATGCCATCATTCCGACAGAAAAGCTTGTATCCCCCGCTAAATTCGCTGCTTTTTCCCCCCAGGAAAAAACAGTGTACGAAGAGGTCGTAAAAAGCATGCTCAAAATGTTTTTGGACGACCATGTGTATGACGAAACCGTCATCACCACTTCAATCGGGAAAAACGATTTTCTGACGAAGGGGAAGACCGTCAAAATAAACGGCTGGAAAAACCTCGAGGGGAAAGAACCCAAAAATGAGGAAGAGCAGCGGCTGCCTGCGGTTCAGGAAGGGGAAGCGGCAAGGGCTGTTCTCGCTGTGAAGAACGGCATGACCGAGCCTCCGAAGCCGTACACGCTCGGCCAGCTGATTACACTAATGAAAACGGCCGGAAAATATATCGAAGACAAGGAAATGAAGGAAGCGCTGAATGCTGCCGAAGGGCTTGGGACGGAAGCGACAAGAGCAGGGATCATCGATACCCTGATCCTGCGTGAGTTTATAGAAGTAAACAAAAACAGTGTGTTTGTCACCCAAAAAGGGAGTATATTGTGCGATGCAGTGGAGGGGACGATTCTCTCAAAACCGGAAATGACCGCGAAATGGGAGACCTTTTTAAAAGGGATTGGTGCCGGTCAGAAGTCCAGGGAAGTGTTCATCGAAAATGCAGGGAAGCTGTGCTTTGCCCTGATGGAGCAGGCTAAAACGGATGTGGGCCGTCTTTCTGTTGAAGACCGGATTGTGCCTGCTCAGCATGATGGAGCCATTTGCCGATGCCCGGCCTGCAAGGAAGGGGATATTATGGACAGGCGGACTTTTTACGGCTGTTCCGCCTACCTGAACGGCTGCAAGCAAGCTTTTAATAAAAAAATCTTAAATAAAACGATCAGTCCCGCCCAGATTAAATTATTGTGCGAAAAAGGGAAAACAAGAAAAATCAAAGGGTTTAAAGGCAAGAAAAATCCGTTTGATGCTTATCTCGTTTTAAATAACGGAAAAATTGAGTTTTCATTTAAGTAATCTCTTAAAATACTGTATCAAATGAACGAGGACGGACGATGCTTTTGCACGGCCGTCTTTGTATTGGAAAAAAGAGATGGAACGTGCGAAAATAGGAAATAAGACAAGTTCTTTTAAAAAACCGCTTTTAATTGTCGAAATATTTAGAGATAATTATAGGACTTAAGCACGGATGAATTGTATGTATTTCCCACCCCGTTTTTAGATAGACTTTGCAGGGTTTCAAAAGCCGGTTTCGAATATAGTATTCATTTGATGCTGTCATCTCTTACTTAGGAGGAAACTATGGAATATTTGGAGACGATTCAACCTCAGCTTGGAAGAGTAGTAGAAAATATCGAGAAGGTCATGGCAGGCAAACGGGAGGCTGCCGTTTTATGTTTAACTGCACTGCTGGCGAAAGGCCATGTGCTTTTGGAGGATGTTCCGGGAGTCGGCAAAACGATGCTCGTAAGATCGCTTGCCAAATCGGTTAGTGCTGACTTTAAACGGATTCAATTCACTCCGGATTTACTGCCTTCTGATGTGACAGGCATTTCTATATATAACCCTCAAAAAATGGAGTTTGAATACCGTCCCGGCCCGATTATGGGAAATATCGTTCTGGCGGATGAAATTAACCGGACCTCGCCAAAAACCCAATCGTCTCTTCTGGAAGGCATGGAGGAAGGGAATGTCACGATTGACGGGCAGACGATGTCCCTCGACAAGCCTTTTTTCGTCCTTGCTACACAGAATCCTATTGAATATGAAGGAACGTACCCGCTTCCGGAAGCACAGCTGGACCGCTTCCTATTTAAAATTAAAATGGGCTATCCGACTCCGCAGGAAGAGCTTCTTGTTCTGAACCGTGCGGACGGGGAAGTGCCGATTGCCCAAATCGAACCGGTTATAACGAAGATTGAGCTCATTCAGCTGCAGAGTGAAATGGAAAAGGTTTATATGGATGAAACCGTGAAGCGCTACATCATTGAGATCGTCACGAAAACCCGTAATCATCCATCTGTTTATCTTGGGGCAAGTCCAAGGGGTTCAGTAGCCCTGATGAGAGCATCTAAAGCATATGCTTTCCTTGCCGGTAGAGATTACGTGATTCCTGATGATGTTCAGTATTTGGCTCCATTTGCCCTGCCTCACCGCATGATTTTAAAATCAGAAGCCCGCTATGATGGACAGTCTGCCGCAGACCTTGTCCATGAGATTATCAGCCGCACCCCTGTGCCGGTGAAGAGGTCCATGACCCCTTGAAGGACATCCTGAGAAGCTTAAAATCGATCTGGAAACTCATTCTGCTGCTGCTATTGACGGCGCTTGCCTTTTGCTATGCGATGTTTCAAGGCGGCTTCGTCAGCTGGTTTCTTTTTTACGCATTTCTGCCTTTTGCCGTTTATTCCATCCTCCTTGCTGTTTATCCGCTTCAAACCTTTCGAGCGGCAAGAACGCTTAGCAAGGATCAGTTTTCTGCGGGCGAAATTCTTAAAGGGGAGATTACGCTCGAAAGACCATTTCCCTTTCCGCTTATCTATATAATCGCTGAGGAATGCCTGCCATCGGGTCTGAAGCAGACCGCTGCTGATCAGCCGGCAAGAAAGTTGTTTTTCCTGGGATTTCGCCGCAAATCGGTTTTTACGTATACGGTTCAATCCATGAAGCGCGGAGAGCATCATTTTTCCCGTATCCGCATTAAAACCGGTGATCTTCTCGGTTTATTTGAAAAAGAGGTCACGATTAAGACGGATAAAACCATTCTCGTCTACCCAACTGCCTTTTCAATGGGCTACAGGCATTCAAAGCCCCAGTATGAGCAAGGTGCAAGCGCTTCCTCTCAGCGCTATATAAAAGACACTACGATGGCATCCGGCATCCGCGAATATCAGCCGGGTGACCGGATGGCGTGGATTGACTGGAAGGCAACAGCAAAAAGAGATTCGTTTATGACAAAGGAATTTGAACAGACCCGCACACATGATGCGGTGCTGATTATGGATCAGCAAGCGTCTGATTCATTTGAACCGATGGTTACCTTTACGGCCTCTCTGGCAAAAGCCGTTATTAAAACAGGGGCTCCGCTTGGATTCATTTTGCTGGGAACTGAATTGGATACAACACCCGTTCAGTCCGGAGAAAAACAGCTTCAAACGATTTTCCGCAAGCTTGCGAGGGTAAATCCTGAACCAAGCTCCGCCTCTTTTTCAATATGGGAGGAGCGGATGACGAGCCAGGGGGGCTATCGTTCCTCCAATCTGTTTATCGTTTCCGTTCTTACGATGGAGCTCGTCAGGAAGCTTGAGCACCGGGCAAGCTACAGCGACCTCAAGCTTTATTTCATTCGGAAAAAGAATCAGCTCCTTACCCAGGAGGAAGAGGTTTTGCTCGACCGCTTGAACAAGCGGGGCATAGCTGCTGAAGCTGTATCGGAAGGTATCTTTAATCAAGCCTTGAAAGAGGTGAAGGGCTTATGAAAGTTTTAACCTTGCCAAAAGGAGACTTTTTTTCGAAAATAACGGCCCTCCTTTATTATTTGTTTGCTTTCTTTTTGCTGTGGGAATGGCTTGTTCCTTTGGACATTTATACAGATACCGGTTCGACCTGGATTTTCGTCCTCTTTATCGCCCTTAATTTTCTCCTATCGTATTTAAGGGTAACGTGGATGATTACCATCCCGCTTCAGCTCGGCTTCCTCGCCATCGCGCTTGAGCAGCTTTTTTACAAAGAAATGCCGCTCTTTGAGGGATTCCGAAGCTTCGCTCGTGAATTTGTTTACAATGCTGGTCTTATTCCTGCCTCATCCTGGATGGAAATGACCTCACCGTTCAGGACTTTCCTTTTTTTCGTCCTGCTGTGGCTGCTCGTCTATTTGCTCAATTACTGGATCATTGTACAAAAGCGCATCCTGTTCTTCTTTGTGACGACCCTAATCTATGTCACGATTTT
This sequence comes from Metabacillus flavus, assembly GCF_018283675.1. Classification (NCBI taxonomy): domain Bacteria; kingdom Bacillati; phylum Bacillota; class Bacilli; order Caryophanales; family Bacillaceae; genus Metabacillus; species Metabacillus flavus. The sequence goes on from NZ_JAGVRK010000001.1 coordinate 330,915, forward strand.
GGATACATTTACGGAGTATGACGCATCTTCGGCTGTCATCCGGATCGTAATCGCCGGGTTTTTCCTGCTAGGCATGCTCAACTTTGACCGCCTGAAAGGAATGGAGCAGCTAACAGTAAAGAAGTATACGCGTTTGAAATGGACCATGCTGCTCTTAATTTTTGTGGCGGTTTCCATTGTTTCCGGGATGGCCTCACCAAAAGCCGCTCCCCAGTGGCAGGATCCTGTGCCTTTCTTGACGGCCTATGGCTCTCTTGATGAGGCAATAAACGGATCAGGCATGAAGAAAATCGGATATGGAACGAATGATGAAAGTTTGGGCGGAGCGTTTATGCAGGATGACACCCCCGTCCTGACTGCTGCAGCAAACAGGCGCCATTACTGGAGAGTGGAAACGAAGGATGTCTATTCCGGGAAAGGATGGACAACCTCTCAAAGAGAGAAGGAACTCCAGTCTATGGAAAAGGATAGCATCGGCCTTACCTGGTCTGAAGAGGGAACAAAAAGGGAGAGCCTTACGGCGAGGGTCGATATTGCCCGTCAATACAAGTACAGCCACGTAATCTATCCGCTGGGCCTCATTGAATATGTTTCGGATGAAGCAAAGGGGCTACTCGTTAATGTGAACACGGAGCAGATTACCCCATTCGGTGTGCCGGAAGGGGAAAGAATCGATTCCTACGAAGTGAAGTACAATTATCCAAGCTATGACATTCCCCTGCTAAAAGAGGTAAAGAGCACAGAGAATGTGCCGCAGGACATAATGAACCGTTATACACAGCTTCCTGAAATGCCTCAGCGTGTTCTGGATTTAGCAAGGGAGCTCACAGCAAATGAAGAAAATCTTTATGATAAAGCGAAAGCAATCGAACGCCATTTAAACGGTTCGGACTTTTCCTATAATACGCAGGAGGTTGGGGTGCCGTCAGAGGACCAGGATTATGTGGATCAATTCCTGTTTGAAACGATGCAGGGCTATTGTGATAATTTCTCAACCTCGATGACCGTTCTTCTCAGGGCTTCCGGCATCCCGGCAAGATGGGTGAAGGGATATACCGAGGGAGATTATAAGGGAATGGATACGGAAGGCTCCGGCCGGATCTATGAAGTGACCAATAATAACGCTCACTCTTGGGTTGAAGTTTATTTTCCGGGTGCTGGATGGGTACCGTTTGAACCGACAAAGGGGTTTACAAACCCGTACAGCTTTACGGAGAATACCGAATCAAGCACACAGCAGCAGCCTGTCCCTGAGACGCAGCAGAAGCAGCCGAAGCCGGAAAAACCGGAGGATGCGCAAGCACTGGAACAGCCTAAACAATCTAAACAAACGTTTGATTGGAGCAAGTTCAGTATCGGCAGCACTGGTTTCTATGCAGTAATCGGTGGAGTTTTGCTGCTTGCAGCAGTTCTATATTTGACAAGAAAAAAATGGCTAACATTCATTATGCTGGCAAGATTTAAAAACCGAAGCGATGACGAGGTGTTTTTCTCAGCCTATCCTGCCCTGCTCAAACAGCTGGAAAGGTTTGGGTTGAAAAGGCAGGATGGAGAAACGCTCAGAGAATTTGCCAAATCGGTGGACTACTCGCTCAGCTCCCATGACATGCTCCATATTACAAAGGGCTATGAGAAAGCACTGTACAAAAGAGATGATGCAAAAGCGGAGTGGGATAAAATAGCGGAATTGTGGGAAAATTTAATTAAAAGAACATCATCTTGACCGGATTCTATCTGATTGTTAGAATGGGGAAAATTAAACGATTTGCACCTTCATATATCCTCGATAATATGGTTCGAGAGTCTCTACCGGATTACCTTAAATGATCTGACTATGAAGGCAGAATACAGTCTGTAAAAAGCTGGAATTCTGCCTTCTTATATTTTTATATGGAGGCAAGTTTCAGCTTTTTTTGCTTTTCAAATAGACGAAGAAGAGGTGCTGTTATGACAATATCAATTCAAGACCAGGAAATGATTCTCGTACTGGATTTTGGAAGCCAGTATAACCAGCTGATCACGAGAAGAATCCGTGAAATCGGTGTATACAGCGAACTTCATCCTCATACGCTTACAGCGGACATGATTAAGAAAATCAATCCGAAAGGGATTATTTTATCAGGCGGTCCGAACAGCGTTTATGGCGAGAATGCATTCCGCTGTGACGAACGGATTTTTGACCTTGGCATCCCTGTACTTGGTATTTGCTACGGTATGCAGCTGATGACGCATTACCTTGGCGGACGAGTTGAAGCAGCCGGACATAGAGAATACGGAAAAGCCCGGATTAAGGTTCAGGACTCTCCGGCCCTGTTCACGCAACTGCCTGAAGAACAAACGGTTTGGATGAGTCACGGGGATCTTGTTGCCGAGATTCCGCCGCAGTTTAAAGTGGACGCAGTCAGCCCATCCTGCCCATTCGCTGCAATGAGCAATGAAGAACGCCGTCTATATGGAGTGCAGTTCCACCCTGAAGTACGCCACTCTGAATTTGGAAATGATCTTCTTAAAAACTTTGTACATGAGATTTGCCAGTGCCACGATGAGTGGACAATGGAAAACTTTATTGAAATCGAAACGCAGAAAATCCGTGAGCAAGTAGGAAACAAAAACGTATTGTGCGCATTGAGCGGCGGTGTGGATTCATCTGTTGTAGCGGTATTGATCCATAAAGCCATCGGCGATCAGCTGACATGTATATTCGTTGATCACGGACTGCTTCGCAAGGATGAAGCAGAGGGGGTCATGAAAACCTTCAGCGAAGGCTTTAATATGAACGTAATTAAAGTCGATGCAAAGGAGCGCTTTATGGACAAGCTTAAGGGAGTTTCCGATCCTGAGCAAAAACGTAAAATTATCGGAAATGAGTTTATTTACGTGTTCGATGATGAAGCAACTAAACTGCAGGGCATTGAATTCCTTGCACAAGGAACCCTTTATACGGATATTATCGAGAGTGGTACAGCAACAGCCCAAACGATTAAATCCCATCATAACGTCGGCGGACTTCCAGAAGATATGCAATTCAAGCTGATCGAACCTTTGAACACCCTGTTTAAAGACGAAGTCCGTGCCCTTGGAAGCGAAATGGGCATTCCGGATGAAATCGTCTGGCGCCAGCCGTTCCCTGGACCCGGACTTGGAATCCGCGTGCTTGGTGAGATTACGGAAGAAAAACTGGAAATTGTCCGCGAATCCGATGCCATCCTGCGTGAAGAAGTCGCGAAAGCCGATCTTGAACGCGAAATCTGGCAGTATTTCACGGTTCTTCCTGATATCCGCAGCGTAGGAGTTATGGGTGACGCAAGAACGTATGACTACACAATTGGAATCCGCGCGGTAACATCAATTGATGGTATGACATCTGACTGGGCAAGAATCCCTTGGGATGTGCTTGAAGTCATCTCAACAAGAATTGTAAATGAAGTCAGCCACGTGAACCGAGTTGTGTACGATATTACGAGCAAACCGCCTGCAACAATCGAGTGGGAGTAGATACACGAACGAAAACGAACATTTTTTATTAAATGTTCGTTTTTTTCTATTGATTTTGTCGAATCATGCTGATAGAATGTTCATATAAGTGAATAGGTAATACGTCGTATAATATTGGGGATATGGCCCGAGAGTTTCTACCAAGCTACCTTAAATGGCTTGACTACGGCGATAGGACGGATGCGTATTTTGCGCATTCATTGTATCGTAAACGGTCAAGCGCTTTCTGTATTTATACAGAGGCGCTTTTTGTTTGAACTTATCCTTTCTTTTACACTCTCAATATATGCGGCGGATTCCTTATTAATAGGAGGAACCACAAGATGAAAAAGTATTTTCAGTTCGAAGAGCTCGGAACGAATTATCGTAAAGAGATCATCGGCGGATTAACCACCTTCCTTTCCATGGCGTACATTCTATTCGTCAACCCAAATACCCTTTCTCTAAGCACGGTCCCAGATCTTCCTGCAAGCATGAGAATGGATCCGGGCGCGGTCTTTACGGCAACGGCCCTGGCTGCTGCGGTAGGAACATTGCTAATGGGACTGCTCGCCCGCTATCCAGTTGCACTAGCGCCGGGTATGGGTTTGAACGCATTTTTTGCATTTTCAGTTGTTTTAACGATGGGGATTCCTTGGCAAACAGCTTTGTCAGGCGTATTTGTATCAGGTATCTTCTTCACCCTTTTAACCCTCTCAGGACTTCGCGAGAAAATCATTAATGCGATACCGGCAGAACTGAAATTTGCGGTCGGAGCCGGAATTGGTCTTTTCATCACTTTTGTTGGTTTTCAAAGTGCAGGGATCATTGTCAATAACGATGCCGTCCTTGTCGGACTTGGTAATTTCCATGACGGAAAAACTCTGCTGGCTGTTTTTGGAATCATCATTACGGTCATGCTGCTTGTGAAAAAAGTAAACGGCGGAATCTTTTTCGGAATGCTGATTACAGCCGTTGTGGGAATGGCAACAGGACTCATCGATCTTCCGGCAAAAGTGGTTGGTGCGGCTCCGAGCCTTGAACCTACTTTCGGTGCAGCCATCACACACTTGGATCAAATCTTTACCCTGCAAATGCTTGTTGTCATCCTTACCTTCCTGTTTGTCGATTTCTTTGATACTGCCGGCACGCTTGTGGCGGTTTCCCACCAGGCGGGATTGACAAAGGATAACAAACTGCCTCGTGCAGGAAAAGCGCTCTTCGCTGATGCGGGAGCCACGACGATTGGAGCAATCCTTGGTACTTCAACAACCACTTCTTATATCGAATCATCCGCTGGAGTAGCAGCGGGAGCACGAACAGGATTTGCTTCGGTCGTAACAGCCGCTCTATTCCTGTTAGCCCTGTTCTTCTCGCCGCTGCTCTCAGTCATTACAGCATCCGTTACAGCCCCGGCGTTAATCATCGTCGGTGTACTGATGGTCTCCTCCCTTGGAGAAATCGACTGGAAGCGATTCGAAATCGCGGTTCCATCCTTCCTGACCATCATTGCCATGCCGCTTAGCTACAGCATCGCAACGGGAATTGCCATGGGCTTCATCTTCTACCCGATCACCATGATCATGAGCGGAAGAAGAAAAGAAATCCATCCGGTCATGTATGGACTGTTTGTCATCTTTGTTCTGTATTTTGTTTTCCTCGCGAATCATTAATGTGAAAAACCGGAGCCTTAAATAAGGGGCTCCGGTTTTTTTTATCTTTTCTCAAGGTATTCTTTTTTGAGAGGGACTTTGACTTTGAACTCCTCCAGCGTTACAGGCGGTGGTGATACTTCAAACTGTAAGTCTTTGCTGTAGGACGTTTTGAATTTAGCCATGTGCTTCCTGCTGCTGTCAGCAGATTTCAAAGTTTGATCATCTAGCCATTCAACCACTTTCCCATCCTTTACTTTTAGCAATTTGAAAAAGTATTTTCTTAGTTGGGGGTCATCGCCTTTTACCTCATAATGAATCCACACTTCATTCTTTTTCTGTTCAACCTTCGTAACCGTAATGCCGCCTTCTTTGTTTTGTGGCATATAGAGCGGAAGGTTTTCGGTAATGCTTTTCTTCACATTTTTATTTGATTTAGGGTAATAGGACGTTTTGGATTGTACCGTGACATATTCCGGGATGCGCTGCATCGGCTTGAAGACCGCGATGGTATTTTCGTTTATCTTGCCGTCTTTCCGTTCGCGGTCTGAATGTTCAAAGTTCTTGATTTCAAGAGGATTGCCCTTATCGTCAAACATTCGGTAACTCGTACGGGCATCGTGGTTTTCCTTTCCCATCCAGATGGATCTGCGGGTGGAAAGCTGAATGCCGGTTGGTGCAAATACAATTTCTTTTATGGAAAATTCGGCTTCTTTCTTCACTGTTATGTTAGGGGAATAGCGGTATTCAGTTCCTTTTTTCTCCACCGGGAATGAAAATGCCCATTTTCCCATTATTTCTTTTGGGAACCCTTTATCGCTCTCATTTCTTACGAATACAGACTTTGATTTAACCTCGAGTGTAATTTTTTCAGGCATTTTCTTCTTAAATTCAATTGTTTCGAAATGAAGGTTTTTCGGTGCATCCTTTGGCATACCCATTATATCTCCGCCCAGGATATGTTTATGCTGCATGTCCTCTCCGTTTGCAGTGAAGGTAAAATTTGTCTGGATTTGGTCATATTCTTTCCCTTTGTAATCCACTTCATAGTACATGGAAATACGAGGGCCGTCATAAAGCACTTCTTTAATCGTAATTTTAATGCCTTTGTCCTCTGCTGCCTGATTAATAATCTGCGGTTTATTTTTTTGGACAGCTGACTTCAGTTCCGTGCTTCCGTATTGGGAAGAAAGAGAACCTAAAGCTGGAAAGGCTGAAATAATGTCTTCTTTTATCGGTGTTTGCACGGTTACCAGGAGGGCAATTAACCCAACGGCTGCTGGAGTCAGGACATAGGCCATAGCCTTTTTGATTCTCGAGGGGCGTTCTTTTGCAGGCTGCTGCTGCCTGATTTTTTCAAATACCATATTCCGGTCCTGCTTGCTGAACCTCAGCTGCTGTTTTTCATGATCAGTAAGGTAGTCTTTTTTGTTAAATGAATCATTCATATCCAAGGGCCTCCTTTTGAAGAAGAGGCGTCAATTTGTCTTTAGCTCTTCGAAGTCTCGTCCGGACTGACGCCTCCGGTATTTTTAGCACTTCTGCTATCTCTTTAGTAGTGAGATCCTGATAGTACATCATAATGATGACTTCTCTGTATTTAACGGGCAGCTTTTCGAGAATCTGCCGAATGGCCGTGGCCTGTTCTTTTTGTTCGAATCGTTGGGCAGGGTTAGCCCCTTTATCTGCGTTTTCCTTCACTGCTCAAGTCAGCACCAGCCTTTTGTAGGCAGAGCTTTTCAAGTAATCCTTGCATTTATTGATCGTAATTCGGTAGAGCCATGTTTTCATATTTGAGTTGCCTTCGAATGTATCCAGGTGAGTATAGGCTGAAACAAACGTATTTTGAACCAAATCCTTTGCTGTCTCTATGTTTTTTACATAGGAATAGGCTAGGTAAGACAATTCATCCGCGTACAGATCCATCAGTTCATGAAGGACCTCTTCTTTATCTAAGGAACGGGTTTCTTTTAATTTGCCGGCGTTCATTGGTTGCCCCCTTTCAAAACTTAGACGACGAGGTTTGTGAGTACCGTTCACTTTTTATGAAAAAGAAAACAGCTGCCGTGGTGATCCGGGCAGCTGTCCGTTTTAGACATTCCCTTTTAGCTGTAAAATTCCTGCAAGGCTAAAAGCGAATTGCTCCATATTTTTCGGCCCGTCTGTCAATGCTTGCTCGAGGGGAATTGCCCCCGGTGAGATTGAAAAGAGGGAGGTAAATCCGTTTTCTAAGAGGATATCCGCATTGTTCCCAAGTGTACCGGCAATTCCGATGACGGGGATGTTTTGTTTAAGAGCTCTTTTTGCCGCACCCATCGGTGTTTTTCCATGCAGGGTTTGTCCGTCTATTTTTCCTTCACCGGTGATCAGTAAATCGGCTCCTGCAATTAGGCGGTCAAAATGAATCGCATCAAGAACGAGATCAATTCCTTTCTCGAGCTTTGCATTTAGAAAAGCCATTAGTCCGGCGCCAAGACCTCCGGCTGCACCGGATCCTGCGCAATCTCTCACTTCTTTTCCTAAATCTCTTTTTATAATAGAAGAAAGATGGAGAAGGTTCTGATCCAGTTCCTTCACCATTGCTGGTGTGGCGCCTTTTTGCGGACCGAATACAGCGGAAGCGCCTTTTACTCCTGTAAGGGGATTGTCCACATCGCAAGCGGCGATGAATTCGATATCCTTTAGTTCGGGAAGCAGACCGCTCATATCAATAGAAGAAAGCTCGTTTAATCCCCCGCCTCCAGGCTGGATCTGAGTGCCTGAGGAGGTAAGCAAACGAACCCCCAATGCTTCCGCCATCCCTGCTCCGCCGTCGTTTGTAGCGCTGCCCCCGATACCGAGGATAATCTTGATCACGCCCTTAAAGGCCGCATCCCTGATTAATTCGCCTGTTCCCTTAGTTGTGGTGAGCAGAGGATTTCTTTTAGCGGGAGGCACAAGGTGAAGACCTGATGCTTCCGCCATTTCAATCACTGCCGTTTTACCTCCGTCAATTATTCCGTAGACCGCTTCCACCGGAGTTGAAAGGGGGCCGGTTACCGTTTTATGAATCAAAACACCGTTAGAAGAATGGACCATCGCCTGGACCATTCCTTCTCCGCCATCTGCAATAGGGATCTGCGTAACATATGCTTCCGGCCATCTACTCTTAAATCCTTTAGAAAAAGCTTTTGCTGCTTCGGATGCAGTCATGCTTTCTTTAAATGAGTCTGGGGCGATGACGATTTTCATACAGGATCATCCTTTCTGGAAAACGTAAACACAAATAAGAGCGGAGAGGATCGTGAGCGTAAGGCGAGCGAGTGTTTCACAAAGAATCAGATTTATATGTTCCTTGGTACTTACATATACACTCCAATCTGCGTCAATCGAGTCTCCCAATAAAGATATTTAGACAAATAGAATCATCGTTTCATAGGTGGGAATAATCTCCACTGTAAGGATCAGCAGGAGAGAACTGCATTAACAAATCTCAGTATTGAAATAGAAGAAAGCTCAAATTAGAATGATCCATAATTTCCTCTTATAGCTATCTATAACTTTTTAAACATTCTAACATATTCCATAAAACAGTATAATGAAGACAAATATGTTAGAAGATGGAGGACGTTATGGAACCGATCATGAATGCGTTTATGAATATCCCGACCACCTGTATATCAGATTGTATGAATGGTCTCAACAATATGCATCCGGCGATCAAGCCTCTTGAAGAAAGCTATAAGATGGCAGGAAGGGCGCTGACCGTGAAGATTCCTGTCGGGGATAACCTGGTGCTTCTCAAAGCAATCCGCGAAGCCAAGCCTGGGGATGTGCTCGTCATCGATACAAAGGGAGACCAATATCGGGCCATTGCCGGCGATTTCGTTATTGGCATGGCGCAAACTCTCGGCGTACATGCTTTCGTGGTCGACGGTAGCATCCGGGACATTGTTGACATCAAAAAGCTGAATTTTCCTGTGTTCGCAAGAGGCGCAGCCGTCGCATCGAGCGCAAAAGTCGGGGCCGGGGAGGTCAATGTTTCGATTTCCTGTGGCGGAACAGCTGTGAATCCTGGCGATATAATCGTTGGCGATGCAAATGGAGTTGTCGTCATCCCCAGGCTTTAGAGCAAGAAACCCTCGAAAAAGCACTGGTGAAAATGAAAAAAGATGAGAAAAGAGAAAAAGAAGTGTCTGGGAATGCAGAGGCGATTAAGGAGTATATAGATCAAATGCTTTTGAAATAAGCAGGGCGGTGAAGCTGATGGAGCTTGCCTTGACTCGCGGAACAAGGAGAATTCAGAAGCTCTGTTACCTTATAAATGCGATTCGTCTATATCTTAAGTGATGCTCAGCAGCAGGTTGTTAAGGGGAAAAGAAGCGCGCCTGTTTTCTTTATGGATGAAGGCCAGAGTTATTATAGAGAAAAAACTTAAAGAATATGATTGACTCTATGAAAATATCATGGTAAAGTTTAATTCTTGCCTCATCAAAGGGAACACATTGATTAATAAAACTTTTGAAAAAGTTGTTGACGTGAAACTTGAGACGTGGTAGAGTAATAAAGTTGCTTCTAAACGAAGCGGACAACAAAATGATCTTTGAAAACTAAACAAATCGAAGTGCCAACGTTAATTCAAGAGCAACAAACAAGAGCTAGTCAAACTACTTTTTGGAGAGTTTGATCCTGGCTCAGGACGAACGCTGGCGGCGTGCCTAATACATGCAAGTCGAGCGGACCTCTTCGGAGGTCAGCGGCGGACGGGTGAGTAACACGTGGGCAACCTGCCTGTAAGACTGGGATAACTCCGGGAAACCGGAGCTAATACCGGATAACTTTTCGAACCGCATGGTTCGAAGATAAAAGACGGTTATGCTGTCACTTACAGATGGGCCCGCGGCGCATTAGCTAGTTGGTGAGGTAATGGCTCACCAAGGCGACGATGCGTAGCCGACCTGAGAGGGTGATCGGCCACACTGGGACTGAGACACGGCCCAGACTCCTACGGGAGGCAGCAGTAGGGAATCTTCCGCAATGGACGAAAGTCTGACGGAGCAACGCCGCGTGAGTGATGAAGGTTTTCGGATCGTAAAGCTCTGTTGTTAGGGAAGAACAAGTGCGGGAGTCACTGCCCGCGCCTTGACGGTACCTAACCAGAAAGCCACGGCTAACTACGTGCCAGCAGCCGCGGTAATACGTAGGTGGCAAGCGTTGTCCGGAATTATTGGGCGTAAAGCGCGCGCAGGCGGTCTTTTAAGTCTGATGTGAAAGCCCCCGGCTCAACCGGGGAGGGTCATTGGAAACTGGAGGACTTGAGTACAGAAGAGGAGAGTGGAATTCCACGTGTAGCGGTGAAATGCGTAGAGATGTGGAGGAACACCAGTGGCGAAGGCGACTCTCTGGTCTGTAACTGACGCTGAGGCGCGAAAGCGTGGGGAGCGAACAGGATTAGATACCCTGGTAGTCCACGCCGTAAACGATGAGTGCTAAGTGTTAGAGGGTTTCCGCCCTTTAGTGCTGCAGCTAACGCATTAAGCACTCCGCCTGGGGAGTACGGTCGCAAGACTGAAACTCAAAGGAATTGACGGGGGCCCGCACAAGCGGTGGAGCATGTGGTTTAATTCGAAGCAACGCGAAGAACCTTACCAGGTCTTGACATCCTCTGCCACTTTTAGAGATAGAAGGTTCCCCTTCGGGGGACAGAGTGACAGGTGGTGCATGGTTGTCGTCAGCTCGTGTCGTGAGATGTTGGGTTAAGTCCCGCAACGAGCGCAACCCTTGATCTTAGTTGCCAGCATTCAGTTGGGCACTCTAAGGTGACTGCCGGTGACAAACCGGAGGAAGGTGGGGATGACGTCAAATCATCATGCCCCTTATGACCTGGGCTACACACGTGCTACAATGGATGGTACAAAGGGCTGCAAAACCGCGAGGTTAAGCGAATCCCATAAAACCATTCTCAGTTCGGATTGCAGGCTGCAACTCGCCTGCATGAAGCCGGAATCGCTAGTAATCGCGGATCAGCATGCCGCGGTGAATACGTTCCCGGGCCTTGTACACACCGCCCGTCACACCACGAGAGTTTGCAACACCCGAAGTCGGTGGGGTAACCCGTAAGGGAGCCAGCCGCCTAAGGTGGGGCAGATGATTGGGGTGAAGTCGTAACAAGGTAGCCGTATCGGAAGGTGCGGCTGGATCACCTCCTTTCTAAGGAAGAATTATCAGCACCCATGTGGTGCACAATTAACGGACGCACTTCGATTTTGTTTAGTTTTGAGAGATCATTCTCTCTATAAACTTGTTCTTTGAAAACTAGATAACGATATGAATGTCAAACATTCACACGAGTAAGCAAGTAACCTTACGATTTTCTTCTGCGCTTGCGTATGAAGAGAACATCAAGTCTGAAAACATCTGTTTTCAGCTCTAACGAAGATAACTTCCGTTATCAGGTTAAGTTAGAAAGGGCGCACGGTGGATGCCTTGGCACTAGGAGCCGATGAAGGACGGTACGAACACCGATATGCTTCGGGGAGCTGTAAGTAAGCGTTGATCCGGAGATTTCCGAATGGGGAAACCCGCTGCTCGTAATGGAGCAGCATCCTGATCTGAATACATAGGATCTGGAAGGCAGACCCGGGGAACTGAAACATCTAAGTACCCGGAGGAAGAGAAAGCAATAGCGATTCCCTGAGTAGCGGCGAGCGAAACGGGATTAGCCCAAACCAGAAGGCTTGCCTTCTGGGGTTGTAGGACACTCAACACGGAGTTACAAAGGAACGGGGTAGAAGAAGCGGTCTGGAAAGGCCCGCCAAAGAAGGTAACAGCCCTGTAGTCGAAACTTCGTTCCCTCCTGAGTGGATCCTGAGTACGGCGGGACACGAGAAATCCCGTCGGAAGCAGGGAGGACCATCTCCCAAGGCTAAATACTCCCTAGTGACCGATAGTGAACCAGTACCGTGAGGGAAAGGTGAAAAGCACCCCGGAAGGGGAGTGAAACAGATCCTGAAACCGTGTGCCTACAAGTAGTCAGAGCCCGTTAACGGGTGATGGCGTGCCTTTTGTAGAATGAACCGGCGAGTTACGATTACGTGCAAGGTTAAGTTGAAAAGACGGAGCCGCAGCGAAAGCGAGTCTGAATAGGGCGATTGAGTACGTGGTCGTAGACCCGAAACCAGGTGATCTACCCATGTCCAGGGTGAAGTTCAGGTAACACTGAATGGAGGCCCGAACCCACGCACGTTGAAAAGTGCGGGGATGAGGTGTGGGTAGCGGAGAAATTCCAATCGAACCTGGAGATAGCTGGTTCTCTCCGAAATAGCTTTAGGGCTAGCCTCATAGTAAGAGTCTTGGAGGTAGAGCACTGATTGGACTAGGGGCCCTCATCGGGTTACCGAATTCAGTCAAACTCCGAATGCCAAAGACTTATCTATGGGAGTCAGACTGCGAGTGATAAGATCCGTAGTCGAAAGGGAAACAGCCCAGACCACCAGCTAAGGTCCCCAAGTATCCGTTAAGTGGAAAAGGATGTGGGGTTGCTTAGACAACCAGGATGTTGGCTTAGAAGCAGCCACCATTTAAAGAGTGCGTAATAGCTCACTGGTCGAGTGACCCTGCGCCGAAAATGTACCGGGGCTAAACGGATCACCGAAGCTGTGGACTGTTCTTACGAACAGTGGTAGGAGAGCGTTCTAAGGGCTGAGAAGCCAGACCGGAAGGACTGGTGGAGCGCTTAGAAGTGAGAATGCCGGTATGAGTAGCGAAAGAGGGGTGAGAATCCCCTCCACCGAATGCCTAAGGTTTCCTGAGGAAGGCTCGTCCGCTCAGGGTTAGTCGGGACCTAAGCCGAGGCCGAAAGGCGTAGGCGATGGACAACAGGTTGAGATTCCTGTACCACCTCTTTTCCGTTTGAGCAATGGAGGGACGCAGGAGGATAGGGTAAGCGCGCTGTTGGATATGCGCGTCCAAGCAGGTAGGCTCAAGGGATAGGCAAATCCGTCCCTTGGTTAAGGCTGAGCTGTGATGGCGAGGGAAATTAAGTACCGAAGTTCCTGATTCCACACTGCCTAGAAAAGCTTCTAGCGAGGAAAATGGTGCCCGTACCGCAAACCGACACAGGTAGGCGAGGAGAGAATCCTAAGGTGATCGAGAGAACTCTCGTTAAGGAACTCGGCAAAATGACCCCGTAACTTCGGGAGAAGGGGTGCTCTTTAGGGTGAATAGCCTTGAAGAGCCGCAGTGAATAGGCCCAGGCGACTGTTTAGCAAAAACACAGGTCTCTGCGAAGCCGCAAGGCGAAGTATAGGGGCTGACGCCTGCCCGGTGCTGGAAGGTTAAGAGGAGAGGTTAGCGCAAGCGAAGCTTTGAATTGAAGCCCCAGTAAACGGCGGCCGTAACTATAACGGTCCTAAGGTAGCGAAATTCCTTGTCGGGTAAGTTCCGACCCGCACGAAAGGCGTAACGATCTGGGCACTGTCTCAACGAGAGACTCGGTGAAATTATAGTACCTGTGAAGATGCAGGTTACCCGCGACAGGACGGAAAGACCCCGTGGAGCTTTACTGCAGCCTGATATTGAATTTTGGCACAGCTTGTACAGGATAGGTAGGAGCCTTGGAAACCGGAGCGCCAGCTTCGGTGGAGGCATTGGTGGGATACTACCCTGGCTGTGTTGAACTTCTAACCCGCGGCCCTGATCGGGCCGGGAGACAGTGTCAGGCGGGCAGTTTGACTGGGGCGGTCGCCTCCTAAAATGTAACGGAGGCGCCCAAAGGTTCCCTCAGAATGGTTGGAAATCATTCGCAGAGTGTAAAGGCACAAGGGAGCTTGACTGCGAGACCTACAAGTCGAGCAGGGACGAAAGTCGGGCTTAGTGATCCGGTGGTTCCGCATGGAAGGGCCATCGCTCAACGGATAAAAGCTACCCCGGGGATAACAGGCTTATCTCCCCCAAGAGTCCACATCGACGGGGAGGTTTGGCACCTCGATGTCGGCTCATCGCATCCTGGGGCTGTAGTCGGTCCCAAGGGTTGGGCTGTTCGCCCATTAAAGCGGTACGCGAGCTGGGTTCAGAACGTCGTGAGACAGTTCGGTCCCTATCCGTCGCGGGCGCAGGAAATTTGAGAGGAGCTGTCCTTAGTACGAGAGGACCGGGATGGACGCACCGCTGGTGTACCAGTTGTCTTGCCAAAGGCATCGCTGGGTAGCTATGTGCGGACGGGATAAGTGCTGAAAGCATCTAAGCATGAAGCCCCCCTCAAGATGAGATTTCCCATCGCAAGAGTAAGACCCCTGGAAGATGACCAGGTTGATAGGTTCGAGGTGGAAGCGTGGTGACACGTGCAGCTGACGAATACTAATCGGTCGAGGACTTAACCTTTATTCAAGTAAGGCTGCTTCACTCGTGCAGCACATCGTTATCTAGTTTTGAAAGAGCAATCTTTCAACATATATCTGGTAATTATGGCAGAGAGGTCACACCCGTTCCCATACCGAACACGGAAGTTAAGCTCTTTAGCGCCGATGGTAGTTGGGGGTTTCCCCCTGTGAGAGTAGGACGTTGCCAGGTACACGAAAAAAGGCTTGCCCCTTAGGGGGTGAGCTTTTTTGTTTGGATTTGGGGTAGAGGGATACGCTTGGGTTTGAGGGAGAAAAAAGATTGCCGCAGTGTGTTCTCAGGATACGCTTTGGGTGGGGGAAGCCACGAAGATTAGTAGATACTCATTCGGAACAGCCTCTGATGGGATATATCAATATGGAGGAAGGATAAATTCCCCACCTGGTAAGTGTGTTAATCAAGATAGCGGAGTTTGTTTTGGAGCATGGGGAGCTGAATTTTATGCAGCAGAGGTGTGCAAGAATCACCATGGACTTTTGTTTTAGATCATTTAAAAATAATTAAAAGCACAATGTCAAAATGAAAAGCTAAGTGATCTATTACCTCACCTAGCTTTTTTTGTAATGTTTTATATTTGGTGTAAGGTATTATGATCTTCTGTCTTTTATGCGAGGTTATCTAAAAATTGACTGGCGTCGCTGTTGAATTTCCACATTACGCCGAACTTGTCTATTAGCATGCCAAAACTAGATGACCATGGTACAGAAGAGATAGGCATAATAATGGTTCCGTCTGCAGAGAGGTTATTAAAGTACATTTTATTCGTTTCCTGGTCTCCATCAATCACGCTAATGATAATATTTGTTCCATTTGTTACTTCACCTGTTACAGCTTGCATAGAAGGCAGTACGTCAGAAATCATTAAGATGTTTTCTGAAAACTCTAGGCGGGATTCCATAATCATGTCTTGTTCTGCTAACGAAAGTGGTGCAGATGGATCTTGAGGAAGTGCACCAAAGCTCACCTTTTTAACTGTTCCTTGTAATGCTGTTTCATAAAATTCTAACGCTTCTTGTGCATTTCCATTAAATTGAAGATACGCGATTGCTTTCATAATTTTCTGCCTCCTTATTGTTATGTAAGTAGTATAATAGACGATAGGTGACAGGAGTATGTCGTATATAGGAGCGAGTTATGCAAAAAATTGAAAGGCTTATTTCAATAGTTATGATTTTATTACAAAAAGAGATTGTTTCGGCTTCCGAACTTACCCGTTTCTTCAATGTAACTAAACGTACAATTCAACGTGATATGGAATCATTAAGCTATGCAAATATCCCGATATATGCAAAACATGGTCGTGAGGGCGGATATGCACTTATGCAGGAATACAAATTTGATAAGCGGTTACTGAGTCACAAAGACATTGAAAATATAATGATTGCTTTAGATGGATTCGAACAGCTGACAACGAATGAAAACATTCAATTGACGATACAGAAAATTAGAGGGATGAGCCTTGCAGAATTATCACCTAAACTGCACTTAACTTTTAATGATTGGTTAGGAAGAAGCGAATTAAATAAGGAAATGTCATTTGTCATTCAAGCGATTGAAAACCATTGGTTAATTGAGTTTGATTATGTAGATCAAAAAGGAAATATAACGCATAGAATCGTCGAGCCTTATAAGTTACAGCTAAATGAAATGCATTGGTACTTGATTGGGTTTAGTTTAGAACGTGAAGGTTATCGAACATTCAAATTAACAAGAATAACAGATTTAGAGAAGAAAGGCTCTTTTATCCCCAGGTCTGAGCAGGAAATCACCTATGAAAAGGAAAAAGAAAAACGAACCACTGTAAAACCTGCGATGACTAATGTGCAATTAAAAATTGATATTAGTGTTAGAGACCAATTTATTGAAAGGTATGGAAGACAATCTGTTGTAAAAATAACTAAAAGGACGTACATGGCAAATATAGAATTACCAGAAAATCAATTTGCTTATCAGTTTCTCTCTGGATTCGGTAAAAAAGTAAAGATCATTGAACCAAAAGGTTATATTGATCAATATCTGAAATTCTTAAAAGAAGCAATAAATCTCTACAAGTAAGCAACAATAAAACAATAGTCTTGCAGCCATCTTGGTCATAAGTTGTTTTTTAATGGAGGACAGGGCAATTCTCAAACGTAATCTCTCCTTGTAAAGCCGCAATGTATGCGTGGAATACTCCGTTTTATTGTCCAAATTTCAAGTTAAAGGTATCTGTTCATAACAGTCGGCAATGATGAAACAATAATTCACTTTGTGGAGTGAGTAATACTAATTCTTTTTCAGTGAGAAAATTCAGCTTCAAATGTTTATCAGAAAATCTTTCTAAATAGAAGATCAATAGGAGACACTATTTCATTTGAGAAAATGTCATATGAGTGAATGAAAAAGCTAATGTATGAAAGCGAATGGCCTTTCCTGAAGTGATTTTTCCTTCTCTTTAACCTAGAAGTATGTAATGCCAGGAAAGCTCAAGGTGTTTTCCTATACATCCTTTCTCTTTATTACCGAGAGTGTAAACTGCTGTGAGCATTGGGATAATGCTGTAGTTTAGAAGGAGAAATAAAACTTTATGAATCTGTTATTAAAAAGTTGTTGACCATGTTTATTCAAGGTGGTATATTATTAAAGTCGCTTCTGAACGAAGCCGATAACGCCGGCAACGGCGACGTAAAATAAAAGAAAAAAATGTTGACTCAAGCTTCCTTAAATGATATATTAGTAAAGTCGCTTCTGAGGAAACGAACGAAACAAAATGATCTTTGAAAACTAAACAAATCGAAGTGCCAACGTTAATTCAAGAGCAACAAACAAGAGCTAGTCAAACTACTTTTTGGAGAGTTTGATCCTGGCTCAGGACGAACGCTGGCGGCGTGCCTAATACATGCAAGTCGAGCGGACCTCTTCGGAGGTCAGCGGCGGACGGGTGAGTAACACGTGGGCAACCTGCCTGTAAGACTGGGATAACTCCGGGAAACCGGAGCTAATACCGGATAACTTTTCGAACCGCATGGTTCGAAGATAAAAGACGGTTATGCTGTCACTTACAGATGGGCCCGCGGCGCATTAGCTAGTTGGTGAGGTAATGGCTCACCAAGGCGACGATGCGTAGCCGACCTGAGAGGGTGATCGGCCACACTGGGACTGAGACACGGCCCAGACTCCTACGGGAGGCAGCAGTAGGGAATCTTCCGCAATGGACGAAAGTCTGACGGAGCAACGCCGCGTGAGTGATGAAGGTTTTCGGATCGTAAAGCTCTGTTGTTAGGGAAGAACAAGTGCGGGAGTCACTGCCCGCGCCTTGACGGTACCTAACCAGAAAGCCACGGCTAACTACGTGCCAGCAGCCGCGGTAATACGTAGGTGGCAAGCGTTGTCCGGAATTATTGGGCGTAAAGCGCGCGCAGGCGGTCTTTTAAGTCTGATGTGAAAGCCCCCGGCTCAACCGGGGAGGGTCATTGGAAACTGGAGGACTTGAGTACAGAAGAGGAGAGTGGAATTCCACGTGTAGCGGTGAAATGCGTAGAGATGTGGAGGAACACCAGTGGCGAAGGCGACTCTCTGGTCTGTAACTGACGCTGAGGCGCGAAAGCGTGGGGAGCGAACAGGATTAGATACCCTGGTAGTCCACGCCGTAAACGATGAGTGCTAAGTGTTAGAGGGTTTCCGCCCTTTAGTGCTGCAGCTAACGCATTAAGCACTCCGCCTGGGGAGTACGGTCGCAAGACTGAAACTCAAAGGAATTGACGGGGGCCCGCACAAGCGGTGGAGCATGTGGTTTAATTCGAAGCAACGCGAAGAACCTTACCAGGTCTTGACATCCTCTGCCACTTCTAGAGATAGAAGGTTCCCCTTCGGGGGACAGAGTGACAGGTGGTGCATGGTTGTCGTCAGCTCGTGTCGTGAGATGTTGGGTTAAGTCCCGCAACGAGCGCAACCCTTGATCTTAGTTGCCAGCATTCAGTTGGGCACTCTAAGGTGACTGCCGGTGACAAACCGGAGGAAGGTGGGGATGACGTCAAATCATCATGCCCCTTATGACCTGGGCTACACACGTGCTACAATGGATGGTACAAAGGGCTGCAAAACCGCGAGGTTAAGCGAATCCCATAAAACCATTCTCAGTTCGGATTGCAGGCTGCAACTCGCCTGCATGAAGCCGGAATCGCTAGTAATCGCGGATCAGCATGCCGCGGTGAATACGTTCCCGGGCCTTGTACACACCGCCCGTCACACCACGAGAGTTTGCAACACCCGAAGTCGGTGGGGTAACCCGTAAGGGAGCCAGCCGCCTAAGGTGGGGCAGATGATTGGGGTGAAGTCGTAACAAGGTAGCCGTATCGGAAGGTGCGGCTGGATCACCTCCTTTCTAAGGAAGAATTATCAGCACCCATGTGGTGCACAATTAACGGACGCACTTCGATTTTGTTTAGTTTTGAGAGATCATTCTCTCTATAAACTTGTTCTTTGAAAACTAGATAACGATATGAATGTCAAACATTCACACGAGTAAGCAAGTAACCTTACGATTTTCTTCTGCGCTTGCGTATGAAGAGAACATCAAGTCTGAAAACATCTGTTTTCAGCTCTAACGAAGATAACTTCCGTTATCAGGTTAAGTTAGAAAGGGCGCACGGTGGATGCCTTGGCACTAGGAGCCGATGAAGGACGGTACGAACACCGATATGCTTCGGGGAGCTGTAAGTAAGCGTTGATCCGGAGATTTCCGAATGGGGAAACCCGCTGCTCGTAATGGAGCAGCATCCTGATCTGAATACATAGGATCTGGAAGGCAGACCCGGGGAACTGAAACATCTAAGTACCCGGAGGAAGAGAAAGCAATAGCGATTCCCTGAGTAGCGGCGAGCGAAACGGGATTAGCCCAAACCAGAAGGCTTGCCTTCTGGGGTTGTAGGACACTCAACACGGAGTTACAAAGGAACGGGGTAGAAGAAGCGGTCTGGAAAGGCCCGCCAAAGAAGGTAACAGCCCTGTAGTCGAAACTTCGTTCCCTCCTGAGTGGATCCTGAGTACGGCGGGACACGAGAAATCCCGTCGGAAGCAGGGAGGACCATCTCCCAAGGCTAAATACTCCCTAGTGACCGATAGTGAACCAGTACCGTGAGGGAAAGGTGAAAAGCACCCCGGAAGGGGAGTGAAACAGATCCTGAAACCGTGTGCCTACAAGTAGTCAGAGCCCGTTAACGGGTGATGGCGTGCCTTTTGTAGAATGAACCGGCGAGTTACGATTACGTGCAAGGTTAAGTTGAAAAGACGGAGCCGCAGCGAAAGCGAGTCTGAATAGGGCGATTGAGTACGTGGTCGTAGACCCGAAACCAGGTGATCTACCCATGTCCAGGGTGAAGTTCAGGTAACACTGAATGGAGGCCCGAACCCACGCACGTTGAAAAGTGCGGGGATGAGGTGTGGGTAGCGGAGAAATTCCAATCGAACCTGGAGATAGCTGGTTCTCTCCGAAATAGCTTTAGGGCTAGCCTCATAGTAAGAGTCTTGGAGGTAGAGCACTGATTGGACTAGGGGCCCTCATCGGGTTACCGAATTCAGTCAAACTCCGAATGCCAAAGACTTATCTATGGGAGTCAGACTGCGAGTGATAAGATCCGTAGTCGAAAGGGAAACAGCCCAGACCACCAGCTAAGGTCCCCAAGTATCCGTTAAGTGGAAAAGGATGTGGGGTTGCTTAGACAACCAGGATGTTGGCTTAGAAGCAGCCACCATTTAAAGAGTGCGTAATAGCTCACTGGTCGAGTGACCCTGCGCCGAAAATGTACCGGGGCTAAACGGATCACCGAAGCTGTGGACTGTTCTTACGAACAGTGGTAGGAGAGCGTTCTAAGGGCTGAGAAGCCAGACCGGAAGGACTGGTGGAGCGCTTAGAAGTGAGAATGCCGGTATGAGTAGCGAAAGAGGGGTGAGAATCCCCTCCACCGAATGCCTAAGGTTTCCTGAGGAAGGCTCGTCCGCTCAGGGTTAGTCGGGACCTAAGCCGAGGCCGAAAGGCGTAGGCGATGGACAACAGGTTGAGATTCCTGTACCACCTCTTTTCCGTTTGAGCAATGGAGGGACGCAGGAGGATAGGGTAAGCGCGCTGTTGGATATGCGCGTCCAAGCAGGTAGGCTCAAGGGATAGGCAAATCCGTCCCTTGGTTAAGGCTGAGCTGTGATGGCGAGGGAAATTAAGTACCGAAGTTCCTGATTCCACACTGCCTAGAAAAGCTTCTAGCGAGGAAAATGGTGCCCGTACCGCAAACCGACACAGGTAGGCGAGGAGAGAATCCTAAGGTGATCGAGAGAACTCTCGTTAAGGAACTCGGCAAAATGACCCCGTAACTTCGGGAGAAGGGGTGCTCTTTAGGGTGAATAGCCTTGAAGAGCCGCAGTGAATAGGCCCAGGCGACTGTTTAGCAAAAACACAGGTCTCTGCGAAGCCGCAAGGCGAAGTATAGGGGCTGACGCCTGCCCGGTGCTGGAAGGTTAAGAGGAGAGGTTAGCGCAAGCGAAGCTTTGAATTGAAGCCCCAGTAAACGGCGGCCGTAACTATAACGGTCCTAAGGTAGCGAAATTCCTTGTCGGGTAAGTTCCGACCCGCACGAAAGGCGTAACGATCTGGGCACTGTCTCAACGAGAGACTCGGTGAAATTATAGTACCTGTGAAGATGCAGGTTACCCGCGACAGGACGGAAAGACCCCGTGGAGCTTTACTGCAGCCTGATATTGAATTTTGGCACAGCTTGTACAGGATAGGTAGGAGCCTTGGAAACCGGAGCGCCAGCTTCGGTGGAGGCATTGGTGGGATACTACCCTGGCTGTGTTGAACTTCTAACCCGCGGCCCTGATCGGGCCGGGAGACAGTGTCAGGCGGGCAGTTTGACTGGGGCGGTCGCCTCCTAAAATGTAACGGAGGCGCCCAAAGGTTCCCTCAGAATGGTTGGAAATCATTCGCAGAGTGTAAAGGCACAAGGGAGCTTGACTGCGAGACCTACAAGTCGAGCAGGGACGAAAGTCGGGCTTAGTGATCCGGTGGTTCCGCATGGAAGGGCCATCGCTCAACGGATAAAAGCTACCCCGGGGATAACAGGCTTATCTCCCCAAGAGTCCACATCGACGGGGAGGTTTGGCACCTCGATGTCGGCTCATCGCATCCTGGGGCTGTAGTCGGTCCCAAGGGTTGGGCTGTTCGCCCATTAAAGCGGTACGCGAGCTGGGTTCAGAACGTCGTGAGACAGTTCGGTCCCTATCCGTCGCGGGCGCAGGAAATTTGAGAGGAGCTGTCCTTAGTACGAGAGGACCGGGATGGACGCACCGCTGGTGTACCAGTTGTCTTGCCAAAGGCATCGCTGGGTAGCTATGTGCGGACGGGATAAGTGCTGAAAGCATCTAAGCATGAAGCCCCCTCAAGATGAGATTTCCCATCGCAAGAGTAAGACCCCTGGAAGATGACCAGGTTGATAGGTTCGAGGTGGAAGCGTGGTGACACGTGCAGCTGACGAATACTAATCGGTCGAGGACTTAACCTTTATTCAAGTAAGGCTGCTTTACTCGTGCAGCAATCGTTATCTAGTTTTGAAAGAGCAATCTTTCAACATATATCTGGTAATTATGGCAGAGAGGTCACACCCGTTCCCATACCGAACACGGAAGTTAAGCTCTTTAGCGCCGATGGTAGTTGGGGGTTTCCCCCTGTGAGAGTAGGACGTTGCCAGGTACATGAGAAAAAGGCTTGCCCCTTGGGGTGAGCCTTTTTTTGTTTGGGTTTTGGGAAGGTGCGGATTAGGCAGGAGGTGCTTGGACTCCGGATCCACCTTGGGTTGGTGAATACTCATTACAGATGGACTTTGTTTTAGGGGGATCTGGGATACGCTTTAGCTGGAAGAAGGAAGAGGGAAGTCGGATACTCGATCCGGATGGCACCGCTATTCCGCTAGAAATGCCGATTGGTGAGATTTTCGATAATAAATGGTCCGATTTCGATAATATATGAAGTTTTTCAATAATAAATCTTGTCCGATCATAATACTGATCGTAACGCCCAATATAGTGACACATCTCACTTAGCAACTCTGTCGAACCACGTCGAAAAGTAGATATCAGCTCCATTTCGGTCGATAAATCGAAATAATAGCCGATATATCATGATTTGGGACGATATATTAAAATTTCGGTCGATATCCGCTCAAAATAGCCGATATCTTTCCTGCTGCCCCCAAATGACGTATTTAAACACCAAATTCAGCTCCATTCTCCTTCCCGGTTCCCTTAACTGAGTCGCGAGGCTGAACCCTATCAACTGTTTTGAACAAAAGTGGTCGAGTTTTAATTAAAAACCACCATCATAATCATCTCCTCCTAAAGAAGGCACCCCACAGATATTCCTGATAACACCAGACCCTCCCAATAAACACCACCTCTCATTTACAAAAAATCGCCGATAAACTTCCACAATCCCAGAAATACCTAAATAATACACCGCAGCTGCCTCATTAAAATCACTTTAAAAATTCCTAATCCCCATTTGTCCCCTCCACCAATCCCTATTATAATGAAACAAACAGAGGTGAAAATCGGATGTCCGCAAAAATAAGCAAGCAAGACGAAGAATTGATCCTGGCTGCAAAAGAAATCATTAGTGAACATTACGATTACGGGAAGCATCATGTCGGCGCAGCGCTCCGAACAGCTTCCGGAGAAATCATCAGGGCTGTTCACATTGAAGCATACATTGGAAGGGTTACGGTTTGTGCAGAAGCTATTGCGATTGGGAAAGCTATTTCAGAGGGCTTTCGGGAGTTTGAGTCGATTGTGGCGGTTCGGCACCCCGGCCTGGATGAGCATGATCGTGAAATCAAGGTTGTTGCGCCGTGCGGAATGTGCAGGGAACTGATCGGGGATTACGGGGAGAATATGAAGGTTATTTTAGATACGAAAGACGGTCTTACAAAACTAAGCATTCAAGAACTGCTTCCCCTTAAATATACGAGACCGACTGAAACGTAAATTTGCTGCTAAGATAAAAGAGGGATAATTAAATGACTGATAAACCAACAAAAAAGAAATTTGAGGTTGCTGAGAATGAGAGCATCGGTGCTGTTCTCGACCGCATGAAGGAAGAGGGATATGCTCCTGTACGCAGAATGGAGGAACCCATCTTTAAAGAAGTAAAAGAGAATGGACAAACGCAGATTGTTCCAGCAGGAAGAAGGATTGTATTTGAAGGGAAATTACTCTAAACCCGAACGATATATCTCTTTAGTGCAGTAATGTTCGATATTTTGTGTTGACATGTTACAAAATCTCTTGTTATGATATAGATGAAAATAACGACGAAGCCTTCATATAAATTTGGGGATATGGCCCAAGAGTTTCTACCCGGACACCGTAAATGACCGGACTATGAGGGAAAGTGGATTAACCAGCGTAGTGGATATACATACTATGCCCGGTTCGTATTGCTTTCTCTTAAGCATACGGCCGGGCTTTTTTCATTTTAGGAGAGCGGGGGAGCGCAGTGATTGAACAAGTTGGAGTCATTATGGGAAGCCAGTCGGATTGGGAAACAATGAGGCATGCGTGCGAGCTGCTGGATGAACTTGAGATTTTTTATGAAAAAAAAGTCGTATCTGCTCACCGGACACCTGAGCTCATGTTTGAATATGCGGAATCAGCCAGGGAACGG
Source organism: Metabacillus flavus (assembly GCF_018283675.1). Taxonomy (NCBI): domain Bacteria; kingdom Bacillati; phylum Bacillota; class Bacilli; order Caryophanales; family Bacillaceae; genus Metabacillus; species Metabacillus flavus. Next base: position 355,107 of record NZ_JAGVRK010000001.1, read on the forward strand.
GGGCTGAAAGTCATTATTGCAGGTGCAGGCGGCGCTGCCCACCTTCCTGGAATGGTCGCTGCAAAGACAACCCTGCCAGTAATCGGCGTACCGGTTCAGTCAAAGGCTCTTAACGGACTTGATTCACTCCTTTCCATTGTGCAAATGCCTGGAGGCGTTCCCGTTGCAACGGTAGCAATTGGTAAAGCTGGTGCTGTGAATGCGGCACTGCTTGCGGCACAGATTCTCTCCCTGACAGACGGCAGGATTGAAGCAGCTCTTGCCAAACGGAGAGAGGATACCCGCCAGGCCGTGCTCGAAAGCAGTGATGCTCTTGTATAAGCAAATTTTACCCGGACAGACGATCGGCATCATTGGCGGAGGACAGCTGGGACGGATGATGGCATTGGATGCGAAAAATATGGGCTATCGCATCGCAGTTCTTGATCCTGCAGCGGATAGTCCATGCGGGCAGGCTGCAGACATTGAAATCACCGCCGCCTACAGCGATTTAAACGCCATTAAGCAGCTTGCCGCTGTGAGTGACGTCATCACATATGAATTTGAAAACATCGATTATGATACTCTCGTGTGGCTTGAAAATAACGCTTATCTTCCGCAGGGGAGCCGGCTGCTCTCACTGACCCAGGACAGGCAAACAGAAAAAGAAGCCATTCATGAAAGCGGCTGTCAGGTGGCGCCCTACAGGATCCTTGAGAACGGCAACGGTCTTGAGGATGCGCTTGAAGATATCGGTTTCCCTGCCGTTTTAAAAACATGCAGAGGGGGCTACGATGGTAAAGGGCAGGCGGTAATCAAGAGTCCAGCTGATATAGAAGAGGCTGAAAAACTGCTGAATCTGGGGAAATGCATTCTTGAAAAATGGGTTCCCTTTGAGAAAGAGCTTTCCATCATTGTCACAAGAAACCCGAGCGGGGATGTAAAGGTCTTTCCGGCAGCTGAGAATGTTCACCGTGAGAACATCCTTCATCTAAGCATAGTTCCAGCGAGAATAACAGCCGACATCGAAAAAAGGGCAAAAGATGCTGCGTTAAAGCTTGCTGAACGCTTTGAATTGGTTGGAACACTGGCTGTTGAAATGTTTTTGACTGAGGATGGAGAGATCTTCATCAATGAATTGGCGCCGAGGCCGCATAATTCAGGCCATTACACGATGGATTTGTGCGAAACCTCCCAGTTTGAACAGCATATCCGCTCCGTTTGTAATTTACCGCTTGGAAGAACAGATTTATTGAAAAAAGGCCTGATGGTGAACGTATTAGGCGAACATCTCGAAGCTGTTTTAAATAATCTTTCGTTTTTAGATGAAGCTGCGTTATACTTGTACGGTAAAAAGGAAAACAAGCCAAAGAGAAAAATGGGGCATGTTACCTTTAAAACGGACGTCATTGAAGAAACGATGGAGAAAATATCAAATCAGTGGGGTCAATAGGAGAACGGAGGATTTACGATGATCGAACGTTATACAAGGCCGGAAATGGGAGCCATCTGGACAGAGGAAAACCGTTTCCAGGCGTGGCTTGAGGTAGAAATTCTTGCTTGTGAAGCATGGGCTGAGCTTGGGGTCATCCCTAAGGAAGATACAGTGCTTCTGCGTGAGAATGCTTCCTTTGACATTAACCGCATTAAAGAGATTGAAGAGGAAACAAGACATGATGTCGTTGCCTTTACAAGAGCGGTTTCTGAAACACTTGGCGAAGAGCGGAAATGGGTCCATTACGGACTTACTTCTACAGATGTTGTGGATACAGCGCTATCTTACCTTCTGAAGCAAGCGAATGATATTTTAAGAGCAGACCTCGAGCGCTTTGTAGAGATTCTTAAAAACAAAGCGATTGAACACAAATATACGGTGATGATGGGCCGCACGCACGGTGTCCATGCAGAGCCGACGACATTCGGTCTGAAGCTTGGCCTGTGGTATGAGGAAATGAAACGGAACCTGGAGCGTTTTAACCGTTCTGCGGAAGGCATTGAATTTGGAAAAATGTCAGGCGCGGTTGGAACATATGCGAACATCGATCCGTTTGTTGAAAAATATGTGTGCGAGAAGCTTGGTCTTCAGGCAGCACCGATCTCGACTCAAACCCTTCAGCGCGACCGCCACGCTGATTATATGAGCACCCTTGCACTGATCGCAACATCAATTGAAAAGTTCGCCGTAGAAGTACGTGGACTTCAGAAGAGCGAAACGCGCGAAGTAGAGGAATTTTTCGCAAAAGGGCAGAAGGGCTCCTCGGCCATGCCGCATAAACGCAATCCAATCGGATCGGAAAATATGACTGGGCTTGCCCGTGTCATCCGCGGCTACATGATGACGGCTTATGAAAATGTTCCGCTATGGCATGAACGCGATATTTCCCACTCCTCTGCAGAACGGATCATTTTGCCGGATGCAACTATTGCACTGAACTATATGCTGAACCGCTTCGGAAATATCATTAAGAACCTGACCGTGTTCCCTGAAAACATGAAGCGCAACATGGATCGTACCCTTGGGCTGATTTACTCCCAGCGTGTCCTGCTTGCTCTTATCGACTCAGGCATGGCTCGTGAAGCAGCGTACGATCTTGTTCAGCCGAAAGCAATGGAGGCTTGGGAAACACAAGTCCATTTCCGCACATTAGTAGAAGCAGATCCGGCCGTTAACGAACGGTTAACACCAGCAGTAATCGATGACTGCTTCGATTACAACTACCACTTGAAAAATGTAGATGCCATTTTTAACAGGCTCGGTCTATAAAAACTGAAGGGGCAAAGCAAAACTTTGCTTCTTTCCAATCTTAATATTCCCAATATTCCGACTACAGGAGGGTGAAATTAATGGAACTGCTTTATGAGGGAAAAGCGAAGCGCATTTACAGAACTGAGCGTGAGGGTGAATTTCTTGTTTCCTATAAAGACTCCGCTACGGCATTTAACGGAGAGAAAAAAACAGAGATTACCGGAAAAGGCCGATTGAACAACGAGATTTCCGTTCTGATTTTTGAAAAGCTCAAAGAAGCGGGCATTGCCAACCACCTGATCCGCAAAGTTTCTGAAACCGAGCAGCTGGTAGAGGAAGTCACCATTATTCCGCTTGAAGTCGTTGTACGGAACACCGTCGCCGGAAGTATGGCGAAGCGTCTCGGCATAAAAGAAGGAACACCAATCCCTGAACCGATTGTTGAGTTTTACTACAAGGATGATGCGCTCGGAGATCCGCTTATTACAGAGAGCCATATCAAACTATTGAATGCGGCAACACCGGAACAAACCGAAGAACTGAAAACAAAAGCCCTCAAAGTAAACGACGTTCTCATTCCATATTTTGCAGAGAGAAATGTAAGACTGATAGACTTTAAGCTTGAATTCGGCCTCCGAAAAGACGGAACGATTTTGCTGGCGGATGAAATTTCCCCTGATACATGCCGCCTGTGGGACAAAGAGACAAACGAAAAGTTTGATAAAGACGTGTTCCGCCGGGATCTTGGCAGTTTAACTGAAGCGTACGAAGAAATCTTAAAACGATTGGGAGGACCCGCACATGTATAAAGTGAAGGTGTATGTCAGTTTAAGAGAAAGTATTTTGGATCCGCAGGGGAACGCCGTTAAGAATGCGCTGCACAGCATGTCCTATCGTGAGGTTCAGGACGTCCGCATCGGGAAATACATGGAGCTGATGATCGAGAAAACCGACCGTCCGCTTGAGGAAACCGTGAAGGAAATGTGTGAAAAGCTTTTAGCAAATACGGTCATTGAAGACTACCGCTTTGAAGCAGAGGAGGTTGTCGTTCAGTGAAATTCGCAGTGATTGTTTTTCCCGGCTCCAACTGTGACGTGGATATGTATCATGCGATCAAGGATGAGCTTGGAGAAGAAGCAGAGTATGTTTGGCACGACGAAAACGATTTGAGCGGATTTGACGGCATTCTTCTTCCAGGAGGATTCTCCTACGGCGATTACCTGCGCTCCGGCTCCATTGCTCATTTTTCAAATGTCATGGCAGAAGTGAAAAAGGCAGCGGAACAAGGAAAGCCGGTGCTTGGCGTCTGCAACGGATTTCAAATTCTCCTTGAAGCAGGTCTGCTTCCGGGTGCGATGAAACGGAATGAGGGGCTGAAATTTAAGTGCGAACCTGCCTCTTTGAAGGTGGTCAATGCCAAAACCCTGTTCACATCCGGCTATACAGAAAACCAGGTCATCTCTGTACCGATTGCTCACGGCGAAGGGAATTATTTCTGCGACGAGCTGACGCTGAAAAGGCTGAACGATAATAGTCAAATTGTTTTTACGTACAGTGAAAATCCGAATGGAAGTCTCGAGGATATTGCAGGGATTGTCAATGAACGCGGCAATGTTCTCGGCATGATGCCTCACCCTGAGCGCGCTGTGGATTCTATGCTTGGAAGCTCGGACGGCATCAAGCTGTTTCAATCGATCGTAAAAAACTGGAGGGAAGCACATGTCACTACTTCTTGAGCCAAATCCTGAACAAATCAAAGCTGAAAAAGTGTATCAGCAAATGGGAATCAGCGATGAAGAATTTGCGATGGTTGAATCCATTCTCGGACGCCTTCCCAACTATACGGAAACGGGAATTTTCTCTGTTATGTGGTCTGAGCACTGCAGCTATAAAAACTCCAAGCCGATTCTAAAAAAGTTCCCTGTCACAGGCGAGCATGTTCTGCAGGGACCCGGCGAGGGAGCGGGGATTGTCGATATCGGCGATAACCAGGCGGTTGTTTTTAAAATCGAGAGCCATAATCACCCTTCTGCTGTTGAGCCTTATCAAGGCGCTGCAACGGGTGTCGGCGGCATCATCCGTGATGTGTTCTCGATGGGAGCACGTCCGATCGCCCTATTAAACTCGCTGAGATTCGGTGAACTGAAAACACCGCGCGTAAAGTATTTGTTTGAAGAAGTAGTAGCAGGAATCGCCGGTTACGGAAACTGCATCGGTATTCCAACCGTTGGCGGCGAAATCCAGTTTGATGCCTCCTATGAAGGAAACCCGCTTGTGAACGCGATGTGTGTCGGACTCATTGACCACAAGGATATAAAGAAAGGCCAGGCGAAAGGAGTCGGCAATACCGTCATGTATGTCGGCGCGAAAACAGGCCGTGATGGAATTCATGGAGCGACATTCGCTTCAGAGGAGCTCAACGAAAAATCCGATGAAAAGCGCCCGGCCGTCCAGGTGGGGGATCCGTTCATGGAAAAGCTTCTTCTTGAAGCCTGTCTTGAAGTGATCCAAAATGATGCGCTTGTCGGCATTCAGGATATGGGTGCAGCGGGACTTACGAGTTCGTCTGCTGAAATGGCAAGCAAGGCAGGCTCAGGAATCGAAATGAACCTGGATTTGATTCCTCAGCGCGAGTACGGAATGACGCCGTATGAAATGATGCTTTCCGAATCTCAGGAGCGGATGCTGCTTGTTATTGAAAAAGGCCGTGAGCATGAGATCGAAACCATTTTTGCAAAATACGATTTAGAAGCCGTGTCAGTCGGGACGGTAACGAATGATAAAATGCTCCGCCTTGTCCATAGAGGCGAGGTCGTCGTAGAGATTCCGGTAGATGCGTTAGCAGAGGAAGCGCCGGTTTATCATAAACCTTCTTTAGTGCCAGCTTATTTCCGGGAGTTTCAGCAAATGGAAGAGACGGTTCCAGCGGTGGCAAACCTTGAAGAAATGCTGATCAGCCTCCTTAAGCAGCCGACGATTGCGAGCAAGGAATGGGTCTACAATCAATATGATTATATGGTCCGCACGAATACGGTGGTCGCACCCGGATCCGATGCTGCTGTTCTGCGCATCCGCGGAACGAAAAAGGCTCTAGCGATGACGACGGACTGCAACTCGCGCTATTTGTACCTCGATCCGGAAACGGGCGGGAAAATTGCGGTTGCAGAAGCAGCGCGGAACATCGTTTGCTCGGGAGGTACACCGCTTGCAATCACGGACTGTTTGAACTTCGGGAATCCGGAAAAGCCGGAGATCTTCTGGCAGCTTGAAAAAGCGGCGGATGGGATGAGCGAAGCATGTACAGTTCTAGGTGCTCCCGTTATTGGAGGCAACGTTTCTCTTTATAACGAAACGAACGGAACGGCGATCTATCCGACACCAGTCATCGGAATGGTCGGTCTGATTGAGGATACCGATTACATTACGACACAGGACTTCAAAGAAGCAGGCGATTTCATTTATGTGCTAGGGGAAACAAAGCCTGAATTCGGCGGAAGCGAGCTGCAAAAGCTTGTGAACGGCGAAATTTCCGGAAAAGCACCGGTGCTTGATTTAGCGGTTGAAAAAGCGCGTATGAACCTTTTATCAAAGGCAATCCGGGAAGGCCTGGTTCAATCCGCGCATGATGCAGCAGAAGGCGGACTTGCGGTTGCGCTTGCTGAGTCGGCCTTTTCAAGAAAAGGACTCGGAGCAGATGTTGAGTTAACCGGTGATGCGGTAACGGCACTGTTCAGTGAGACTCAATCGCGATATATCCTGACGGTACGTCCTGAAAATAAAGAGTGTTTCGAGGAGTTAACAAAGGCTGTAAGAATTGGCCGGGTTACGGAAAACGGAAAACTGTCCATTCGCGGAAGCCAAGGGGAACAGTGGGTGGATTTAAGCATCGAGAAGCTTGAAGACGCCTGGAGAGGAGCCATCCCATGCTTGCTGAAATCAAAGGATTAAACGAAGAGTGCGGTGTATTTGGAATCTGGGGTCATCCTGATTCGGCCCAAATTACGTACTACGGTTTGCACAGTCTGCAGCACCGCGGCCAGGAGGGAGCGGGCATTGTGACGACGGACGGCAAGACGATGGACTGTGAAAAAGGGCTCGGCCTGATTACGGATGTTTTCAACAAAGGCCAGCTAGGCGAGATGAGCGGGAAAGCAGCGATCGGCCATGTCCGGTATGCAACAGCGGGAGGAGGCGGCTTTGAAAACGTCCAGCCGCTTATGTTCCGTTCGCAAAACGGCGGTCTGGCGCTTGCCCACAACGGGAACCTGGTGAACGCGAACCATTTAAAACACCAGCTTGAAAGCCAGGGAAGTATTTTTCAGACAACGTCCGATACTGAGGTTTTAGCCCATTTGATTAAACGAAGCGGCCACTTTTCTTTAATGGATAAAGTGAAAAACGCGTTATCCATGATTAAAGGGGCTTACGCGTTTGTTATTTTAACCGAAACGGAAATGATGGTGGCGCTTGATCCGAACAGCCTCCGTCCGCTTTCGATCGGCCTGCTTGGCGATGCGTATGTGGTCGCGTCCGAGACATGTGCCTTTGATATTGTCGGAGCGGATTACCTTCGCGAGGTCCAGCCGGGTGAACTGATTATCATTAATGACGACGGCATGCAGTCCGAACGGTTCTCCATGAACAGCAACCGATCAATCTGCAGCATGGAATACATTTATTTTTCCAGACCGGACAGCAACATTGACGGAATCAACGTGCATACCGCCCGCAAAAACCTCGGCAAGCGTTTAGCACAGGAAGCGGGAGTGGAAGCAGACGTTGTGACAGGCGTGCCTGATTCCTCTATTTCAGCAGCGATCGGCTATGCAGAAGCATCCGGTATTCCGTATGAGCTCGGACTTATTAAAAACCGCTATGTCGGCCGGACATTTATCCAGCCGTCCCAGTCTTTAAGAGAGCAAGGGGTAAAAATGAAGCTTTCTGCCGTCCGCGGGGTTGTAGAAGGCAAGCGGGTCGTGATGGTCGATGATTCGATCGTCCGCGGAACAACGAGCAGACGGATCGTGCAGATGCTGAAGGAAGCGGGAGCGACTGAGGTTCACGTCCGCATCAGCTCACCGCCGATTGCGCATCCGTGCTTTTATGGAATTGATACATCGACCCATGAGGAACTGATTGCGTCTTCTCATAACGCAGAAGAGATTCGAGAATTAATCGGTGCCGACTCCATCGCTTTCATCAGTCCGGAAGGCTTGCTGGATGGAATTGGCCGCCCTTATGAAGGAGAAACAAGAGGACAGTGCATGGCGTGCTTTACCGGCCGCTATCCAACGGAAATTTATGCCGACACGCTGCTCCCTCATGAAAAAGAAGTAAAAACAGGTGCGCGATAAGGAGGAACGGACATGTCAAAAGCCTATCAGGATGCAGGAGTGAACATCGAAGCCGGCTACGAAGCGGTTTCCAGAATGAAAAAACACGTGGAGCGTACGAAACGCGAGGGTGCCATCGGTCTGCTCGGAGGCTTTGGCGGTGTCTTCGACCTGTCGGCCCTGAACTACCGGAAGCCTGTTCTCGTATCAGGCACAGACGGCGTCGGAACGAAGCTTAAGCTCGCTTTTATGGCGGATCGTCATGATACAATTGGAATTGACGCGGTGGCGATGTGCGTGAACGATATACTGGCCCAAGGTGCGGAACCGCTTTTTTTCCTTGATTATTTAGCCCTTGGAAAAGCCGACCCTGAAAAAATTGAGCAGATTGTCAAAGGGATTGCAGACGGCTGCGAGGAAGCAGGCTGCGCGCTGATCGGCGGGGAGACGGCCGAGATGCCCGGCCTGTACGCTGACGGTGAATACGATGTCGCCGGCTTTAGCGTTGGCGGAGCGGAAAAGGATGAGCTTGTGACCGGGGCAGGGATTAAACCGGGTCATGTGCTGATTGGACTCACCTCAAGCGGTCTTCACAGCAACGGCTTTTCACTCGTCCGGAAAATTCTTCTGGAAGACAGCGCACTCCAACTGAACCAGACGGTTGAGCCATTGCAAAACCCTCTTGGCGATGAGCTTTTAACACCCACAAGAATTTATGTAAAACCTGTTTTAAAAGTTTTGAAGAATGTAAAAGTTGATGGGATGGCGCATATTACCGGCGGCGGTTTTGTTGAAAACATTCCGAGGATGCTGCCGGAAGGACTGGGCGCAGAAATTGACTACGGATCATGGCCGATTCCGAAAATCTTTGACCTTCTTGAAGAAAAAGGAAGCCTGAACCGGGAAGAAATGTTCAACATTTTCAATATGGGCATCGGCTTTGTCTTTGCCATCAGTCCGGAGCGAATTCATGATGCGATCGGAATCCTTGAGGAGCATGGCGAAAAAGCCTTTATTATCGGACGGGTGAAAGAAGGTTCCGGAGTAGAATTCGGCGGTGCCGCCCTATGATCAGCCAGCCTAAAATCGCCGTTTTCGCATCAGGAAGCGGCAGTAATTTTCAAGCCATTGCAGAAAAAACGAAGAACGGGGAGCTCGATGCGGAAATTGTCCTTCTCGTCTGCGATAAGCCTGGCGCCCCTGTAATGGAAAAAGCAAGATTAGCAGGTGTTCGGGTTCTGGAGCTATCACCAAAATCATTTGAAGACAAAACAGCCTATGAAGCTGAAATTCTTGCAAACCTAGAGAAGCACGGGACCGAGTGGCTCATTCTGGCAGGCTATATGCGTCTGATCGGACCTGTTCTCCTTGATGCTTTTCCAACCAAGATTATTAATCTCCATCCCTCGCTGCTTCCGAAATTTCCAGGGAAGGATGCGATCGAACGCGCCTTCGAATCAGGTGATACGGAAACCGGCATTACGATTCATTATGTGGATGAAGGAATGGACACTGGTCCGATAATCGACCAGATGAGAGTAGCTATTCCAGAATCTCTTGAACAGCTAAAAATAAACATTCACAAGGCGGAGCACGCTTTTTTCCCCGCCGTCCTTCAGCATGTACTGAAAATCAAGACAGAGGTGAAACAACCATGACGATTAAACGAGCACTAATCAGCGTATCCAATAAAGAAAATCTAGTTCCGTTCGCGAAGCGCCTCGGGGAACTTGGGATTGAAGTGATCTCAACTGGCGGAACGAAAAAAATGCTTCAGGAAGCGGGCGTTAACGCGATTGGAATTTCTGAAGTAACCGGGTTTCCTGAAATTATGGACGGCCGCGTCAAAACCCTTCACCCGGCCATTCACGGCGGACTTCTTGCGGTAAGAGACAACGAGAGTCATATGAACCAGCTCAAAGAAAATGGTATTCAGCCGATCGACTTAGTTGTCGTGAATCTATATCCGTTTAAAGAAACGATCTCTAAGCCGGATTTCACATTCGATGAAGCCGTTGAAAACATTGATATCGGCGGTCCCGGCATGCTTCGTGCTTCGGCAAAAAATCACGGGGATGTTACGGTGATCGTAGACCCGGCTGATTATGAGACCGTTCTTGCACAAATTGAAAAAGACGGAGACACAAATCTTGAATTCAGACGCAGGCTTGCGGCGAAAGTATTCAGACACACAGCTGCCTACGATGCCTTGATTGCTGAATACATGACGTCGATTACAGGAGAAGAAAATCCCGATACCCTAACCGTTACATATGAAAAGAAACAGGATTTGCGCTACGGAGAAAATCCGCATCAGCAGGCTGTTTTCTATCAAACGCCTCTTAAACGGAAGGCATCGATTGCGGAAGCGAAGCAGCTTCACGGGAAAGAGCTTTCCTATAACAATATTAAAGATGCAGACGCTGCCCTTCAGATTGTCCGTGAATTTGAAGCCCCGGCCGCTGTTGCTGTTAAGCATATGAATCCATGCGGGGTCGGAACAGCCGATACCATTGAACAAGCGTATCAGCGCGCATTTGAAGCAGACCCTACCTCCATTTTCGGCGGGATTATCGCGTTAAATCGGGAAGTGGATGCGGCAACCGCAGGAAAGCTGCATGAAATTTTCCTCGAAATTATTATTGCTCCGACCTTTTCCAAGGAGGCATTGGAGATTCTGACGTCTAAAAAGAACCTCCGTCTCTTAACGATTGAACAGGAGGAGAAAGGAGTACCGGCTAAGCAGCTTGTCTCCGTTGCCGGAGGTATGCTGATCCAGGACGAGGATGCTTTGACTTTTGATGATGCGGTCGTTTCCATTCCGACAAAACGCGAACCGACAGAGCAGGAATGGAAGGATTTGAAGCTTGCATGGAAGGTCGTCAAGCATGTGAAATCCAACGCGATTGTTTTGGCTAAGGATGAAATGACAATTGGAATTGGGGCAGGACAGATGAACCGAGTCGGCTCTGCAAAAATTGCGATTGAACAAGCCGGAGCAAAAGCAGAAGGAAGCGCAATGGGCTCAGACGCGTTTTTCCCAATGGGCGACACAGTGGAAGCCGCAGCGAAAGCCGGCGTCACTGCCATTATTCAGCCAGGAGGCTCCATCAAAGATGAAGAATCCATCCGTGCTGCAGATGAGCATGGCATCACCATGGTATTTACAGGCATTCGCCATTTCAAGCATTAAGAAGGGAGAGCGATCCTTTTGAACGTACTCGTAATCGGACGCGGAGGCCGCGAGCATACCATCGCATGGAAGCTCGCTCAATCCGGCAGGGTGGAAAAAGTATTTGCAGCACCGGGAAATGACGGAATGACCGATTGTGCGGTAAGAGTCCCAGTAGATGAGCTTGATTTTGCTGGCCTTATTGCTTTTGCAAAAGAGAATGAAGTCGGTTTAACGGTGGTTGGTCCCGAAGTACCGCTGCTTGAAGGCATCACGGAAGCCTTTGAAAAAGAAGGGCTGAAAATTTTTGGTCCCTCGAGCGATGCCGCGATGGTGGAAGGCAGCAAGCAGTTTGCGAAAGAGCTGATGGAGAAATACGCCATTCCGACAGCGGGATACGCGGCTTTCACCTCCTATGAAGAAGCACGGGCATATGTGGAGAATAACGGGGCACCGATTGTGATCAAAGCGGACGGACTGGCAGCCGGAAAAGGGGTAACGGTTGCTCTGACAATGGAGGACGCGCTTCAGTGCCTGAAGGATTTCCTTCTCGATGAAAAGTTCGGCGAAGCGAGCCGCTCCGTTGTCATTGAGGATTTTCTGGAGGGAGAGGAATTTTCCCTCATGGCCTTCGTGAATGGAGAAAAAGTGTACCCAATGGTCATCGCCCAGGATCACAAACGGGCATTTGATGGCGACCGCGGACCGAACACAGGAGGAATGGGCGCCTACTCTCCTGTTCCGCAAATACCGGAAGAGGCTGTGGCTGAAGCAATCCGGTCCGTGCTTGAACCAGCTGCGGAGGGCCTTGTTCAAGAGGGGACGCCTTTTACAGGAATCTTATATGCAGGACTCATGCTGACGTCAGACGGCCCGAAAGTCATCGAATTTAATGCGCGCTTCGGTGATCCGGAAACACAAGCCGTTCTTCCGAGAATGAAGAGCGACCTGGTCGAAGTGATCGAAGCAGTGATGGAAGGCCGGGACTATGAAACTGAGTGGAAAGAGGAAGCCGCCGTTGCCGTGGTGCTTGCTTCAGAAGGATATCCGGAAGCGTACGAAAAAGGAACAGTGCTGAACGGACTTGCGGAAGCCGGGGGAGAAGCTGCAGTATTCCATGCAGGCACGAAACGCTCTGGAGACCGCTTCATTTCAGACGGCGGCCGGATTCTCGCTGTCTCTGCAAACGGCCGGACCATACAGGAAGCAAAGGAAAAAGCATATAAATCGATTCGATATCTGGACGGGAACGGCGTTTTTTACCGGGCGGATATTGGAGATAAAGCTTACAATGCAAAAACCTCCTTTTGAAAGGGGGTTTTTAGTAACCTCTGATGGGATATCGGTTAAAAAAAGAATACATCTGCGAAATAGGACTTATTATATGCAACTTTATTAATTATAATGAAACACTGTATTCCTAAGAACGGTTAAACTACGTCATTCGACTGTCTTTCATGCGAACCCGCTAAGCATCCTTTCGTTCTTTTGTATAACACCTGGAAGTTTTTTTCTAAGGAGGTGCGATAGCAACTTCTTAAGTAAGTGACATTTTTCTAATCAAAATCGCACTGTCTGAAATACTGTGAACTTTTTAGAAAATGCATAGAATTAACCAATCAAGAAAATCAGGGAAAAGACATGAACAGTATAATTAATTTATAAAAACCAATGTACATGAAGAATTATAAAGAAAAAATAAGAGACTTATTTAATTCATTATGAAGCACGATTTGAAAACGATACAAAATTCAGCGGGAGCTGAATGAATGGCGAGTGAAACGGAGCCGGTCTTTTTTTTGCAAGGCAAAAATCGCCTAAGCGATAAACTATGTCATTATTATGGAGTTGAATTTTATGAGCACGATGGAAGAACCTTTTTTTACAGCAGCTGTTTCACCTAACAGTAAATGGCAATGTGTTTTCGAAGACGATGGAGAAACCGGATACCTTTACCTATGCCATCTTCTTCCGAATGGGGACATGGAGGGTATAGCAGACGCCCTGTGGGTCTACAATCAAATAGTTCCACCCATCACAGATTGCCAAGAGGTTTTTATTACCTGGGCAGAGGACTCAAGCAGAGCAGCCCTCATTGTGGATGATGAATGTTGGGGGATGTTTGACTTGCAAACTAAAAGAAAATTAGAAGCAGAACGAAAGAACAATATCATTGTCCCCATTTCTTTCGAAACCTGGGAACATGGAGTTAAAAAGGACATGGGAGAAGAACTGGAGACGACAGTTCAGCATGAAAAACAAATTTTTTAAGAAAGTTCATATTTTAGGATATGAGCTTTTTTATTTCCATCCACGCCAATTCCTTCAAATTGACATTAGCCCACCCCCGTGTTAAACACTCGAAAAGACTCTTGCTAACACCCCAGCCTCCAGCACCTGATTAACCAATGCCATCACAGATAATCAGGACTTTAGTTCACCAACAAGCTTTTTGTTTAAAGGTATTTTCTCCCATTACATTCATATATTTAGTAATTTCTTCCTAATTGAATGATATAATAGTAGTGTGAAAGCAAATACATATTATTGGAGGAATATCTTTTGTTTATTAAGAAAACCGGTAAAATTCTAATGTTGTCTTTATTAGCAGCTTCTATCCTTGTTCCAGTTTCTGTTTCTGCTGCGAGCACAGCAACAAACAACGATTATACAAAATTAAAAGAAGATTTTTCAGCGAGGTATAAGAACAAACTGAATATCTCTCCTGACAATTCATTGAAAAGTGTCAATTTTGGAATGAAATTTAACAGACTTGCCGCTAATGATGAAAATCAAATTATTGAAACTGAACCTAACGATTACATCGAATCCGCTGAACGTTTACCTCTTAATGCTTATGGATTAGGGATGTTGTCCGGATATGATATTGATGTATGGAGAATTGACCTCCCTCGTGACGGCAAGGTAATGGCTGCAATAGCTTCTGGCTACAACGGTGTTTATGGCACAGATGCAGTACTGGTTTTAAGTGACTCTGCTGATACCGCTATTTATCCAATGGATATGACTCAAGATGAAGAAACCGGAGCAAAAGGGTTTGTTTTCGAGTTAGAAGCGGGTACGTATTATATTCACGCATTCGATTATAACCAGAGCTATGAAAGCGGTACCTATGCAGTGACCACTGCTTACGTTGATAACAGTGGCGATACAACTCCACCTAGCCGTCCACGGGTTAACAAAGTAGACGATAACGACCGGGTAATTACGGGAATTGCGGAAGCAAATTCAAATATTGGAGTATTTGTAAATGGAGAGTTATATGCCGCCAACTATGCAAACGCATCTGGAAAGTTTAGCGTAGCTATTAAACCTATAAAAGCTGGTAGTCGAGTTGAAGTTTTTGCTATGGATGCAAGTGATAACGTAAGTGCCCCAGCTGGATTATTTGTTGCAGATAAGACACCACCAGGATTAGCTGTTAATAAGGTTTTAACAAAACATAAAGTAATTACTGGTAAAACCGAAAGAGGGAGTACGGTTGTTTTAAAACAAAAGAACAAAGTCGTTGGTAAAGGAAAGGTCGATAGCAGAGGTAATTTCAAAATCGCTATTAAAGCTCAAAAATCCGGAACTAAGTTTGATGTAGCAACAACCGATAAATACAAAAACGAAAGAAAAGTCACCATCACAGTTATGAAAAAATAAAATTAATTAAGAGTCTATAACTAGGCTCTTTTTTTAAAACAAACGAGATCACCCGTGACTTCATTCGTGGGTTGTTGACTTCATCCTGATTAGTAAATTTGTTTCAAAAGTTTTGTAAAAAGAATGACCGACATTCTCTAATTTTCCCTTACCTTTGAAAGAAATTTACCTACAATTATCTAGTACAAAAAACCCCATACCATTAATCATTATTAGTGATTATCGGTATGGGGTTTAGTTTAGTTTACAAACTTATAGTTATTAAATTAACAACTCTTCAATACCGTTCCCAAAACCAACCGCAATTTGATAAACTTCGTGCCCATCCCCTTCATAGATAACGAACCCGAAATCATCCCTTATTTGGTAAGTAGAGATACTTACCAGCACAGTTGAAACACCAGGTCTCACCGACCCAGATATCGCATGACTTATCCATAACTGCGTAGTATCTGTTGAAACCATTACACCTTTTTTCATGGGAATTTCATTTATATACTCCCATGTCAATTCGTTCAAATAACCAGGTGAGACTATTTTTAAATTGAAGGAACGAGTTTATAAAGATGAAAAAACTATTCAAGATTTTCTTCTGTTCTTAGGAGCATCTTCCAAGAAATCGACGATTTTATATTTAAATCGACGATTTTTCAAATATTTCGACGAAAACAGAGTGATATCGATTTTTCGGAGGGATTCGACAAGGCGCTACTCATCCAAAACAAGCCATACTAAAAAGAACCCTTATCAAATAAAATAAAAGGAAGGAGGAATGCGCCATGGACGAAAGGTACCCGATTGGAACGTTTCAGCATGATGGAGGAATTACAAATGAACAAGTGGAGAAATGGATCACCCAAATTGAAGAGCTGCCCCAGCAGCTGCGCCAAGCGGTAGACCAGCTCACGGATCAGCAGCTGGAAACTCCATACCGTCCCGGCGGATGGACAGTACGCCAAGTCGTCCATCATCTTGCCGACAGCCATATGAATGCATTTATCCGATTTAAACTGGCTATGACAGAAGAACGGCCGCTCATCAAACCATACAACGAAGGAGCATGGGCCAGGCTTTCTGACTCCAGCTTGCCGGTTGAGCCTTCACTAAAGCTGATTGAAGCCCTGCATGTCCGACTGGTTACCGTGCTGCGAAGCCTAACTCAATCTGATCGAAAACGGATATTCATACATCCAGACTCCGGCGAGGTTTCACTAGGGAAAAACATTGGACTGTATGCCTGGCATGGAAGGCATCATCTTGCACATATTAAGAGCACCATATAAAACAAGCCTCCGCATATGCGGAGGCTTGTCCTCAATTTTTATAGGATGTTGCCTAGCAAACCGCCAAGCAGACCATCATCATCTTCGTCTTCGTTATCACTGCTTCCTTCATCATCGTCATTTAAAATACTGCTTAATGATAGGCTGGCACCAACATTTAAATCAAGCTCCTGGCTTTGCTCATAGCTCCAGCCCATGCTTTCCATCCAGTCCTGCATTTCTTCTTCGCTCATGCCTTTTTCATCGGCCCATTTTTCCAGATCACCGGCTTGCCAATCATTTTCTTCAGCCCATTTGCTGAATTCATTGTAAGAAAAGGACTGTTTGGACTCATATTTCGCATCCAGCACCGTTTCTAAATCCAAGTCTGTTGATTTCTCTTGTGCAGATGCGGCGCCGCCTGCTGCTCCCAAAGCGAGTGAAAGGGCTAATCCTGATGTTGCGATGGTTTTAAACATTCAAAATCTCCTCCTTAAAATTTAGAATCACCAAGCATACGGAGAAGGTTCATATAAAAATCAGTATATTTCAGGGGTTGGGAGGAAGGGGCTATGATCTGTAAAGGATGTTATTTACCTGTCATAATTAATAGATTTAAAAGGGATAGTCTGTGATTTTAAGGTTATGAAGGATAATAAGGGGAGAGAAAAGATGTGGAATTTTCAAGATGCTGCTAAAAAATACAAACTTTAATCATGCTTTTTATAGGCTTCTGGCAGAGTACCCTAATACAAAGCTGATTATAAACTGATAAGGGACAAAGCTGCTATAAAACCGTCAGCGTTGACCCTCTAAAGTTTTGGAAAAAGAGGTTTTTATTTAGCTGTTCCCTCAAATTCAGTAATCGTAGCGGAAAATTTAATCTGAGTCTCTTTGATGATGGTTTGGAGGCTGTTTGTGATGCTGCTGACTTTTTGCGCTTCTTTTGTGATGTACTCTACATTGGAGTTTACTTTATCAATCGCTTCGTCAACATTCGTTGACAATCTGCGGATTTCATCTGCGACCACTTTAAAGCCTTTTCCTTGCTCGCCAACCCGTGCTGCTTCAATTGCCGCATTTAAGGCGACCATATTGGTCTGTGATGAGATATGGCTGATGGTTTTGGAGGTCTGGCTAATTAAATCAGTTTGTTTTTGCAGGGCCTGAACTGCCTGAGTGCTTTCTTTGGTATTCGCAACGACCAGTTCAGCTAATTCCTCAGGCATGCTTTTTAGGTCGGAAATAATATTTAGCGTTTTGTTTTCATGTTCCGTTATATTGGTTGCAATTTTTAAAACGGCGGTTACTTCTCCTGTTTCATCAGCAACGGGAATATAGGTTGCCTCAAACCAAAGCAGGCTGCCATCTTTGCTGACACGCTCAATTTTCTCTTGAAACTTCATCCCTTTTTTCAAATTTGACCACAGTTCTTCATACTCCTGGCTATTCAGAAATGCTGCGGTACAAAACTTCTGGTGCTTCAATCCGTTCATTTCTTCCGGCCGGTAGCCCATGGCTGAAGCAAAGTTGTGATTTACCCATATAACTTCTCTATCCAAATTGAATTCAATCATAGCCAGATGAGTCTCCAACGCTTTTAAAACGGCATCAGTACTTAAAACCTGAGTAATTGTCATTCGATTGTCCTCCAAATCCCACGGTATATATTAGGTATATCGGACTACGGAGAGAATTCTTTAGTAAAATAAAGAACGCCCTGCAAACAGGACGTCCTTCTATCTAACCCGCCTTTTCCTCCTAACAAATACAAACGCCAGCGCCACAATCCCGCCAATCAGCGAAGCATACACAAAAACCATATCCCTCATGTATTCAAGAAATCCCAATCGATCACCTCTTTTTATGGGGTCAGTCCCCTGCTGTGCTAAAGGAATAAAGCTCGGGCACCGTTACTGAGAGGCTTTGCCGCTCAAGGGCTCGCGGCGTTCAGTCTTTGTCCCCTTTTGCGTTAAAGCAGTGCGGGACTGGCACCGGGTCAGTCCCGCACTCTAATAAAGAAGTAAAGCTCCGGCACCTTCGCTGGAACACATTGCAACTAAAGGCTTCCCAGCGTTTGGTCTCAGTCCCCTTTTGCTTTAAAGCGAAACGGGACTGACCCTCAAGAAGGATTATAGGTTTCGTCGCTGTGCTCATCATCCTGATTTGTTTCTTTCGTCTGATCATACAGAAGCGTCAGCGGACAGAAGCGCAGAATTCCTTCTCCGACTTTCATTGCGCCAAGCATGATCAGAAGAATGAGTGACTCTCTCCATGGTTTTTTTGAGTATTTGGCAGAAGCAACAGCAACTAATGTTAATCCGGCAGTAATGCGGATGAGGGCATTAACGATGCCAATATTAGGTTTAATCAAGGGAAGACCTCCTTAAATTGTGAAAAGTTTTCAAATTATTTTGTTCTTTCATGCATTAACGTATTAATTGTGATAACATGAAAAGGAAAATTAAGGACGCAAACGGCACTTTTGTGAAAGCGTTTGCCTAATGATTCCAGAAGGAGGATTCATCGATGCCGGAACACCGAGCTGTTTGGAAAAATGATCAGATTCGCAAACAAATCCAAGTACTTGACCAGGAAGTGGCGCCGACAATCCTCTTGAAAAATGCGGTCATCTTGAACTCATACTTGAAACAATGGATCCATGGAAACGTTTGGATTTATGGAGATCGCATTGTTTATATAGGCGAAGAGCTTCCGAAACATTCAGACCAGACCGAGATCATGGATTGTGAAGGGCTGTATCTTGTACCCGGATACATTGAGCCTCATGCTCATCCTTTTCAGTTATATAATCCCCAGACATTGGCCCGATATGCGGCCCAATATGGAACAACGGCGATGATCAGTGACAATTTGAAGCTGCTGTTTCAAAACGATCAAAAGAAAGCGCTTACTTTAGTGAGGCGCTGCTCCGAAGAACCTTTTCACCACTATTGGTGGGCGCGGTTTGATCTTCAATCCGAGGTCGAAAAGGAAGATATCATCCTTTCCCCCGACCGGATTTCGGCATGGCTCGACCATGATTGCGTCTTGCAGGGAGGGGAGCTGACGGGATGGCCAAGCCTGATTGCCGGAGATGATCTCATGCTTGACCGAATTCAGGAGGCGAAAAAGAAGCGCAAACGGGTGGAGGGGCATTTCCCTGGAGCATCTGAAAAAACACTTACTAAAATGAAGCTATTTGGAATCGATGCCGATCACGAAGCGATGACTGGAAAAGAGGTATACTCGCGTCTGCTTGCAGGCTACACGGTCGCACTCAGGCATTCCTCGATCAGACCGGATCTGCCTAAACTGCTGAAGGAAATCAAGGAACTGCCGATTGCTTCCTATGAGCATTTATTTTTAACGACAGATGGGGCAACACCGGCTTTTTATAAAGACGGGGTGACGAATCCTTTAATAGAAATGGCGCTGAACGAAGGAATCGATCCAATTGATGCGTACCATATGGCAAGCTTCAATATTGCACGCTACTATGGAATTGATCATTTGCTTGGCTCGGCTGCAGCAGGCCGTTTTGCAACACTGAACTTCTTAGACGATCCTTCAAAGCCGAATCCGGTCCATGTCATGGCAAAAGGGAAATGGCTGAAAAAGAATCATCAAAATGTTCAAGAGGATTTACAGGAGCTGCCTTGGAAGGACTGCGGATTTTCTCCTCTCAGCATGACGTGGGGGCTCACGATGGATGACCTTCAGTTTTCCATGCCGCTCGGTTTGCACATGGTGAATGGCGTCATCATGCAGCCGTATTCCGTCAGCCGGGATTTAGCGACCGATGAATTGTCCATTGAGCATGATGAATCGTTCCTGGCACTGATTGACCGGAATGGGAATTGGAGGATTAACACTGTCTTGAAAGGATTTGGCGGAGTAAAAGGACTTGCAAGCTCCTTCTCAGCGACTGGCGACATTTTGCTGATCGGCAAAAATAAGGAAGATATGATTGCAGCTTATAAACAGATGGTTGAAATCGGCGGCGGCATTGTCATTTGCGAGGATGGCAGCATCCGTTATGAACTCCAGCTTGAACTGAACGGGACGGCTTCCAAAGCAGAGCTGCCTGAGCTGATGGATAAATACCGGGAGTTCCACTCTTTCCTAAAGGAGAGAGGATACGCATTCGAGGATCCAATTTACACCCTGTTTTTCCTTTCCTCCACCCATCTGCCGTTTGTCCGGATTACGCCAAGGGGAATTTTCGACGTGAAGAAAAAAACGATACTCTTTCCATCGATAATGCGTTAAAATAGGAAAGTATAACGAATAATTATAAATAAGATATTATTTTCTTCCATTTCCTTTGAATTTTAGACTGAATGCCATAGATCAATATATAAAAAGGAGAATGACTGCATGCAAATTGATAAATTGCGCGGCAAAGAGCTTGATCAACTGTTTGAATCAGTGCTCTCCCTGAAAGACTTGGATGAATGCTATCGGTTTTTTGACGATTTGTGCACGGTGAATGAAATTCAATCATTGGCACAGCGCCTTGAAGTGGCAAGAATGCTTCGCGAAGGGTTTACGTATCATAAAATTGAGACGCAAACTGGTGCAAGCACAGCAACCATTTCCAGAGTAAAGCGCTGCCTGAATTATGGAAACGATGCCTATACAATGGCGCTTGAGCGCATTCATAAACAGCCAAATGAATCATAAAAGGGACGCCCGCTGAGGTGTCTTTTTTTGTGCTTCTTTTCCATTAATCAATGCCCGGGTAATAGTGTTCAACCCACCTTAATTTGATATAATAATGAAATGGTTAAAAGGGAGGCGTACATGATGTACGATGTAAAAGAATGGCGCCACGCGTTTAAGCTAGACCCGGACAAGCTGATTACGGATGAAGACCTGGAGCAGGTTTGCGAGTCGGGGACAGATGCGATTATCATTGGCGGAAGCGATCATATAAACGAAGAAGACATTTTGAATTTAATGGCCCGTGTAAGACGGTATCTCATCCCGTGTGTACTTGAAGTCTCGACACTTGAAGCCGTCGTACCTGGATTTGATTTGTACTTTATTCCTACAGTATTCAACAGCCGCGACCCAAAGTGGATTGTGGAGCTTCATAAGAATGCCATTAAGGAATACGGAGAGCTGATGGACTGGGATGAAACGCTTGTAGAAGGCTACTGCATTTTAAATGAGGATTGCAAGGCCGCTAAACTGACGGATGCCGATACATCAATTGAACTTGAGGATGTGAAGGCTTATGCAAGAATGGCGGAAAATATGTTCCATCTGCCGATATTCTATTTGGAATACAGCGGTACATATGGAGATCCTCAAGTTGTGAAGGAAGTGAAATCCGTTTTGAACAGCACGAAGCTGTTTTATGGAGGAGGCATTACGACTCCTGAGAAAGCAGCGGAAATGGCAAAATTCGCAGATACGGTCATTGTCGGAAACGTCATCTACGACGATTTAAAGGCGGCTTTGAAAACCGTTGGCGCAGTGAAAAGCTGATTGCAAAAACAAGTGGATAGAATTAAAATAAAAGAAAGAACAAACGTTTGGTTAGGCGGTGGAAATAGTGGATTTTATAGCACAGCAGTTATTAAACGGATTAAATGAAGAGCAGGGGAAGGCCGTAAAAGCTACTGATGGCCCTCTTTTAATTATGGCAGGAGCGGGAAGCGGAAAAACCAGGGTGCTTACTCACCGGATTGCCTATCTAATGGCAGAAAAACGGGTGGCTCCCTGGAACATTCTCGCTTTGACCTTTACAAATAAAGCAGCAAGAGAGATGAAGGATCGGATTGGACGCCTTCTTGGACCTGGAGCGGATGATATTTGGATTTCAACGTTTCACTCCATGTGTGTCCGTATTTTAAGAAGGGACATCGATCGGATCGGAGTGAACCGGAATTTTTCCATCCTCGATTCAGCCGATCAGCTGTCCGTCGTAAAGTCCATCCTTAAGGAACGGAACCTTGATCCGAAAAAATATGATCCCCGTGCCATTTTAGGCTCGATCAGTTCGGCAAAAAATGAATTGATTGATGCAGAGGAATACGCCAAGTCCTCAACTGGCGGCATGTTCGAGCAAATCGTCAGTGATATTTACACCGATTATCAGAGAAAGCTGCTGAAAAACCAGTCGTTGGACTTTGATGACTTGATTATGACGACAATCCGTTTATTTGAAAGAGTTCCTGAGGTTCTTGAATTCTATCAGCGCAAGTTTCAATATATTCACGTGGATGAGTATCAGGATACAAACAGAGCACAGTATCTGCTTGTCAAAATGATGGCCTCCCGTTTCCGTAACCTGTGTGTGGTAGGGGATTCGGATCAGTCCATTTACGCATGGCGCGGAGCGGATATTTCAAACATTCTCTCCTTTGAAAAGGATTATCCGAATGCGGAAGTGATCATGCTTGAGCAAAACTACCGCTCGACTCAAAGAATTTTGAATGCAGCGAATCAGGTCATTCAGAACAACTCCAACCGCAAGCCGAAAAATCTTTGGACGGAAAATGCTGAAGGAACGAAGCTGAGCTACTATCGCGCAGACTCTGAATCAGCAGAAGGCCAATTCGTCGCGGGGAAAATTAAGGAAATGTACGATCAGGGAAAAAGGAAGTTTTCTGATTGTGCCATCCTATACCGCACGAATGCCCAATCACGGGTAATGGAGGAAATCCTGATTAAGTCCAGCATTCAGTATCAAATCGTCGGGGGCATCAAGTTCTATGACAGGAAAGAGATCAAGGACTTGCTCGCTTATCTTCGGATGATTGCGAATCCGGATGATGACATCAGCTTCGCCCGGATCGTTAATGTGCCAAAGCGGGGGATCGGAGCGACTTCAATCGACCGTGTGGCAGGCTATGCGGCAGAAAATGATCTTTCCATGTACCAGGCAATTCATGAGGTAGACTTCATTGGATTGCCGGCAAAGGCGACGAACGCACTGATTGAATTCCGTGATTTAATCCGCAACCTTACCGGTATGCAGGATTATTTATCCGTCACGGAATTAACGGAAGAAATTCTTGAGAAATCCGGCTATAGAGAAATGCTGAAATTGGAAAAGAGCATCGAAGCACAAAGCCGCCTTGAGAATATCGACGAGTTCCTGTCTGTTACGCAAAACTTTGAAAAAAACAACGAAGATAAAAGCCTTGTTTCCTTCCTGACGGATCTCGCGCTGATTGCCGATATCGACTCGCTGAGTGAAGAAGAGCAGGAAAAACAGGATGCGGTCGTTCTTATGACGCTTCACTCGGCAAAAGGGCTGGAATTCCCTGTCGTTTTCCTTATGGGAATGGAGGAGGGAGTATTCCCTCACAGCCGTTCTCTTATGGAAGAAGGAGAAATGGAAGAAGAGCGCAGACTTGCATATGTAGGGATTACAAGGGCTGAAGAAGAGCTGTATTTAACCAATGCTCAAATGCGGACGCTCTTCGGCCGGACGAACATGAATCCGGAATCCAGGTTCATTGCTGAAATACCTGAGGAATTATTGGAAAACCTAAATGAGAGTAAAAAAACGATGACCACCCCGTTCGGCAATACGAAGCGGGACCGCAAGCTTATGGCCCAAGTCAAACGTCCGGTAAAAGCATCAACCGGCGGAGAAGGATTTGACTGGGGTGTGGGCGATAAAGCCGAGCATAAAAAATGGGGTGTCGGAACCGTTGTCAGTGTGAAGGGCGAGGGTGACAGCAAGGAGCTGGATATCGCCTTCCCAAGTCCGGTAGGCATCAAGAGGCTTCTTGCAGCATTTGCTCCAATTAAAAAAATGTAATGATCACGGATAGCTTTAGGAAAGGATTGGGATTATGACCGATTTTCAATCATCCCAGAAAAGAGTTCAGGAGCTGCATGAGCTTTTAAACCGCTACAATTATGAATACCACGTTCTGGATAAACCTAGTGTACCAGATGCCGAGTATGATCAGCGCCTTCATGAGCTGATCAGTCTCGAAGAGCAGTTTCCGGAGCTTAAAACGCCTGATTCCCCTTCCCAGCGGGTTGGCGGAGCGATTTTGGAAGGCTTCAGCAAGGTCGAGCATAAGACGCCGATGCTCAGTCTCGGCAATGCATTCAATGACCAGGATTTGCGGGATTTTGACCGCCGTGTCCGCCAGAATGCAGGAGACGATGTTCAATATGTCGTAGAGTTAAAGATCGATGGCCTGGCTGTATCGCTCCGTTATGAAAACGGGGTGTTCGTCCAGGGAGCGACAAGAGGGGACGGCTCCATCGGGGAGGATATTACAGAAAACCTCCGTACCATCCGCTCCATCCCGCTTCGCCTGAAAAAATCCTTGTCCATCGAGGTAAGAGGCGAAGCATTTATGCCGAAAAAATCGTTTGAAAAGCTAAACGAAAAAAAAATTGAGCTGGAGGAAGAGCCATTTGCAAACCCGCGCAACGCGGCTGCCGGCTCTCTCCGCCAGCTGGATCCGAAGATTGCCGCGAAACGTAATCTCGACATTTTCGTCTATGGTATTGGAGACCTAGGTGAAACAGGAGTTGAAAAACAAAGCGAAGGCCTTGATCTTCTGGATGAGCTTGGTTTCAAAACGAACCTTGAAAGAAAGAACTGCGAAACCATTGATGAAGTCATTGAAATTTTGCATACGATTCAGGAGCAGCGCAGTACGCTTCCATATGAAATTGACGGAGTCGTCATCAAGGTAGATGCGTTAAGTCAGCAGCAGCAGCTTGGATTTACCGCGAAAAGCCCGCGCTGGGCCATTGCCTATAAATTTCCGGCAGAAGAAGTGATGACAAAGCTGCTTGATATTGAGCTGAACGTGGGAAGAACCGGAGTCATTACACCTACAGCCATTCTTGAACCTGTCCGGGTAGCGGGGACGACTGTTCAGCGCGCTTCCTTGCACAATGAAGACCTGATCCGGGAAAAGGATATCCGTTTAGGTGATTACGTCATCGTGAAAAAAGCGGGAGATATTATTCCAGAGGTCGTAAATGTTCTCGCCGACCACCGAACCGGTGACGAAAAAGAATTCGCGATGCCAACCGAATGTCCGGAATGCGGGAGTGAACTCGTCCGCATCGAAGGCGAAGTGGCATTAAGATGTATTAATCCGATGTGCCCTGCCCAGCTTCGCGAAGGTTTGATTCACTTCGTTTCAAGAAACGCCATGAACATTGACGGTCTTGGCGAGCGCGTGATTGCCCAGCTTTTTCAGGAAGGGTTAATAACCGATGTGGCAGATCTGTACGAGCTGACAAGAGACCAGCTGCTTGCTCTTGACCGGATGGGTGAGAAATCAACGGAGAATCTTTTGAATGCCATTTTAAAATCAAAAGAGAATTCTCTTGAAAAACTTCTGTTCGGACTCGGAATCCGCCATGTAGGCTCAAAAGCCGCGAAGACCCTGGCTCAGAATTTTGAAACGATGGACCGCCTCATGGAAGCAGAACGTGAAGAATTGCTCGCCATTAACGAAATTGGAGACAAAATGGCCGATGCAGTCGTTACGTATTTTGAAAAACCGGAAGTGGCCCAGCTCATCGATGAGCTGAAAAGCCATGAAGTAAACATGAACTACAAAGGACCAAAGCTTGTCGCACCTGAGGAAATCGACTCCTACTTTGCCGGCAAAACCATTGTGCTGACCGGCAAGCTTGAGGAAATGGGCCGAAATGAAGCAAAGGCCGAGATTGAAGCATTGGGCGGAAAAGTAACAGGCAGTGTCAGCAAAAGCACAGATCTCCTGATAGCCGGGGAAGCAGCAGGAAGCAAGCTGTCAAAAGCACAAGAGCTAGGCATTGAAATATGGGATGAAGCAAGAATGATAGAGGAATTAAAGAAATAAAGCAGGGAGTGGGCATTCTTTGAAAAAATGGATCGTCATCCTGGCGGCCTGCAGCATGCTATTAAGTGCATGCGCACCAAGCTTCGGAGATGACAATGAAGTCGTTCAGGAAACAAACAACGAAAAGCAGAAGGCGATTATTCCGAAAAGCACCATCTCTGACGCTGACTACAGCGTTGTCCTCCCCTTCAAAACGGGAGCAGCAAGAGGCCTTACGGCTGAAAACCTGAACACAAGACTTGACCTTGACCAGTTCGAAACAGGATTAATGGACCTCGCTCAAGAGCCATTTCCATCGAAAAACAACTACTATTATCAAGAAGGCCAATATCTAAAAGAAGATCAGGTACGCGGCTGGCTAAGGTATAAGTACGAAGGAAAAGCACTCGAAACAAAAGAAAAAGAAGCTAAAGACAGCAAACAGGAATTCAGCAACGCCGGGCTCAATCCGGTCATATCCGACCTTGAAGCAACAGACACACCAAAATATCTGGCAAGCGTCCTTGAACAAAACTATTTCAAGAGGGTCGACGATAAAACAATTGAGCTTGGCGGCGTCATGATCGGGGTGGCCTTAAACTCCGTTCATTATTATAAGCAGGATGATATTGCAAAAGAAACCAAACTGGACAGCTCCACCATCCGTAAGGAAGGCGAAAAAATTGCTGCTCAAATTGTAAAGCAAACCCGCCAAAACAAAGAACTCGCCGATGTTCCGATAACAGTGGCGCTGTATGTCCAGCAGCCGAAATCCTCTATCGTGCCAGGGGAATTTATTGCGAAAAGCGAAGCCAAACCAGGAAGCAGCAACCTTGAAGGCTGGAAAGATATCAATGAAAGCTATCAATTCTTCCCTTCACCTGAAGCCAAAAGTGAAAAGCCTGAAGACGCGGATACATTTGAACGCTTCAAAGAAGAAATCGGCGATTACTTCCCTAACTACACGGGTGTAATCGGAAAAGCTCATTACAAAGACGACGAACTGAAGGAACTGAAAATTGAAATTCCCATGCAGTTTTACGGAAAAGCCGAAGTCATCGGCCTCACCCAGTTCGTCATCGAAAAAATCAACCAGTACTTCCCGCAGGACTACATTGACCTGGAAATCAACATCACCTCCACCGGCGGACAGGAAGCCCTTATCACCCGCAAAGCAGGGGATAAAAAACCTGTTACGCATATATTTAAATAATGTTTTTGAGACTGCCTGAATGATGCGGGCGGTCTTTTTTTGTGCGGTGGTCGGGAAAGCTCGCTGTTGTGGCGAAGAGATCGTGTATTTGGTGCAACTGAGCGTGTCGGTGTCGGACTGAAACATATGAGCGCGCCTGACCCGCACTCTGCTAAAGCATGAAAGCTCCGGCACCTGCCCGGGAAACCGCTGGACCGCAAGGGTTTGTGGAACACTGCCTCTGTCCCCCGATGCGGTGAAGGATGAGGGGACTGGCACCGTGCCAGTCCCGCTGTTCTCTGCCGGATTAAAGCTCTGGCACCTATGCGATTGAATGCTGGTATATATGGGATTGCGGGCTATGGTCTTTGTCCCCCGATGCTTTAAAGGATAGCGGGTCAGGCGCCTTTCAGTCGAGAGCTCCACCGTCTTTCAGCGCTGAGCAAACGCCCTTTCGAACTTGGTTTCAGTGTCTAGCTCCGGCGGCTAGCGCTTCGGCCGCTTCGCCGGCCCTGTCAAAGTCAAAGAGCGACTTTGTCAGTTCCAGCTCCACCGTCTCTCAGCGCTTAGCAAGCGCCCTCCGCTTTTCTTAGTAAAATAAAATTTGTAACAATCATTTCTATGTTTGAATGGTTGGGAATAATCAGTTAAGATAGATTTGTAACCGTTTTATTTTAAAAGGAGGCGTATTTTAATGGTAGTACCTTACAAGCATGAGCCGTTTACGGATTTTTCGGTAGATTCGAATAAGCAGGGATTTGAGAAAGGATTGGCAACAGTAGAATCCTATCTTGGGAAAGATTACGATTTGATTGTAGGTGGAGAAAGAATTTCCACTGAAGATAAAATTGTTTCTATTAATCCAGCAAACAAAGAAGAGGTAATCGGACGCGTTTCTAAAGCAACACGCGAGATTGCGGAAAAAGCGATGCAGGTTGCTGATGAGACGTTCAATACGTGGCGCAAGACGAAGCCAGAGGTTCGCGCAGATATCCTTTTCCGTGCTGCAGCCATTGTACGTCGCCGCAAGCATGAATTCTCTGCTTTGCTTCTTAAAGAAGCAGGTAAACCATGGAATGAAGCGGATGCAGACACAGCAGAAGCCATTGACTTTATGGAGTACTATGCTCGTCAAATGCTGAAGCTGAAAGACGGACAGCCGGTTGAGAGCCGTCCTGGTGAATACAACCGCTACAGCTACATACCGCTTGGAGTAGGTGTGGTTATTTCACCATGGAATTTCGCATTTGCGATTATGGCTGGAACAACAGTTGCTGCATTAGTAGCAGGAAACACAGTTCTATTAAAACCAGCTTCCACGACGCCGGTTGTGGCAGCGAAATTCATAGAAGTTTTAGAAGAAGCAGGCCTTCCGAAAGGCGTTGTGAACTATATCCCTGGAAGCGGAGCAGAGGTTGGCGACTATTTAGTGGACCATCCGCGCACTCGTTTCATTTCCTTTACAGGTTCCCGCGATGTTGGCTTGCGCATTTATGAGCGCGCATCCAAATTGAGCGAAGGCCAAATCTGGCTGAAGCGAGTGATTGCTGAGATGGGCGGTAAGGATACGATTGTTGTAGATAAAGAGGCAGACCTTGAGCTGGCTGCGCAATCGATTGTGAAATCTTCTTTCGGTTTCTCCGGTCAAAAGTGCTCGGCTTGTTCCCGTGCGGTAATCGTAGAAGATGTGTATGATCAAGTTGTAGACCGTGTGGTTGAGCTGACAAAAGAGTTGACGGTCGGCGATACAACAGATGGCTCAATCTTCATGGGTCCCGTTATCGACCAGGCGGCGTTTGATAAAATTATGGAATATGTAGAAATCGGACGCAACGAAGGACGTCTTCTTGCAGGAGGAGAAGGAGACAGCTCAAAAGGCTACTTCATCCAGCCGACTGTTGTGGCAGACGTTGATCCAAAAGCCCGCGTTATGCAGGAAGAAATCTTTGGACCATTTGTTGCAATTGCCAAAGCGAAGGATTTCAATGAAGCGATTGAAATTGCCAACAACACAGAATATGGTCTGACTGGTGCTGTTATTACCAACAACCGTGATCACATCGAGCAGGCGAGAGAAGATTTCCACGTAGGAAACCTTTACTTCAACCGCGGATGTACAGGTGCGATTGTAGGCTATCAGCCATTCGGAGGATTCAATATGTCTGGAACCGACTCTAAAGCAGGCGGACCTGACTATTTGGTTCTTCACATGCAAGCGAAAACGACTTCTGAAACGCTTTGATAGAATAAGAGAAAAGCCCGCTGAGTTAGTTCAGCGGGCTTTTTTCATTCAACCCCTTGGGCTGAATGGTTTAAACAAACGTTTATTTAGTTTCTCTCGCAAGCACGGTTTCCATCTCAGTAAAGTTTTCTTTCACTTTTTCGGATGGCTCTGCCGTCATTTTGCTGACCACAATAACAGCGATCAGACTCAGGAAGAATCCTGGAATCATTTCATATAAGAAGTCAGTTAGACCAGGTACGGTCAGCCAGATCAGGACGACGGCTGCACCGGTAATCATACCGGCAAGTGCTCCCCATTTCGTCATGCGTTTCCAGTAGAGGCTGAGCACGATCGCGGGCCCGAATGCGGAACCGAATCCAGCCCATGCATTTCCTACCAGCGATAGAATCGTGCCGCTTGGTTTAAGGGAAAGCAGGATTGAAATAACCGCAATCAGCAATACAGACAGCCTTCCTACGAGAACAAGCTCTTTATCAGACGCATGGCGTTTGAAGAACGTTTTATAAAAGTCCTCCGTCAGCGCACTTGCGGTAACAAGCAGCTGAGATGAAATGGTACTCATAATCGCAGCCAGAATTGCTGACAGAAGGAATCCGGTAATAAGCGGATGGAACAGCAGATCAGCAAACTTAATGAAAATGGTTTCCGGATCCTCTAAGTTAACTTGATTTGCTTTTACATAAGCAATCCCTACAAGTCCGGTCATCAGTGCACCGACGATGGAAATGACCATCCATCCCATACCGATGCGGCGGGCGGGTTTTAATTCTTTAATCGAATTGATCGCCATAAAACGGACGATAATGTGCGGCTGTCCAAAGTAGCCCAATCCCCACGCCAGGAAACCAACGATTGCAAGGAAGGACGTGCCACGGAAAACATCAAGCAATTTTGGATCAATTTCCTTTACTTGATCAATAGTTGTACCAAAACCGCCTAGGTCTATCAGTGCAACAATCGGTACTAAAATGAGTGCAAGGAACATGATAATTCCCTGGACAAAGTCTGTCAGGCTGACAGCCAGGAATCCGCCGAATAGCGTATAAATAATGACTACTCCAGCTGTTACCAGCATTCCTGTCGTGTAGTTCAAGCCAAAGGAAGACTCAAACAGTGTCCCTCCGGAAACCATTCCGGCAGAACAGTAGACTGTAAAGAAGATCACGATGACGATACCTGAAATGAGACGAAGCATTTTGGATTGATCGTCAAAACGATTTTCAAAAAAGTCAGGAATAGTGATCGAATTATTTGCCACAATTGTATAAGTTCTAAGTCTTGGTGCAAGAATTAAGTAGTTTGCATATGCCCCCATTGTTAATCCAATGGCAATCCACATAGCGGAAAGGCCCGTTGAATACATTTCCCCTGGCAGTCCCATGAGCATCCAGCCGCTCATATCTGCAGCACCAGCGGAAAGGGCCGTTACTGCAGGACCGAGCCCGCGTCCTCCAAGCATATAGCCTTCCACATTACCGGTTGATTGCTTAAAAGCGTAAAAACCGATTCCGAGCATCATAATGAAGTAGAGAGCTAATGATATATAAACTCCAATTTCCACAATATCTCTCCTATTCTCATTTTTTTGCTACTAAACAAACCGCTCAAAACCCTTCACACGGGATGAACCATCCCTCCATACGGAACCTTACGTATCCGCTATAAGGACAGCGGTCATCCATGTTTTGTCGTCATTTCCATCGAGCAAGGAAAGTGATCCTGCTCACCCCTAATAAGAATGCAGCCCTTACCGCCGGCAAATCCGGCTATACCTTCTGGAAAATTAGCGCAGCTTTGTCATCTGGAGAATCCAGGTAGAGAATAAAAACAAAATGTATGACAAATCAGGGTCTCTTTTTACAGGAAGGATTGATCAAGAAAGGGATTACGCTGAATCTTAAGTGGTGTGAAATGGCGGCGAGCACCGTTCGCAGCTTACGGTTTCTTAACCTACCAAATTAATCCCCAACATTCAAGCAGTCTAAACGTGTCGGAAATTGGAAGCAAATGCTTGAAACTTTAGTTTGAAGGTTAAGTAAACGGTTACAATAAAAGATAAAAGTAAAACTATTCTGAAAATAAAGAATAACCTATCTCCCAAAATTGCAAGACTGAAAGGACCTGCTTTTTCGACAAACTCTTCAAACGTTATTTAGGGCGATATCCTTAATTTTCATCAATTTACAAAAACTTTAAATTCTTTCTCATAAAACTACAATTCTCCGTGATACGGTTTGAAGGGAAGCGACTGAAAATAAGATGAAACGGGGAGAGGAATATGAGAAAGCCACGCAGGTTATTATCCGTTGTTTTTGCGTCTGTATTAGCTGCCCAAACGGCTGCCGCAGGCGTCATGTTGCCAGTTCAAACCGCATCAGCGGAAGAGACAGGCTATTCATTAGGACAAGTCATCGATCAGTGGGAGAAAAAGATTGCACCGGGAATTGAACAGGAGTCGGTCACGATTGGAAGCGGCCGCGGAAGGCAGGAAGCGTTTGTTATGAACGTGGACTTGGATTCGCAAAATCTTGACATTGAAGCCGGACTTCCAAATGGAAAAGACCTTGGCATGCAGCCGGTCCGCCAGCAGGCAGCAGCCGTCTCAAAGCCCGGACAGGTTGTGATCGGGGCGTTTAACGGAGATTTCTATAATATGTCCAGCGGAGTTCCGAATGGAACCGTCATTCACGACGGCCGCATCCTTAAATCAGGATACAAGGAATCATTTGGGATGAAGAGGGATGGGACGCCGCTCTTTGGTATTCCAGGGGTTCAATTTAAGCTCCATTCAGATGGAAACATTCAGCATATAGATAATTTAAATGGAACGAGATCGAACAACCTCCTTGTCTTGTATTCAGATCCATTGAAATCAACTGGCACCAACACGGCCGGAACGGAGGCTGTTTTAACGATTGAGTCAGGGGATGTACATAAACCGGGAAAAATGAAAGCGAAGGTCGAATCGGTTATTGAGGGAAAAGGGAATCAGCCGATTGAAGAAGGAAAGCTTGTGCTGTCCGGTCACGGAGCCAGTGCAGAAAAGGTGAAAAACTTAAAGCCGGGCCAGGAAATTGAAATCGAAACACAGATTTCTTCTCAATGGCTGGAAGCTGAAGAAGGATTGAGCGGCAATCATAAGCTCGTTCAAAATGGCCAGAAGGTCAATTTAGTTTCAGATGATTTTACAAAAGCAGTCGCTCCCCGGACCGCTGTCGGTAAAAAGGCGGACGGAACGATTTTCTTTGTTGTCATCGACGGCCGCTCACCAGGATATTCAGAGGGAATCACCGTTTTCGAACTTCGTGACATGATGTTTGAAATGGGGGCTGTAGAAGCACTGAATCTCGATGGCGGCGGCTCATCCACCTTTGCGGCAAGACAGCCGGGTGAAGAAGGTCTTGGCCTCGTAAACCGTCCATCCGATGGCTTTGAGCGCGCTGTCGCCAATTCAATTCTAATTACAACGTCCGCTCAGCCGGGAAGCGTGAGCCAGCTTGCGATAAAGCCTGACCACTTGCTCATTCTGAAGGGAAGCACTGAGGATCTTGATGCAAAAGGAATGGATGCAAATTTCTTCCCTAAAGCAATAAGCGGGGAGGCGGACTGGTCCGTCTCTGATTCCGCCCTCGGAACAGTAGATGAAAAAGGACTGTTCACAGCAGGAAGCAAAGCCGGAAAAGGCATGGTCCTTGCGGATAAAGACGGGGCAAAAGGATCGTCGGCCATTACCGTAACGGACAAATTAAGCAGCATCCAGCTTCCACAGGATTCTTTAACAGTAAAAAAAGGCGACGAAATCAATCTCGCTCCTAAAGCCATGCTTGACGGGAAAACGGTTGACGCCGATCCGTCCCTTTTTGAATGGAAGGTGGAGGGAGATATTGGAACCGTTGATAAAAATGGAATTTTCAGGGCTTCCGGCCAAACGGCATCTGGAAAAATTACCGTTCAATACGGAGGCATAACCGATACGATGGATATCCAAGTAGGCAAGCTGCCAATCATTCTAGCAGACTTTGAGAAGGATTTTGCTAATTGGACCTATAGCGGTGCCCGCTTCAACTCCATTTCCATCAAGCAGACTACCTATCCGGAGCCTGCTAGATTCGGAGAGCATTCTTTGCAGCTCAACTATGATTTTTCAGGAACAACTGGCACGTCCGGTGCTTACGCTCATCCGAAGCAGCCAATAACGATTGAAGATTACCCGGAATCCATCGGAATGTGGGTGTATGGCGACGGGAAAAACCACTGGCTGAGAAGTCAGATGAGAGACGGAAACAACAGCGCGTTCGCTCTTGATTTTGCAACAAAAATGGACTGGACCGGCTGGAAATACGTCGAAGCAAAAGTACCTGCTGGAAAGGCCCTTCCTTTAAAAATGGACTTGCCCGTCCGACTCATGGAGACGAGCGACGCCAACAAAAATGCAGGCTCGATCTATGTTGATAACATCCGGGCAGTATATGGCGAAACGAACGATGATTTAATAAA
The DNA here is from genome assembly GCF_018283675.1 of Metabacillus flavus. Lineage (NCBI taxonomy): Bacteria > Bacillati > Bacillota > Bacilli > Caryophanales > Bacillaceae > Metabacillus > Metabacillus flavus. Next base: position 389,008 of record NZ_JAGVRK010000001.1, read on the forward strand.
CCCGTCGATCGATTCAAACCAGCCTGCGGATCAAGCAAATGTAACCGATGCAAAGCCGGTTATATCGGCCATCGCAAAGGATGAGGACACCGGGATCAACCCGGCCCGCATTACTCTGAATGTAGACGGAAAAGAAGTGAAAGCTCAATTTGATCCTGAATCCGGCAAAGTTTCCTACCAGCCGGGAAGCCCGATGCTGGACGGGTACCATATGGCAAAGCTTACGGTTCAGGACAACTTCGGAAACGAAACAACGAAGTCATGGACGTTTGAAACCGAAGCCGGCCAGCCGGGGTTCAAAGCAATTGCCCCTGAATCCGCCTACATCGGCGGAGCTTTCCCTATCAAGCTTCAGGCAAGCAAAGCAGAGCAGCTGGATACGCTGAAGCTAAAGTTAAAAGCAGATCCTTCAGCTTTGAAAACAGAAGGTAAAACGGTAAAACTATCTGAATCCATTACCTCCGATATGATCGTGAAAAATGAGATCATAGAAGACGGTACCATCGAGCTTGAATTAAAAGGATTGAACAAACTCAAAGGCGATGCAGAAATTGGGACCGTGCCGCTTTCCATCCCTGCTTCGGCAAAAGGAAAAGCAGCGGTTGACTTCGTTTCAGGATCAATTGGAGAAACCGATCTGTATCTACCGGACATCGAAAAAAATCTGAAAGCCCATTTCCATGTCAGCACCGACCGCACATCCACAGGATTTCCCTCCAAGGTAACGGTCAAGGATGAAAACGGAAAGCCTGTTCAGGGAGCCGAAGTAAAAGTAACGGCACCAAATTACAAGATTGCTAAAGTAAAAGCGAAAATGACTCAAATCCGCAAAGAAGCGAATGAAGCCTCGGAAATGATAGCACCGGTATCGAGGAACATTCAGATGATTGTGATGAAAACAGAAGGAGACTGGCAGCAAGTCCGTCTTGGGGATGTACAAGGCTGGATCAAAGCGAGCGATACGGAACTGAGTGACTGGACACTTGGTCAAACTGGCGCAGACGGCACCGTTAAAACGAACCTGCTATCCGTATTGCCGGGCAAAGTGACCATTCAGGCAGCGAAAGACAGCCAATACAGCTTCACACAGGAAATTAATGTGCTGAATCACCTTGGAACGAACAAACCGGAAAGATTGAACGTCACCTTCAACGGCAAACCATCCAGCCGCAATATCAGCTGGACGACTGCCCCGCAGGTTACAGACTCTGTCGTTCAGATTGCCAAATTAGAAGATTACAAGAAAGATGGCTTCACCGGCAAAAGATTTTTAGCCAAAAATGGCAAAAGCACACCGCTTGCCATGGACGAAGGCGAGCTTCAGGCCCATACCGCTGAAGTGACCGGACTAGTTCCGGGACAAACGTATATGTACCGCGCTGGAGACGGAACACCTGAAGGATGGAGCGAACCTGCAGAAATCAAAGCAAACGAATCGCGGAAGGACCCATTCACCTTCCTGCTGATGGGAGATACCCAGGCACCTCCGAACCAAACGGAATCCGGCTTCGGCATCTACACAGAACTGTTTAAAAAAGCAAAAGCGGAACATCCGGATGCCGCGTTCATGATGCATGTCGGCGATATGATTGATGATGGAAACCTTTACTCACACTGGAATGCATTCTTTGAATCCATGAAAGACACCGAGCTTGCACCATCAACCGCCATCATGCCAACAGTCGGAAACCATGAAAACATCGGCACCGGCGTCACCACATTCAAGAGCCTCTTCAACATGCCCTACAACGGCCCGGACGGCTTTGAAGGAACGGTCTACTCCTATGACTACGGAGACGCCCATTTTGCTGTACTGAACACTGAAACAGACACAGCCGGCCTCCAAAAACAAGCAGACTGGCTCATCAAAGACATGGCCAAATCGAAAAAGAAATGGAAAATCGTCACCTATCACCGCTCGCCATACTACTCCAACCCGCAAGGCGGAGCAGAAGCGGTCAAAAGTGTATTCCCAAAAGCTTTCGACCAGGCAGGCATCGACCTTGCCATCTCAGGCCATGACCACGCCTACGTCCGAACGCACAAGCTGAAAGACGGCAAACAGGTCGAAAAAGGCGGTACCACCTACTTAATCGCCGGCTCCACCGGAGGCAAATTCTACGACGCCGTCCCGCAGGATTACATGGATGTGTATTTCGAAGAGAAAACACAAGTGTATTCAAGTGTAATGATTGGAGAGGACGGAATTAAGATTACCGCTAAAGCACGTGATGGCAGGGTAATTGACGATCATACGATTACGAAGTGATAGGGTTTGAAACCGGGGGCAGGTTGCTGCTCCTGGTTTTTTGTGGTTTTGCACTGACCCTCAACATGGCAACGCGGCGGGGACGGAGGTTTAGTGCGGTAGAGGAGCGGGGGTCAGTGCAAACTTTATTGACCGGCGCCTGACCCCACATCCTTCACCGCAGCGGGGGACGGAGGCGAATGCGTGTGAAGCCTTATGTATCAATGGTTTACAAAGACGGTGCCGGAGCTTTAGTTCGGCAGCAAACAGCGGGACTGGCACCGTGCCTGACCCCACATCCTTCACCTCAGCGGGGGACAGAGACCGAAGCCACTCAGCCCTTGCGTACCAATGGTTCACAGAATCGGTGCCGAAGCTTTCATCCTTAAGCGAACTGCGGGTCAGGCGCCGCTGAGCATCCGCCGAGCATCCGCCGAGCATCCGCCGAGCATCCGTCAAGCCGCCGCACAGCTTTCGCTCATCCGCCAATCCTTGCCTGCCACCACAATGCCTTGCTTTATAGCACTAAATTTTGTTATCATCAGAGTATTGTTTATGCACGATTTTATTGGAGGTGAACAGTTGATGTCACGCATTTCGACTGATCAGGTTAAGCACGTTGCGCACCTTGCCCGTCTTGCGATTACAGAAGAGGAAGCTCAGATGTTTTCAAAGCAGCTTGATGCCATTATTTCATTTGCAGAGCAGCTGAATGAGCTCGATACGGATAACGTTGAGCCGACGACTCACGTATTGGATATGAAAAACGTAATGAGAGAGGACAAGCCGGCTAAAGGTCTTCCGGTTGAGGACGTTGTTAAAAACGCTCCGGACCAGAAAGACGGATACATCCGCGTTCCGACCATTCTTGAATAAGGGAGGGAAACCTAGGTGTCATTATTTGACCATAAGATTTCCGAGTTAAAGCAGCGTTTACATAAAAAAGACATCACCGTTACGGACCTCGTTGATGAGTCCTACAAACGGATTAACGAAGTAGAAGATAAAGTTCAGGCGTTCATGACGCTTGATGAAGAGCGTGCGCGCTCTTATGCAAAGCAATTGGACGAGGCAGTCGGTACACGCGATGAGTTCGGTCTCCTTTTTGGAATGCCGATTGGCGTAAAGGACAACATTGTAACAAAGGACCTTCGTACAACGTGCTCCAGTAAAATCTTAGAGAATTTCATGCCGATCTATGATGCAACGGTTGTGCAAAAGCTTCAGCAGGCAGAATCCGTTACGATCGGAAAATTGAATATGGATGAGTTCGCGATGGGTTCTTCTACAGAGAACTCTGGATTCAAGCCGACAAGAAATCCGTGGAATCTTGAAACCGTTCCAGGCGGATCAAGCGGCGGTTCGGCTGCATCTGTTGCAGCAGGCGAGGTTCCGTTTTCACTTGGATCTGACACAGGCGGTTCGATCCGTCAGCCGGCAGCTTATTGCGGCGTTGTTGGATTAAAGCCTACGTATGGCCGTGTTTCCCGTTATGGGCTTGTGGCATTTGCGTCATCTCTGGACCAGATCGGCCCGATTACCCGTACCGTTGAGGACAATGCGTATCTTCTTCAAGCGATTGCAGGCGGAGACCAAATGGATACGACCTCTGCAAATGTGGATGTTCCAGACTATGTTTCTTCCTTAACAGGTGATATTAAAGGCCTGAAAATCGCGGTTCCAAAAGAATACCTTGGTGAAGGTGTCAGTGAAGAAGCGAAAAACTCCGTGCTTGAAGCGCTTAAAGTTCTGGAAGCTCAAGGAGCAACGTGGGAAGAAGTATCGCTTCCGCATTCTAAATATGCGCTTGCAACTTACTACCTGTTAGCATCCTCTGAGGCTTCATCCAATCTTTCGCGCTTTGACGGAATCCGCTACGGATACCGTACAGACAATGCGGAAAACCTGATCGATCTTTACAAGCAGACCCGTGCGGAAGGCTTCGGGAACGAAGTGAAGCGCCGGATTATGCTTGGAACGTTCGCTCTTAGCTCCGGTTACTATGATGCTTACTATAAAAAGGCGCAAAAAGTGCGTACGCTCATTAAAAAAGATTTCGAAGATGTTTTTGAAAAGTACGATGTCATTGTTGGACCGACGACTCCGACTCCTGCTTTCAAAATCGGCGAAAAAACTGACGATCCGCTTACGATGTATGCGAATGATATTTTAACGATTCCGGTTAACCTTGCAGGTGTCCCTGGAATTTCCGTTCCTTGCGGATTCTCTAACGGTCTTCCGCTCGGACTTCAAATCATCGGCAAGCACTTTGACGAAAGCACCATCTACCGTGTTGCCCATGTATTTGAGCAGGCGACAGACCATCATAAAGCAAAACCTGAACTGTAAGGGGTGAGAAACGAATGAACTTTGAAACGGTGATTGGACTTGAGGTCCACGTTGAGCTTAAAACGAATTCAAAAATCTTTTCCGCTTCTCCGAACCACTTCGGAGCGGATCCGAATACAAACACGTCCGTGATCGACCTTGGTTACCCGGGTGTCCTTCCGGTATTGAATAAAGAAGCGGTAAACTTTGCGATGAAGGCTGCGATGGCGCTGAACTGTGAAATCGCAACGGATACGAAGTTTGACCGCAAAAACTACTTTTATCCCGATAATCCGAAAGCGTACCAAATCTCTCAATTTGATAAGCCAATCGGTGAAAATGGCTGGATTGAAATTGAAGTAGGCGGTAAAAAGAAGAAAATCGGAATTACCCGTCTTCACCTTGAAGAGGATGCGGGTAAGCTGAACCATACGGGCGACGGCTTCTCCCTCGTTGACTTCAACCGTCAGGGTACGCCGCTTGTGGAGATTGTTTCCGAGCCGGATATCCGTACGCCGGAAGAAGCGTATGCGTATCTTGAAAAATTAAAAGCCATTATCCAATATACAGGAGTTTCTGACTGTAAAATGGAAGAGGGCTCTCTTCGCTGCGACGCGAACATTTCCCTTCGTCCAGTCGGCCAGGAGCAGTTCGGGACGAAAGCCGAGCTGAAAAACCTGAACTCCTTCAACTTCGTCCGCAAAGGATTGGAGCACGAGGAAAAACGCCAGGCAGAGGTTCTGTTATCCGGCGGAATCATCGAGCAGGAAACACGCCGCTTTGATGAATCCACAGGAAAAACCCTCTTAATGCGTGTAAAAGAAGGATCCGACGACTACCGTTACTTCCCGGAACCGGATCTTGTGTCTCTTTACATTGATGAGGAATGGAAAGAACGCATCCGTGCTGAAATTCCTGAGCTTCCGGATGAGCGCAAAGCGCGCTACGTAGCGGAGCTTGGTCTTCCTGTTTATGATGCAATGGTTCTGACTCTTACAAAAGAAATGTCCGACTTCTTTGAAGCAACCGTCAAAACCGGTGCGGATGCGAAACAGGCATCCAACTGGCTGATGGGTGAAGTATCAGCCTACCTGAACGCAGAGAACAAGGAGCTTGAAGACACGGCTCTTACTCCTGAAGGACTGGCAGGCATGATCAAGCTGATCGAAGCAGGAACGATTTCTTCTAAAATCGCGAAAAAAGTCTTTAAAGAACTGATTGAAAACGGCGGCGATGCTGAGAAAATCGTTAAAGATAAAGGACTTGTCCAAATCTCTGATGAAGGCGCGCTTCGCACATTCGTAAACGATGCGCTCGATGCCAATCCGCAGTCGATCGAAGACTTCAAAAACGGGAAGGACCGCGCAATCGGATTCCTTGTCGGCCAAATCATGAAAGCATCCAAAGGCCAGGCGAACCCGCCAATGGTCAACAAGCTTCTCATGGAAGAAATTAATAAGCGTTAAGAAAAAAGCTTCCAGGGCGTTTGCTCTGGGAGCTTTTTTGTGCTGAAACAGCTGTGGAGAAAGAAAAAATTATATATTGGATTAAAAAATTTACGATTGAATAAACTGGTAGTAGAAGTTTCGAAAGTTTCGATAAGGTGGTAGAATGGAGGTAAGGAGGGTGATCAATATGAGTATTGTCCTTGACCAAGTACGTCTGGATGAAAGTGAAGAACAACTTGTGAAATCTGAATCCGCAAGAGCTTATCTTAAAATGCTTAAGCTGGAGCGGGAACTTAAAAAAGAAATTAAGGAATTTTCGCAAAAACTGCAAAAAGATGAAATTCAATCGATTTCCCAGTATTTTAACGTTCCGAAATATCTAACTGTAAGAGAAGTTGCCAACCTGACAGGTGTGTCTCAACAGATTGTCCGGCGCCATTGTGCAAGTGAAAAATATAAAGGGTATCAAGCTTCTGGAGCTAACGGTACTTGGCATATCGAATCTGAACAATTTAATGAGCTCCCTGGTTTCATGGATTTCATCTCAAAGAGAAATGATAAGTTTGAAAAAACTAAGAAAGCTGCAGAGCTGACTAAAGACATGATTAATGAAGAAATCAATAATGATGGAAATTAAATGATGTCTGGGAGAATGAAATGGATTTAGCAAATCGAAGTATAGTAACATATATGCCCGATACCAATTGTTTTAGATACAAATCCTATATTATGCAAAAAATTGTGGAAGGTGAAATGGAAAGTGATGAACAAATACAAAGAAGAGAATATAAAGAAGCTGCCAATCGTTTTTGGAACAAAATAATGGAGGAATCAAATAGAAAAGAAGCCGAAATTTTGGTAAGTGCTGAGGTTGTGCAGGAATTAAAGGTTCAGTCTTATACTCTAGATAAGAAAGAGACCAAGCCCATTCTTAAACTTCTCGAAATTTTAGACGAGGAAACGGCCGCAGTTCCTAATGAAATAGAATATCAATTAAGAGAATTTAGTAATTATGCCCGAAGGAAGTTCGGCGGACTTATTATTCCTCCAGGAAGAAAAATGGATTATTTGAGAGCATCAGATGCACGGATATTAATTCATGCCTATCTTAATGATGCAATTCTTGCGACTGCCAATATTAAGGATTTTCTTCTCTATACTCTTTTTTTGAACAAGAAGAGGACAAGTTATATGACATTCTATTAGGAGAATATGTTGGAATTCCTGGAGATGGAAGGGTTAGGGTTTTTGAAGATGAAAAGTTTCAGTCTTTATTGACAGCTATGAGAGGGTTAAAGTTTTAATCACCCAATTATTTTTTCGGAGATATATATATAAGGGAGAACGTTAAGGCCCATTCACATATGTGTTGAAAATTCCTCGCCTTACTTATGTGGGGAATGATGGAGGTGTATCCAATGATCCGATTCCAGCAAAAATTGAGAACGGCCGCTATTTGCTCGGTATGCGGGGCGTTGTTATTTATGCTCGCGTTCATCCTAAAAGGTGGACTAGAGGCTGAAAACCCAGGTACGTTAATTGCGATGCTTATCACTCTCTCCGTTTATACCTTTATAATCTTTGGCATCATCGGCATTCCGGTTTCGTACCTCGCAGACGTCATCACGAATCGCAAAAATCTGAAATTCCTTGTCTTCTTTACGGCAGGAGCACTGATTCTTCAGCTCACCCATTTGTTCACGGTCTATCAAACCTTACAATCCTCTCTTTTTCTTAGTTTGCTTGGAGGAGTTACAGCAGCAGCCTTCTATCTATGTGAACGGCTTCTTCTTCGCCAATAAAAAACGACCCGGTCGTTATAATTGGGTCGTTTTTGTTATAGCCTTTCAAAATACCGTTTAAACTCTCCCAGCTGGGCTTCATTCTTAAAAGATCTTTTCGGAATGATGCAGGCCTGCATGGAGTTGATGTAGATCAAATAGTGTTCCTTTAATTCTACTGCTTTTTCTGCGCTCTCCCAGCTGGTGCTGTGCTTGCCGGACTCGCTGATGTCTGTCAATCCGCTGTCATCCAGAATGAGGGTATGTTCCCCAAGTATTTTCCCATTGCTGCCCTCTTGCATGAATTTTTTAATTCTGCCTTTAAAAGCCTTAAAAAAGTATTTAGGGTAGAGAAAGAACCACGCAGCTGCGAGAATGAGAAAGACAATGAACATTGGAAGGAAGTCATCCTTTCCCCACGAAAAAACAAAGGGGAAGCTTAAAAAAATGACGGGTCCTATTATTCGCTGAATCCAAAATGATTGCATGGCGGTCTTTGATTCTTTTACATAATGAAGGTTGAATGCCGCATAATCTTCAAATGTTAATTCATATTGATGTTCCAATTGTAATCCCCCATTCTCTACTGATTATAAGGGGGATTTCCTGCTAATGCTACTTGATCTTCCCCTTATTTTGCGCCAACCATACCAGCTGCCATATCACCAAATGTCCTCACATCGTCCAAATAATTAAATTCCCGGTTCTGCCCTGTTTGATTCAGCATTCTTACCGCAACGGCTTGATACTCCGGCATGACAAGGCAAATACAGCCCGTTATGCCGAGGAGCTGATAGGAGCCTTTTGGAACTTTGGGGCCGATTTCATTTTTGGGAAAATCCTCTTCTTTCACCCACCAGAAGTATCCTTGTTTCGGCAATTGAGCCAATCCTGTAAATTGCACAGAAGTCATTTCTTTGAAAGCATCCGGAGTTAAAATCTCGGCACTTTTTCCTCTTGTAAGAAATAATTCTCCCCATTTAGCGAGATCTCTTGTGCTGCAATACAGGTTGCTGTCTTCGCCGCTGTCATCCAGCTGCCGGGAAGGGTCCGATAGAAAATTCAAAACTAAATTTTCCTCAGACTTTTCCCATCCGCTCTCCGCAAATCCTGCTTTTTGAAACACCTGCTCGTCCAGTATCTGGGCCATTGTCTTTCCTGAGACGTTTTGAATAATGCTGATCAGCAAGTTCACTCCGGCATTGTTATAAAACCAGTCTTCACCAGGAGGAAACATGCGGATCCATTTTCCGTCCTTTTCTGCGAGGCCATGGGTATGAGTAAGTACATGGCGGATGGTTGTCCCTTCAATGACAGGAATTGCAGGGAAATAAGTGCAAAGATCCTGATCAAGCCCCCGGATTTTCCCCTCTGCGATCATGCAGGCAAGTGCAAAGCCGATATAGGATTTCCGTATGGATGCAATGTTGAATCTAGAGTCTTTCTGTACCTTCTGCGCACCGTACTCTCGGTTATGAGTCCCTGTATAGAATTCATAAGCCGTCTTTCCGTCTTGAAGGATCAGGCAGGATAGCGCGGTTGCACCGGTTTCGTCATAAACTTTTAAATTATGCTTTTCCATTGAATTCAAGTCTTCCACCCCCATTTCATTATATTGGAACGGTTATGATATAAATAGATTGGAAAATTTTTAAAAAAAGCGAGAGATTCATTGCTCTTAATCGTTGTATAAAGTGTAAAAGCTTTTACAAAAAAATAAGGGGATTCATCAAATGAAATGTAACGAGTCAAATTTTATAAAGCGTCTGCAGAGCAAAGATGAATATGCATTGGAGTATATCGTTGATCAGTATTTGCCTCTTATAAAAGGGATTTTGGTGAAGGTTCTGACTCCGGTCAGGAACAGCGGGTTAATTGAGGAGTGCATCAATGATGTTTTTCTTTCCGTTTGGGATTACTCGAAGAAATTTCAAGGTGACCATACAGATTTCAGGAAATGGATTTGTTCAGTGGCTAAGTTTAAAGCGATTGACTACTACAGGAAAGCGAGCAAAAAACCAGAATACTCAGCTGAAAATGTGGATGTGGGAACGGGCCGGTCTGCAGAAGACGAATGGATAGATTCAGAGGAAAGAGCGGAGATCATTCAGTTGATGAATACTCTGGAATCGGTGGATCGGGAAATTTTCATGATGAAGTTTTTTATGGGATGTAAAACTGAGGATATTTCCAATAAGCTTGGTTTAACCAAAACGGCAATCGATAACCGGATATACCGTGGGAAAAGGAAACTCCATAGCAAAGCGGCAAATCTGAGATTGGGAGAGAACGGCCTATGAAGGATATTTATGAGTTATTAAATGGCATGGATTTCGATGAGTCTGAATTTGAACTGATGGAAATCAGTGAGGTTGAGAAAGAAAAAGTCAAACGAGGATTGAAAAAATCCATTAAGCAAAAGAACAGGAGCAGCTGGAAGAAGGGTGCGGCAGCGGCTGCCATCTTCGTTTGTCTGTCAGCTGGAATGGTTGGCATGACGTTTCCTGCCTATGCAAGCAGCATTCCGGTCATAGGAGATCTTTTTAAGTTTCTGGATACCGGAAAAACGGGGATGTACGACCACTACAAGGAATTCTCGACGGAGCTGAATATGAGGGAAGAAAGCAACGGAATTAAAGTGACCATTCAAGATGCTGTCTTTGACGGGAAAACCGTATCGATGACATATGCGATTGAGAGTGATAAGAAACTGGCAGAAAATCTTCTGATTGAAGGCTCTCCTGAAATACTGGGTTCACCTGGCATGGCAGGCAGTTCGCAAGTTACAAGGATCGATGAAAATCATTATGTTGGTCTATTCAGGTCTACTAATCTTAATCAAGAGGGTGCGGATCACGTAAACATGGTATGGAAGATAAACTCGCTTTCCCTTCCTAATAGTCATACCGAGATAAAAGGTGATTGGAATTTTGCCTTTTCGTTAAAAGCGGCGGACCAAAAGGAGGAGGTTCTCAATCTTAGTGCCAAAAAAGACGGCGTTCAGGTCAGCATTACGAAAATCTCCCAAACCCCTATGTCCTTCAGTCTCTTTTATAATCAAACGGCCAGTCGAAATGTTCGGAACCAATGGGATGATGTGTTTGTCGAACTGGATGTGAAGGACAACTTAGGAAACAGCTATTCCGGGGAAGGGAATGGAGGATCCGGAAAGGATGCCTATTCCATGAGCTGGAGCAGCACCTTTGAAAAGCTCGATCCTAATGCAACTGAGCTGATTGTAACCCCGCATGTACAGGTAAGAAAGCACACTCCTGAAAATCATGGGGAAGCTGTAATAACAGCAGATGGAGAAAAAAGAGAAGTACCAATTAAACAAAAGCCAGGGAAGGTCAAGGAAGATATCGTGCTGGATGCTATGGTCATACCTTTAAGAGACTGATAAATAGAAAAAAGAGCGGACTGCATCTATCCGCTCTTATACTTAAAGAGGCAGGGTAACGTTCCTGCTTCTTTTCTGTGTAAAAAATCTACAGTACCTCCTGCAGCCTGGCGTAAGCGCCATTTCTGTTCATCAGCTCCTGGTGCGTACCCTGCTCGGCGATGCCGTTTTCTTTCAGCACGATAATCCGTTCTGCATTCCGGATGGTCGACAGCCGATGGGCGATGACGAGGGTGGTGCGGTTTTGGGCAAGCCGCTCGAGTGAGTCCTTGACCACCTTTTCGCTTTCGTTGTCCAGGGCGCTGGTCGCTTCGTCAAAAATGACGATGGGCGGGTTTTTCAGGAAGACGCGGGCAATGCTGAGCCGCTGCTTCTGGCCGCCGGAAAGCCTTACGCCGCGCTGGCCGATGTCGGTGTCATATCCGTTCGGCAGCTTCATAATAAATTCATGGGCATGGGCGTTTTTTGCCGCTTCAATGATTTCTTCATCTGTCGCATCACGGTTTCCGTAGCGAATGTTATCGAGGACGGTTCCGGCAAAAAGATATACATCCTGCTGGACGACACCGATATTTTTCCGCAGGGATGACAAGGTGATATCCTGGATGTTTATTCCGTCAATCGTAATTTCACCATGCTGAATGTCATAAAAGCGTGGAATGAGCGTACAAATCGTTGTTTTTCCGGCGCCGGATGGACCGACGAGTGCGGCATACTCTCCGGCTTCGATCTTGAGAGAAAGATGATCCACCACATTCGGCTGATCGTCCCCGTAGCGGAAGCAGACGTTCCGGAACTCAATCGTTCCGTTGGCGTGTTCCAGCTCCATGGCTTCAGGAGAATCCGTAATGTCCGGCTCTATCTTCATCATCTCCACAAACCGTTCAAAGCCGGTCATCCCTTCCTGATAGAGAACTGCCACATTGATCACCCTCTGGATTGGCTCAATCAGGAAGCCGACGTACATTAAGAACGTAATTAGATCCGCAAGATCCAATGAGGAATGAACAATCGCTGCTCCACCCGCCACAACGACAGTGATGCTGATCAGCTGAATAAACATTTCAAAGCCATTGGAAAAATAGGCTTCGTACCTGTAGCCGGCTTTTCTGCTTTCGAGGAAGCGGTTGTTTTCGTATTCGAATTTTTCCTTTTCCAGCGCTTCATTGGTAAACGATTGGACGACCCGGATGCCGGCAAGGTTATCCTCAACCTGCGCGTTAATTTCACCGATTTGGACTTTGTTTCGTTTTAAAGCAAAATTCACTTTCCTGTTAAAATAAATCGCAAATACAGCCATGAATGGCAGGAAGGCGAAGATGGCCAGGGTCAATGGAACGTTGATTGTCAGCAGAATGACGAAGGTTCCGATAAACCTCACAGAGTATTTCAGTAAGTCCTCTGGTCCGTGGTGATACAATTCAGAAAGCCAGAAGAGATCGTTTGTCATTCGTGACATCAGCTGTCCGGTTTTCTGCCGGTCATAGAACGGGAAGGACAGGCTCTGGTAATGGCTGAACAGCTCGCTGCGCAAATCACTTTCCATCAACGCTCCCATCCGGTGTCCGTGATAGTCCATCACATAGTTGAATCCCATTTGAACTAAAGCGAGGACAAGCATCGCCGCTCCCGTCAGCAGAATCTGATTTAGAGAATTCTCATCCACCCCTTCCAGGACATCCTTTGTGATATACCGGGTGAGGAGCGGATAGGCGAGGGAAATCGCAGATCCGAGAATGGAACAGACCATTACAACGGTAAATAAACGCCAATAAGGCTTATAATAGGACAGGAATTTCTTCCATAAATGATTCAATTAATTTACCCCTTTATTGTGCAGATTTCACATGGCTGCACAGGTCAGGGGGTCAGTGCATTCCGGCCCCCCTGTGTGCATGTAGCTTACCAGTCATTGCGTTTTTCATTCAGTTTCCTCCTCCATTTAATGTTAAAATTAGTATACAGTATTTTCTGTTAATTTAAAGGGGATTTTTGGATGAAAATCTTATTAAGGAAAGGGATAACAGCTGCTATTTCAGCTTTTCTTGCTTCATTGGCCCTGCAAATTATTCATAATGTGACCTCCACGATTGCGGGGGACTGGATAGCTGTATATTTCCTTTACGGGCTTGCTGTGTATGCCGCAGGCGGAATCCCGATTTCGTACTTGCTTGACTTTGCTGCAGGGAATAGGGGGCTTTGGGAAGAGTGCTGAAGCTGATTTTGTACTCTTTTGCAGGAGCCGTCATACTTCTTGCATTCTTTAAGTTTGCTGAAATTACTTGGCAGCTCGCTGCTTTCGGAGGATTTGCGGCACTTTTATTTTTAGCGGTTGAAACCATCATAAAAAAGAGGAGCAGCATCTCCTCTTAGCATCCAGATTCATTTTGCTCCCACTTCTTTTTCATCACAAGGCACATGATACCGATGATGGCTGCGAACAGCAGGCTTAGAAAAAATCCGGAACGGCCGGTTTTCTCCAGCAGAGTACCCGCAATTGCGGCAGCGAGCATGAGGATACCGGCCACGGCAATCATTTTTTCCATAACGGCCAGCTTTAAAATTTTCAGCGAAGAGAGGATAATAAAGCTCCAATTGTACAGCAGCATGATTCCGGCTGCCGTTGTGATGTATTCGTAGATTTTACCAGGCAAAATCAGGGCTGCGATAATGGAGAGCAGCATTCCGGCTGTGGCAAGGCCGAGTGACGGAAGGGCGAGCTTTCGTTTACCTTTCGTTGTTTTGGCGAAGAATTTCGGTGCATCTCCGTCTTCCCCGAGCGTGACGAGCAGGGTCGTGACACCGAACAAGGCGGCAGTTAGGGTGGAGAAGCCCGCAATAATGATGGCCGCATTGAAGACGTGAGGAAAAAAGGATAGATCGTAGCCGCTGAGAGCCGTGACAAAGGGGCTCTCTTTCTCGTTAAAGGAGCTGATGGAAGTCATGCTGACAGCGAGAACCAGGGAGGCTATATAAATAGCGGTCAGCAAAATCAGCATGACGGAGCCTGCTTTCGGGGCATCTTCCTTTTTCTCCAATTGCATGGCCATCAGTCCGATTACTTCAATTCCTCCAAATGCGTAAAATGCATAAATGAGGGAGGAGCCGAAGCCTTTCCAGCCATCATGGAAAAGCTGATCCTGAGCGAGCGGGAGGGACGGCTTCTGTGCGTCACCGGGGATCCAGCCGGCGATGGCAGCAATGGCAAGGATAATGAACATCACAATCGCTGCCACCTTGGCAATGGCCATCATGTTTTCGAGCCGGTCAAAGCCCTTCGTTCCAGCCAGGACGACAAGAATGGAGAGCACCGCGTATCCGGACGCAAACAGCCAGAGCGGAACATGGGGAAACCAGAATTTCGAAAGAATCGCAAGCGCTGTCAGCTGGCTTCCCATAATGAGGATATTCGACGTCCAGTAATTCCAGCCGCAGCTAAACCCCGCCCATCGTCCGAACGCTTTTCCCGAGTAATAGCAAAACGAACCCTTCTGCGGGTCCTTAGCCGTCATTTTGGCCAGCAATCTGTAAACGATATATGTACCGAGCGCAGCAAGCAGGAACGAGAAAATGATCGACGCTCCCGTTACTTTAATTCCGATGCTTGAGCCTAGAAAATAGCCGGTTCCAATGGTGCAGCCAATTCCAATCAGCGACAGCTGCCACCACTTCAATTGTTCTTCTTTTTTATTTTGATTTGCCACGTTCAGTCCCCCAGTCTAGCCTTTATTTTTTCCGGGGGAGCTCATTTTATGTGCTAAAAAAAAGCTGGTACGCTTCGTAGCCAAAATATAATCCGAACCCAACAAGAGACAGACCTGATATACAGGAGATGACCTGCAGCGTCCGGTTATTCAAAAATCCGCGTGCGAAGCTTGAGGCGCCGGCCATGCAGACATCCCAAATGAGCAGTCCCAGTAAGATAGAGCCGCTGTATAAAAGAAGCTGTGTGTGTTCATACATCGCTGCAGTTTTCGCTAAAACTGATCCGTAAATGCCGACCCAAAACATAATCGTCAGGGGATTTGTCAGGGACATCATAAAGCCGATCAGATAGGACTTGGTGAGTGAATTGGAAAGCTCCTTCCTCAGCTCCACACTTTTGCTTGCCTGAAGCAGACTCTCAATCCCGGTATAGGTCAGGACAAAGAATCCGAACAGCCAGAGAAACGCTTTAACGATGGGGATTTCGATAAATTGGACAAGCCCCATGAAAACCGCAAGCATATAAAGAATATCAGCCGTAATCGATCCAAGGCCGATAAGCCAGGAATGCCAGAAGCCTCGATTGAAGCCTCTCTCAATTTGCGCCGCATTGATCGGGCCAATGGGGGCGGCAAGAGAAATTCCGAGCAGGATATGACTAATAAATGTATTCATTCGTCCTCTCCTTGTATGTTTTCTCTATATGTATTCCGGGGCTGTCCAAATATCCCAAAAATTAAGAAAAGCCATAACCCGTGATGGTTATAGCGGACCTTGATCTTCTAAAGCTTCCAATGTTTCGTGCAGATGGATGACCTGTTCGGCAGCGAGGTCCAGGCGGTGCCGCGCTTCCGGATCGAGCTCATCGTTTTGATGCCTCGCAATTTGCTCCTTTGCGAGCTCAAGTTTTTGGAGCGCCTGCTGGAATTCCCCTGATTCTGGGTTTCCCTGTGCATCAACGACTGCTTTTTCCGCATGATGAAGGGCGTGCAATGCGTCATCGATCATTGTGAATCCCCCTTTTTTCTTTTAGCTTTTACAGGTATGAAAACAACTATTCTAAGCTGTTTACAATGAATTTTTTTAGGATATATAATACGAAACAGCATAATAGGGGGGAAGTTCATGCAGGACAGCAGGGAGTATGAAAACTGGAAATGGCTTTCTCTGGAATCATTTGATGACCGGCTTTTAGAAACGCTTGACTATAAGAATCAATGGAAGAGCCTGATCCAGTATGGCCACGAAAATCAAATGCACGTACAGGCGCTGAAACTGGATGGGGAAGTTGTTTACGGCTCTCTCGTATACAGTGATGAGGGAGAGGATGTCCAAAAGGTTTTCCGCTATTACATAAATAAAGACCAATTAGTGACGATTGGATTGGATACCCGGTCGCTGAAACAGGTGAATGAACACGACTTGCATAAGAAGCTTCAGGAATCTGAGCAGGCTCCTGAAGGTTTTTTCGTGCTATTGCACGGATTGGCGAAGCATTATCTGGACGGCATTGATGAGTTTGAGCAGAAGATGGAAAAGGTCCTGAAAGAAGTGCAGCGCAATAATAAATCGAGCATCCTGAACAAAATCTATGATCTGCGGCATTCTCTGCTGACATGGAAAAGTCTGATTTTAAAGGTTGTTGAAGTGAAAAAAGGAATTGAAGAAGCATTTTTAGGAAAAACCGATTCATGGGTGGAATATAAACGAATCGATAAGCAGCTGGAGCGGGGGATGTCCCTTCTGAAGGAATACCAGGAGGAGATTGACACCGTTATCCGCCTCGAGGAGGTCATTTCCACAAATAATGGAAATGAAATCATGAAATCCCTCACCATCATTACCATTCTGTTTACACCATTAACGGCATGGAGTGCGCTATGGGGAATGAACTTCGAAAAAATGCCGGAGCTGAAGTGGGAGCTCGGCTATCCGCTCGCGATCTTAATCATCGTCTCTACGACCGTTTTCATCTATTGGTATATGAACTCAAAAGGCTATATGAAGGATTTATTGAGGCGAAGGAAGGATTGAGTCTGGCTCACAGCGGGTCAGGCTTTTTTTGCGGAATGAAACGGGCTCCGCAATGAATAAAATGCAAAAGACGTTCGAATGAGAGGGGATTCATCAGCATGTATCCATATTACCCCTATTACAGCAAGAAAATAGAGTGTGAAGATAAGCCGCTGACCTTCCCGCCTCAAGCTCAGGATCAGCAGCCGGGCTTTGAATATTTGATGAACCCGAGGCCCATTTCCGAGAATCCGGATTATAAAGGAAGCGGAAAACTGGAGGGGGAGACGGCTATCATCAGCGGGGGAGACAGCGGAATCGGAAGAGCAGTGGCCTATGCTTTTGCAAAAGAAGGAGCGGACTTAGTTATTCCTTATTACAATGAACACCAGGATGCGGAGGAGACAAAGCGGAGAATCGAAACCTTTGGAAGACGCTGCCTCCTTATGCCTGGGGACCTAACGGAAGAGAAGCAGAATCAAAAGGTTGTGTCCGAAACCCTTGAGACCTTTGGAAAGATTGATGTCGTGGTTAATAATCTCGCGGTTCAATATCCACAGGTGGATTTCCTGAAGATTACCGCCGAGCAATTTGATAAAACGTTCAAAACCAACATCTATGCGTATTTTTATTTGACGAAGGAAGCCGTCCCCCATCTGAAACAGGGAGCATCCATCATAAACACAGCTTCTGTCACCGCCTATAAAGGACAAAAGGAACTTGTCGACTACTCTGCCACAAAGGGTGCCATTGTTTCATTTACCCGTTCTCTTTCACTAAACCTCATACCTAAAGGCATCCGGGTGAACAGCGTGGCCCCAGGTCCTGTCTGGACACCGCTCACCGTCTCTAGCTTTGACCCAGACCGGGTGAGTAAATTTGGTCTGCAGTCAGCTTCCAAAAGGGCTGCCCAGCCATTCGAGCTTGCCGCGGCATATGTTTATCTCGCCTCGGATGACTCGCGCTATGTCACAGGGGAGACCCTCCATGTAAATGGGGGGCAAATGGTCACGGCATAAGTGTAGCTCAAATCCAATTAGGGTATGGAGAGAGTAAGAGACAAAAAAGGAGACGGGATTATGGCACGCAAACCGATTATAGGTATAACAGGATCACAAAAAGAAGTGAACGGAATCGATCATTCCTTCGTACACGCCAAATATCCGGAAGCCGTCCTGAGAGCGGGCGGCATTCCGGTTATTCTGCCGCTCGGGAACGATGGAGCTGCAAAGGCTTGGATGGACACGATTGATGGATTGCTTTTAAGCGGAGGAGAGGATGTGGATCCTCAATCCTACGGGGCAAATCCGCATCCGGAGCTCGGCAAAGTCATTTTGGAACGGGATGAAACGGAAATCGCGCTTGTGAAGGAAGCGGAAAAGCAGCGCACACCGATCTTCGCCATCTGCCGCGGTATTGCTTCGTTAAATGTAGCACTCGGTGGTACACTGACCCAGGATATTCACAGCCAGCTTGAGGGTGGAATCAAGCATCATCAGGAAGGCTCACGCATCAACGCCACCCATGAATGTAATGTAGAAGAGGGAAGCCGGCTGCACAGAATTTTAGGTGATACGAAGATCAGCATCAATAGCATGCATCACCAGGCACTCGATCAAGTAGCCGATAACCTGAAAGTGACGGCCAAGGCACCCGACGGCGTTATTGAAGCGGTCGAAGGCACAGATTCAGACTGGTCCCTCCTTGCCGTACAATGGCACCCGGAGGAAATGGCTGTGAAATACGAAAGCATGCAGAGACTGTTTGATGCGTTTGTGGAAGAATGTTCAATGAAAGAAAAGGTGTAAAAATAAGAAGCGGAACTCAAGTCATATTGAGTCCCGCTTTTTTCAATCATTCCTAAAATCATACGTCTCATAAGGTACATGCAAGGTTTGGCCGTTAATTTTGACTGTGTCTTTATCGATCCATTTCATGCTGGCTGTTAATTCCAATAGATATTCGTAGGCTTTCTGTTCCCTTTGTTAAAATTCAGTTCTCCCAGTACGGCATAGCTTGTTGTTGCTCCTCCATTAGATACGTACGCTTTAAGGGTATACGTCCCATCCGGTGACCGTACCTCTTCAATCAATTCCCCTTTAGGCAAACGGCCCATATCAATGGCTGTCATTCGCCCTCCCATCCTTTTAACGAAAATACACCATGCTTTTCAAAATCCTCTAAGATTTCAGTGGGCAGTTTAAGCATCGTTTGTTCCTTTGTGGCCCAAAGATAATCAGTATGCTCCTTGGAAAGGATGACTTCACGTTCCTGCGTGCTGCACAAGTATGTAATAAGGACGACCTGCCTGGTTGGATCCGTTTTGAAGGTGGAAGCGTAAAGGATTTTCTCAATATGAACCGTTAATCCGGTTTCTTCTTTGATTTCCCTAACAAGTGCTGCTTCCAAATCTTCTCCAAAAACGATTTTGCCCCCGGGACATTCCCAGCTGCCTGCACCGGTTTCATCCTGAGGAGAACGCTGAACGATTAATACTTTCCCTTGGTTCAAAATGACCCCTTTTACAGCTGCGACCGTTTTTTCTATTGTAATCATGCGAAATTCCCCTAACTATTTATTTGCTAATAATTAACATTTTACCAATAAAAAGCTGGTAAAATAAGAGGGAATGGGGGTGTCTTTATGTTTTCTGGAATTTTAATCATTCATATCGCAGCCGGATTCATTTGTTTATTAACCGGCCTCGGTGCCATGCTCTCGCAAAAAAGAAAAGGAAAGCACTGCTGGTTTGGTGAAGTGTACCACGGTTCGTTTGTGGTTATTTTTCTTAGCTCCACTACCATGGCGATCATGCATTGGGAAGAGAGTGCATACCTGTTTTACATCGGCTTCTTTTCCTACTCCTTTGCCATCATCGGGTACCTGGCCGTAAAAAAGAAGTGGAAAAACTGGCTAAGGTATCATATCAGCGGGATGCTTGGCTCCTACATAGCCGTCATCACAGCGGTTCTCGTTGTAAATGCACCGAAGATCGCCTTTTTTCAAGACATTCCAATTCTATGGATCTGGTTTTTGCCGACCATTATCGGCAGTCCGCTCATTGCACTCACCAATGTTAAATACCGCACCAAAAAAGCATCAGCGGCGGGCTGATGCTTTATCCATAAACAATTTCAAGGACTAAGAAATCTTTTGAAGAGAAGGGAATCAACATGAAGTTAGAGGAGTATAAAAAACAAGCAGCGGCAGCAGAGGATTGGGCACCGGGCTGGTTAGCAATAGATGATGTATTCGAAAATCTTTACCCGCACCAGGAACCGGCCCATTTTGCGACAGAATTTCATAAACGGGCTCTTTTAGGCGGGGACCAATATCTGGATGGCTATAGTATCTACCAATCTCCAAACGGATACAAGCATGTATTGACCTATGGGATGACAGAGCTTTACATAAATGAAGAAGCGTTCGGTGGTGAGTATAGCCGCTGGGGGTATGAAATGACCATCAAGCTGAATGAAAAGTCCCATGAAGACTGCATGTGGGCAATTGATATGCTTTCCAACCTTGCCCGATATACCAATACACAAAACAGATTTTTTGAACCTATGCAGTATGTGGCAGGGGACGGAACATCCATTCATATTGGTGTAGAATCTGCCATCACGGGTCTCCTGGTCGTGCCTGATACAGAAGCAGGAAGTGTAAACTCTGTTCACGGCAGAGTAGATTTTCTCCAGCTGGTAGGAATTACGGAAAGAGAATTGGACGTGCTGAAAGAGGACCGCTCACAAGCTGAAATGCTGGTTGAGAGGATGAAAAGGGATAATCCTTATTTAGTGACTGATATGAAGCGGATCGAATCTTATTTGTAAGAACATGAAAAACCTCGCTGCATAATCGGCGAGGTTTTTCAATATCCAGCACGCGTTCTGAGATGGCGGTCACCGTTTGTCATCTATAATCTCCACCCCAAAGCTCCGGGCCGGTCCATTGGTCATGATTGTGACGATGCTGTTTGCCATATATGCCGGTGAATAGACCATCCCGTTTTGCAGCCACCAGATCATCATTCCGTGGCAGGCAGACGAAACAAATGTGAGGATGAGCTCTCTTGGCAGAAGCATGTTTTCTTCCTTTAATCCAGCCTTTGAATATTCGGAATCGAAGCGCCCTTTAATAATTCCAAGCATTTTATGAGAGAAATCCTGGCTTCCTTTTCCTCCAAGCATCGCCTGGAAAAAGTCAGTATGGCTGGAGATGGCTTCAAAAACAGAGGCTATCGAAACCTTTAAGTTGCCGGTATGCAGCTTACCGTCGATCAAATGCAAGGAGGGATTGATGTTGCCGATTACATCCCCAAGTATGTCTTCTGTCAGCTTCTCCATCAAATCAAATTTATCCTGATAATGCAGATAGAACGTGCCTCGGTTTATCATAGCTTTTTCGGTAATATCATGGATCGTCATCGCATCGAAGCCTTTTTCCGTCACAAGTTGGATAAAGGCATCCTTGATCATTTTCCGGGTGCGGATGACCCGTAAATCGGTTTTGCTCGACATTTAACATCCTCCAAGAAATTTTTAATGAACAATTCATCCAAATATGTTGTTTATCCGGCAAAGTGTAGGTTTTTGATGATTGTAAGGATCTCCTATGTAGAATACCATGTTTTATGTACAGTATGTAAGATAAAAGACAAACTGTCGATTATAATCAGGAGGTAGACCAATGAACACACTCAAAAGGTTTTTTACCCAGCGGATGTTTTGGGGAGGACTTGCAGGTCTTGCTGCAGCAGCTCTTATTTTTACTTTTGCCTTCCTTGGGTCGGTAGTGAACCCGGCTCCAAAAGACTTGCCAGTCGCCCTTGTTGTCCAGGATGAAGGCGTCCAGCTTCCAACCGGTCAAAAACTTGAAATAGGGAAACAGCTCGAGGACAAACTAACAAGCAATAAAGATTTGCCATTTAAATGGACGGTATTAAAGGATGAAAAAACGGCGAAAGACGGACTGAATGACCGGACTTATTATGCAGCACTCATTCTTCCTGCCGATCTCTCTCAAAAAGCCGCGTCCATTCAGTCACCGAAACCGATGCAGGCGGAAGCAAAACTGATTCTCAATCAGGGGAAAAACCTGAACGCAGCGAACAGCATTGGATCCATTATGGATAAAGTGTTTACAGGCGTTAACGGACAAATCCGCGAGCAGATGCTTGCCCCGATCAAAGCACAGGGAAAAATGATTTCTCCTGAACAGGCGAGTTTGCTTGCCAATCCAATCCAGCTCAAATCGGAAACGGTGAATAAGGTAGGGGAGAATAACGGCGGAGGGAACTCTCCGGCGATGATGACTCAAATCCTTTGGCTGACAACGATCATCAGCTCTATAATCATTTTCCTGACGATGAAAAAGGCGTCGGAAAACCGGATTACACCAGGTTTCATCACAGGTCAGCTGATCGCAGGTCTCATCTTTACAGCGATGAACTCGCTCATCATTCTTTCGATTGCAACGGGAATTCTAGGGCTTGATGTGCCGGACTTCGCCGCTGCATACGGATTCATGGTTTTCACGGCATTCATGTTCTTCCTTATGCAGGGAGCCCTTCTTAACTGGATTGGATTTGGTGCGATGCCAATCCTCATCCTATTATTCTTCTTCTCAAGCCCGGTTTTAAGCCTGGCACCCGAATTCCTGCCGGAAGCAACCAGAACATGGCTTCTATCCTGGATTCCATTCACTCACAGCGTGGAAGGCTTCCGCAGTCTGTTCTTCTTCGGCGGCAATGGATTTGAAGAGCAGCGCTGGATCCTTGGAATGATCGGTCTTGGCGCATTTGCCGTTATGGCTGTGTCGATTGTAAAAGGACTGAAGAAACAGCCGGTTTCACAAACGGAAGCGGCAGCAGAAAATTGACATAATGTTATTCAGATACGTTTTCCCACAAACCATTTGATCAATCTTATGCAGAGCCTCAAACCCAGACAGCAGCCTTTATTTGCTTGCTGTCATTTCTTTATGAAAAAAGACCGCCTGAAACCAGGCGGTCTTTAGAGTAGTTCATTAGAATTGTGCTTTTGGATTAGCTCCATATTTATTTTCATTCGGCTGGCTATCCTGACATGCGAATACTAAAAGAACGATGGCGCCGACAACAGGAACCAGTCCAATGAGGATCCACCAGCCGGTTCTGCCGGTATCATGCATTCTTCGGATGAATACGCCTAATCCAGGTAATAGCAGAGCTAAAGAATAAAGGCCAGTAAGGATTGAAGGCAGACCTGCAATCAGTTCAACAATGGAAAGAACTAGAGAAATAAGAGCGCTGAAAAGAGTAAACATCCAGTATTCCTTTCTTCTTGCTCTTCCTTGAAAATTAACATAATTCTTCACAACTTTTAAATACCATTCCATAAAAAAATCTTCCTCCATAAAAAAATGTAGTATATAAGTTCTATAACTTTGTCATTATACCATTTGCAGGGTGTATAAATTTATAGAAAATGTAAAAATAAGTTTTTTAGGTCTAATTTACTGTAAATTTTACAAAATGAAAACTCCCTTGGATTTTTCTTTTAGACTGGTTTCGAAAACCAGTATTTAGGGGACTTTATAAGGGCGGGCTGATTGAAGGTCTGCATCAAAAGTGGTAGACTGAATGAAGCATAACAACGGTACGAGAAATAACGTATAGGATGATGGGGAATGAAAAGAGCGAGAATTATTTATAATCCAACCTCCGGAAGGGAAGCGTTCAAGCGCCATTTGCCGGAAGTGTTAGCGAAGTTTGAAAATGCAGGCTATGAAACATCCTGCCACGCTACGACGTGTGAAGGAGATGCGGTTCAGGCGGCGAAGCTTGCGGCGGAGCGCGGCTTTGATCTTGTTGTTGCAGCCGGAGGAGATGGGACAGTCAATGAAGTGGTAAACGGAATTGCCCGTTTTGACAAACGTCCGGAACTCGGGATTATCCCGGTCGGGACGACAAATGACTTTGCCCGTGCAATTGCGCTTCCTCTGAACGATGTACTGGCAGCAGTCGACATGCTGGTGGATGGAGTTGCCATTCCGATTGATATTGGACGTGTAAACGATACCCATTTCATTAATATCGCTGGCGGCGGGAAGCTGACAGAGCTGACCTATGAAGTGCCAAGCAAGCTGAAAACGATGCTTGGGCAGCTGGCTTATTATTTAAAGGGAATGGAAATGCTGCCTTCCATTCGTCCGACAGAGGTTGAAATTGAATACGACGGCAAGCTTTTCCAAGGAGAAGTCATGCTGTTCTTAGTTTCTCTCACCAATTCTGTTGGCGGATTCGAAAAACTTGCACCGGATTCCAAGCTGAACGATGGATTGTTCGACCTCCTCATCCTGAAAAAGGCGAACCTCGCTGAGTTCATCCGGGTTGCTTCATTGGCCCTCCGCGGGGAGCACATGAATGATGAGCACGTCATTTATACGAAGGCAAGCCGCGTAAAGGTCACAACGAAGGATAAAATGCAGCTTAACCTGGATGGAGAGTACGGCGGGCTTTTGCCGGCAGAATTCGAAAACCTTTATCGCCACCTCGACATCATTATGTCCAAGGAAAAGGCGCATGAAATGTCTGAGCCTTCCGCTGAAGAGCAGGAAGAAGAAGTATCTCAGCCTGTGAGCTCGGAAGAAAAGCAAAAAGAAGAGCAGTGAAAAAGCAGACCGATCGGGGTCTGCTTTTTTTATGCCTGTTCTTTCAGCAAATCAAGAATCTCCCTCATTTGAACGACTTCTCTCGGAATCTCATCCTCTTCCTTTTGTGCTTTGGCTAACGGCTTAAGGAAATGTTCATAGGCGAGCGAAAACTCTTTGAAGAAAACCGGTGCCGGAAACGACGTCTCCTCAATCGTATTAAGTGACTCTGAGGGCATTTTTTTGATATCGACTCTGCTTCTGTCAGGGGTGAACTGAAAAGCTATAACATTCTCAGACTCGACTCCGAACGGCGTGACCTTAAATGATTCAAATTTCCGGATCAGCTTCATCGCCACATCATAAATAACCGTCTTCGAGACCTCAGTCAGAAATTGAACCGATTTTGCCTCATATGTAAAAACAAACCGTGTGTCCCCGTTCAAATACGTAAGGAAACGATCCCCCTCCGTCAGGTTCTCCGCGCCAAGTGCTTCGATTTGAATCATTCTATCCCTCCTTGCTGATTGGTTTATTATACAAACTTTATGTTACATGCTGGTATCATTTGGTTAACATATGTATGTTTTCAAAGGCAGTGATTTACATCCCGCAAAAAAAAAGAGTGCCACACAGGCACTCCAGGTTAGCTTGCTTTCTTAAATTCTGTCTTCTTCTCCTTCGTTCCGACCTTATAAAAGACCAATCCAAGGATGATAAACAGTACAGGTCCAATCACCATCGGCGCATATTCGGAAACCGTCGTATCAGGTGATGGAATGAGGGTCAGGATGATCGTACCGACAACGGACAGCAGTCCGACTCCGGCGACGATGTATGCGGCTGTATTGTGTTTGATTTTAAACGGACGGACCGACGTCTTATCTGTCATCCGCAGCTTCACATAAGCGGAAATGAGGAACAGATAAGGGATAAAGAACGCAAGCGTCGCCATGAGAATCAGCATGTTTAGGGCAGCAGAAATCGTCGGGATAAAAGCAGAGAATAAAAGGATGACCGTAACGCCTGCTGCCTGCCAGAGAATCAGGTTTACCGGCATTTTGTCTTTGTTGATTTTCAGCAATGCTTTAGGCAAGACCTTTTTTCCGCTTTCGTACATCATGACGCTTGGATTCAGGATCAGGAAGGACAGCGATCCAACAACCGCAACGACGAAGCAGATACCCAACAGTTGGGATAAGCTAAACGGCAGGTTGAACTGAGCCGTCACTTTATCCGCGAACAGATATAGGGCATTCGCTGTCTGATCCGGTGTGATTTGAATGACAAATTGGAACGCGACCGTTGCCATAATGTAAATAACGGCAATGATGGCGGATGTGATAAAAATCGCTTTCGGGAACGTTTTTTGAGGATTCTTTACGTCTTCCGCAATCGTTCCGAGCATTTCCATTCCGGAAAAAGCGAACATCAACGTTGATAAAAACATGATCGTATTAAAGGAAACGGAATTCGGCATCACTGATTCAGAAGAGAACGGTGTTGCGGAAGGCTGTCCGCTGACAAGGCTCGCAATTCCGAATCCGAAAATGAGCAGAGCGGGAACAACCACGCCAAGTGGCGCACCTATTGATGCCAGCTTCTCACTCATCCGCGTTCCTTTTAGCGTTAAGAGCGTAATGAGCCAGAAAATCACAATGGAGATGATGTTCGTCGTCCAGGTGCTGTCCATAATCTGCTGCTGGTTGATCGCATATGCAAGATTGACGGTAATACCGATCAGGAGCGATGGATAATAGGTAAAGTTTGCGACCCAGAAAAACCATCCGGCGAGGAAGCTCGCCTTTTCGCCAAACGCCCGTTTCACCCAGGCGCTGATTCCGCCCTGATCCGGGTAGGTGGTCGATAGCTCGGCCACCATTAAACTGATGGGAATGAAATATAGGAAAGCTGCCGCGATCCAGAAGACAACCGCCGAGGGCCCGATCGTAGAGGCAAACGGAATGTTCTTCAATCCGAGAATCGCGTTAATGCTGATAAGGGACAACCCCATCAAGCCCAGCTTTTTCGATTTTATAGTAGTCATCGTAGTAACCTACCTTGTGTGAGTATTTATTCACTTGATAGAATGATTATACACCCGATTTGTATGAATCTCTGATAAAAGTGTATTAGTACAATTCAGATAATTTGGAGGGGGAAACAGACAAAATTTAGAAGGTGCGAAGCCGTGAATGTTTGCATAGCGGATATGGTAAAATGAAAGCAGCATATTTGAAAAGGACGAGAAGAATGCCAAATATAGAAGTGCCTGTCATGAAAAATGAATTGTATGATGTAACGTTCGAGGACCTGACCCATGAAGGAGCGGGAGTTGCCAAGGTCGAAGGCTTCCCGATCTTCGTGCAAAACGCCCTGCCAGGTGAACGCGCCAGCATTAAAATAATCAAGGTGAAAAAAGGCTTTGCCTTTGGCCGCCTCATGGAAATAAAAGAACAAAGTCCGGAGCGCAGAGAAGCTCCATGCCCGATTTACAAGGAATGCGGAGGCTGCCAGCTTCAGCACCTGAGTTATGAAGGCCAGCTCGATTTCAAGCGCAAGCAGGTCGAGAACGTCCTCAGCCGGATCGGCAAGCTCAACCTGGATGAAGTCACCGTCCACCCGACCCTCGGCATGGACAACCCGTGGAACTACCGCAACAAAGCCCAGGTCCCGGTCGGCGAACGCGAAGGCGGCTTAGTCGCAGGCTTCTACCAGCAGCGCTCGCATGAGATCATCGATATGCAGAAATGCCTCATCCAGCAGGCTGAAAACGACGACGTCGTCCAAGCCGTAAAGGAAATCTGCAGCCGCCACGGCATCCGTGCCTATAATGAAGAAAAGCACAAAGGCTGGCTGCGCCACATCATGGTCCGCTACGGCCAGATGACCGGCGAAATGATGGTCGTCTTCGTCACCAGAACGAACGACTTCCCGCACAAAAACGAAATCATCGAAGAAATCACAGGCCGATTCGGACAAGTGAAATCCATCGTCCAAAACGTGAACAATAAACGCACGAACGTGATATTCGGCGACGAAACAAACGTCCTCTGGGGCGAAGAATACATTTACGACAGCATCGGCGACATCCTCTTCGCCATCTCGGCAAGATCGTTCTACCAGGTCAATCCTGAACAAACAAAGGTGCTGTATGACAAAGCACTCGAATATGCGCAGCTGACCGGGGAAGAAACGGTCATCGACGCCTACTGCGGCATCGGAACCATCTCTCTGTTCCTTGCCCAGAAAGCGAAAAAAGTGTACGGAGTCGAAATCGTACCGGAAGCGATCGAAGACGCGAAACGAAATGCTGATCTCAACGGACTGACCAACGCAGAGTTTGGCGTCGGAGAAGCAGAAGTCGTCATCCCGAACTGGTACAAGCAGGGAATCAAAGCAGACACCATCGTCGTAGATCCGCCACGTAAAGGCTGCGATGAAGCGTTGCTCAAAACCATTCTGGATATGAAGCCGAAGCGGGTTGTGTATGTGAGCTGCAATCCGGGGACCTTGGCGAGAGATTTGCATGTGTTGGAGCAGGGAGGATATCAAACGGTTGAGGTTCAGCCGGTGGATATGTTTCCGCATACGATGCATTGTGAAGCGGTTGTTCGGATAGAGAGGAAATAGGCTAATATCTAGGCTTTCAAGGTTTTAAATTAAATAGTGGTAAAGTGTGTTTCGTTTTCCCTCAAACTCAAAGTTTGGGGGATTTTTGCTTTTGATTATTTGATTAGAGAAAAACGGAAGCCCTTGCAGAATAAAATAGTCAATTAGAATAGGGTAACGACAAGGAGGAGTTAAATTATGAAACTTTTGCTCACCTCTGCAGGCATTAATAACAAAAGCATACGGGACGTGGTGGTTGACATGCTGGGCAAGCCAATCGCCGACTGCAGCGCTCTGTGTATTCCCACTGGAATGTATGGACACCCCTGGGTCGGCCCCGGTATCAAAACGTGGGAGTTTATCAGCGGGAAAGAAGAAAATCCTATGGTCAACCTGGGCTGGAAATCCGTCGGCATACTGGAGCTTACAGCTCTGCCAAGCATCAATGAAGACCGCTGGGTGCCGCTGGTAAGGGAGACGGACGTCCTGCTGGTGGGTGGAGGCGACGCGCTCTACCTGAGTTACTGGATGCGGCAGTCCGGACTGGCACACCTCTTGCCATCGATGCGTTCAGTCTATGTGGGAATGAGCGCTGGAAGCATGGTAATGGCACCTAACATCGGGGAATTCTTTGTTGGCTGGACTCCACCGGACGGCGGAGATAAAACACTGGGTCTTGTCGATTTTTCCATCTTTCCACATTTAGATCACGAGATGCTGCCGCACAATACGCTGGCTGCTGCTGAGAGATGGGCAGAGGGATGCAGGGGCCGGGTTACGCAATAGACGATGAGACCGCCATTAAAGTGGTAGACGGTGCGGTGGAAGTGATCTCTGAGGGGCATTGGAAACAGTTTTAAACTCCATCTTAGGCGAAATTCTAGTGGTAAGAAACGCATATTAGGTAGTTCAATCCTTAAACTGATACAGTCAAATTTGTAGAGCTACTTTAAGTCATCAGATTCATCAATGTCTCATATTTCACCATTATCATGTCCATTTCAACTCACTCTTAGGTAAGTTATAATGAAACCAGAATATAAGATGGTTTTAGGAGGCTGCTATGAAAAAGAACATTCATGTAGTAGGCGCAGTAATCGTTGAAAACGGCAAAATCCTCTGTGCCCAACGGGGAGATGGCAAGGCGCTTTCTCTAAAATGGGAATTCCCGGGTGGAAAGATTGAAGAGGGGGAAACGCCTCAAGAAGCGCTGCGCCGGGAGATTGAAGAAGAGATGCTTTGCAAGGTGGAAATCGGGGAGAAGATCGAGACAACGGTTTATGAATATGACTTCGGAATTGTCCACCTCACCACTTTTTATTGCCAGCTGAAGGAAGGTACGCCGGTTTTAACTGAGCATGCGGCAATGAAGTGGCTAGTGCCTGGGGAGCTGGACACTTTAGATTGGGCTCCAGCAGATGTGCCTGCTATTGAAAAGATCTCCAGAGAATCCTTCGCTAATTAATAGAGAGCTACTCACAAATTGTGGGTAGCTTATTATATTTCCCGCATATTTGCAGGATTTACCATAGTATCATAGAATGAAAGAATACTTGGTAAATAAGGGGATACTATGTCAAATTTAGTTGAGAACTTAACGGCTTCTTTATATAAAGGGTTTATTGATCAGAAGCATACTCGCTCAGGTAATTTTCGACCTGAATTGTTAGTAAATAACACTCGGAAAAATGAAAATGTACTAAACGCTGTACTAGAGGAATTGGAGAAAAGCATCGACTTTATTTTCTCGGTTGCGTTTATTACAGAGAGTGGTTTAGCCACATTAAAATCCCATTTGTTAGATTTGAAACGCAAAGGAATTCGTGGACGAATTTTAACGTCTACCTTTTTAAACTTTAACCAGCCGAAGGTATTCAAAGAGCTGATGAAGCTAGAAAATGTAGAAGTGCGAACAACTAATATAAAAGGTTTCCATTCCAAAGGATATATTTTCAAACATCATACACATTATTCTCTTATCGTAGGCAGCTCAAATCTAACAGCACATGCCTTAAAGGTAAATTATGAGTGGAACGTGAAGCTTACTTCTCATGAAAATGGGGAGATTGTACATCATTTTAAGAATCAGTTTGAAGAGGTGTGGGAGAATGCCCATCTTCTTACTTCTGATTGGATAGAAGCATACGAAAAGTCATACACCCCCATAGCAAGACCAAATGAAATCAATCAATTAATAGAATTGCCCGCTCCTTATGAAACGAATGCTATAGAGGAAGCTCTGAAAATTGTCCCCAATAAGATGCAGGAGGCAGCCTTACTACAAATTGCTGCTGTGAGAGAGGCTGGAAAAGATAAAGGCATTATTATCTCTGCCACTGGAACAGGAAAAACGTATCTATCGGCGTTTGATGTTCGTCGCTATGCTCCGAAAAGGATGCTTTTCATCGTACACCGTGAACAAATTCTTTCGAAGGCCAAAACTGATTTTCTAAAGATTCTAGGTGGAATCGAATCTGACTTTGGCATTTACTCAGGAAATAACAAGCAAACACAAGCGAAATATCTTTTTGCAACGATTCAAACGATTTCAAAAGAGGCAAATCTAAATCAATTTGACCCAGAAGAATTTGATTATATTTTAATAGATGAAGTACATAAAGCTGGGGCATCCTCTTACCGTCGAGTCATCGATTATTTCCAACCGAAGTTTTTAATGGGAATGACAGCTACACCAGAACGGACAGATGATTTTAATATTTATCAGCTGTTTGACTACAATATAGCCTACGAAATCCGTTTGCAGGAAGCATTAGAAGAAGATATGCTTTGTCCATTTCATTATTTTGGTGTCACAGACATGGTCTATGACGGAGAGCTGCTAGATGAAGAGGTTTCCTTTTCCAAATAGGTTGATATCGAAAGGGTAGATCATATTGTAGAGAAGCTCTACTACTATGGACACTCTGGTGATAGAGTCAAAGGGTTAATCTTCTGTAGTAGAAAAGATGAGGCAACGAAGCTTTCATTTGAATTAAACCAAAGAGGGTTACGTACCATTTCCTTGACGGGGGAGAACTCTCAGGATGAGAGAACACTAGCGGTAAACCAGCTTGAAAATGGGAAACTCGATTACATTTTAACGGTTGATATTTTCAATGAGGGCATTGATATTCCTTGCATCAATCAAGTGGTGATGCTTAGGCAAACACAGTCCAGTATCATTTTTATTCAACAGCTAGGAAGAGGTCTTCGTAAACATGCCTCCAAAGAATACGTAACCATCATTGATTTTATCGGCAACTACAAAAACAATTACTTGATCCCTGTCGCCTTATCAGGGGACAAGTCACAAAACAAGGACAACATCCGCCGCCATGTGAAGGATACAAGCTATATTAAAGGCGTGTCGACCATCAATTTTGAAGAAATCGCTAAGAAGCAGATTTTTAAGGCAATTACGAACAGTAGATTAACATCATTAAAAGTGCTAAAGGATGCATATGTAGAGCTGAAAAATCGCATCGGAAGAATACCCGAGCTTTATGATTTTATTCAGCATAACTCTATTGATCCAGTCGTGATCGTGGAAGAGCATTTCAATTACTATCAATTTTTAAAGAAAATAAAAGAAGATGTTCCGGTTATCTCAGAATATGAAAGCAAGGTCCTCACCATGCTTTCCTTAGAGGTACTAAATGGACAACGTCTGCATGAAATTGTATTGCTAGACCTTTTGATGAATCAAGATAAAGTAAGTATTCAGCTGTTTACAGAAAAATTGCTAGAACACGATTGTAAAATGAGCTCAGAGACGCTTACCTCTGTTCGTCGAGTATTCGACCTCACCTTCTTTACACAAGTTAGTCGAAAAAAATATGGAGATCAACCAATTGTTGTACTAAATGGAGAAGACTTTACTTTTAGTCAGTCAGTGAAGGAACTGTTAACCAATTCTTATTTTAGTAGAATGGTTGAGGATCTTATTAAAAGTGCCAAGGTAAAGACCAAGTCCTTTCAATGCGATCAGCTACTAACAATTAATCAGAAGTATTCCCGAAAAGATGTCTGTAAGGTTCTCAATTGGGAGAATGACGAAAGCTCAACTGTATATGGGTACAAAACGAAGCACCAAACCTGCCCTATTTTTATTACGTACCATAAGAAAAGTGAAGTAGAAGAAAGCATCAATTATGGGGATGAATTTCTAAGTCAGGATCTTCTGAAATGGTTTACGAGAAGCAATCGAACGCTTGAATCAAAAGAAGTAAAAGAAATCATCCGCGCTGATGAAAACAACATTGACCTCCATATTTTTGTGAAAAAGGAAGATGGGGAAGGCAGTGATTTCTACTATTTAGGCAAGGCCCACCCTGATCAAGAGAACATTAACCAAAGCAAAATGATCGCAAATGGTAAAGAACTTCCGGTTGTCCATGTTCATTTGGTCATGGAGCAGGCGGTTGATTATAAGGTTTATCAGTATCTTGTGAGTGGGGAAGAGGAAATTTATTAAAATTAGTAATAAATAAACTAGTACCTGTAGATTGGACTCTTCTACAGGTATTTTTTTTATATTTGAATTTCAGATTACGGGATTTAAGGAAACTATCGTTTGGTTTAAATATAATTCAAATGTGTTGGAACCTCATTTAGTTGAGTACTTCCTTTTTTTGCTATAAATCAAATGTGATATTAGTATCTGAAAATATTTTTCTAATAGGGTGCAAAAAGTCTCATTTTTAGGTTATTAATTCGAAAACTATGGGAAATGAGAAGGAAGGTGTGATTTAATGTAATATATAGGAATTTCGGGAATTTTTTTTACAAGTGAGGGAGATAAAGTGTTTGGTGAGTCTATGTCCGAATTACGTCAACAGCTAGCAAAGAAAGAACAAGAACTTACAGAGCTTGAGAATGCTGCAACACAATTGGAAGAGATTTATCAGGATTTCCTTGATAATGAGAAATTAATATTAGAACCTATCTTAGAAGCAAAAACTTGGTCGGGAAAAGCAGCAAATAAATTCAATGAGGCCAGGGGAAGAGAACTTACTGAAGCTTATAAAGAAGTTTACTTGCAATTGGTTCAGGCATATCGTGTTGTAATTTATTGCATTAATGAAACAAAAGAAGATATAGCATCATTGAAATCTAAAATTGTACAACTTGAGGAAGAAGAGAAATTAAAAGCATTGAATGCTTAATAAAGGAAGAGAAAAATGGCCAACGAAATTAAAGTTAAATTGGAAGAAGTGTACAAATCCCTGGATCAACTCAATAAGACTGCTGAAGGATTAAGTTTTAAGACAATATCTCTTAAAGGCGATAATGTTTTGAACATGGCAGAAAAAATGGATCAGCTTAACAAAGATATCAACTTGTTAACAGAAGAATACAAATCTTTATTGAAAGTTAACCTTCAGTTAACGAAGCAATCAGTAAACGAACTGGATAACGCAGATAAGGATGTAGCTTCTTCTTATAAATAAAGACAGGAGATTTTAACATATGAAAGTTTTAGATGTAAATGCTTTAAACGACGGGATTGATGCTACTGTCAAAAGCATAGACGAACATTTGAAAGAGATAAAGGTTTTTGCAGAATCTTTATCGTCCTTTTTATCTATTGAAGATTCTTTTAAAGGGGAGACTGCAAATGCTATTCGATCCTTTTATCAGGAAAGCCATATTCCATTTCTAGTTTATTACGGAAGGGTACTAACTGAATATCGCCGAAATTTAAAAAATATGTCTGATGCTATCCAAGCCGTCGAGCCGGAAAGCAACGGTTATATTATAGAGAATTTCTTGGAAAAGGACGTAACTGAGGGCCTTAATAAAGTAAAGGATGTAACTATCAGTCTTACAGATGAAGTAAATGCTATAATTGATCAGATTAAAGATATAACCTCAATTAATCATATTAAAGATGGGCAATTAATAGATGAAGTGAAAGCAATGAAAAATCGTACTGAAGAAACCATTAAAAGCCTCCAGAAAATGGACTCTGAACAATCTAAAACACTTGATGAAACAATAGAAAATGTTACAGTCCTCCAAAGCTACACTAAAGAAATTAAATCTAAGTTCAGCAGCAACAAAATGTCCGTGAGTAATTTCAAAATGCCCCAGTTGCAAGAAACAAAGAGCTATCAGAAGCTCCAAGAAAAAATTAGTGAGAAGGATTGGACAGCTTTGGAAGTGATGGATACAGGCATTTTATTTGATGCAACAGCGCCTGTTTCTTCTGCGGGCAGCGCTTTTGGAGTTATTTCTGAAGGCATTGCCTTAGGAAGTACTGCATGGTCAGTGAAAAAAGGATTTGAAATTACAAGTAAAAACAACACTTACTATATAAGAGGCGGCACCGCCATTGGACTTAAAACAGATGAACTAAGAAAATTGCCTAAAAATTATGTTGAAAGTCAGGCGAAAATAGGAAATCTGACAAATGTAGCTGAGCAGGTAAGACCCGCAACAGCTATAAAACAAGCATTAAAAAGTAAGCTGGGCTGGTTTGGCATTGGAGTGTCAACTGTAGAGAATATAAATGAAAATGTTCAAGCCAATGAATCCAATGCTAAAATTACTGGAGACGCAATAGTTGATGTAGGGGTAGGAGCTGTAACCCTTGCAGCTGGTGCTACTTCAGTTGCGCTAGTGACAGCATTGGGGGCACCTGTTTTAGGAGCAGCAGCAATAGGGTTCGGAATTTCAGTCGGCGCGTCTTATCTATTAGACGGGGTTAAGTTTGGAAAAGAAGAAACCAGCATATCGGACGGTATAAAAAGTGGAGTAGAAAAAGGTATTAAAACTATTGCAGGATGGTTTAAGTAAAACTAAATTACAGGTGGTAAATCATGTTTAAAATCAGCCAAGATAAAAAACACAGGAATCTCCCAGACCATATAATAGAGCATTTAAGTTTTTTTCCTCCTTTTCAGATTAAATTTTTGGTTGGAGGAACAACATTTTTTTTGCTTGATTTGTTCATTCTTATTCCGCTCATAGCTCCGAAAAATAACCCTTTGCTAATACTTATAGGGACTCTTTTAGTATTAATCAGTCTTTGGGCCCTGTGGATAATAGTAAGAAATCCTAAGGATACGGAATTAGAGTCTATTCTCTTTTTTGGATATCTCGGTGCAGTGGGAGCCCTCTCATATTTTGGAGTAGGCCTTAAATATAGTTATATGATTGGAATTACTCATCCAATTTATTATATAGCTTTGAGTTTGCTATTTTTAAGTTCCATTTACTATTTAATAAGATATTACAATAAGAAATTTTCTTCCCTAAAAGAATTTGATAAGAAAGCTACACCCAAGTGGCATTTTACTATTGCAGGTATATCAGTACCAGCAGGCTACATAGCTGCAAATTATTTTATGGGAGTATCAAATTTTATAATGATATCTTTTCTTAATTTATTGTTTTTTGGACTATCCTTTTTCTTTATTTTTCTTTTAGCTAAATATTTCCACAAGTACTTTTTTATGAAAGCTAACTTGCACTTCGTAAAATTCTCGAACAAAAAAATCACTTCAAAAAAGGCGGATGCATAAAATGGAAAACCTTTTGCCAATAGGATCTATTGTTATTTTAGAAGGTGGAAATATTAAACTTATGATTTATGGGAGAAAACAAATATTAGTAACAGATGATGATAGAAATGGTCAGTTATTTGATTATCTATCTGCACCATATCCAGAAGGGTACGTATCACAGGAATATACATATGTCTTTAATCATGAAAATATTGCCGAAGTTGTTTTTAAAGGTCACATTGATTCTGAAGAAGAGGAATTTCAGAAAGTGCTGCAAAAGGCAACTGCAGAATAAGTGTTTGTGACTTAATAAGTTCCATTAAGAACGTAGAATTAGAGATTTGGTCAGTAATTTAAATCGCCGAAAAAAGTTTTAAATAAAATAACCCGATACTAAGGTACCCCTTAACACCTCAACATCTTGAACTACCAAATTTTTATGCAATTTATATCTCATCCTACCTTAAAACTGCTGAAATAACCGCCCTGATGATTACAGTAGGGCGGTTTCCATGGTAGGTAATTTATTTAAGAGTAACTTTTTCTCACCCTCTCCCCAATCCTCCCAATCGACTCCACATCCTCCTCCGTCAACAAACTCAAAAAATGCTCTCTTATAGCCTCCGAAACAACCGGAAGAGCTTCATTCAAAGCGGTTTTTCCAGCTTCCGTAATAATAACTTGAACTCCTCGATCTGAGTCTGATGGTTTCCTTACAACAAGTCCGCGCTTTTCCATTCGTGTCAGGTGGTGGGATAGTCTGCTTTTGTCCCAGTTCATGGAGTCAGCGAGTTCCTGCTGGCGGAGCTCGCCGTTTCCAAATTGATCGAGCCGGTCAAGTATTCCGAAATCCCCCTCAGATAGTCCAGTTTGGTCTGTCAGGTCTTTGACGACGCGGCCAAAGATGCTCTGATAAGAGCCTTTCCACATATGCCATATGTTCATTTCTTCTTGAGTGATTTGTTTTTTCTTCATGCAGCTATCATATCACGGTTGACGTATCAACCTCAAGGTGCTACGATGTGTTTGGGTTGACGTATCAACCTAATGGCGAAGGGGTGGATGATGAGATGAACTATGTAAAGCTTGGGAGATCTGGGTTGGATGTTTCGCGGCTGTGTCTTGGATGTATGAGCTTCGGTGTGCCGGAACGCGGCAATACTCCGTGGTCGCTAAGTGAAGAGGAGAGCAGGCCCATTATTAAAAAAGCACTTGATATGGGCATCAATTTTTTCAGCACGGCGAATATGTATTCCGATGGAACGAGTGAAGAAATCGTAGGGCGCGCTT
This sequence comes from Metabacillus flavus, assembly GCF_018283675.1. Lineage (NCBI taxonomy): Bacteria > Bacillati > Bacillota > Bacilli > Caryophanales > Bacillaceae > Metabacillus > Metabacillus flavus. The sequence continues at coordinate 425,973 of NZ_JAGVRK010000001.1, forward strand.
TAAAGGATTTTGCCCGGCGGGATGAGGTCGTCGTTGCCACGAAGGTATTTGTGCCAATGCGAAAGGGTCCGAATGGAATGGGGCTTTCCCGTAAAGCGATCATGACTGAGATTGATAACAGTCTGCAGAGGCTTGGGATGGACTACATCGATTTGTACCAGATTCATCGCTGGGATCCGCATACCCCGATTGAAGAAACGATGGAGGCTCTTCACGATGTAGTCAAGGCAGGAAAAGTCCGTTACATCGGAGCTTCCTCTATGCTTGCCTGGCAGTTCCTGAAAGCTCAGCATACGGCGGAGCTTCATGGCTGGACCCGCTTTATCTCCATGGAAAACAGGCTCAACCTGCTTTACCGGGAGGAAGAAAGGGAAATGCTGCCGCTTTGCAAGGAGGAGGGAGTGGGCGTCACCCCATACCTGCCGCTGGCTGCCGGCAGGTTAACACGGGAATGGAGAGAGCAGACCCACCGATCTGAAAATGACCAGGTTGCAAAGGCGCTGTTTTCAAGAACAGAGGAAGCGGACCGGAAAGTAGCGGAGAGAGTAGCGGAAGTGGCAGCTGGACGTGGCGTTCCGCGTGCACAAATTGCACTTGCCTGGATTCTGCAGAAGGAGGAAGTCACATCTCCGATCATCGGAGCGACAAAGGTGAACCATCTTGAAGATGCGGTTTCGGCATTGTCTATGAGATTAACAGAGGAAGAGATAGAGAGTTTGGAAGAGCTGTATGTGCCGCATGGGCTGGTTTGATTATTCGGATGTATAATTTGATTGAAAAAATACGAATGGTTTAAATTGAACGCCGGTGAGGCGTTCTTTTTATTTGTTCTGGATGGCAGTTTAGTTTTGATAGGGAAGAACAAGCGATAGTTCAAACCAGAATTGTATTATGCAAAGTTACAGAATATAATGTATATACAGATGTGGATACGGAAATAGTAGGAGAAGTGAGGTCTGTGTTCGATTGGGATCGAGGAAATATCAAGCATATATTTCAGCATGACATTTCACCTCAGGAAGCGGAAGAAGCTTTTTACGATCCGGACCGGAGCATACATCATGCACATAGTGGAAATAGAAAAATTATCGGCATGACAGAAGATGGACGGTTACTGGCCATCATTTTACAAAGCGTGAGAAGAAGATTAGACCTATCACAGGATGGGATGCAACGGAAACAGAACGAAAATCATACAATAGAAAAAGGAGGCAGTAAAGATGGATGAGGCTAGAAGAAACAAGAAAAGAATGGATGAGCTAGGCAGAGTTTTCATTGATGACCTGAATGAAATTCCTCAAAATATGACAGAAGAAGAAACAAAGCAATTTTGGGAGAAGCATGCAATGAGCGAGGGCTTGCTGAATGAAACACATATTGAAGATGAGGAGGATTTGCCTTTACCCCGCAAGCAGTCCACTAAGCCCATTAACCTTAGAATAGAAAGCGACCTGCTGTCCCGGCTTCAGAAGGTGGCTGAAAAGAAAAATGTACCCTATCAGACTTTATTAAAGCAGTTTGTGGCAGAGAGAGTCTATGAAGAAGAGAAGAGAGAGAAAATTTTGTACTAAAATACACACAAAACCACCCTTCCAGGTGGTTTTTTCACATCCTATTTCCCGCAGCACTTCTTGTACTTCTTCCCGCTTCCGGAAGGGCATGGAGCATTGCGGGTGATATTGTTTGTTGGGGCAGAGGGTGCTGGCGGTGTGAATACGATCCTCCCCCTAGTGGTTTTCGCTTCTCTTTTTTCGATTATCGATTTCCATGTTTGCAGTTTCGGGTGGTCCACGCCGCTGATTATGCAGGTTGCGTACAGATCCCTTTCAAATTCAAGAAGACCATTGTCATATCCTTGTTCCATAAAGTCTACCAGTTTGGGAATGGCCTCGGTTGACAGCTGGCTGCATAACGCTTCTGCCATCAGTGTTTTCGCTGTAAGATCGGTGGCTTGAATCGAAGAGGGATAAAAGTTTTTCGACAGCAAGCTCAGATTTACTATTTTTCAGTACCGCTATGGATGAGTAAAATTCATCTGGATCCAGTGCGCAGGGGGCTACACATGTGATTACTTCATCGGTGCCGATTTTGATTAACGCTGCTTCCACTTCTTCAACCAGGATTTCTTCCCTGCCGCGCAACGTCAGTTTTGCAAGATCTTCAACTAACGAATGGATTTTCAGTTCGCCTGCAGCATAGACAGCCATATAGCCTTTATAGGTAAAATAATCTTGTTTCGTTTCTTGCTGGATGATCTCCTCAATTTCCTCTGATGTATAGGCGTTCCATTTAATCAAACGATCTGTAATACGCTTGCAATACGTATAAAGGTTGTCATTATAAAGCCCTTGAGATTCCATTTCATCAGTGACCCTTGAGTGTTCATTCTGGAGTTCACTGATTGAAAGGTGATTGAGTTTAATGATGCTTTCCAGCTGAGTAAGATGCTCCTCTTCCATAACGGGCCGGACCTCTTCAAAATGTCCCTCAATTCGTTCGGAATCCAAATGGCTGAAAATCGTACGATACCAGTACAGGTTGTGATCCTTTTTCTTAAGAAGATCCACCAGCCGCTGAGCGCCAGCCTGACCGATCTGATAGGAGTATGTATAGGGCAATATGGTATTGGTCTGATTGTTAGGCGTGTTTTTATCGTTAGCATCCAGTGCAAGGTGGAAGGTCTCATCGTTTCCCAAACGGGCGTCATCGATTTTTTTTAGTGCGAAATCCTGGAGAATCGGGTCTTCGCTTAGTATGAAGGGCTGAAGGGTTTTTAGAAAGTTAGGCATTAGCTGATGCTCCTTTAAATACGTTTATCTTTCCTTCCACTATTTTAGCATTGGCAGGAATGAGGCAGGTATAATAATAGAAAAACAGGAGGAATGGGAGATGGAGAAAGTGGTTAACTATAAGTTGAAATCTCACATATTAGAAGCAGTAGAAAATCAGCTGAAGATGAATGATCCAAAGTGCACGAAACAGACATTAAACCGGTTAGTTGATTCAGGGTTCAAAACAGAACAGTCAAAAGAGATGATCGCCGCTATACTTGCAGAAGAAATGTGGTATGTCATGAATGATAATGAGCTATTTAATCCAAAGCGGTATGCGAAAAAGCTTTCATTGCTTCCGGACTATTTAGAGGCAGGGGAATCCAAAAATACAACAAGAACATTGAAAGCTGAACCTGCAATTGGCAGAAATGAACCTTGCAAGTGCGGCAGTGGCAAGAAATTTAAAAAGTGCTGCGGACTGAGTAATAACAAGCGAATGGAGCAGTAAATCGGTACGAAAAGGTTAATTTAGAGGGGAAATTCAATCATTCATGCGATAAGAAAATAGATCTGCATCAACCACCAGCTTATGATGAAAAATCCGCAGCTTATGATGAAATTTGTGTGACTTATGATGAAATTTTCAAATTTATGATGAATTTTCAGTGACTTATGATGAAAATTTAAGATTTATGCTGAATGACACATATTAAGCCAACAATGGATATTATTAATAGATACCGCTTTGAAAATGAGATTGGTACAAACATAAGAAACCGCTTGGTAAACCAGGCAGCACGTAATTTGCATACTTTACTTTCACGCTTGCATTTTATGAAATACACTGAATATAATTACCACATGACGAATTTCGGATAAATAAGGAGGTTATAAGATGTGGAAAAAATTATTTCGTTCATCAAAAGATGAAGAGGACGATAGAGCAAGCTTATTTGCAGAACTTCAACAAGACGAAATGTTTCAGGAAATGGTAAGAAAAGCTGAAGAAAGATTAGAATTTTTGCTTGAACTAGATAAACTGTGCGATAAATGTATTTATTTGCTTGAGAGTCCTTTTGAAAGATTAGATATGGTTGATTTAATTGTAAATGAAATAGAAGAATTAAAACCCAAAATACAGGTTTTTCAAAAAAGTGCAGATTCAAAATTTGACCATAAAGAAATTAAAAATACGGTAACTCCCTATCTCAAATTATCGGAGTTAATGATTGGCAATCACAAAGATTCTAAAGGCATAATAAGTTTAATAAATTCAGGTGAAGATTCTCAATCAAAAAAAATGCAAAAATCACTTGAAAAATCCATCTATAGTATATTAAAAATCAAAAACCAAATTAGTAAAATGTTTGATATGCGTTAGTCACATTTCAGTACATATACGATTGTTGTTTAGCTTGAAAATAATGCAGAAAAAAACCCGAATAAATGATATTAATCTTTATTCGGGGGGCTCTATATTTTAAAAAGCTCCAATACTCATTTCTACATACGAAGTACCATCATAGGTTTGTTTGAGTTCCACAAAAAAAGGAGTTGTCTGAGGTAATTCATTCACTTCCAGATATTGAGCTAATTCCCAATAGGTTTCCTGTGACTTCTCGTTGAATTCTCCAGCTATTCTGGCTGTAATTAATCCATAGACACCAAAATAGCTTTTAAACGTAATGTCGTGCTCTTTTCGGTCTTCAATTCTGTCTTCCTCAATAGGTATAAATATTTCCGATGTCATCACCTCTGAATTCGGGTCGCTGAGTATGGAAAAAAACAGCGGACCCTTCGGGGTAACTCCTTTATCTGCAAGGAGCTTTTGGAAATCCCGAATGGCAAGTCCGATTTCATCCGGCACGAAACGATAATATTTGGAGGCTACGTTTCTGTAAGTAATCTCAGTATTTTCCTCGATCATGAAGCATAGCCTTCTTCCTTGATTGGCACGTAAAGATCAATCATGTACTCCCCATATACCTCCAGCAGAACACAATAATAGGTTTCCGTTAATTGGATCTCATTTTCTGTGGCATAATCCTTTACCTTCTGATAGGCAGCATAAAAATCGGGCTCTTCTTGGGCCTGACGTAAAACCAGTGCATTATCAACTGTGAACGTATCCATATATTGAAAATCGCCATTCTTCTCAAAGGTGATCGAATCGTTGATTGGCATAAAGTAAGTAAAATTGCCGGTCTCAGCATTCCTGACTGCCTCATTGTATGTAAAAAAGATAGGGCCGTTTCTATATATGTCATGTGAGAGAAGGAGCGTTTCCATAACGAAATTGCCCTCCTGCCAATTATTCTTTGGCTGGCTGATAACGTAAGTAATCAAATGATCAAAAATTAATGGTTTTTTTTCAATGGGCATTTGTCTACCGCTCCTTTTCTTCCGTTTCTGAGTAAAGATAGCCCCTTTCATTATAATTGAAGCTTTTAAAACGATACTTACAATATAAAATGATGAGTTGTTCTGGAAGAACATAAATAATCGTATACGAAATAGAAATAAATATAGCAACCATTGCTATTGTCTCTATGCTAGCTAGACCCAAAACTCTAACTACATGTTGAATAATAAAAACCAATGCTGTGCTTCCCACAATTATAGTTGGCAGATGAAGCCTCTTTTCAATTTTTTCCCTCCGTATATCAGAGGAAGAACCAGTTTTATAATGTCCTCGATTTATTAAAATGCTATATCTAACAAAAATACAAACCAATAACAATATTCCAAAAAACATTGCTATATTCGTAAAGGATATTAGCATATTTTCTGTTATTCCTTCATTTTCACCTATTAAAAACAAAGCGATTAAAAAAAATGAAACTCCAAAATTTTGGGTCGTTATTATACTTACTAAATACTGTATTTTTTCAGCTTTTTTGTAAACAAATGGAAAAGAAAAAAGAATAGAACACCCAATCAATACCATCGTAATAATGAAATGAACATTCCTAATTTCATCTGAATTAGGATAATTAGTGTATTTACCGGCCACATTATAGGTTAAAAACCAAACTAAAAATTGTAAAGCTGAGCCAAGTAAAAGTGCACCTGCAAGGGAATTTGGGCTTTGCCTCCCGCTTTCTAGCGGCTTTCGGAGAACTCTAAAATCTTCAACAGACAAGTATTTCTTCAATGTATTACCTCATTTCATTTTAGGGAAATTTCTTCTTAAATGCTAAATCAGTGGAACCAATCTTTAATGCTATTCATAACGGACTTTCCTTTTTTGTCTTCTTTGGTAAGCAGGTAATTTAGTCCTAATCCAACCGCAGCCCCAACCGCTGTACCTACTCCAGGAATCGGTATTACTGCTGTAAATAAAGCTGTTGATCCTGTCTGTACAGCGCCAGTTACCGCAGTTTCCACCAATGTATCCACTGTAGCTCTTCCAACCGCTTTCGTATTATCAAGTCCATCTTTTTTTGCATCCTGGTAATTATCAGAAAAGCTCAATGCTGCTCCAACCGGTGCTAAAATTTTCGCTTGTTTTATATAATTCTTGTAATCTGCTACATCGGTAACTGCCTCTGCTGCGCCTTTAACAGTAGCTTTTCCAATCGTCTTTACTTTTTCTAAGTTTTTTGCATCCTTATTCCAGTATTGCAAGTGCTGATTATTTTTAAGAATATCGTTCCCTGCTTTAGACCAACCGTTACTGCCAGACTTCATTGTACTAAACTTAATAGTAGCTGTCCTTGTTTTTGCAATTTGATAGTGTCTTGGCTTCCATTTTGAACGGTCTTTCGGAAGGCCTCTCATTAATTCTTTATAAACCTGACTATTTTCTTCAATTTTGATGCCAAGCGATTTTAGTGCTTCTTCGGTTGCGGTAATACGTGGAAGATATTTGCCTGAAGCATGGTCAAGGCCTCTTTCAATATTCAGTCCGTTACGTGCTCCATACATTTTTCTGCTTATGTTTACATCAAAAAGAGCTGTTTTAAATCGATCAGCCATCGTAAAATAATCGTTTACTGTATTTCCTTTTTCCGGGCTTGATACTGCTTTTCCATTATTTTTGTCAATCCCTTTTCTTATAGGAGCAGCCGCAGTTAATACACTCCATTCCGAAGCAGGAAAATCAAAGTCGGTAAGACCGTATGACATCATCGTTTCAACATCATCCACCCAAAGCTTCATTTTATTAATCTCATCGGAAACCGATTTAAGGGCTGCGAGCTGTGAGGAATCAAACTCGTTTAGCTGCTGAATGGTTTGATCACGCAGTTTTTGAGCCTGGCTGATATCTGTCTGGACGTCACTGTCGTCGAGATTGGGTAATGCAACAATGTCTGATACCTGAGTCAAGCTGGTGTTGGTCTCATCGGTCAGTTCGCCGGTAATTTTTCCAAAAGAAGTTAACCCCCGCTCTACTTCGCCTTCAAGAAATTCCTGCCGGATGAAGCCTGATTCGTTTGATTCAAGAGAAGTAAGAGCGCTGTCCATATTTTTTAAAATAGTAGTGAAGCTTATTTTAAATGATTTGAAATATTCCAGGAACGGGATGTGGCAGCTTTCGTAGAAGGAGCGGATAGCCTCACCGCCGGCTCCTTTCAGCGCATCGTCCATTGCAGCCAGGGCAGAAATTGATTTTTCAATTGCCTGAACCTCTGTTTCCAGCCTGGACAGCATGCTTATATTACGCTGTATGCCCTCATGAAAAGGCTTTACGTCTAAAACCTTCATACATTCAACCTCTTTCTGCAACAATTGCTTAAGATAAACGTAATTTCTTTTCCATTCAGCGCTTTTAGTGCCTATTCCATTTCTAAAGGTCCGGAACGCCTTATGGTAGTGGAAGCCGTATCATCGGCATTTTTCATATAAGCAATGCATTGTCTTGTGGTTTCCACATTCTGTATAAGGATAGAATGATAGGTTACTAAGAGCTTCTCCAGCCGGCTGGAAAGATCGGTTAGCTCTGTTACGACATCCAGTGTGTTTCCGGATATTGGATCTTCTGCGCTTGGCTTGAACGCTTTGGCGGCAATGGATATAGATTGCAGACCCTGTTCGGCTTCACCGTATACAATTTTTATTTCTGAGGACATCTCAATTCTCCTTTTCTATTACTTCTTTGCAGCGGCCTGCTCCGCTTCTCTTGCCCTTTCAGCTGCTGCCTGCGCTTCTAGGGACGCGATGGCTGCTTGAATAGATTTAATTTCTGCGTTAAGGGATGTAATCTTCTCTGCAATTGCTTTAAAAATTTTTGAGAACTGAGTCCCGGTTATTTCCTGAAAGGAAGTTTTTATGCCGGATTCCCGCATCTCATCAAACGTATCAGCATGTTTTCCGTTCCAGGTTTCATCAGTCAGATCCGGCTCCATGCATTTTTGCTCGATCGCACTGAATTCCGCCAACTTGCTGTTTAATGTACTGCTAAATGCAGTCAGCCTTGATAGGTGCTCTTTTTTCTCTCTAAGCAGGTCATAATAATATCCCAGCAAACTAGATACCTCCTAATAAATTAACCCGAATTTCCATTATCTTTCAATATTTTCACAAATAATACACTATATGAAAATAGATATAAAGTTACAAATATCCAATTATGTATAAGTATATAGTTCTATTTTCCAAATTTAACAAAATTAAAACCTAAGAGATACAAATCGCAGGCTGTGGCTAGAAAATAATTCTGACTAAGAACTTATAAGGTTACGTAAAAATAATAGTGAACGATTCAGGAGATTCGCAAGCTTATGATGAATTTTCATAGACTTATGATGAAAATTCCGCAACTTATGATGAATTTTGACTGACTAATGATGAAATTTTAGTAACTTATGATGAAAATTTAAGATTTATGCTGAAAGATGCAAGTTTGCTGAGGAACCTTTAAGATAGCAAGCGGATCTTTACCGGGACAGTGTTCACATATAGTAAAAGATACTCGCCTCCCACTAATACGACCGGACCCGCAAAAGAAACGATATAACGAAGCTACTCGATAATATTCATGGCTTTTTACAGTCTTAATCCTTTTCCGAGAAAAGATAGCCTCTTTTATTAAAGTTGAAGCTTTTGAATTTAAACTTGCAGTACAATAACAATAGCTGCTCTGGAAGAACAAACATCATGGTAAAAAATATAAGAATGCATATGGCACTTGCAATCATGAGTGTTGAAAATCCTGTTTGTATGTTAGTAAATATAAATATAATAAAATATACAATTCCGATGCCGGCAAGAATGGCCCCGGGAATGTAATCTGCTTTTTCATATTTTCTTCTTAAAGTGTCTTTTTTTGTACCCTGTTTATAATGTCCTTTATGTAAAAGAATGGCTAATCTCAAAATGGTAACCAGAAAAACAAGTAATCCAATGAAAAGGATGGTTGTTGAAAAACCAATTAAGGTCTTTTGGTCAAGGGCCAATCCTGATTCAGCCGTACCTAAATTTATCAATGCCATCAATAGAGGAAAAAAACCAAATATGCTCTGGGATACGATAATCACTTCTATAGATAAAAGGAATTGAATAAACAGCTGATAAACCGCTTAGTGCGAAGCCTGACCAAAACAAGTATGAGAAGATCTGGTCCTTGTGTGGAAAAATGGAATACTGGCCTATAAATTGTGTCAGAAAGAACCAGAACCATTGCAAAACAATGGATAGTAATAGATTGCCGCCTAAAGAATCAGGACTTTGTCTTCCGGATATGAAAGGACCTCTAAAAACCTCGAAATCTTCCGCTAATAATTTTTTGGACATACCTTTCTCCAATCCTATCGTTTAATATCAGTCTCAGAATATAAATAGCCTCTTTCGTTAAAGGTAAAGCTCTTAAAACGATATTTACAATATAAAATAATAAGCTGCTCTGGAAGAACATAAATGATGGCATATGAAATAGAACTAAATAAAACAATAATAGATATTGTCTCTATGTCAGCAAAGCCAAATACTTTAACCGCTTGCTGAATGATATAAATTAAAGCTATGCTTCCTGTGACTATAATTGGCAAGTGGAAGCCTTTTTCTCCCCTTCTCTTATCAGAGGCAGAATCCCTTTTATAATGCCCCCGATATAATAAAAGAAAATATCTTATAAAAGTACTAACAAGTATCAATGCTCCGAAAAACATGGAAATGATCGTAAAAGATATAAGCGTATTTTCATTTATTCCTTCTTTTTCACCAAGAAGAAACAAGGCCATTAGAAAAAAAGAAGCTCCAAGATTTTGGGTGGTCAGTATACTCATCAAATATTGAATTCTTTCCCCTTTCTTATAAACGACGGGAATGGAAAAGAGGATAGAAAAAGCAATTAATATAATAGTAACGATAAGATGAATATTTCTATAATATAATAGTAACGATAAGATGAATATTTCTAATTTCTTCTATGTTAGGATAATACGTATATCTCCCGGCAACGTTATAGGTCAAGAACCACACCAGCAATTGCATTCCTGACCCCAGCGAAAGTGCTCCTGCAAGGGACGCTGGGCTTTGCCTTACTGTCTCAAGCAGCTTCCTCAAAACATAAAAATCTCCAACTGACAATTTACTCATCGATTTCTTTCCTCATTTCTATACTGTGAAATCAATTCTTAATGCTGTTTTTCATAATTCGGATTGCTCTTGACTGTTTATATCATGTTTATATATAAATACCCATATATTGATCAGCGTGTCACTAAAAATATATATTAAAGTATCAATATTCCTAGCAATTTATATAGGACGTAAGAAGAGACAATAATAATTTTGGAACCATCTCTTTTTCGGCACTGGCATTAAACCGCAAGTATAGGAAGATGGGACAAGTCTAGTATGAGATTTTTAGCATTTTCCAATGGCAGCAAGAACTAAAAAGAGGGAAGAGTAGCCAGCAGCAATTCCCTGAGCATATGAAAAAGCACTTTGCTCTGAAGCAAAGTGCTTTTTCAATGGTCTTTTTCTTACACCGTCTTAACCGGCACCGGCAAAATCTTCACCAGCTCAGTCAGCGCTTCCTCCGCGTTTTTCACAGAAAGCGTAATTCTCTCTTCCTCCGAATACCGCATTGCAGTGTGCTCATAGCGCGGGTCATAGTAGTATTCAAGCAGCAGCATGACCGCGTCCTCGTATTCGCCTGCGTTGAGGGACGCTTCAATTTGAGCGGCTGCCGGTGTATGAATGCGGGCTTTTATCCGGTAGAAGGCCTTCATGCACTCTTCATGATGCTTCCATGGCTGGTAGTCTTCGACTAGGAACCTTGCACGTTCCGTCCTAGGAATATCGAGGAACAGCTGGGTTCCCTGTTCTTTCCTTTCCGCGATAAATTCCGGGAGGACGGCTTTTCCGATTCGCTTGCTTTCCGCTTCCAGGACAACGAAAGGGGATGACTGGAGCGGGAGGGCATCTTTTATGAGCAGAGAGTCGAAGGTCTTCTGGTTGTGGGGCTTCAGGCCAATCTGGCCGAAGATGGAACCCCGGTGGTTCGCCATTCCTTCCAGGTCCAGCACAGGGTAGCCCTTCGCTTGAAGTTGATGGAGCAGCCAGGTTTTCCCTGATCCGGTATAGCCGTTCAGCAAATAGGCTTCCGGTTTGAAGTCGATGTTTTCGATTTGATCGACGATCCACCGGCGATACGCCCGCACTCCGCCATCCAGCCGGAACGTTTTGATGCCCATTAGATCAAGGACAGTGGCGGACGTTCGGCTCCGCATGCCTCCTCTCCAGCAGAAGACAGCCTTATGCTGGGGGATGGCGCTGAATGTTTTTATGAATTCCGGAAGCTTTGCCGACACGATTTCGAGTCCGCGGTCCTTTGCCGCTTGAACGCCGACCTGTTTATAGATGGTGCCGATCTCAGCCCGCTCCTCATCGTTAAAAAGGGGGATGTTCAAGGCGCCGGGAATAGTCGCTTCCTTGTATTCAGATGGAGAACGGACATCCACCGCCACGATTTTCTTTTCTTTTTGCATTGCTAATAGCTGTTCTACCGAAAGATCCTGAAACACTGTTATTCCGCCCTTCTCCCATCAAAACTTTTCAGAAACGACAATATGGCCGGGGTGATCCGCCGTTACCTCTCCGATCATACCCGCTTCCACACCTGCGTCCTGAAGGTCTTTCAGCAGGGCATCAGCTTCATCCCCTGCAACCGAGATCAGCAGTCCTCCCGATGTCACCGCATCGCACAAAATATACTGATCAATCTGATCCATGCCATTCGGGAACGTAACATCACCCTGCAAATGAGCAAAGTTATTTTTTGTTCCGCCCGGAATGACGCCCTGCTCTGCAAGGTCCCGGACTCTTGGAAGGATAGGAACGGCCTCTTTTGCAATCCGAATGCCCGCCTTGCTTCCTTTTGCCATCTCAGAAGTGTGTCCAAGCAATCCGAAGCCTGTAACATCGGTACACGCGTGGACATCATACGACGCCATCGTCTCAGCCGCTGTTTTATTCAGGGTCGCCATGACTTCTGTAACCCGTGCAACTTCATCCTCGGTAAGCAAGTCTCTCTTAATGGAAGAAGTCAGGATACCGACCCCGATTGGTTTCGTTAAAATCAGTTTATCACCGGGCTTTGCGCCTGTATTGGCCCTCACTTTATCAGGATGGACCGTTCCGGTTACCGCCAAACCAAACTTCGGCTCTTTATCTTCGATAGAGTGGCCTCCGACAAGGGTTGCGCCGGCTTCTTTTAGCTTATCGCCTGCCCCGCGAAGGATGTCTGCAAGGATTTGCTTGTCCAGATCCGCAATCGGGAAGGCAACAATGTTCAGGGCCGTAAGCGGTTTGCCTCCCATCGCATATATGTCGCTGATCGCGTTCGCAGCCGCCACCTGGCCGAAGGAGTATGGATCATCAACGATGGGAGTGAAGAAATCAAGCGTCTGGACAATCGCAAGGTCGTCCGTAAGACGGTATACGCCTGCATCATCGCTCGTATCAAGTCCGACAAGCAAATCGGGATTCGGCATGGCAGGGGGAAGTGAGCGGATGACCTCCTGCAAATCAGCCGGTCCGATTTTGCAGCCGCAGCCGCCCTTTGTGGATAAGGATGTTAATTTTATTTTTTGTGTCATAATGACGCCAACCTTTCTGTATTCACTATGATTATTATAAATGACCTTTCCCGAAAAAGCTTGGCACAGGCCTGCTGGATGTCTGACGTGATATAATTGGATATTGTCTTAATTCTATTGAAACGGGGAATGAAAATGGCTCAAAGTGCTCTTCAGCAAACACAGCCGTCGGGTAAAAAAACCGTATGGCTTGTGACTCTGTTTCTAGTGATTGCTGCTGCAGGTCTATTATATGTAAAATGGGTGCCGTATCTTGAAAAATCCTGGATTGCGGCTTCCACCCACTCTATCGGAGACTCGATTCTCGGAAGCCCTGAAGCAGGCGCTTCTCCATCGTGGAGCAGCGCATGGGAATATGCCGCGGTTTATTTTAAAGCCGTCTGGAAAGCAGCGATTCTCGGCATCGTGCTTGGCTCGCTCATTCAGGTGCTGATTCCGTCCCAATGGCTTTTGCGTGTTCTCGGTAAAACAACCTTCGGCAGCACGGCTGCCGGAGGGCTGGCTTCCCTTCCTGGCATGATGTGCACATGCTGTGCCGCCCCGATGGCGGTAGGCATGCGGAAAAAGAACGTATCAGCGGGAGCAAGTCTCGCTTTCTGGATCGGGAACCCAGTGCTGAACCCGGCCGTTCTCGTCTTCATGACCTTTGTGCTTTCCTGGAAATTCACCTTACTTCGTCTTGCTTTTGGACTCATCCTGACATTCGGCGTCAGCTACCTGGCCAACCGCTTCATGAAGGAGGAACCGCCGCTTCCGGCAGAAAAGCTGATGGAAGAAGCGGAACAAGCCCAATCCGGCTCCTTTCTTGCGAGATGGGGGAAAAGCCTTGGAACGATGCTCCTTTATGTCGTCCCGGCTTATGTACTTTCCGTTCTTCTGCTTGGCGCAGCACGCGTCTGGCTATTCCCGAACGTTGGTGAAGCTGCCGCTAACAGCATACTTGTTCTAATTCTATTCGCTGTCGCCGGCATGCTTTTCGTCATTCCGACCGCAGCCGAAATTCCCATCATCCAGACCTTTATGACGATGGGTCTCGGTGCAGGACCGGCCGGAGCGCTTCTCATCACGCTTCCTGCTGTCAGCCTCCCGTCACTGTTAATCGTTGCCGGTTCTTTTCCGAAAAAGGTGCTTGCGTTTGTGGCAGGTTCCGTAGTACTGCTTGGGATAGCAGCCGGGTTAATAGGGATGCTTATATTGTAAGAGTGCAACCAACTCTGTTCTGCTTTTTTGCGGTGCGGGGTTGGTTTTTTGTATGTAAGAGGAATTAAGCATTAGAATTAGATACATAGCCGTTCTCATTAAAAGTAAAGCTTACAGATTCCCCAGGTTATGATGAATTTTCATAGACTTATGATGAAAACTCTCGAACTTATGATGAAATTCTGTAAGTTATGATGAAAATCTCCTAACTTATGATGAAATTTCAAGATTTATGCTGAATAACTGTTCCACTCAGTGATGAAAGGCTTGCCAAACTAAAGGCAGTATCCGAAACCGGAATAAGGGATTTAGCAGAGGAAATGAGAAAGGTACCATGTTCCAGATGAAGATGCGGCCAAGCTCCAGGCTGAACTGATTACCATCTACAACGATAAATCAGAAATGGATGCGGTCATGGGCTTTTTGCAATCTTATTTCAAATTCTTTTCCAGGAAGTTTGCCCTGCAGGTTCTGGAACTTGCAGAAGAAGTTGGCAGGCAAATTCCAAGATGGGAATTGAAGGGGTATACGCCAAAAGAATGGCTAGAAGTGAAATCTAAGGAATAACTTGGTTGGCCGTTAAACGATTGAAAGTAGTTTAATCATCAGCTCCGGCATTTCATCCGATTGTCCTTTTTTTCCTGCGGGGCAGTTTGCTTTACATCGCCGCTGCCCGCAAAAAAACACCTTCAAAAAGTATGTTTCTACTTTCGAAGGTGTTTTTTACTGTTTTGATTTTCTATCTTGTTCTTCAATTATTTTGCACGTTTCGGATAAAAAAACGAAACAACCACCAAAACAACCAAAATTCCAAGGCAAACCGAAGTCCCAATCACATTGTCTTTATTAAGCACAAAGGATATAAAAATGACGGCCAAAGACAGACTGGCAGCAATCGTTGTAAATGGTGCCCATTTCAGCTTGAAAAAAGGCTCCTTCGGATAGTGGTTGCGAAGCTTGATTTGGGCGAGACAGATGCCAAGCCAAATCAGCAACACAGTAAATCCGGGAATGGTCATTAAATAGCTGATGACTTCATCAGGTGTTTGGTAGGCCAGGAATACGCCAAAGGTAAGAGCAATGGCTGTAAGGGCAATTCCGTTAATCGGGATGTCCTGTTTAGATAGCCTGGCAAGCTTTTTGGGTGCTTCTCCGTTTTGAGCCATGGAGTATAACGTTCTGGATGTTGCGTAGATCCCGGAATTGGCTGCGGATAGCACAGCTGTCAGCAGCACGAAGTTCATGACGTGGGCTGCTCCGGGAATGCCGATTGCAGTAAAGACTTGAACAAATGGACTTTCCTTTCCGGATACCTCGTTCCACGGAATTAAGCCGCAAATGATTAAAATCGGCAATACGTAGAATAGGATGACTCGGATCACAGTGCTTTTAATGACTTTTGGAAGCACTCTTTCAGCATCCTTTGTTTCGGTAACGGCAACCCCGATCAATTCAGCTCCGCCATAGGAAAACATGACAACGAGGAGTGCACCGAACATGCCGGCTGCACCATTCGGGAAAAATCCGCCGTGAGCTGTGTAATTCGAAAGCGGATCCTCAACAGGGCTAGGAATAATGCCGAAGATCATGCTAAGACCCAGGATGATAAAAAGGGTTAGCGTAATGATCTTAATCCCGGCAAAGTAAAATTCAAATTCTCCATAAAATTTTACTTGAGTAAGGTTAATGGAAATGATAAATACCGCACAAATAAGAGCGAGCACCCACAATGGTATGGATGTGAACCAGAACTGCAAAAAGCTTCCGGCAGCTAAAACCTCAACAACCGTAACAATGATCCAGTTAATCCAGTAAAGCCATCCGGCAATAAAGGATGTTTTGGCACCAAAAGCCTTTGAAAGTAAATGCTGGGTATTGTGATTCGGGTAGACAGAGGCCATCTCCGCCAGTGCTGACATGACAATAAACAGTAGGAGGCCCCCAAGCAAATAAGCAAACACGACGCTCGGTCCTGCCATATTCAATGTATCGGAACTGCCTTTAAAAATACCTGTACCAATCATCCCCGCAAGCGCGATGAATTGGACATGCCTCGGCAGCAAGCCTTTTCTAAGAGTATTGTTCTGTTCCATAAAGTCGTCCTGCCTTCCTGATATACAATCTATCTATTTCACTTAAACGCTTCTCCGCTTTTGTGCATTCAAGTTACTAGTATAAGTGCGTTGCTGCTCACCGTCAATTTTCTTATTTTTAGCATGTAAGTTCAGTTATTTCTTAAATAGAGGGAAAATATAATTCGTTTTAATACGTTTTAGGTACAAAAAGATGAAAGCTGCAAACTTGATGGATGAAATAATGAGAGTGACTCAGATGCAGTGAATAAGGAACTTCAAGATGAACTAGATAAGTTGAAAAGAGCTTGGAAGATTTTTTACCCTTTAACGTTAGTGTCCACTCTTTCAGAAAGGATGTTTGTAAAAAACATATAAATTTAAATCACTCTACAAAAGTAGGTATATTGACCGATATAAGGGTTAGCACCAAAATATTGGAAGCGAATACAAAGAGATAGTCGCTTTCACTATGTCTATGAATCAGGCGTACATGGGGAGGGAATCATTTGTTTCAAAAGATGAAGTGGAAAAATATCAAAATCCGCGGGAAGTATAACCTTATTTTTTCATTTGCTGCGGCAGCATTTTTAGTATCTGTACTTATAACTTATTTTTATCTGGATTTATCAAGCCGTGAATTGAAAGAGACAAAGTCGAAAAATGAACTGTCTATGTATGCGGGAGAGCTTGTTTCTCTCTATCAGGAAAAATATCTGCTGATTCCTGAATACATTTTGCTTTCGGATGATGAGAAGCTGAATGAGTATTTGCAGTACAGCGGAAAATTCGTCGAAACAGCTAAAAAGTTAAAGCCACAGCTGAGCAGGGAACAAATCTCTACCTTCAACAAGCTTATTGACAATAACAATAAATTGGATCAGCAGTTCTTCAGCGTGGTGGTTCCAAACGTTCAGCAGATCAATACAGCCGAGTATAAAGAAATGCAGGCACTGGTCAATAAGCTGAAAGAGGATACATCGAAGCTCGGGGATGAACTGAAAAATGCAGCAGCTGGCTCCAGTGAGAAAGCAATGGATACCTCTTTAAACCATCTATCAAATGTTACGCTGATTCTCATCATTACGGCCGTTGCTTCCATCTGCCTCTCGTTTTTGCTGCTTTATTTAGTCAGCATGAACTTAAGGAAGAACTTGAATAATGTGATTAAGGTGAGTGAGGAGATAGCAGGCGGCGTATTAAATGTAAAGAACTTGGATTATGAGGGAACAGATGAAATTGGTCAGCTGTCGAAATCCATTAACTATATGGGACAGCGTCTTCGTGACATGATTTCCTCCATCTCGAATCTTTCCAAAGAGGTGGACCAGCAAAGTACCACTCTCCTTGAATCGACGGAAGAAGTGAAACAGGGAAGCGAGCAGATTGCCATAACCATCGAAGATATTTCGAGAAATGGTCACTCTCAAGCGGAGAATGCTGTCAAAATTTCTTTGAATACGCAAGCGTTTAGTGACGAAATGGCAAACGCTAAAGAAAATACAGTGAAATTAGTAGATTTTACGAATCAAATTCTTCAAGTCTCCATTAATGGAGATGAACAGATGCATGAGTCACAGAAGCAAATGAAAATCATCAATGAACTCGTTGAAACATCTGTTCATAAAGTGCAAGGTTTAGAAGCGAAGACCCAATCCATTTCTGAGATTGTGGATGTCATAAGGTCCATCGCCGATCAAACAAACCTTTTAGCACTCAATGCTTCCATTGAAGCAGCCAGAGCGGGAGAGGCTGGAAAAGGGTTTGCAGTCGTTGCAAGCGAAGTTCGAAAACTGGCTGAGCAAGTATCAAATTCCAGTCAAAGTATTTCATCCATTGTTTACAGTGTGAAAGAGGAGACGACTGGCATAGCGAAGGATTTGACACAGGGATTTGCGGAGGTCCATAAAGGATCAGAACAATTTGAGTTAACGAGGAAACAATTTTCGGATATTAAAGGCCAGGTAGCTGAAATGTCAGACCAGGTAAAGAACATTTCATCTATTTTTAGCTCTGTTCAGGAATCCGGCCAGGAAATCAATGAATCCGTCGAACATATTGCTGCGGCATCCGAGGAAGCAGCTGCAGGATCCGAAGAAATTTCTGCTGCTGCACATGAACAAAGCCACTCGATTGACAGCATTTTTTCCAGTGCAAAAATGCTGACCGGGTTGGTCGAACAAATGAACGGTTTAATCAAGAAGTTTCAGCTCTAAGAAGGATGGGGGAGAAAGAAGTGCTAAAAGTTCTTCATAAAAACAGCCAGGTATGCATCCTGTTTCTAATCATGCTCCTATTCAGTTCCGCATGTACCAATCAAGTTGCAAATGAACCTAAAAAAGCTGATCGGATAAAGCTGGTTTCTGATGACGGGAAGCCTTATATTGGATTTGTATTAGATACGCTTAAAGAGGAGCGCTGGTATAAGGATAAGGCTTTATTTGAAGAAAAGGTCGTTCAGATGGGGGGACAGGTGAAAACGTTAGCCGCCAATGGACTGGATGATATTCAAATAAAGCAAGCAGAACTGTTAATTCAAGAAGGGGCAGATGTATTGGTCGTCGTGCCTCATAACGCTGAAATATCGGCCAAGATTGTGGATATGGCTCATAAAGCAGGTGTAAAGGTTATTTCCTATGACCGATTGATAAAAAACTCAAAAGTTGATTATTATATTTCATTTGATAATGAAAAGGTTGGAGAACTCCAGGCGAGTGAGGTTGTTAAAAAAGTATCAAAAGGTAATTTTGCCTACATAGGCGGAGCAGAATCTGATAATAATGCAGTGCTATTTCGCAAAGGAGCGATGAAGGTTATTCAACCGCTCATCGACAAAGGCGATATTAAAATAGTCTATGACCAATATACCGATGAATGGAAACCGGAAACAGCGCAGAAGAATATGCAGTCAGCTCTAGAACAAAACTCAAACCAAATCGATGCTGTTATAGCCGCAAACGATGGTACAGCTGGAGGGGTAATCAATGCCTTGTCCTCTGCCGGACTATCGGGCAACATTCCTGTATCTGGGCAGGATGCTGAGTTAATGGGTGTAAAACGAATCGTTGAAGGGACACAAACGATGACTGTGTATAAACCAATCACTCTACTGGCAGGGAAAGTTGCTGAAGTAGCAGTGAAGGCAGCAAAAGGAGAAAAGGTAGCAACGGATCGAACAGTGAATAATGGAGAAATAGACGTTCCCTCCATTCTATTGGATCCTATAGCGGTTACAAAAAATAACATTAAAGACACGGTCATTAAAGATGGCTATTTAACTGAAGAAGAACTGTATAAAAAATAAGGAATCTTAGTTCAAGTAAGATTCCTAAAAAATAATGTGACAAAATATAATAACAAGGAAAAAGATAAAGCTGCCGGACACAAAGCTAAGGGGTTCTCTTTGGGAGTACAAAACAGAAAAAAGCAATAAAAATCGCAAGCTAATTCGCATATGAATTAGCTTGCTAATTTTTGTAGGTATATCAAGATTTACTAGGTTTTTATGTTCGAATTAGCACCCCAATTCGCATACGTTTTAGCAAGATGACAATAATTTCTGTCACGCTGCGTTTTGGTATGTTAAATCACTTGTTAAAAGACTTACTATTTTGGCGAAAAAGGATTAGACGACGACTAAATCGAATACATAAAATAAGATTAAAAATATGCAGTCCTTATTCAACAAAAGAAGGTGGAATGTTTAACAAGAATATAGCATTACAGAGTATTTTAATCTTATATAAAGGCGAATACGTAATTATTCTGAATTACAATCGAACTATAAGTGAAAGAGTTGATAAAAATAAAATTGAATAGTATAAAATCATATATTCTCTCTATTGGTCTTGGCATTTTGGCTGGAATAATAACACGACTGTCAGATTTTTTTCCAAACCACAATTTGTGGAGTTTCAGTTCGATAGCCACTTTATTTGGCTTTTGGATATTAACGGTAACATTAGTTATATATTTTAGTTCTTCAAATATAAATGCTGCTATTAACGTTATCTTGTACCTGTTCAGTATGAATTTTAGCTTTTATTTTTTGTTATATATACTCGGTTTTTTTATACCGAGGTTTTACAATGAAGGTTTTCAATGGAATTTATTTATGTTGTATAATATTGCTGGCTTAGTCGTTGGTATTATTGCTTACATACTTTATTTCTGGAATAAATGGAATAAGTCAAATAGTTTATTATATGCATTACCAGTAAGTGGATTAGTTGCAGAAACAATTGGAGTAGGTATTTATTTTTATAAAAATGATACTTTTTTGTTTCAACTTATTTTCGACTTTCTTAGTCTAGTAATATTAGGCGGTTGGTTCTATAAAAAAGTAAACAATAAATTAATTTATATTCTGACCATTGGGGTTGTATCTCTAATTGGCTATTTTCTGGTTTATCGCCCTTTTCTTTAAATTGATTCCATTAATGCTAATGGTTTCTTATTTAATTAACTGGTGCGACTGCGGAAGGTAGCTCCGTCTAATTGTATTTAATTTAAAATGTTAAAAGCACTGCGATTTGCAGTGCTTTTTCTATTGCTAATTTATATGCGATTCTTTATGTTTTTTTACTTTTTGTACTCCTAATCCGAACCCGTTAACACAAAGCCCGGCAGCTTTAATTACTTATGACTAAATAAAATTGCCATTCCCCGCCAAAGGCATAGGAACGTCTTGAAGCTTATCAGACCGCAGACTATAGGCTGCTGCCTTCTTGTTATCCTGCTTGAAAACATCCACATGATCGCTGTAAATATACACATCCAGCAGGACATCCATTTTGCCTTTCTTCGTATTAATGACCAATGGGGTTCCTGTGTTCTCTGCAGGTACATCGTATTCATCATATCGATCAAAAAATGTCGCTTCATTAAAATGGTGAATAAATTGAGTTTTTTCTTCTCCTTCCAAGCGTTTTCCTCTAAGGGTTATAGTGGTGGTCTCTTCACTGAGCCTTGCATGCAAGGCGAATTTGTTGAGCAGCCATTCCATAACGAAGGTTGGGGGACTGGCAAGTACTACTTTAAGAGTGCTGATAACTATTAGCAAAATGATAAACCAGGTAGTCATTTATCGTTCATCTCCGTAACGTTTAAAATACAACTTCATAATCATCGTATCATAGGGACGGTCGTTTATCTTTGTACATTGTATGAAGTTTAGATGAGGAAATACCTTTTCAATCTTACAGCCCTTCGACTCTTACGAAATCTTGTATAGGTTTTTTATTCTGCCGAATAGTTATCCTGTATAAGCAAATAAGAGACGGCGCTATGGATAAGCGCCGTCTCTTATTTTTCCCCGCCATTAAAAAAACAGGAGATTTCCCTGCCAACTACTCTGTACCCTGCAGATGTTAAGTGGATTCCATCATCACTAATCAAATCCTGAAGGCTGCCAGCTTGTCTTAGAGCTGTCCTGACGTCTGCTTTCCCCACCTGCATTTCATCCGCGAGGTTCATTAAACGGTCATTATACATGCCATGCCAATGCTCCATGCCGCCCTTCAAACTGATCCAATGACCAATGGAACTGCCGTATTGCTTGAATAAAAATTGGTAGTACCGCACAGGGTCCAGCGGCGGAAGGGTCATCACAATTGGGGTAATCCCAGCCTCTTTCATTCTCTCTGTCATCGTCCTCACATTTGCAATGTAGCGGTCGGCCGGAACAATGGCCTGATGCTCCGAATCGGGATGTTCCGCCACTTCATTCCAATCGAAATTGCAGTCATTCCCGCCAATTCCGATGATGACGAAATCAGGATTCTCCTCCAGCACATCCTTCTTCAGTCTTTTCAAAAGAAGATCAGAATTATCATTGAATACCCCTTTGTTGATCACGGTTATATTACGGTTTAAGAATTCCTTCAAATAATTTGGGTAATTCTTTTTCGTAATTCTTAGTCTTCCTTTGTCAAGGGTTATGCCCCTTGTCAAACTGTCTCCAAAACATATGATTTTCATCTCTGTTTATCCCCATGTTCTATAGTTTGATGTTCACATGAGCTGAAAGGTCAACACTTTACTCTATTCATAGTGATAGAAGAAGGTATAGGTAGATGCGAAAAATGGTGTAAATAGCGCATTTTTTTCATAATTCATCTCCATTTGCTTATGATAAGAAATGAAAATTATGTAAAAAGGGGTTCAGAATGAAGAAAATTACGGTTCTTAAAGTCATGGCAATCTCCATCATTTGCGCATCCGCATTCGCATGTTCCAACAAACAGGAGGAGGGGAGCAAAGAAAAAGAGAAAACGTCAGCCTCTTCCGTTAAGCTTATTGGAAAATATCAATTTGAAAATCCGCCAAAGCTAGCGAAGGATATCCATGCGGCGATGGGATCTTCGCTTCTCCATCTTCCGGAGGATCCTGATCATATTTTTTATTCGTCGTCGGACCGCGGGCCGAACGGGGAATTGACCGTCAATAAGGAAGAACGGAGAACCTTTCCAATCCCGACGTATACGCCTGCCGTATATAAAATCGAACTTTCCAAAGGGAAAATAAAAGTAGCAGATAAAATCCAATTAAAGCTGCCAAAGGGATCCGATCCGATTACAGGAAATGCCTTTATTACCGGTTTGCCTAATTTTAAGGAAACGGATGAAGCTCCGTATGATGCGACAGGAAAAAAGGTGTTGTCGTATGATCCCTACGGTCTGGATACAGAGGGGCTTGCTTACAACCCTGCTGATCAAACGTTTTGGTTAAGTGATGAATACCGTCCAAGTCTTGTTCAGATGAAAAAAGACGGTACCCTTTTACAACGTCTAGTGCCGGCAGGTTTGGAAACGGACTTCAAAAAAGCTCCTTTACTTCCTGTAAAAGCGAATTTGCCTGGTGATTTAACAAAGCGTGAGGAAAATAGAGGATTCGAATCAGTGTCTATTACTCCAGATGGACGCTACCTTTTTACAATGACGCAAAGTGCTCTGATAAACCCTGATGAAAATTCGAGGATCACACGAATTTTAAAGATTGATTTGAAAACTACAAAGGTAATCGCCGAATTTGCCTATATTTCTGAGGATGGACGAAAGCTTGGACTGGATCAAAGTGATATTGTCGTCTCTGATCTTTTTGCAATAGATGAACATAGTCTTCTTGTCGACGAACGGGATACAGCCTCAGGAAAAGAAGCGAAATTTAAGAAAATCTATAAAATTAATCTCCAAGAGGCAAGCAATATTTTAGATAAGGATAAGGAGAAAGGAAAAACGCTCGAGCAAATGAACGCAGAGGATCAAAAAGCTGCGGGAATAAAAGCAGTGGCTAAAAAGGAAGTCGTCGATCTGCTGAAATTCGGTTATCCGTTTGAAAAAGCTGAAGGAATAACACTGGTTGGCAATAAATTAGCGGTCATTAATGATGACGATTTTGGAGTAACCGATCCGAACAGTAAAACAGAGCTTTGGTTATTCCAGTTACCATAAGTCAGTGAGAGAAAGGCTCCTGTTGCAGACCTGCCGCAGGAGCCTTTTGCTGTCCATGATCCCCCATTCAATAAAATGAGAATTCCAAATAAAAGCCAGCTGCATACGATAATACAAGCATATATAAGAACAACACCAGCCCCGAATAGTTGGTGTTGTTCTATTTCCAAAGGAGCTATCCAATGACATCCAAATCCCTTATTACGGCAATCGGCACGTATGTCCCGGCAAAGCGGCTTACAAACGATGATCTTGAGAAGATGGTGGAAACGAGAGACGAATGGATTGTCCAAAGAACCGGGATGAGAGAAAGAAGAATCTCCGGCGAGGCTGAGTTCACTTCCGATTTATGCATTAAGGCCGTTGAGAACCTCATAAAAACGTATGATAAAAACGTGGATGATGTTGACATGATGATCGTCGCCACATCCACTGCGGATTATAGTTTTCCCAGTACCGCATGCAAAGTGCAGGAAGCCTTTCAAATAAAGCACACAGGAGCCTTTGACCTGAGTGCCGCCTGTTCAGGCTTCGTCTATGCTTTAACGCTGGCAAATGGACTAATCTCCTCAGGGCTGAACAAAAAAATACTCGTCATCGGCGCAGAGACCATGTCTAAAGTGATGGATTATACAGATCGCACCACCTGCATTCTGTTCGGCGACGGAGCAGGAGCTGTCTTGGTCGAATACAGCGAAACCCCTGGCTTTAACTCCTCCATAATGGGGACAGACGGAAGCGGCGGACAGCATCTTTACCTGCCGGGTCTCAAAGGCAGCAATCGATTCCTCGTACAAAACGGCCGCGAGGTATACAAATGGGCCACCCGGACCGTATCAGAAGGAATTGAACGACTACTGGCACAAGCGGGGATGGGAACAGAAAATATTGACTGGTTTGTTCCGCACAGTGCGAACTTAAGAATCATAGAATCCATTTGCGCAAGGTCCGGAATCAGCATGGAAAAAACCCTGTACAGCGTAGAATACATGGGAAATACATCCTCCGCATCCATTCCTCTGGCATTGGATATAGGGATAAAGGAAAAGAAAGTAAAGCACGGAGATACCGTTTTGCTTTATGGGTTTGGGGGAGGGCTGACTCATGCTGGGGTTGTGATGAAGTGGGGGGTGCCGGATTTAAAATGATCTCCGTGAGAAGTGTCTTATTTGATAAATTTAATCTCCAATTGTCAGTTTAAGCAAGAGACAGATAGTTGGAGGTTTTTTCACTTTAAAGATGTAGGAAAAAATTAGAACTTCCTGTGGTAAGTGATTTAATCAATCACTTACCGTATAAAAATATATTTTCTGCATCACAACGTAATTTGTAAAATCCTGAACGCTTTTTATACCTACCTCGTTCGGCGGGGAGTGTAAAACGATTTTAAAAAAGTCATTCTCTCATTTTATTCAGCAACCCGCTGTACCACAACGTGCATACAAGCGCGCTGACCAAAGCGACCGACCATGCACCAGGTGGACCTTCAGGACTCCTTGGTCACACGGGAGACGGCTGGATCTCGTCCGGTATATTCTGGACGCGTAATCTTAGAAACGGCTTCTCCTCATGGGGAGTCGTTTTTTTCTTTGGCTATGTTAAAGCATATTGCTGATTTTTAACACCTGTTGATTGGAGCGGAAAGCGAACGTCAGCAGCGAAAATCAACAGCCAGGCTTAACAGAGCTTTTTCTTTTAAAACGAGTCGATTGTCACTGGGTTATGAAACAGCTAGTATGGGAATGGAATAGATAATACATAAATTGGAAAAGGAGTGCAATTATGGGTAAAAAAATCAGCTATGGAGCTTTAGTTTTTGTTCTTCCTTTAAGCATTTTATCGATTGTGTATAAAACCAGTATTTACCTTGTGCTGCTGTTTCTTACAATGGCTATCTACTTTTTAATTGCAAGCATCTTCATGTTCAGAGAGGGAAAGAAGCCTTTGGCGATCATGGTTGGGTTTCTCGCTATTATAAAACTGGTGTTAGATAATATGCTGTATAACCTATTGCCACAGGTTAGTGGTTAAATTTACATAGAATTTACAAAATATTAGAAAATTTAAGCTTTATTTAGGGGTGTCGCGATAAATCTATTAATAGTAGGGTGTAGTAACTAATAAAAAATTGTATCGTGATAACCATTCTATTATCTGAGGTATGAAATGAAAAAGTTCTTGGCGTCTTTAATAGCGGGTGTATTACTAATTGGCATGGCCGTTCCTGCAGCCTCGAAAGCCTCAACCACCACGTATGTAAGCAGGGACTCAAAAGTCTCAGTAGATGTTATATCGGACATTTCTGAAAAAAGAGTAGTAGTAACATTTGACGGCTACAGGTTTAGCTGCGCTTGGTGCAACGGCATGGACTAGACCGCTTTCCATTATTTTGGGTGTTTGATAACTGGAGTAATTAAATCTTAAAAACTTCTTCCCTAAAATAATCCAAACATTCATTAATCTGGAACAAATCATAAATCCCTTTCTCCACAAAATATTTAACAATCAAATCCCTGTCTTCACTATAGGATATGGAGTATCCTGCAGCAGACAAAAGGTCTTCCAATTCATCCATGTCTAACTCCATTGCCAAAGCCAGTGAGAGGGCGGTCTTCTTGCGCGGCCTGTATCCGCTGGCTCTCATCTTGGAAAAGTGCCTGCGGTCGATCCCCGCTTTTTTATATAGTTCTGAATCTGTTAAGGCTTTTTTCTCTAAGAATTCAAATAAAATTTGGTTAAAACCCGGTTTTCTATTTTTATTTAGAAATTCTGCAATTTCCGCTTGAATTGGCTGATGGGTAGTGTAATTCTCATAAAGAATAAAGCTTGTTTCCCTGTGAGTTCGAAGGTATTCCTCTATTTCATGCAGTACTTTTTTATCCATCATCTGATCTATGCTTCCCCCTAAAAATGTCGCTTTGCAGGCGACCACTTCCGGTCTTTTTTTCATTATGATTATATCATGCTAAATGGAGAGGGGAATTACAATGAAAGCTGGCTTAATGGAGATCGTGTTCCTGCTTGACCGCAGCGGATCAATGGCAGGACTGGAAAAGGAAACAATCGAAGGCTTTAATTCACTTATAAAACAGCAAACGGAACGGGAAGGCGAAACGAATGTTACAGCCGTTCTATTTGATGATCAATATGAGGTTCTCTGGAATGGAGCAGACGCAAAGAAGGTATCGCTGTCAAAAGAAAATTACGATGTACGGGGATGTACCGCATTGCTGGATGCGATTGGCAAGGCGATTTTGGAAGTGGGAAGCAGGCTTCAGCATACTGAGGAAAATCAGAGACCGGATAAAGTCATGTTCGTCATCACTACGGATGGCATGGAGAATGCCAGCAGAGAATTTACTCATGACAAGGTCAAAGATCTGATCATCCATCAGCGTAAAAAATACAATTGGGAGTTTCTATTTTTAGGAGCGAATATCGATGCGTTTCATGAAGCGAATCTACTTGGAGTCCAGCAAGATATGGTTCATGAGTTCACAGCATCAGCGGCTGGAATAGAAGCGATGTATTCCAGCGTGCAAGAATCGATCACCAAAATCGTGGAATAGAACAAGGGGAATTAAGATGAATTTTTTGGATTGGAAACTTGAGATGGGTGAAACGTTGAACCCCATTACAGATGGAGAAAATAAGAAAATGGTCATTTTGGACAGAGATGAGGATACAATTCATGCTGTCCTGGAATTAGGCGAGGAAAATAATTTAATCATTCATCCTCAATGGAGAATTACAATTGAAGTAGCAGGGGACAAACATTTGCGCTTCTCTACACCACTTGCGCAATATAAAAGATATATAGAAAGATAGGGAGCATCCATATGGTTTACTCCACCTCCAAATGGGAACTTGAAGGATAGAGCATTTACAAAAGGAGGAACCTGAAATGAGCAAAACCATCTTCATCACAGGCGCAGGAACCGGACTGGGCAGAGGCGCAGCACTCGGTCTAGCAAAAAAAGGCCATCACGTCATCGCAGCAACGGAAATCACCGCCCAGAAAACAGACTTAATGCAGGAAGCACAGAGACAGGGTCTCGATATGGAAGTTTTTAAACTGGATATCACCAATGAACGGGATCGGGCTCAGATCGAGAAATACGATATTGATGTATTTGTCGCGAATGCGGCGATCAATGAAGGGGGTCCACTTGCAGAAGTGCCGATGGACCGGTTCCGTGCCCTTTTTGAAGTGAACGTGTTCGCAACGCTTGAGACCGTTCAGATTGCAGCCCGGAACATGGTGGAGAGGGGCAGCGGGAAAATCATTTTCATGAGTTCAATGGCAGGAATTTCTGCCACTCCGTATGTTGGCCCTTATACCGCAACAAAGCATGCGATTGAGGGAATCGCCCAAACGATGCAGGCTGAGCTGGTAGACTTCGGTGTGCAGGTCGCAACCATTAATCCAGGGGCGTACGACACAGGCTTTAATGACCGGAGCGCGGAAGAAAAATGGAAGTGGTTCGATGAGAAAGAACACTTTACTAAGAAAGAAGATATGCTGCAGCAGGCGGAAGGGCTGAAAAATCAGTTTGATCCGCAGGACATGATTGAAAAAATGATCGAAATCATCCCAGCAGACCACCACAAATTCCGCACCGTCCACCCGGAAGAAACAGAGAAACAACTGGAGGAAACGGAGCAGGAACGGTGGAAAATGGAAATTTGATACAGCTTTGTGTCATGAAAAAAGACGGACCCTCGAAAATATGGGTCCGTCTTTGCTATCTGATTTTTTCAGCAGTCCGTAATGATTCTAATCTTTCGGAAGAATCCCTTCAGAAATGAGCACTTGCTCAAGGGCATCCACAATCGGCCCCCTGTAATGGCGGTTCGTTAAGCTCTTTATTTCTTTCATGGCATCAACGGGATTCAAGCCTTTCCTGTAGACCCGGTCAGAGGTCATGGCATCGTATGTGTCTGCAATGGCAATGATTTGGGCTTCGGTTGAGATTTGGTCTCCTTTTAGCCCGTATGGATATCCAGATCCATCGAGCCTTTCGTGATGGTGAAGGATAATGTTGCTAATATGATCATAGTATGTGGATTTTACCATTTGGGCTCCATCATAAGAGTGCTTTTTTAAGATTTCAAATTCTTTCGGAGTGAGTTTATCGGGCTTGTTCAGTATTTCTTCGGGAACATGTATTTTTCCAACGTCATGGAAAAGCGAGGCATAATATAAGTTTTCAAGCTGATCCTTCGTAAGCTGAAGGTGCTTGGCAATTTGGACAGAGCACGTTTGCACGCGGGCACTGTGCTGATAAGTATATGAGTCCTTTTCTTCTACCTGTTTAACAATTTTTGTAATCTCTTCAATATTTTTGCTCATGTAATGAAAAACAGGCTGAGTAATAAACCAAAGCATTCTCATTTCGGTTTCCGCTTTAAAATAGGTGGCTTCTTTTAATTGATGCAGATAAAAATAGTCACCGGACTTCAAATTTTCTCCCGAATCTTTACATACACAATGACCGGATAGGATATAAAAGAACTCCATCAATTCTGGTGTGTCACCAGGATGCACATAAAAGGTCTTCCCCTCAAGGATGGTTTGCAAAATGACCTCAGCACCGTCTCCCTTAGCAAGCAAACTGTACTCAGAGCTGATATCTGTTGCTTTTTCTAAAAAATCACCTTGAAAACCGAGATGAAGACCCTTCATGTACATTTGCCTCCGTTCTTAGTGGCAGACCTTAATCGGATCAATCCAGACTAAACGGCCTCCCAATTCAACCAAAGTCCACGAAGCTTCAGCTTGGATGCCTTTTTCTGCTGCTTTTTGAATCATGTCGTTCGACATTTTAAGAGTCGTATCATATAAGTCTGTTATTAATTTATCAAGATCGCGTGTGAATTTTTCAGTGCGGTCATTGTATTTTTCTGCTTTTTTGTCCAGTCTTTCTTTCAGCTTGGCCATTTTTTCGTCCAGTTTCTTTTTCTCTTTTCCTTCTTCAGGAGCTAAAAGAGAAAGAGCGTCTAATTCTTCTTTAAGAGAAGCCATTTTGGCGCTGATTTTAGCTGTTTCTGCTTCCAGTTTACCATTAAGTGCAGCTAATTCCTTCTGAATTTTTTCGATTTTAACAGAATCGTTTGTTTTGGATAAATCGCTTTCAAGCTTGCCCGCTTGTTCTTTCAGCTTTACCACCGTGTCGCCTTCTTCTAATTTCTGAATATCGGCTAAATAAGCTGCTTCAAGTGCGTCAGCTTCGATGACCGCTTTTGCAATTTTCGCTTCAATGTCTGTGTTCGTTTTCTCGATAGAGGCCATTACTTTATCAACATCGGCAGAGCTAGTGGCTGCAAGTGCGCTTGTTCCAAAAGACGCTGACAGCATTACAGAAATTGAGATGACTAGAGCTTTTTTTAACATGTTTTTTCCCTCCGTTTTTTGATCCCTTAAGGCCTTTCAAGAGGTATTTAAGAGGCAGTGACAGATGGAGACTCATGCAGCATGCTCAAATGGTGTAAAGGAAATTTGCTCCGAATGCTTTGCATCCTAATTCTTTCATTGAATGAGCCCAGCAGGAAATATGATTCGAAAATTAGTATAAACTATCTAGTAGTATTTGACTATCAATAATTGCTTTATAAAGAACGATAATCTAAGAAAATTCAATATATTGAAAATATGTGTTTCTTTATGTCGAATATAGGGTATATATTTTGTTACTTTTTTTCAGACCTTGAAAAACGGCTTGTATTCTAGTGAAGAGGACAAATTAATCAAAGTGGAGGGCTGGCCATATTCCATAGCGGCATCAATGAAATCCTCCAATGTATGAACAGATTCGGTGACGACTTTTACAAGGTAGCTGTACTGTCCGGCAAGCCTGTGGCATTCCATCACCTCCGGATGACCACTGCAGAATTCGCGGAAGGCCTTGCATCTTTTTGAATCAAATAAAATAAAAGCCGTGACGTATTTATTGATTTTCTCCGGGTTAATTACGGCTCGATAGCCGGTAATTACTCCTTTATCCTCAAGCTTTTTAACCCGTTCCTTAACGGCCGGCACAGACAAATTGATCCGTTGGCCAAGCTCCGTCATGGAAATACGCGCATCCTCCTGAAGATAAAAAATGATTTTTTGGTCCAATGCATCCATTTAAATAGACCTCCTTAAAATATTAATCTATGAAGTATAAAGAGCGTAAAAAATGAAGTTTTTTTCTGCAATTACCTCATAAACTGTATGTTAAATGATTCCAATTCGAAATACAATAAAAGGGCAAACAGATAGGAGGGGATGAGCTGTGGATAGACGTACTCCACTGCTGATCATAGATGTTCAGAAAGCCTTCGATGACCCAAGCTGGGGGAGAAGGAACAATGAACATGCAGAAAAGAACATTGCTGGATTGCTGCATGCATGGAGAAAATCGAAAATGCCTGTTATTCATGTTGCACATAAATCCAATCAACCTCACTCCTTATTTTTCAGAGGGAGCGATTCCAGCAGAATAAAAGAGATCGTTCTGCCTGAATCGGATGAAATCATCATTGAGAAGTCTGTAAACAGTGCTTTTATCGGAACCAATTTAGAATTGATTTTGCATGAACTTGGATGCAAACGAATCATCATTTGCGGATTGACGACGAATCATTGTGTGGAAACGACGACTAGAATGGCGGGAAATCTTAGGTTTAACCCTATCCTTGTCTCAGATGCAACTGCCGCTTTTGACCGGACTGGTCCTGATGGCAGACGGTACAGGGCAGAAGACATTCACCAAATGACCCTTGTTAATCTGCATGAAGAATTTGCGGAAATCCGAACGGCAGAAGAAATATTGAGAAGAGAGAGGAGCTTGAATAATGGGGCTTGAAATGAGAACGAATTGTGAGAGATGCGAACATACACTGGATGCGCATTCCATCGCTTATATATGCATCCATGAATGTACGTTTTGCGAAGATTGTACGGCGGAAATGTACGGTGTATGCCCGAATTGCGGAGGAGAATTGGTTCAGCGGCCAAGAGCGGGTGGCGCCTGTCCGGTTGGCGGACCCAAATAAATTCCATTGCATACTTAGGAGGTTCGTTCCTTATTTCTATGTCGAATCACTGGGATCTGCCCTTGAAAATTGATATAGAAAGGACAGAAGTCTATACTTATCAGTAGACTTTTCCTAGGAGTGACCCCATGAAGGAAGCCTATTACGACCACATCATGAATGTGAAAACGGAAAGATACCAAAAAGAAATCCTGCAAGCCGTGCACTATCATTATCACCGCTATGAGCCGACTCCCTATCGCGCGCTCGACGCCTTATTTGAATATTATAAGCTTGAGAGCGGCGATCACGTGGTCGATTTCGGCTGCGGAATGGGACGTTTAATTTTCTATATCCATTATCATTTCAATGCCTCCGTTACCGGAATTGAAATGAATGAAGGGCTGTATGAATCCGCTCTAGAAAACCTGGATCGCTACGGTAAAAAAACTAAAAAGAACAAAGACAAAATTAATTTCCAATGTTGTCTTGCAGAGGAATATTCCATTACAGACCAAGATAACCGTTTTTACTTCTTCAACCCGTTTTCCATCCAAGTGTTCATCAAAATCGTTAACAATATCCTGCTTTCAGTAGAAAAAGAACCTCGGGAAACGGAACTGGTTTTGTATTATCCTTCCGAGGAATACATTCTCTTTTTGGAGAACCAGACAGGCTATGAGCTGAAAGAAGAAGTGTATGTACCGGAGCTTTATGACACCAATCCGGCGGAAAAGTTTATGATTTACAGGCTGTCCTTCCTGAAGGATTAAAATGATCAGTAAAGAATGGCTATCTCTCAATGGATTCCGCATAAGTGAGCCATTTTTCATCATAAAGTGAATAATATTCATCATAAACAGGGCATTTTTCATCATAAATGTTAAAAATTCATCATAACTTGAAAAAAATTCATCATAACGCGCCAAATGCAATTCCTGGTGATAAATCAGCCATTATTTTCAGTGGAATCGATAAGATCAACTTTTTGATGGGGGGCAAAATGGATCAAGCATCCTTTCCCGATAAATATGCAGTATGAAAGAGCCAGCAGAAGCAACGTTCTCCTGGCTTTTTTTATTATTTGGGTCTGTTAAATCCTGATGTTGATTTTTAACACCTGTGATATGGAGTGGAATCCGCGAGACTCCTGCGGGAACAGCGGGACAGGTGAGACCTCGCTGACGCAAAGCGACGAGTTATTATGAACGAAACTAGCCCCTTACTCGTAAAATCGTAGGTTAATTTGGTTAGACTGTTTTTGTCAAACAAAACCAAATCAGAGCTACATTACGGAAGGAGCTAGCTATTATGCAGGATACCATTAAATACGTAGGTTTAGACGTATCAAAAGAAAATATTGCCGTTGCGGTCGCAGAAGAATGACGGGAAGCAACAGGAGGCTCACCGCCCGCCCAAGGAAAGAAAAGCGCCTGCAACGGAAATCAACAGCCAAGTTTAACAGAGCCTATAATTTGGAAAGAAAGCTTTCAACTGCCGCTAAAAATTCAGGCAGCTTTTCATCATGCACAAAGTGCCCGGCACTTTCAATCGTCACGAGTTCGCAATTCGGAATAAGCCCCGATACTTCCTTCAATTTATCTTGAGGAATGTGACTGGCCCCGCCGCCGATGATAAGAGTCGGAACAGTAATGTCCGGAAGGCGCGTCCACCATTCAGGGTTAGGCACATTCAGCTGCTGCATAATGGAAGGCACCACAGGCCAATCAAACGGGAGCGGATCCGAAGGTTCGGAGGGAATATCCAATGGCTTATCCGGAAATGGAGGCGGCGTGTCTTCAACAATTAACCGTTCCACCCTGGAAGGAAAGGATTCTGCAAAAAGATAGGATACCGTGCCGCCCATGGAATGCCCCAATAGCGTAAAGGTCTCCAGATTCATCGCATCCGCAAAATGAAGCAGGTCCTCGCACATAAGCTCAAACGTGTATTGACCAGGTCTTGCACTTCCGCCGTGCCCCCTTTGATCAAGTGCTAAAACGCGGTATTTTTCTCCCATAACAGACGCAGCACGATCCCACGACTCAGCACTCATTCCGAGTGCGTGAAGCGCAACAATCGGCGGGGCAGAAGCTTCCCCTGTTTCCCGATATTGAAAGGTGAGTCCATTTAAGTCCAAATGGTTTACTTGTGTTTCCATTCGATCATCTCCTAGGGCAGGCTTCGTTTTTAAAAGTCTGCTTGATTTACTAACTTTGATTCAATTCAGCAGATAGGGGGAAATTCCCTTCCAGCCAAAATATTTATGCTAGCTCACAGTGGAGTATGCCTTGAATGAAGAACATGTCAGACAGCTTACGTATAATAAGCAGAAGCTGTATTTCGCTTTCTAGACATTTGCTTTTTGTATACGATATAATATGGCACATGAGAATTCCTAATCATCCATCAGCTGAAAGTATACAGTTAACGAAAGTTCTTCACGCTTTAAGTGACCCGAATAGATTGAGGATTGTAAAAAGTATAGCAAACAAGGGTGAAGAAGTTTGTACGTACTATTCTTATGAATTTAACATTTCAAAATCGACGGTTTCTCACCACATCAAAACGTTAAGAGAATCCGGTATTATCAAAGTGCGTGTAGAAGGCTCCCAGCATTTCTACTCCATCAGAATGGAAGATCTGAACGGGAAATTTCCTGGATTAATGGAAATTGTTCTCTCTGCAGATCCTGAATCATATTGAAAAAGTCCTGGTCTATCCAGGGCTTTTTCTTTTTTGTTGTCAAAATAAATAAAGCGTGATAAGATTCCTTAAGTGTTCGACATTCATCGAATACTAGAACACTCGAATATAAAAGTTAACTTCAATGAGGAGGCAGAACCAATGAAAGAAATTCTCTTAAATAAAGCTAATATGAAAGTGACCCAAATAGGCTTAGGGACCAATGCAGTAGGCGGTCATAATCTATTTACTGATTTAGATGAAGAACAAGGAAAAGATTTGGTTAAAGAGGCATTGAATCTTGGCATTACATTTATTGATACAGCTGACGTTTACGGATTCGGACGGTCGGAAGAACTGGTAGGGGAAGTGATTAAACCCCATCGTTCTGAGCTAAAGCTTGCTACTAAAGGGGCTGTAGAGAAAATAGGCGGGAATACAAGGATTAACAACAAACCGGAGTATTTACGCGCAGCCGTTGAGAAGAGTCTAGAAAGACTTCAAACGGATTTCATTGATTTATATTACTTGCATTATCCGGATAACGAAACGCCTTTAACTGAATCTATCGGTGAATTATCCCGCTTAAAAGAAGAGGGGAAAATTGGGGCCATAGGAATCTCCAACGTCAATCTGAATCAGTTAAAAGAAGCAAATCAGCACGGAGAAATTGATGTGATTCAATCCCCTTACAACATGCTGGAGCGTTCAGCAGAAGAGGATCTTCTTCCTTACACAAGAGAACACAACATATCCTTTGTTCCTTATGGACCGCTGGCATTTGGAATTCTGGGCGGGAAATACAGCCGTTCACTAACATTAAAAGACGGAGACTGGAGAAAGGAAGAGCCTCTATTTCAACCGGAAACATTTTTAACTGTTTTAGACAAGGTCGAAAAATTAAAAGCGATAGCCGAAGACAAAGGAGCTAGTTTATCCAACTTAGCGCTGGCATGGCTGCTTTCGCAAGAAGGAATTGACACCGTAATACCCGGCGGTAAACGGGCTGAGCAGGTAAGAGAAAATGTGAAAGCAGATTCTTTAATCCTGTCATCTAGGGATTTAATTAAAATCGAATCCATACTCGGTAAATAAACTTTGAAGCAAATGAATCACGAAAGCAAAAAGCGGCTGGAGCACCAGCCGCTTTTTATAATACGAGAGTACCAAGCCGCTGCCCAGGGAGATTTAGCAGTTCTACAATTTCTCCCTCGTTTACAGGGGCACTCCTTTGGCGAGAATCCATGCATTGCTGACTAAATGGCTGTTTTTTTATAAAATCTCCTGACTGCCCAAAATTCAATAACTAACAGGATAAATACAGATATATAAATGAGACCCAACAATAATAGGAACCAGATGATAATAGCAGTGAGATCAATGAAAGAATAAATGAACCGGTCTCAAGGAATTGCAGCCAAAAACTCATATCGTCTTTTTGTATTTCGAGCCAAACACTTGTCAGGGATGGAATAAGCGGGAGAATAACAAAAGACGTATAATAGATGATTCGTTTTTTGTTTTAATAAGGACAAAAAAGTTGATCAGCAAAATCAACAGAATAAGAGATAGAATGACCAGACCTCCAAAATTGAGAGGCTGTGCCCTGAAGCATAGCCTCCTTACTTCAACACCACCGAAAACACACTCCCGCCTGAACCGCTCTCCTTCAGCACCAAATCTCCGCCCAAAGCCTTCGCAAGCATTTTGCTGAACGGCAATCCAAGTCCGAGCCCGCGAACCTTCAGTTTTTTCTTTTCACCCCGGAAAAAGCGTTCAAAGATATACGGCTGCTCACTTGCGGGTATACCTGGGCCATTGTCAGCAACTTCAATCCCGTCTTCAAATAAAGACACCGTAATAAGCCCTTTTCCGTCCATGGCCTGACTGGAATTATTTAATAGGTTAATGAGAATCTGCTGAAGTCTGAGAGGGTCGGTTTCGAGTGTGATGATTGGTTCTGGCGTCTTCACTTCATAGTGAACCTCGTTTTGCTGGGTAACGCTCCATTGCCTGACAATATTATGAATAAGTTCGTTCATATTGCATGTTTCCGGATGAATGGTAAATGCGCCTGCGGATAAGGAGTTGAAGTCCAATAGGTCCGCGATCATCGTTTGGAGACGATGGATTTCTTTAAGCGTAATGTCCAGAAATTCCTGTCGCTCTTCACCAGTGACGATTCCGTCTCTCACAGCCTGGACGAGTCCGCTGATGGAGGTGACGGGTGTTTTTAAATCATGGGTAACGCCTGCGAGCAGCTCGGCTCTCAGTTTTTCAAGCTGGGTAAGCCGCTGCGTCATCTCCTCAAAAGAGGTTACGAGGTCGTAGATTTCCTGTTCCCTCACGTCAGAGTTCAGCTTGATATCATATTGCCCTTCTTTGATTTCAGCCGCAGCGAGGGCGACCTCCTGGATTGGCTTCAGGATCCGTTTTGAGAGAATATAGATGACGAGCCAGCCTAGGAGTCCAAGGCCAATAAGCAGTATAGCGATTAGACGGTATTCCTGATTGACGTCTGCCAGCTGGTCTTCCGTCTGCATGACGACAACCCAGCCTTTTTGCACCGCATCAATGACAATAGGCTCTTTAATGGTGTAGACAGACGTTCCGTTAATCTTTAATTTTTGAACGGTCTCATTATTGGAGAAAATTTTTGCAGGAAGCTTTAGCTTTTCAGGTCCCAGATTGTTCTCAGGTCCCGGACCTTTGTGGGGACCTCTTACAAGGACGCCTTTCTTATTCGTAATGAAAATTTGCGGGGGACGGCCCATATCCAAAACCCGGGACCGCTGATCAATCCGCCGGTCAAAATCTTCAAAGTTCTTTTGGCCTGCAGCTGTCTCGGCCGATTCAGCTGCTAAATACTCAAGCAAATTCAGCCGGTTATCAATGGTCGTCTGGCGGATCCACCAGAAGGAGCCGATTCCTAAAATGAGCAGACCGATACAGAGGGAGAAGAGGTACCGGGTCGTCCAATATTTTAATAGTGTGGTCCGTTTCTTATTTTTCGTAAACACTGAACTGATACCCCAATCCTCTGAGCGTTCTGATTTCACCGTAGGCGGATGACCAATGGACGAGCGCCTGGCGGATCCGCTTCACCGCAAGGTCCACGGCCCGGTCGCTTCCTTCATAGTCCATGCCCCATACATGTTCAATTAAGTCTTCTCTTGTGAAGGTCCGGTTCGGCCGTTCTGCAAGGAAGATGAGCAGCGAGAGATCCTTCGGAGTTAGTATCACGAACTCGCCATCAATGGTAACAAGATGGGAGTCAAAGTGAATACTTAAATTTCCAATCTGCTTTCGATTATCTGATTCCAGGATTTTCGAAGAACGGCGCATCACAGCGTTCACCCTGGCAATGACTTCTTCCCCGATAAACGGCTTGGAAATGTAATCATCCGCACCCTGATTGAGTCCTTTTAATTTATAGTCAATGTCGCCGAGGGCCGTCAGCATAATGACTGGGCAGGCACTCATTTTTCTGATTTCCAGTAAGACCTCCCAGCCCTCCATGCCCGGAAGCATGACATCCAGCAGCACAAGGTCAGGGGTTTTTTCTCGGAAAACAGCTACCGCGTCATTCCCGTTAAAGGCTTGAAGCACCTCATATCCTTCGTGCTTTAAATAAACACTCAACACTCTTGAAATGGTTTCCTCATCTTCTGCTACTAAAATGGTTTTATTCATGGCCGTTCCTCCTGTTACCTTCACTATACAAGAAAACTCCCTGGCCATAAATACCAAGGAGTTTCTCTTCTAAAGTTAGATGCCCATTCCTTGAGGAGCAGCGTCTGGTCCGTCTAGATCCGGTGTGCCTTCAGGACCGCCTTCTCCCGGTCCGCCATGTCCGCGTCCGCCGCCATCAGGTCCGCCGTGGCCTTTGCCATGCCCCGGTCCGAATCCGCCTACACCTAAACCGAATCCATCTTTATCCAGCAGATCGTTCAGCTTGTCTGGATTTTTCGTTTTGATTTCTTCTATTAAAACACGAGTCGTTTTATCCGCAGTCGAAATGTTCAGCTCTTTTGCAAGCTTCGCAATTTTTTTGTCCATTACTTCGGAAGCGATTTGTCCAACGGTTTTGCCATCCACTGTGATTCCGTATTGTTTAGCATCTGCTTTTACTTTCGCTATGCGGACTTCCTGAGCAAGGTCGCGGATGTCTTTACCGCTCGTTGAAATGCCAAGTTCTTTTGCTTCTTTGTTAATGGCTGCCGTGAAAACCTCCTGCTGGATCGTTTGCTGATCCTTGCCGCTTGTAGAAACGCCAAGTTCTTTTGCTTTTTTGTTTAGAGCTGCTGTCATTACATCCTGTCTAAGTGTTTGCTCATCTTTATTGTCAGCAGATACGCCGAGTTCTTTTGCTTTTTTCTTCAGCTGGGCAAGCTCGATATCATTATGAAGTGTTTGCTCATCCTTTTTCGCTGTAGAAAGACCAAGCGCTTTTGCCTGTTTTTGAAGCTTCGCCAAGTGAACTTCCTCCGCCAGTGTTTCAAGATCTTTGCCGGCTGTTTTAATGCCAAGCTCCTTCGCTTCTTTGTTTACAGCAACGGTCCTGATTTCCTTCATGATTTCCGGAGCTGTTTTACCCGTTGTGCTGATGCCAAGTGACTTCGCTTTAGCCAAAAGCTCGTCAGAATTTCCGCCGAAGAATCCTTTAGGTCCATGTCCTTTATGTCCGAAGCCCTTTCCGCCGAAATCCTGCTTAGCCGTGCCCGCATCGGCCGCCGCTGTCGTTTTCGCATTTGTATCGCCTGCTGCAAAAGCTGAAGATGCTGCATAGCCTCCAAGTAAAACTGTTCCTGCAACCGCAAAGCTTATAACTGATTTTTTCATTTGTATTTCCTCCTAAGTATGAGTGTTTTAAGGTTGTTTGCCTTGCTGAACCTTATACTCATACTTTACTGGGCGAATGTGTCAGGTAAATGTCAGAAAGGAGGGCTTGTAAAATTTTTTTGCGGAACTCCAGTTAGAGTTAGGGGGGATTTGAAGTCAGGAAAATGTCAGAGTTAAAATTATTTCGTTTTTTAAGGCTGGAGAAATGCAAAGAATCCATATAAAAGACGAACGAACTTTGTTATGATTATTAATGTATACGCTTACATAAACCTTCATAATTATATTTTAACAAAGGAGGATACAAGCAGGCTTTATGAACTTATTTCTTTCATTGTAGAAAATGTTCCAATGGAAAGGAACCAAAGGTAACGATTATGGTACAACAAACAAAAAAGGGGGAGTTTTCAGCATGATGAACTATTTGCAAAGAATTGGCCGTTCGTTAATGCTTCCGGTTGCAGTATTGCCGGCAGCAGCTATATTAATGGGGATTGGCTATTGGATGGATCCGACGGGATGGGGGGCGTCGATTCCGGCTGCCGCTTTCCTGATAAAAGCGGGTTCTTCCATTATTGATAACATGGGAATACTGTTCGCGGTAGGAGTAGCTTTGGGGATGGCGAAGGAACGGGATGGTTCCGCTGCATTAAGCGGACTTGTAGCCTTTCTCGTTATCACCACTTTGCTGTCATCGGACACAGTCGCCATGCTTCAGGGAATAGACGCGGCTAAGGTGAATCCGGCATTTGTGAAAATTGAGAACCAGTTTATCGGAATTCTATCAGGTATCATTGCTTCAATTATGTATAACCGCTTCAGCCATGTGAAGCTTGTGGATGCGCTGGCATTCTTCAGCGGAAAACGACTTGTACCGATTATGTCGGCAGTCGCTATGCTTGTTGTTTCAGGCATCCTGCTATTCGTTTGGCCGGTTGTATTTTCTGGCCTGGTTTCCTTCGGTGAAGGAATCAGTAAGCTTGGATTCGTGGGTGCCGGTCTTTATGGATTTTTCAATCGTTTATTAATTCCTACTGGTCTTCACCACGCACTTAACTCGGTATTCTGGTTTGACGTGGCGGGAATCAACGATATCGGTAATTTCTGGTCTGGCAAGGGAACTAAAGGTGTAACGGGAATGTATCAGGCGGGCTTCTTCCCGGTTATGATGTTCGGTCTTCCGGCAGCAGCGCTTGCGATGTACCACACAGCAAAAACAAAGAATAAAAAGCAAGTCGCTTCCCTGATGCTTGCGGCTGGTGTGGCTTCCTTCTTTACGGGTGTAACAGAGCCTTTGGAATTCGCCTTCATGTTTGTGGCGCCATTATTGTTTGTCGCCCATGCGGTTTTAACAGGATTATCTCTTGCAGTTGCGGCTTTCTTTCACTGGACTGCAGGCTTCGGTTTCAGTGCCGGATTCATTGACTTTTTCTTAAGCTCAAGACTTCCTTTAGCAAACAGCCCATACATGCTCATTGTTCAAGGACTAGTTTTCGCAGTACTTTACTACTTCTTATTCCGCTTCCTAATTGTGAAATTCAACTTGATGACACCTGGAAGAGAAGAAGATGATGCAGCAAAACTAGATGAAGGACTCGTAGCAAACGAAGCAGCACCTGCAGTAGCCGGACAGGGTACAGAAAACAAATTCACCCTAATGGCTGCAAGAATCTACGAAGGTCTTGGCGGAGACGACAATGTCACATCCATCGACAACTGCGTCACCCGTCTTCGGATTGAAGTAAAAGGCATGAATGCCGTCGATCAGCAAAAAATCAAAGCAACCGGCGTACCGGGAATCAACATCGTCGGTGCCAACAGCATTCAGGTTATTGTAGGAACGAATGTGCAGTTTGTGGCGGATGAGATGGTGAAGATACGGAAGTGATGAGGAGGAAAGGGGTGGATGCTCCTTTCTTTTTTAGATATTGATAATCTAACAGAAAGGAGCATTCACATGGGAAACGAGTTTCCTCCAAAGCTAGGAAAACCCGCACAGCGCGCCCTGGCAGGAGCAGGGTATGTTCGTCTCGAACAGCTGACAGAGGTTAGTGAGAAGGAACTTTCAAAGCTTCACGGCATGGGACCGAAAGCGATTGGGCAGCTTCGGGAAGCTTTGCAGGAAAAAGGGTTGTCGTTTCGAAAATAAATCGTCCGTTCCAAAATAGAGGGATAAACACCAGGAAGAAAGAATACATACCTATGTAAAAGTTATTTGGGGCAGCGGCAAACTGCCCCATTTTGGAGTGTGAAAAATGAGCGAATCAA
Source organism: Metabacillus flavus (assembly GCF_018283675.1). Lineage (NCBI taxonomy): Bacteria > Bacillati > Bacillota > Bacilli > Caryophanales > Bacillaceae > Metabacillus > Metabacillus flavus. Next base: position 467,330 of record NZ_JAGVRK010000001.1, read on the forward strand.
TTATCAGCGTAAATGGCCTCGTGAAAAAATACGGGGATTTCACAGCTGTGAATGGAATCAAATTTGACGTTAATAAGGGCGAAGTGTTTGGCGTGCTTGGCCCGAATGGAGCTGGAAAGACGACGACGCTTGAGATGCTCGTCGGACTCCGTAAGCCGGACGGCGGATCAGCTGATATCGGCGGATTTGATGTGGTACGGGATTTAAATAAGGTAAAGGAAGTCATTGGTGTGCAGCTTCAGTCGACGACCTTGTTTGAACTGTTAACGGTTGAAGAGATTTTGGTTTTGTATGCAAGTTTTTATAAAAAGCACATTCCCATCCATCCGCTCATAGAGGATATGCTACTGACAGATAAAACGAAGAGCAGGATTAAAAGCTTATCCGGCGGACAGAAGCAGAGGCTTGCGATTGCCCTCGCCCTTGTTCATGATCCGTGGATTATTTTCCTTGATGAGCCGACAACGGGCCTTGATCCGCAGGCGAGAAGAACGCTCTGGGACATCATTTTTAAACTGAAGGAAAAAGGGAAAACGGTTGTTTTGACAACACACTATATGGACGAAGCCCACGTGCTTTGCGACCGGATTGCAATTATGGATCAGGGGAACCTCATTGCATTGGATACACCGGCTGAGCTTGTCCGAAGCCTTCACTCGGAAAATGCTGTGGAATTCCGTTTTGAAGAGGAAGGGGCCGAACTGGACCTTACTGAAATAGAAGGAGTGAAACAGGTCGGCAGTCAAAAGGATGCGACTATTTTGTATACGGATAATTTGCAGGCAACCTTAACGAGTCTCATACAGACAGCCGCTGATCATGGTTTAACGCTGGCTGATTTGCAGATTCGGACGGCAACGCTTGAGGACGTCTTTATCCATATGACCGGAAGGAGTTTGAGGGAAGCATGAAGGCATATTGGCAATTGACGTTAACCCAGCTGCGGATTTTTATCCGGAACCGCCAAGTCTTATTCTGGACGCTTGCGTTTCCGATTTTCCTGATGGTTATGCTCGGATCCTTTCTCGGAGGCGGCAACAGTATGTCTGTAACGGTCGGAGTGGTCGATGAGGATCAGTCTGCGGAGTCTAAAGCATTCGTTGAGGCATTAAAGAAAAATCAGGCGATGGAGCTGGAAAAGGAATCGAATGAAGACAAAGCATTCAGTGCTGTGAAAAAAGGAGATTTGCAAATCGCGATCGTCATTCCTAAGGATTATGCAGAAAAGCTAGGCAAGGGCGCTCCTTTCAAAATGCCGGTCTACTATGATGAAACAAACGCGGCCGCATCCCAAATCGGGCTTCAGCTCGTTAACGGAGCGGTTGATCAAATCAGCAAGGAGCAGGTCAATTACAAGCCGGTCGTTGTGACGGAAGCAAAAGGAATCGAAACGCTCAACCTGAAATACATCGACTTCCTCGTACCTGGAATTGTTGCGATGATGATCATGAGCAACAATATGAACGGGGTCGCCAGTCAGATTGCGGCTTGGAGAGAGCGCGGGATTTTGAGAAGGATGCAGGGGACAACGCTTAAGGCATCAACCTTTATTGCCGCTCAAATTACGGCCCGCCTCATGCTGAACGGCTTGCAGGCACTGCTTGTACTCATCATCGCCCAGCTGATTTTCGGGGTGGACGTTCGAGGCTCATGGCTGACACTTGTTGGCTTTGTTATTTTAGGAACACTTGCCTTTATGGCAATCGGATTTATTATCGCAGGAATTGCGAAAACACCGGAAAGCGCCGCGCCAATCGCAGGCTTCCTTTCCTTCCCGATGCTTTTCCTGGGCGGCGTCTTTTTCCCCATAAAAGACATGCCGGATTTCCTGCAGCCGATCGTGTACGTTCTCCCGATTTCCCATTTAAGCCATGCGCTGAGGGAAGTCATGAACGTGGGCGCATCACTAATGACGCTTGGTACGGAAGCTCTGATTCTTGCATGCTGGGTAGTAGGGGCTTTTATCATCGCGAGCTTTACGTTTAAATGGGAGTAAGGAAAAGGAATAGATAGAATAGAGGTGATTTCTATGGGAATCTGCAGCATTGATCATTCACGTGAAGACGTTTTAATAAAGCTCAAGCAGCAGCAGGAATACCTGCCGCAGAAAACGGCGATGGACACCGAGGTTTTTTTGCAGAATGAGCAGCGGCAGGAAACATTGAATGAAATCTTTCATTTATTAAAAAAATACGATCTCGCTTCTGTGGAAGAGCGGGAAGAACGCAATGACCAGCTGAATGCTTTGGTCGCTGCTGGAGGAACAGAATCCTGAGGGGTTCTGTTTTTTTTTGTGATCATGTTGAATTGGAATAGAAGTGGAGGAGCCGGAAATCTACTTATATATGTTTACATAGAATTGATCGAGGCGCATAGTCTGAAAGACAACTAGCTAAAAATTCCCCGTTTCCCCGCCAACTTTCAAGGGTAGAGTACAAGACACGATATTTACATACTTATCCAAAGGGGTGGCAAAACAAGGTGAGCAATCGCAAGGATGAACAGCTGGAACAGTACCGGGTCGACGATGAGGGTAAAAAGCTGACGACGAATCAAGGATTAAAAGTTTCTGAAGATGAGTTTTCGCTAAAGGCAGGAGAAAGAGGACCAACGCTGCTGGAGGATTTTCATTTTCGCGAAAAAATGACGCACTTTGACCATGAGCGGATTCCGGAGCGGATTGTGCATGCGCGCGGTTTTGCAGCCCATGGGGAGTTTGAAGTATACGAGTCTATGAAGGAGTATACGAGAGCTGGGTTTTTACAGGATCCTTCCGTGAAAACACCTGTATTTGTGCGCTTTTCAACGGTTGCCGGTTCACGCGGTTCTGCGGAAACGGTTCGTGATGCCCGCGGTTTTGCGACCAAGTTTTATACGGAGGAAGGGAACTACGATTTAGTCGGAAACAACATTCCGGTGTTTTTCATACAGGATGCAATCAAGTTTCCGGATTTGGTTCATGCGGTAAAACCTGAACCTCATAATGAGATTCCTCAGGCTGCATCCGCACACGATACGTTCTGGGATTTCGTTGCAAACAATCAGGAAGCGGCGCATATGGTGATGTGGACAATGTCCGATCGGGCAATTCCGAGAAGCCTGCGCATGATGGAGGGCTTCGGCGTTCATACATTCCGCTTCGTGAATGAAGAAGGAAAAGCGCGGTTTGTAAAATTCCACTGGAAACCGGTGCTAGGCACGCATTCGCTCGTCTGGGATGAAGCGCAGAAGATTAACGGGAAGGATCCGGATTTCCACCGCCGGGATTTATATGACTCCATTGAAAACGGAGACTATCCGGAATATGAGCTTGGGGTTCAGATGATTGAAGAAGAGGACGAATTCAAGTTTGATTTTGATTTGCTGGATCCGACGAAGCTCTGGCCTGAAGAGGAAATTCCTGTGAAACTGATTGGGAAAATGACGCTGAACCGCAATGTGGACAATGTGTTTGCAGAAACGGAACAGGTTGCTTTCCATCCGGGATCTGTTGTACCGGGGATTGATTTTTCCAATGATCCGCTTCTGCAGGGGCGCCTGTTTTCCTACACGGATACGCAGCTGATCCGCCTTGGCGGTCCGAACTTCCATGAGCTGCCGATTAACCGTCCTGTATGCCCATTCTTTAACAATCAGCGCGACGGCTATGGAAGACATACAATCAACCGCGGTCAGGTCGCGTACCATAAAAACTCGCTTGCTGCGAATACACCGTCTCCGGCCAGTGCGGAAGAGGGCGGATATGTTCATTACCAGGAAAGAGTGGAAGGGTATAAAATCCGTGCGCGCAGCGACAGCTTTAAGGATCATTTTTCCCAGGCAACGCTATTCTGGAACAGCATGAGCCAGCCTGAAAAAGAGCATATCATTGAAGCATTCAGCTTCGAGCTTGGAAAGGTGAAGAGCGAATCGGTTCAGCAGCAGGTCGTCGATATGTTTGCGAATGTCAGCCTGGAGCTTGCACAAGGTTTTGCCGAAGCGATTGGTGTAACACCGCCGGAGCAGGGAGGTTCCAACGTAACGAAATCTTCTCCTGCACTCAGCCAGGAAAAAACGAAAAAAAGTCCTGAAACCCGGAAAGTCGGCGTGATTTTGGACGATGGCTTTAACGGACCGGAAGTTAGCTCAGTTCTTGATAGCCTGAAAACAAAGGGTCTCCAGCCGGAAATCATCAGCAGCAAGCTCGGCAAGCTGAAGGGTACTGGCGGAATTGAGCAGAAAGTGGAACACACATTCCTTACTTGCGACTCCGTTCTGTTTGATTCAATTTATGCAGTTGGCGGAGAGAATGCAAGCAAACGATTCCACCGTGATGCATCTGCTTTTCTGCAGGAAGCCTTTATGCACTTTAAACCGATTGGGGCAACCCATGAAGGGGAGAAGTGGCTTGAGGCAAATGAGATGAAGAACAGCCCGGGCGTTGTGAGCGGACAAAATCCTGAAAAATTTGCTTCGGCGTTTATAGAGGCGATTTCCGAACACCGTCATTGGGATCGGGAAGTAGTTTAATAGATAGTGTAGGGAGCGGCCTTCCGGGTGGAGGTCGCTGTTTTTGTGGTTACCTTCATCGCGGGTGGCGGTCGAACCATGTCGGAAAATCGATATATCCAAAAAATAGTCGATATAATCTAAAAATAGTCGATATAATTTTATTTTAGTCGATATATCAAAAAAATAGCCGATATATCGCCAGAATAGCCGATAAGTACTTCAGCCGGTCTGGTGCGTACCTCTTTTCGATAATAAAATAGCCGATTTCGATAATATATTGAGATTTTCAATAATAAATTCCCCTCCAAACCCATCCAGCCTGTTTTGACAGCGCTATCATTCGTAAAATATAATTCTATTAAACCCGAAACCGAAAGGACTGACTGAAATGTCCGCACAAACCGGTCAAAACACCTTAGAATTCGCACGGAATTTAGATGAACAAGATCCGCTGGCTCATTTTCGCCAGGAATTTTACATATCCCCAGATACAATCTATCTCGATGGCAACTCACTTGGCCTTCTCTCCAAACGTTCCGAGCAGGCAGTCCATGATCTCCTCGATTCATGGAAAACGCTCGGAATCGATGGCTGGACAGAGGGGGAGCATCCATGGTATTACCTTCCTGAAAAGCTGGGTGCCAGGATGGCTCCGCTCCTCGGGGCTGAACCGGAGGAAGTCATTGTTACAGGCTCCACTACAGCAAACCTCCACCAGCTGATCGCAACGTTTTACAAGCCGGAAGGCACAAGAACGAAGATTGTGACCGATGATATCACCTTCCCGACCGACATTTACGCCCTGCAAAGCCAGCTCCATCTAAAAGGATACGAACCAAATGAGCACCTCATCAAGGTTAAAAGCCGCGATGGCCACACCTTAAATGAGGAGGACATCATTGCCGCGATGACGGCGGAGGTTGCCATTGTCATCCTGTCCGGTGTGCAGTACCGGAGCGGCCAGGTGCTGGATATGGAAAAACTGACAAAAGAAGCGCATAAACGAGGAATCCTCATCGGCTTCGATCTGTGCCATTCGGTCGGTTCCATCCCGCATCATCTGACACAATGGAACATCGATATTGCGTTCTGGTGTACCTATAAACACTTAAACGGCGGTCCTGGTGCTGTAGGCGCCCTCTATGTAAACAAACGTCATTTCGGCACGGTGCCAGGACTTGCCGGCTGGTTCAGCTCGGATAAATCGAAGCAGTTCGATATGGAGCATGAGCTGACTGCAGCACCGCATGCCGGAGCTTATCAAATGGGGACTCCGCATATCCTGAGCATAGCGCCGCTGCTCGGTTCACTCTCCATTTTCAATGAAGCCGGTATGGAAAAAATCCGCGGGAAGTCCTTAAAACTAACCCAATACATGATGGACCTGATTGGCCACGAACTATCGGAGTACGGTTTCACGATCCGCAATCCAGTCGATGATACGAGAGGCGGGCATCTTTTCATTGAACACCCTGAAGCGGCAAGAATCTGCCGGGCGTTAAAGGAAGAGAAAATCATTCCCGATTTCCGCTCGCCAAACGGAATCCGGCTTGCACCGGTCGCCCTCTACAACTCATATGAAGATATATGGCGGACCATTCAAAAGCTGAAGATCATCATGAAAGAAGAAACGTATAAAAATTTCGAAAACAAGCGCGGAGTGGTGGCATAGATGACATGGATTGATATTTCACAGCCGCTGAACGCAAAAATCGGCCACTGGCCGGGTGATACGCCTTTTTCTTGCGAGATGGTGTACACGAAGGAGCAGACCGGTTCGGTAAATATCGGGAAAATAACGACCAGCCTGCATACCGGTACCCACGTGGATGCACCGTTTCACTTCGTTGACGGCGGGCCGAAAATAAACGAGCTCGATATCAATCTGTTCATCGGCCCAGCGAGAGTCATCGATATGACGGATCCGGATCAGCTCCAAATCAGCCGGGAAACGCTTAGCAGCTATGATTTAGAAGGAGTTACCCGCCTGCTAATCAAAACGGCCGTCCCAAACAAGCCTGAAGTCTTCCCAGAAAAAATCGTACCCCTTGACCAGGATTGCGGGGCCTTCTTTAAAGAAAAGGGAATCTTCCTGATCGGGGTAGACGTTCCATCCGTAGACCAGCTGGACAGCAAGGATATGGCGGCGCATCATGCGCTATATAAAAATGGTGTACACATTCTTGAAAACATCATGCTCGACGAGATCGAACCGGGTGATTATGACCTGATTGCTCTTCCTCTTCCAATTGAAGGAGCGGACGGGAGTCCAGTAAGGGCGGTCATCAGAAAAAGGGGGAATGGCGAATGACGCAAAAACAGCAGCCGGCTGATTCTGAAAAATCCATACATACCGATTTTAAAAATAGTATGACATACGGTGAGTACCTGCAGCTGGATAAAATTTTAGCCGGTCAGGTGAGGCTCTCGGATCATCATGATGAAATGCTGTTTATCATCATTCATCAGGTAAGTGAGCTCTGGATGAAGCTTATTCTTCATGAGCTGGAATCCTCCATTTCCGCAATCGTTCAAGGAGATTTGCCGACGGCATTCAAGCAGCTGGCCAGGGTGTCGAAAACGCAATCGCAAATCATTCAGGCATGGGACGTTCTGTCCACTCTGACTCCTTCCGAATACATGGAATTCAGGGATACGCTCGGTCAGGCTTCCGGTTTTCAGTCCTATCAATACAGAATGATTGAGTTTGCGCTTGGATACAAAACGCCGCATGTCTTAAAGATTTATGAAAAGGATGAGGAGCTTCATGCACGTCTGGAAAAAGCATATAAAGAACCCGGTCTATATGACGTCTCCATCCAGGCGCTTGCTAAAGCAGGTCTCCCTATAAATTCGGATATTTTAAACAGAGACTGCACGAAGCCTTATAAAAAGGATGACTCCGTTCAGGCTGCATGGCTGACGGTTTACCGGAACACGGATCAATACTGGAATTTGTATCAGCTTGCGGAAAAGCTCGTTGATATTGAGGACTGGCTGCAGCAATGGCGGTTCCGCCATATGAAAACGGTGGAGCGGATTATCGGTTTTAAGCAGGGGACGGGCGGTTCTTCCGGAGTCAACTACCTGAAAAAAGTACTCGATCAGCAGTTCTTTCCGGAGCTATGGGATTTGAGAACGGAGATCTGAATAGAGGCACTCCCCATATTCGGGAGTGTCTTTTTCATGATAAGTATAAATTTCTACCCAATTATCTTTCTTTTGTATAAGTTGATTTGTCCAGCTCCAGCGGCTAGCCCTCCAGCTGCTTCACCGGTTCAGTCAAAGTCAAAGAGCGACTTTGCCAGTCCCGGTTCCACCGTCTCTCAGTGCTGAACAAGCCATTTGCGCTTTCCTAATAAAATTTACCAAAACCTACTATTTTAGGAGGGAGAAGGATGTTAAAATAGTTCTCTGTGAGTATAAAAATGAAACTCAAGAGGAGAACTGTCTTAAAGATGAAAACCGACCAAACGAAGCTTGTTCATAAGCATGAGGAATTATTATTTGTTTTCTGTTTAATTGCGAGTCTTGCTATTATTTTATCACTGCTTTTATCCGTTATAGGTGCTGTCATCCTGGTTGTGCTCGGCCTGATCACTTGGTTCAGCCATGCTATTTCCATGGCGCATATACAAGTAAACGGGGTGAGATTAAGAGAAACCCAGTTTCCGTCTTTATATGAGAGAACGAAACAGATCAGTGAAGCAATGGGCTTGAAAAAAATGCCCGAGGTGTACATTGTTGAATCCGGCGGAATCCTGAATGCCTTTGCAACAAGGATATTCAGTCAGTTTGGAAAAGATTTTGTGATTTTGTATTCAGATTTTGTGGAGCTTGCAGAGGACGGCCGCGAAGATGAGGTTGAATACGTAATTGCACATGAGCTTGCCCACATTAAAAGAAACCATATCGGGAAAAACTTTTATGTGTTTCCTGCCATGTGGGTACCATTTCTTGGAGAAGCGTATTCCAGAGCGTGTGAGTATACGTGCGACCGGATGGCGGTTCATTATACGCAGAAACCGGACCGTGCCATTCAGGCTTTATTGGTGTTTGCGGCTGGAAAACGGTTGTTTAAAAATATTCAGCTGCCGGAATTCCTTGAGCAGTATAACGAAAAAAAGGGGTTTTTAGTAACCTTAATGGAGCTCGTTTCCACCCATCCTCCGCTTCCAAAGAGAATTGCTGCAATTGAAAACTTTGCAGGGCTGCCTGAAACAGCAAAGCTTAAGAAAAGTACGAAATATGTGCTTATTATGGCGCTTGGCGCTGGGATTCTTCTTCCGGCTGCATTCACCGCGCTTGGAATATATGCGTTTACAAGCTTTGAAACTGCTATGGAAGATAGCGGTATTCTGGAGGATGACAGCGAATATGAGGACGTAGAGAATACTCCACTATATAAAGCCGCTGAAGAGGGAAATGCGGAGGAAGTAACAAAACTCATTGAAGAAGGCGCAGATCCGAATGAGCAAAATGAAATAGGAGAAACCCCTTTAGCAGGAGCGGTGTATAGCGGAGATTCTAAAATGGTCGCTATATTGCTTGAGAATGGTGCAGATCCTAAAATAGAAGATCAGTATGGATACATTCCATTAACATCGGCTGCAGAACTTGAAGACGTTGAAATAGCTAAAATGCTGCTTGAAGCAGGATCAGATCCAAACCATGAAAACAGCGATGGACTGACTGCTTTTGATATCGCTCAAGACTATGGAAATGAAGAATTCCTAGAGCTGTTAAATCAATATAATTAAAACGAGAGGCACTCCCTTCCGCAGGGGTGCCTTTCATTATCATTAACCCCTAAACATAATTAAAATACCGGTCTTCCAAAATCCTCACATGATGCCGCTCATGTCCAGCGATAATTGCCGCTAGCGCAAGAACGGTTACAGGTCCCCCGTTGGCTCTCCCGCGAAGCACCCAGGCATCACGATGCAGTCCTTTCAGTAAAGCGATGGTCGCAAGGCGGACAGCCTTTAGATTTTCCACCAGCTGAGCTAACGAAATCTCATTAAACCGGGCGTTCTGGACGTAGCTTTCATCATCATATCCGGGAAATTCATTTTGTTCGCCGCGGGAAATACCGAGCAGACGGTAAGCCATGATCCGTTCAGTATCAGCAATGTGGCCGATGACTTCCTTGATGGTCCATTTTTCGGGTGCATACTGATATAGCGCCTTTTCATCAGATAAACCCTCAAGCAGACTGACTGTCTGTTTCAGCTGCTCACAGAGAAGGACGATCAGGTCCCCCTCAGGAATTTGTTCTATATACGATTGGTAGTGCGGATGATAGTCATTTTTCTCCGGCCGCATTAGCAAAGGGACCACTCCTTTATACTTATACATTCAAATTCTATTATACTCGAACGGGCATGATTAAAGGTTCGCATGTCTATAATGGTTATATATACGCCTCTGGTCTTAACTTCCGATACCTTTCCAGGTCTATGGAAGAAACGGGGCAAATCGTGTACGATAAAGACAAGAAAGATGAAACCGGAAACTGTACCCATTCGTATAAAGAGTAAGATTTTATGTCAGGAGTCGATTGAATATGAATCGGTTGATCCCGCATGTTGCAGGAGTGTTTACGGCCATGCCGGTTATGATGACCGTCTGGCTGATCAGCTTTTTCCCTTTGTCCCAGCCTTATTTCGCTGCATCCGGAATTTCCTTGCTGGGCGGCGCGCTCACTTACGGAACGGCTGCCGCAATCGTCCATGCCCGCTATCTGAAGAAGCATGAGCTCACGCGAAGCGAATACCGTTATATACAGAAGAACTTAAAAGAAGCGAAACGTAAAATCAATCGCCTCAGCCGGGCGCTCTTTTCAATCCGCAGTATTTCTCTTTTAAAGCAGAGAGTGGATTTGCTCCGAGTGGTACGAAAAATTTACCGCCTTGCCGAAAAAGATCCGCAGCGATTTTACCGGGCAGAGCCGTTTTTTTACAAGCATTTGGACTCTGCAGTCGAGCTTACAGAACGGTATGCGTTTCTATCCGCGCAGCCGAGGAAGAGTGATGAAATTCATTCGTCGCTAAAGGAATCAAACCGGACCCTGAAGGAGCTTCTTTATACGATTGAACAGGATCTGTATCACGTTCTATCCGATGATATCAGTCAGCTGCATTTCGAAATGGATGTGGCAAAGCAATCCATCGATCAGGCGAAGGATTTAAAATGAGTCTGCAGGAACGTTCATTTTCAGATGGGGAACGGCTGAGGATTCTTGAGACGGCAGCGCAAATCAATCCCGGAATGGGAGAAGAAATTGCGTCCTACGGCGTGCCTGCCCAAGCTGGTCTTCTCACATTGTCCAATAAAATGATGCATTATGTGAAGGAGAAAGACCGCGGGAATGCAGGTATGATTATCCGTGATTTGATGAAAAAGCTGGATGAAGCGGATCCGGACCGGGGGAGAGGATCCGGTATCATGACGAAACTGTTCAAAAAATCCCCTTCCTCCCAGGAACTTCTGTCGAGGTACCATAAAATGAGTGCCCAGTTGGACCGTGTCACGCTGAAGCTTGAAAACAGCAAAAACGTCCTGCTCGCAGACGTTGCGATGCTGGATGAATTATTTGCTCAAAATCAGTCCTTTTTTAAGGAATTGAACGTGTATATAGAAGCAGCTGAATTAAAGCTTCGGGAGCTTCAGCAGGAAGTGATTCCGGAATTGGAGATATCAAAAGACCCGGTGCACAAGCAAAAGGGAGAAGACACCGCCCGCTTTGCTGAGCGGCTGGACCGCCGGCTGTATGATCTGAAGGTAAGCAGAGAAATCACACGGCAAAGCGCTCCGCAAATCCGGCTTATCCAGCAAACCAATCAGCTGCTGATTGATAAAATCCAATCGTCTATCCTGACCGCTATCCCGCTATGGAAAAATCAGATCACGATGGAGTCAGCTATGCTTAGACAAAAGAAAGCGAGAGAGACTCAGGCCGATATGAACCGGATGGAAGAGGGGGCAGCCGGGAAGCCTTTGAACGACACGAAGGAAGAGCTGCGCAGAAATCTGGAAGACTCGCTGAAAATACAAGAGACAGCCCAATTGCAGAGACAGGCTGCAGAGGCAGGCCTTGCTGCAGGGCCCTTAACAGAAAAATAAAGATGTGTGAATCGAGTGTGAAGCCGCATAGTTTATCACTCGATTTTTTTAAAGTGAAAGCTAGTGCTTTATATGGATATTTAAGGAATATTAATGGTATAATTATCCTGTATTCTTAGAATAATTGCACATGTTTAAGGCGCAGGCAAAGCAATGGTAAACGTGGTAAGATTCTCGTCTGACGCACACGTAATGGAGCCTCCATGCTTTTCTACGATTTTTTTGCATACAAAGAGTCCTATTCCGGTACCGAGTTCTTTAGTTGTGAAGAAGGGTTCGAAGATGTTTTTAATGTTTTCAGCCGGAATGGCAGGACCATTGTTTGAAATGGAAATGATCGCCTGTCCGTTCTCCTTGCAGCCGTTGATAAGGAGGTTTCGAGGCTTCTCTTTATACTTTAATGCATCAATGGAATTAATAAAAAGATTAAGCAAAACCTGCTTCAGCTCATCCCGGTAAGTGGAAATAACCAAATCATTTTCCATCCGGCTGATCACATTCACATCTGTATCCACAATGCTAGGATAGGTAAGCTCGCGTATATCCTCAAAAAGCTTCGAAATCGAAGAATCTTCCTTTTCCGTTCCGTTAAAATCTGCTTTCGACGTATGAAGAAATTGAGTAATCCGGAAGTTCAGCTGATTAAGCTCGTGATTGATGATATCAAGATATTGGAAGTTTGGGTAGTCATTCCTTAATAGCTTGATAAACCCCATAACGGATGTGAGAGGATTCCGGAATTCATGGACAAAGCTTGAGGACATCTGTCCGAGCAGCGCCAGCTTGTCCTTATGATTTTCATGTATATACGTGTTTTTTTCGCTTAATTCCTGGTTTTTCAGATTCGTATATTTCGTCACCGCATGGTAACAAAATAAGTCGAACTGATGATTAATGTGGTCAATAAAGAATTGCAGATCCTTAACGGGTATCTGGGAATCAAAGATATTCCGGATGATGATGCTTCTCCCTGCATTAACGTTGAACACAAAGTCGCCAATATTCACATTGGCTTCCAGACGCTCATTTGCCACCTTAAAGGCCAGCTCCTGAATGCCTTCCTCAGAAATATTGCCCACAATCGCATGTTTAATCAAAGAAAACATGGCCGACCCATTCTCCTTAATTTTTCCCTTGTGAGGATCCACTTGACCGATGAAAATCGTCTCATGCCATTCATTTAAAAAGACAGACTGCTGCTCATCCAGAAAGCGAACCAAAAGTTTTTTGTGTGATTCAAGTAATGACCGTTTCATAGTTTCTCCTCATTTCGCAGGATAGTCCTCTATTACTTTCGGAATAATTAGTTTATAAAGCTTTTCGACAAAAATAGCAAAACTCCTTCTTTGCGAGCGAATGTGCGTGTGCTTGAAAAAATAGAAAAAAGCAGAATCGGTCCAAATACATGAACGGTTCTGCTTTTTTTGCGGGAAAAATTAAGGTGTCTCAATCAATGCTTCATCTTCTTCAATCGTTTCTTCTTCAAAATCTTCATCCTGAGTAAGAGGATCCGTGTACATGTCCTCATCCTCTTCTAAATCTTCTTCAGGAATCTCTGTATAAACATCTTCCGGAACCTCTTCGGTGTATGGATCTTCATACTCCCCAGAGGAAGGTGGTACCTCTGTATCCACTTCTGGATATGCTTCCCTGTCATCATAGGTTTCTTCTTCTTCGTAATAAGGATCTTCATAGCTGTCATCTTCTTCAGCAGTATAATCATCATATTCCTCGGTATAATCGCCGCCGTCAAAGTAAAATTCGCTATCATCGTAAAGATCCTGGTAGAAGTAAGTTCCTTCGTCTGTATAAAATAAACTGGTTATTTCCTCTTCCGTCATTGGATTGCTGACCCAATCATGGATGATGGACATCACTTTAAACAGCGGAATACTGAATCCAATGGTAGCCTCTTCACCATGGCGGGCTGAATTAATTGCAATTACTCTTTCCGTTTTTCCGTCCAGGAGCGGACCGCCGCTGCTGCCTGGAGCAATTGGTGCTGAAATTTGATAGATTCCCTCGTACGTATGGGGTTCAATGTAGAACGTTCGGTTCACACCGCTGATATTACCAGTGGTAGCAGTATTTTCGAAGCCTTGCGGACTGCCAAGGGCAATTACTTCGTCGCCAAGTTTTGACTCATTCGTCTCTTCAAGCTCAAGAGGAGTCCGCCCGGCTAAACTGTCTACCCGTATGATGGCAATATCAATTTCATTGCTATAGCCAATCACGGTTCCATTATGGTCTTTTCCTTCATTATCCCTGATTGTCAGGTACAGAGCTCCTTCTGCAACGTGGGCATTCGTTAAGACGTCTCCTTTATTATTAATTAAAAACCCTGAGCCCTGTGAATATTCACTTAGAATGGTAAACACTTTTGGCTGTGCGTCATCAATTATTTGTGACAATTCTTTTGCCGGCTTTGGTGTTTCTTTTTTTACAGGTGGTGCTTCGGTATTTTTAATGCTTGTCGGTTTTACATCATTATTTTTCACATTCTCTGTTGGAGCATTACTGACCTTTAGTTCCTTGGCGGCTGTCTCGCGATTTGTAAGTTCCATATATAGAGCAGTGAAAACACCAGCGCAAATACACATAGATAAAATCAGCAGAGTCAGAAGCTTATAAGGTTTGCCTTTCAAGGAATGTCCGCAATGAGGACAATATTTTGAACGTTCCATGATAGCTGTTCCACAACTTTTACAATACATAGCTACTCTCCTTTTAGGACTATTAGACTATTAGTAGTTTAGTGTTTTATGGGATATTTTTCAATATGATTCTATTAATTGTTTCTCTTTTTTAAAATTTGGCTGTGTTAAAACATGGTGTTGATTTTTTGACACCTGTTGATTGGAGCGGAAGGCGTGAGACTCCAGCGGGAGCAGCGGGACAGGTGAGACCCCGCAGTCGCAAAGCGGCGAGGAGGCTCACCGCCCGCCCCGCGGAAAGCGAACGCCTGCAGTGGAAATCAGCAGCCAAGTCTAACATAGCTTAAAATTTAGTAATCCAAAAATAAATTTCCGCTTTTTGCACCTTAAAGCATCTGCTCTTATAATGGAGAAAGAAGATTAGAGAGAGGATGAAGGCAATGCTTCAACAGGCTCGATCACTGCTCGAAAAGCATTACGGATATTCGGCATTCCGGAACGGACAGGAGCAGGCGATTCAATCGGCGCTAGAAGGAAATGATACGCTTTGCGTCATGCCGACGGGAGGCGGGAAGTCCATTTGTTACCAGATTCCTGCCCTTATTTTTCACGGAACGACACTCGTCATTTCTCCGCTTATTTCCCTCATGAAGGATCAGGTGGATGCGCTTTTGCAAGCTGGCATTTCAGCGGCTTACATAAACAGCTCGCTTTCAGCAGCGGATGTTCATGATCGCATCATGAAAGCAAAGCAGGGGGAATACCGGCTGCTTTACATCGCTCCGGAGCGGCTTGAATCCTATGAGTTTATGAATCAGCTGATGGAGCTTTCCATACCGCTTGTCGCCGTGGATGAAGCCCACTGTATTTCGCAGTGGGGGCACGATTTCCGTCCAAGCTATCAGCGGATTCAGCGAATGATCACCCAGCTTCCGGTAAAACCGGTAGTAATGGCTCTGACGGCAACAGCAACCCCGAAGGTTCGCGAGGATATTTGCCAGTCACTGCATATAGATGAGAATCACTCTATCCTGACCGGTTTTGCACGGGAGAATCTATCTTTTTCCGTCGTAAAAGGACAGGACCGCCTTCCCTATTTAAAGGATTTTTTGAAAAAAAATGAAACAGAATCAGGCATCATCTATGCGGCAACAAGAAAAAATGTGGACCAGCTCCATGATCTATTAAACAAAAACGGAATTCGTGTTTCGAAATATCATGCCGGGATGAGCGATGAGGACAGAATAAGCGGCCAGGAGGATTTTCTTCTCGACCGGACGTCCGTTATGGTGGCAACCTCCGCGTTTGGAATGGGTATCGATAAATCCAACATCCGGTATGTCGTCCATTATCAGCTTCCGAAAAACATGGAAAGCTATTATCAGGAAGCTGGCCGTGCTGGACGGGACGGACTTGATAGTGAATGCATTCTTCTCTACTCCCCGCAGGATGTTCAGGTTCAGCGGTTTCTCATTGATCAGTCAAGCGACCGGATGCGCATGCCGCAGGAGCTCGAGAAGCTTCAGCTTATGGTGGATTATTGCCATACGGAAAACTGTCTTCAGAGGAAAATTGTTCAGTATTTCAGTGAGATGGACATGCCTCCATGCGGCCGCTGCGGCAACTGTACGGATTCGAGGGAGAGCCGGGACGTGACAAAAGAGGCGCAAATGGTGCTGTCCTGTGTAATCCGTATGGGGCAGAAGCGTTTTGGAAAAGCACTTGTTGCACAGGTGCTAACCGGTTCTCAAAATAGAAAGGTAATCGACCTTGGCCTTAACCAGCTTCCCACCTACGGAATCATGAAGGATAAAAGTGCAAAGGAAGTTACCTCATTTATTGAGTTCCTCATTTCACAGGATTTGATTGGGGTGGAGCATGGCACGTATCCGCTGATTTATGTGAACCCGGGTGGCAAGGACGTACTAATGGGGAACATGCCTGTTCAGAGGAAAGAGGCTGTACAGACGAAGACGCTTGCTGCAGGAGATCCGCTGTTCGAGGAGCTTCGTTCAGTAAGGAAATCGCTGGCGGAGCAGGAAAAAGTGCCGCCGTTCGTTATTTTTTCCGATACGTCTTTGAAGGATATGTGTGTAAAGCAGCCTGAAACCGACGAAGCATTCCTGCAGGTTTCAGGAGTTGGACAGCATAAAGCTGACAAGTATGGGAAGGCTTTTATTCAAGCGATTTTCCAGTTTAAAGAACAGAATCCGGAGTACAAAAGCGAGCTGGAAGAGGATGCCCCGCCTAAAAAAACGATACGCAAACTAACCGGGAACTCCCACTTGGAAACCCTCCAGCTGTTTAAAGAGGGAAAAGAATTCAAGGACATTGCTGAAGAAAGAGAAATCTCCATCCAAACGGTCGAGAACCATTTGCTTAAATGCTTAGAAGCAGGAGAAATCATTCAGCATGAAGAATTCGTTCCAATGAGGTACAGGGAGCAGATTGAACAAGCCATCCAGGAAGCGGGCACGGATCGGCTTAAACCAATCAAAGAGCTTCTCCCTGAAGAGATCAGCTATTTTATAATTAAAGCCTTTCTTGTTTTGAAAAAAATGGAGCCTGCATAATAGCGGAGGGATGAAGATGGACAGATTCGGTTTGTTCGGAAAATTGATGGCAAAAGAAGGGCATGGTGAGCAGCTCGCCGCCATTCTATTAGAAGCCTCACATGCAATGAAAGAAGTAACAGGCTGCGAACTGTATGTCGTCAGTGCAGCTGAAAACGAACCCGATGCTGTCATGGTGTACGAAGTCTGGATAAATCAAGAAGCGCACCAGGCATCTCTGAAACTTGAGGCAACGCAAAATCTTATTAAGCAGGCGAAGCCAATCATTGCAGGTATGGAAAGAATCAGTACATTGAAGCCGATTGGAGGCAAGGGGCTCTAAAACGGAGCCTTTATGCAGGATATTCGAATTGGAAACCCAAGAACGCTCGCTTTAAGAGTGAACCTGGGTTTTATTTTTTGCTCAAGGATGTTTTTTAATAGCGGAAGGTGGGAGACTCCAGCAGGAGCAGCGGGACAGGTGAGACCCCGCAGGCGCTCGGCGCAGAGGATGCTCACCGCCCGCCCCGCTGGCCGCTAGGCATCCTGCAGCAGAAATCAGCCATAACCCGTCCAAATTCAAACTGGAAAGTTCTCGGAAATAGCCTTAAAAACCACTTTTGAACAGTTCCTTATTTAGTAGACAACTTGTGACAGTATTCTCTTATAGTAGACATGCTGAAAATAAATCGATATGATATTGAATGAACATTCAATCAAGAAAGAGGTGATTCACTGCTTGGGCCAAACAGAAGGAAAACATGGCTCTATCCTGAGAGCTACATTGGAGCTGATCTCTGAGCATGGGTTTCATGGGACATCCATGTCAAAGGTAGCGAAAAGGGCAGGGGTAAGCGCAGGGATTATCTATCATTATTTCAGCAATAAAGATGAGCTGATCAATGAATTATATATTGGAGTAAAACGGAATTTTTCGGAGATGATTATTAAGAGGCTGGATGAAAGCCAGTCATTGAGAAAGCAGATCCGGGAGCTTGTGAAAAGCACGATTGAAGTATCTGTCCGCCGTCCGGAAGAGATGCTGTTTATGGAGCAGTTTTTGCAATCGCCATACAATCGTCCCCAAATTCAGGAGACCGTTAATACATACTACGAGCCCATTATGAATGTCTTTAAAAAAGCAAAACAGGAACAGATCATCAAGCCTCTTCCTGATCCGGTTATTTTCGCCCTTACGCTGGATGTCGCTGTTTCCCTCGCAAAGCAGCATGATGCAGGGACACTTCAAATGGATGACGTGCTGATTGAGAAAGTGACGGAGGCTTGCTGGGAAGCTATAAGACAATGACAATAAATATTTGTTGAATGAACGTTCAATGTGTAAATGAAATGAGGAAGTAAATTATGAAAAAAACAGTACTGGTTACAGGAGGAACAGGCTATGTTGCCTCATGGCTTGTAAAAGAACTGCTGGAAGACGGACATAACGTTAGAATTACGGTCCGCGATCAATCAAAAACGGTGAATTACAGACATCTGCTTGAAGTGGAGAAGAATTCGACGGGGAGTCTTGAGGTTTATCAAGCAAATCTGCTCAGAGAAGGAAGCTTTGATGAAGCCGTTGACGGCTGCGAATATGTCTTCCACACAGCCTCTCCCTTTTTCATCAGCGGGTTCCGTGATGCCAGAGTAGACTTGATTAAGCCTGCTCAAGAAGGTACTCGCAACGTTCTGGGTTCTGTAAATAAGTTTGATTCAGTTAGAAGAGTGATCCTTACAAGCAGTGCCGTAGCCATTTTCGGCGATAACGCCGATATGGACGGAAAGCCGGCCTTTACGGAAAGAGACTGGAACACAACGAGCTCTGTCACCCACCAGCCATACAGCTATTCAAAGACGATTGCGGAAAAAGAGGCTTGGGAGCTGGCAGAAAAACAAGACAGATGGGACTTGATTACGATTAATCCTACCTTCGTTCTTGGGCCATCACTCGCAAAACGAACCGATTCCACAAGCATTGCGACCATTCTTGATTTGCTGAAAGGAAAATACAAGACCGGTGTGCCGCGCCTTGTAAATGGGGTTGTGGATGTCAGGGATGTCGCCAAAGCACATAAGCTTGCCGCGTTTATGAACACGGCTTCCGGACGTTTTCTCCTTTCCAATGAAGAAGCGACCCTGCTTGACATGGCAAAGGTGCTGGAAAAGAACTTTCCTAAGCAATATCCCCTTCCAAAATGGGAAGTCCCGAAGCCGCTCATATGGCTGCTGGCACCAAAAATCGGACTGACTCGCCCCTATGTCTCCAAAAACGTTGGGATTCCGGCGAAATTTGATCACAGTAAGAGCGTACGTGAGCTAGGATTGACTTATAGAAGCCTTGAAACCACGCTCGTTGATCAAAAAGAGCAAATGGATGAGGATGGGTTAATTTAAAAATTGATGGATGGAATTCAAACAGTTCAAGCTGTTTTGAGTTCCATCCTTTTTGCTAATTAAATGCTAAAGCATGTGCTTATTTAAATGCCGCTTGTCCAGAAATCGGCTCCGCAACAGAGGAAGTACGGCTTTTCACCACATACGTTTTTACCATCATGTCGTGCAGTGCTTGTTTCCGGCTGGTGAATCCGGCCATAATGAAGCCTATATACAGAACGAACCCGCTAACCGAAAAGGATAAATACCTGAGGATTGACTTTCCAATCGTTAATTTTTCACCATGTTCATTAACAATTTTCAATCCAAGCAATTTTTTTCCTATAGTGCCCTGCCAGGAAGTTACCGGCAAGATGATAAAGTAGGCGAGAGCAACAATGTATTCTGCTGCGTAAATCAAGATGACAGGAGTTATACTCTGCGGCGGTTCTCCAAATATCATCGGTAAAAATGGAATGAAGAAAACGGTAAACAAAATTGCAGTGTCAATCAATAATGCCGCGGTTCTAATCCAAAATCCTCCGTACTTTACTGTGTGATTCATGTCCAAATACACTCATTCCTTCCTTTTTAGGTAATTATTTCAAATTACTGATTTTATTTACCCGCATGCTTCAGCGTCTAAACGACCACTTTCGATGAAGTCCTGCAAAACTATTACATAACAGAAAAATATTTTTGCATCTATAATAAAACAGGCAGGAATATTGACTAAATATTCAGTATATATAAAGAATATCAGTGAATGAGTCCTTATTCACTTTTGTATATAGATATTTAGATGGATAACGGGGGATGTGCATGGGAAGATTTGAGGGGATGAAAGAAAGGCTTCAAAACGGGAACAGGAAAGGGATGCTGGTGGCCCTGATTGCTGTTCTTCTCGTACCGCTTGTGTATGCAGCGGTCCTGCTTTCTTCAAGGTCGGGTCCATATGATCACTTGGATAACCTGCCAGTAGCTGTCGTGAACAAGGATAAAGGGGCGGCTTCCGGAGATGAGCAGATTAATGCAGGGAATGACTTAGTGGCCGATTTAAAGAAAAGCAGCAGCCTTGGCTGGGATTTTGTCAGCTCTGAAGAAGCAGCTGCAGGACTAAAAGATCAGTCCTACTACATGGTCATTGAAATACCAGAAAATTTTTCGGAAAAAGTGACAACCGTATTGGGAGAAAATCCGGAGGTGCCTGAGCTGCGCTACATTCAAAATGAGGGGCTAAGCTTTACTGCCGCTCAAATTACAAAGGGCGCTGCGGAAAAAATCAGAGAACAGCTGGGCGATAAAATTACGGAAAACTATACGTCAAAACTTTTCGCACAGCTTGGAGAGGTTTCAGAAGGTTTTACAGCCGGTTCAGATGGGTCCAATCAAATTTATACAGGATCCGAAGAGCTTCAAAAAGGGACAGGCCAGATCCTGGATTCTCTGACAGGCAAGTCTGCGGATATTGCGGCATTGGCGGATGGATCCAAAAAGCTTGAAGCAGGATCAAAGGAGATGCTCGACTCCCTCAGTGCAAAACAGGGAAGTATATCTGAGCTTGCAGCGGGTACGAAACAGGTAAACGACGGGACAGGAACGCTGCTCGAATCCTTAACAGGGAAGTCCGGAGACATTGAAAAGCTTGCAGACGGCTCCAAGCAGGTGAAGGATGGAACAGGGCTGCTCTATCAATCGTTAAAGCAGGGCTCAGGGAAAATCGATCAGCTTGCAGCCGGATCAGGTGATGCGGCTAAGGGCGCCGGAGACTTGAATGTCGGCGCAGCCCAAGTGCTTGAAGGACTGAAGCAATCGGAAGCGGGAAGCGGTCAGCTGAAGGATGGACTTGCGGTCCTTGCGCCTGGGAGCAGCGCGGCGGCAAAAGGCATGAGTGATTTGGATGCTGGGGCAGCTCAGGTATCTGCCGGTGCAAAGGGTCTTGCACAAGGTTTGGAAGCGTACCTTGCTAAAAATCCTCAGCTGAAAACGGACCGTGAATTTCTCACACTGCTTGAAACAAGCAAAATTGTAGCAGGCGGTACAGAAAGCATTACGAAAAATACGAAACTCTTGAAAGAAGGAACCGCACAAGTAGCAGGCGGCGTCAAACAAGCGTCAGACGGTGCGAATGCCCTGGCCGCCGGCATGACAAAGCTAAAAGAAGGACAAGCCCGGGTGAGCGGAGGGGCAGCAAAGCTTGCGGCCGGATCAAAAGCGATTGCAAATGGAAACCAGGCCCTTTCTTCTTCCTGGAAGGAGCTTACCTCATCAGTTGCAAAATTGAATGCCGGAGCTGCGCAAGTAAGCAACGGAAATCAATCAGTGAATTCCGGATGGAAAGAGATGAAGTCTGGAGTCTCAGAGCTGTATGGCGGTACACAAAAAATCTACAGCGGAAACACGGAAGTAGATGCCGGGTGGAGGACCCTTACCGCAGGAGCGGGAGATCTTCATACGGGACTGGTTAAAGTCAGCGGCGGAAATGAAACTGTCAAGAATGGCTGGAGCCAGCTGACAGACGGAGTCACAAAAGTTGACGCCGGCGTTCTGAAGCTGAAGGAAGGAAGCGGCCAGCTTGCAGACGGTCTTGCTAGCGGAGCCGAGAAAACCGGAAGCATTAAAGCGGGGGACGACAACATTTCTATGTTCTCCTCACCTGTAAAACTCGCATCAGAAACAGTAAATGAATATGAATTTTATCGTGACTCAACCGCACCTTATATTTTGTCATTAGCATTATTCGCTGGCATTTTGCTTCTTACTTTTGTAACTGATTTCAAAAAGCCTGCAGAAGCCTCCGGCATTGGCTGGTATGCGGGCAAGCTTGGCCAAATGGCGATTTTTGCCGTCATTCAGGCACTTGTCCTTTCGATCTTTACTCTAGTTATTCTGCAGCTTCAAGTTGAAAACGCTTTCTATTTTATCCTATTCGCTGTTTTCGTCAGTCTCGTCTTCATGATTATCATCTTTGCCCTGACCGCTGTTGCAGGAACCATTGGCCGATTCCTCGCCTTTATTCTGGCTGTTGCACAGATAACCACAACCGGAGCAAGCCTGCCGGTCATCCTGCTGCCTGAGGGAGTTCAAGCAATCAGCGGCTGGCTTCCGTTTACCTATACGATTGCCGGGTTTAAAGCGGTCATCTCACTGGGGGATTCAAATTTGCTTTGGGGAAGTGTATGGGTATTGATTGGTTTTGCCCTTGTATTTGGAATTTTATCTGCTGTAACGATCTTTCTTCCTGGTCGTGCAGCGGATGAAAATTCGGAGCTCAAGGCATAAGAGAAAGAGAGAGAACCAGTTTTCGGACTGGTTCTCTTATTCTTTAGCTCTGTTAAACTTGGCTGTTGATTGCAGCTAGCAGGCGTTCGCTTATCCTTGGACTGGCGGTGAGCCTGCGGGGTCTCACCTGTCCGGCTGCTCCCGCTTGCGTCTCATCAACATAATGCTTTAACATAGCCTATTCTTTAAACCGGAATGCCGTCTCCACTTGTGTGTGACGGTTTGAGCCAGGCTGGAAATGCCGTTGATAAACTCCTCAGTTTTTTGAAGACCTTCAAAATTCACTTTCAGCATAAAGCAGGCATTTCCAGCAATCCTGTGGCAAAACCCATTTACTCCCGAGTGAATTGAAAGTTTTTTCAAAAAAATGTTGCAGGCTGTAAAAAATGGTGATAACATTCAGCTCAGGAAATAAAATTTCATACTATTCAGATTGCACTCTTATCCAGAGCAGGCGGAGGGATTTGGCCCTATGATGCCCAGCAACCGACCGTAATTCCGTCGCGAGACGGGGCGCGAAAGCAAGACGCGCCAGGGTTTTGACCCTGAAGGCACGGTGCTAATTCCAACAGAAAGGTTTTTACTTTCTGAGAGATAAGAGGCTTTAGAAGACGACTTTAATTCTTCAAGCCTCTTTCTTTATGAGAAAGGGGCTTTTCCTATTTTTCCGGTAAGAAAAGCCCTCGAAAGAACGTCCGGAATATTTCTATTAGGGGGAGTAAGATCATGACAAAAAAATATGCAAAGATCCTTCTGGCAGCGCTTCTCATTCTCGCCATGCTTGCAGGATGCCAGCCGAAAGTGGGCGAGCAGGCAGGAACAAAAGCAAAGGCAAGCAAAGACAATCCGCTTGCAGGAAAGAAAATCGCCCTTATTATGCAGCAGAACCTTGGAACGTTCTCAGCTCAATACATAGAAGGCGTTAAAGAGCAGACCGAAAAGTTTGGCGGCCAAACCGTTGTGTTCACATCTGACGGCGATCTGGCAAAAATGGCGTCCAATGTGGATGCCGCGGTTAATCAAGGGTTTGACGCGATTCTGATTGATCACGGAACGAAGGAAGCGCTGACTGCCGGTGTCGAAAAAGCGATCAGCAAAAACATTCCGGTTGTTGCGTTTGATGCAGGGGTGGAATCAAAGGGTGTAACGTCGATTGAACAGGGTGACCAGCAAATGGCACAGATGACGCTTGATCAGCTGGCTAAAGATTCAGGCGGAAAAGCGAACATCGTGAAAATCTGGGTGGCCGGATTTGCTCCGATGGAACGCCGCCAGATCGCGTATCAGCAATTTTTGAAAGAAAACACAGGCATTAAGGAAGTGGCCGCATTTGGTGCCGCAACCCAAAACACGGCTCTCGATACACAGGCCCAGATGGAAGCGATCCTGAAGCAGTATCCGAATAAAGGCGAGATTACAGCTGTTTGGGCAGCCTGGGATGAATTTGCAAAAGGGGCGGTTCGTGCTCTTGAGCAGGCGGGAAGAACGGATATTAAAGTGTATGGAATTGACATGAGTGATGAGGATCTTCAGATGATCCAAAAGGAAAACAGCCCATGGGTCGCTTCTGCCGCTGTCGATCCGAAAGACATCGGACGCATTCAGGTCCGTTACGCTTATCAGAAAATCAATGGGGACAGCGTGGAGGAAAAAGTGAAATTGAAGCCGGTATTTGTGACGAAGGAAGCCCTTCCGAAGGAGCAGGTGACAACGAATGACCTGGATCAGCACGTGGAAGGCTGGGGAAAAAGCGAGCAGGGGTATACGGATAAGCTGAAAAAGCTGGAAGAAGGAAAATAACAGAGAAGGAGGGAGAAGGATGAGCCTTCTGCAAATGAAAAACATCTCCAAATCATTCGGCCGTGTTAAGGCGCTGAAGGATGCGCATTTTGAACTGAAAAGCGGGGAAGTTCGTGCGCTGCTTGGAGCGAATGGAGCGGGGAAAAGCACGCTGATGAAAATCCTGTCAGGTGCCTATACGCAGGATGGCGGCGAAATTTTTGTAAACGGGCAGCCCGTTCAGATCCGCTCGCCAAAAGAAGCGAAGGAACTCGGAATCGACTGTGTGTACCAGGAAGTGGATACAGCGCTCGTTCCTCAGCTGTCGGTCGCTGACAACATCATGCTCGACTCCTTCTCCTCCTCCAAAAAATGGACGGTTTCCCGAAAGAAGCTGAATCGAGAGGCGAAGGAGGCTCTGAAGCTGCTGCAGGAGGACCGCATTTCGGTTATGAAAATGGCTTCTGAATTAACGCTTGCCCAGAAGCAAATGGTTCTCATCGCGCGGGCCCTTGTCCGCAAGGCGAAAATCATTATTTTTGATGAACCGACGGCACCGCTGTCAATTGAAGAAACGAAGCATTTTTTCTCGATTATCCAGAGGCTTGTGAAGCAGGGAGTCGGCTGTATCTTTATCTCCCACCGTCTTCCGGAAGTATTCGAGCTTTGCAATCGGATTACGGTAATGAGAGACGGAAGCACTATTCAAACATTTGAAACAGCAGAGGTCACGCAGGAGCAGATTATCGAGACCATGCTGGGCCGTGCCCTCACCCAGGAAATGCAGGAGGAGGGAACGGAGATCGGCCGAACCCTTCTCCAAGTAGATGGGCTGGAGGATGAAGAGCGCCTGAAGGGCATTTCGTTCTCTGTTTCAGCGGGGGAAGTCGTCGCAGTTGCCGGATTAGTCGGAGCGGGAAAAACAGAGCTTGCCAAAACGCTTTTCGGGCTGAACAACTGGAAGAAAGGCAAGGTTCTCTTAGACGGGAAGCCTTATCGGATTAAGGAGCCTTCTGAAGCCATTAAAGCAGGATTCGCGCTAATCCCGGAGGAGCGGAGAAAGGAGGGGCTCTTCATTCATGAGTCCATCCAGGAAAACATGTCGTTTCCTCATTTGAAATCCTTCTCTTCGTTTTTAAAAATGAACCGGAAAAAAGAGAAACAGCATGCTGAACAGGTCATCACGGAGCTTGGAATCAAAGCGGACTCTCCTTTGACGCCTGCTGAAAACTTAAGCGGAGGAAATCAGCAAAAGGTTGCAATCGGCAAATGGATGTATGGAGACGCAAGGGTTTATTTGTTTGATGAACCGACCAAGGGGGTCGACATCGGAGCGAAAAAAGATCTATTCCAGCTCATCCGCCGATTAACCGAAGCACGAAAAGCGGTTCTCTATTTTTCGTGCGAAATGAACGAAATTCTAGGCATCGCTGATCGGATTCTCATTATGTATGACGGCAGGATCGTCAAAGAGCTGACAAAAGAAGAAGCCACACAGGACAAGATTCTGCTTTACGCAAGCGGTGGAAAGGAAGACATCCATGAAGGAAAAGCTCATCGGGTTTTTGTATAAATACGGCGCCGTCGTTCTGATGGCGGTTATCTTAATTTATTTTAGCTTTGTAAACCACGCCTTTTTCTCGTATGGCAATCTATCAGATATTCTGCGTTCGATTTCGATCGTTACGCTGCTTGCCCTTGGCGTAACGTTCACACTCATCGTAGACGGGTTTGATTTGTCGGTTGGAGCAACGATGTCGCTTGCCACCGTCATTTCCTCCTCTCTCATGGTATGGTATGAGCTGCCGCTATGGCTCGTCTTGCTCCTGCCAATCGGAGTCGGAATTTTGGTTGGAATCTTTAATTCTATCTTAATCGTTAAAATCGGCATACCGGATCTGCTGGCGACACTAGGTGCCATGTACATCGTTACCGGGATTCACCGGACGTACACGGAAGGATACTCGATTTACAGCCATATGCCGCTGACAGCCGGAGGCACGGCACCCGGAGAGTTTTACAAATCGTTCCTGTGGATCGGACAGGGACAGATTGCCGGTGTGCCTGTCCCGGTTCTCATCATGCTTCTCTTTACCGCCATCGTTTATTGGATCCTCAACCATACCCGCTGGGGACGCATCCTGTACATGACCGGCGGGAACGCAGAAGCAGCAAGGCTGTCAGGGATCAGCGTGAATAAAGTGAAATTCGCAGCCTATACAGTATCTGGCGTCTTCGCATCGATGGCAGGTATTCTATTTGCTGCCCGTGTCGGCTCAGGCCAAATCGACGCCGGTGCCTCCATGCTCATGGAAGCGGTCGCCGCTGTATTCGTCGGCTTCTCCGTCCTCGGAGCCGGAAAGCCCAATGCTCTCGGGACTTTCTTTGGGGCGGCACTGATCGGAGTGCTGCTCAACGGTCTCACGATGATGAATCTTCCTTATTATGCGTTTGAAATTGTAAAAGGAACGGTTTTAGTACTGGCATTGGCGGTTACGTATTTTCATGTTAAGAAGAGAGTTTAATAGTAGAAAAACGGGTGGCCTTGGGCTGGCCGTTTTTTTCATCCTCAAAAACTGGCAGCTCACCCCCAAATCCTGTCATCTTATGCTATTTTAAAAGAAATAACATCTCCCGCTATACATAATGAAGACAAGAAAAGAACTGAGGTGCTGCGATGAAGGTGATGATTGAAATAGATGGGGCGATGGAGGAGACCGTTATAACCATTCAGGCGAAGGAGTGGACGACTGAGCTTGAAGAGCTGGTGAAACGCGTCAAGGCCTCCCAGCCGGGCAGGCTCATCGGGGTGAAGGATGAGCAGTCCATATTACTGGATCCGGCGAAGGTAGATTTTGTGTATTCGGAAAACAGAAAAATTATTGCAGCCGCCGACCAGCAGCGGATTGAGTTAAAGATGAAGCTGTATGAAGTAGAAGCAATGCTTGCTCCGAGGTTTTTTACCCGGTTTTCAAAATCGGTGATTGGAAACTTGCATCAAGTTGAGAAATTTGAGCTTTCGTTCAACGGAAATCTATGTGTTTATTTTTACAGCGGCAATAAGGAGTATGTTTCAAGGAGCTTTGCAGGCGCGGTAAAGGACAAATTAATGGGAGGTTTTAAGAATGGCAGTTGAAATCCTTCAGAGAAGTTTAATCGGGCTTGGCATTTCTGCATTAATAACGTTTGGGGCATTGTCGGCATTGATCGGAATGGATATCAGCGTAGCGGTTTCTGAAATATGGAAGCATATGCTGGGAAGTATGATAATCGGTATATACTTCGGGGTTTCCTCTCTCATTTTTGATTATGAAAAATGGAGTCCTCTCAAACAGTTAGTCTGTCACTTCCTTCTTTCCATCACAGCTTATTTTACGGTCGCCATTTTTACGGGATGGGTTCCAATGACGGCAGCTGCTGCTTCCCTTGCGGCCGCATGCTTTGCCGTGATTTACTTTATCATTTGGTTTGCCATGCGAAGCTATTTGAAAAGAATGGAATCGGCGATGAATTCTTCACTGAGAAAGTAGGAGTTCGACACCGGCATCGATGAGGTGCCGGTTTTTTAGCAGTTGATAAACCTTCGAATAATAGGTTATTATACGTTTTATGTTATATAAAGAAGGTGAAAGTAATTGGATTCATTTGATTCAAAGATTATTGAGGTGTTAATGGACAATTCCAGAATAAAATGGGCGGATCTTGCTGCCCGAATCGGATTATCAGCTCCTGCCACAGCAGAGAGGGTCAGCCGTCTGCAGGAGCAGGGGGTTATTAAGAAATTCGGAGCTGTAATTGATCCCGATTTAGCAGGGTGTGAGTTAACAGCATTCGTAGCGGTCTCTTTAGCCCGCCCTGAACATAGAACTCCCTTTCTGGAGTTAATGAATCAGTTGGCAGAGGTTCAGGAATGCCATCATATTGCAGGGGAAGATGACTACCTCCTGAAAATCCGCTGCCGGAATACGAAGGATCTGGATCGTGTAATCAGTCAGGAAATTAAGGGACTGGAAGGAATCATTCGAACAAAAACAACCATTGTAATGGATACGGCAAAAGAAACAACCCGGCTGCCCATCCATAAAGGAAGATAAATGGATATCCTGCTAACTATTAAAGGGATGCTGATTGGTCTTTCGATTGCAGCACCAGTGGGGCCAATCGGGGTTTTGTGCATTCAGAGGACACTTGCGCAAGGAAAAGCATCCGGTTTTGCAACGGGGTTAGGTGCCGCATCAGCCGATGCCGTGTACGGTTTGATTGCAGGCTTAGGTCTGACGGTCATTTCTGATGTGCTCATTGGATACCAGCTGTGGATTCAATTGCTTGGTGTTATTTTTCTGCTTTACTTGGGGGTGAAAACCATCCTCTCCAGGCCTTCACAAAAGGCTGCGCATGCTTCAGGGCAGAATATTGCGGTGAGCTATTTTTCAAGCTTCCTTCTCACGTTGGCCAATCCAATGACGATTTTATCCTTTGCCGCAATCTTAGGAGCGTCCGGTATTATCGTTTCGGACGGCGCGGCCGCGTCAGCACTCACTCTTGTATTTGGTATTTTTTCTGGATCTGCTTTGTGGTGGGGAATCCTATCGTTTAGTGCGGAATGGTTCAGAGAGCAGATGGGGGAAAACTCGTTAACGGTTATTAACCGAATATCAGGCGGAGTTATGATTTTGTTTGGAATCTTCTTTTTGGCAGGTGCAATTTATGCTCTTTCTTAAAGCGTTTATCCTTGGTTTTTCCGTTTCCGCACCAGTTGGGCCAATCGGAATCTTGTGCATTCAGCGGACACTGTCAAAGGGAAAAAGCGCGGGCTTTTTAACGGGATTTGGGGCAGTCACAGCGAATATCATCTATGCAGCCATCGCGGCGTTTGGGTTTTCAATGGTCTCTTCCTTTCTTCTGAAATATGAACTTTATCTAAAGATATTCGGTTCTGCATTTTTAATATATCTAGGGGTTAAAACGTTCTTAAAAAAACCTGCCAGCAATGCGGCGCAATTAGAGGGAGAGACGCTGTTCAGAATGTACGCTTCTACGTTTTTGCTAATGATCACCAATCCTGCTGCAATCCTGAACTTTGCGGCCATGTTTACAGGCCTCGGGTTTGATAAGGGGCTTGATTCCAGTTTTGCTTTAATAGGAGGGGTGTTTCTCGGAGCGTCCTTCTGGTGGATGATTCTGTCCATTGGAGTGAGTGCCTTCAAGAAAAGAATCGTACCGCACCTTTCGTTCATCAATAAGGCTGCTGGAGCATTAATCGTTCTCCTTGGAGTGCTGGCATTTTAAACGCCGGCTGCGTTTTTTTTCATCAGCGGAGGGAAAAGAACGGTAACGATGAACTTATTATGGAGGGTTGAGAGATGCTAGATACAATTGATTTATCTCAAACGATTAGTGATAAGGAGTATAAAAGCGAGCTGAAGGCGCTTCAGCTGAAACTGCTAGGATTGCAGCGGGCACTCGTTGAACATAAAATTGGCTGCGTTCTTGTGTTTGAGGGCTGGGATGCTGCCGGTAAAGGCGGATCCATCAAAAGAATTGCCGAAGGGCTTGACCCCAGGGGCTATAACGTTCACCCGGTGTCAGCCCCGACGCAGGAGGAAAAGGACCGCCACTATCTTCACCGTTTTTGGACGAACATGCCCAAAAAGGGCGGAATTACGATATTTGACCGTTCCTGGTATGGACGTGTTCTTGTAGAGAGGGTAGAAAAATTCGCGGCTGAAAAAGAGTGGATGAGAGCTTTTGAGCAAATCAATCAGTTTGAAAAATTAATGACGGATGAAGATTTTATTGTTCAAAAGTTTTGGTTCCATATTTCCAAGGATGAACAGCTGAAGCGCTTTAAGGAGCGGGAGAAGAATCCTTTGAAGAAATGGAAAATCACTGATGAAGACTGGCGCAACCGTGAAAAATGGGAGGATTATGTCCCGGCAGTTGAAGAAATGCTAAAGCGGACGAATACGGACGAAGCTCCATGGCATGTGGTCGAAGGCGAAGATAAGAAATTTGCTCGGGTTAAAACCCTCCAGCTTGTTACGCAGGCAATGGAAATGAAAGCGGCGGAAAAAGGAATTTCTCTCAAGGATTACCTTTGAATGCGCTCCGTGCCGTTTAACGCTCCCTTATTAAAGGAAATATTATAGAAGAACGATTTTACGCGGAGCGGAGTGAGTGATAATGGAACAGCGCGAAAAAATTGCCCTGACCGGCGCAAGCGGATATATCGGAAACAATTTGCTGCAAAAATTAACGGGATATTCGGATGTCATTGCACTATCGAGAAACGGAGATGACCGTGAAAACAGTGAGCATGTGGAATGGCGCTCATGCGATTTGTACTCGCTTGATTCGGCAGAAAAAGGGTTAGAAGGAGCGGATTATGCCGTCTACCTTGTCCATTCGATGATGCCGTCTGCTAAACTGACGCAGGCGAAATTCGAGGACATGGATTTGATTTTGGCCGATAACTTTGCAAGAGCAGCGAAAAAGAACGGCGTAAAGCAGATCATCTATATGAGCGGAATCATTCCGCAGGATACAGAGGAGCTGTCGCGCCATTTGAAAAGCAGACTCGAGGTAGAAAAGGTACTGGGTGCATACGGCACACCGGTTACAACGATCCGCGCAGGTCTCATAGTCGGTCCCAAAGGTTCTTCGTTCCCGATTTTGACGAAGCTTGTTAAACGGCTTCCGGCGATGCTCCTGCCTAAATGGACAAGGACGAAGACGCATCCGATTGCCCTGAAGGATGTCCTGACAGCCTTGAAAACAAGCATAGGGAACAAAAGGCTTTCTGGAAAATCCATTGATGTCGGCGGTCCCGAAGTGATGTCATACAAGGAAATGATGCAGCAGACTGCAGAAGTGATGGGCCGGAGCACCCGAACCATGGATGTTCCGTTTATGACGGTCACCTTATCGCGCCTATGGGTAAGCCTGATCACTCAGTCGCCGAAAGACATCGCCTATCCGCTTATCGAAAGTCTGAAGCACCCAATGGTCGCGCAAGAGGAAAACATGGACGATGAAATCAGCTACGGGCAGACTCCTTTTAAAGAAGCAGCACAGTTTGCACTTGAAGAGGAGAAAAAGGAAGAGGAAAAGAAATCCAAGTCCTCCTCTTCTAAAAAATCGGATGTTTCTGATGTCCGATCTGTCCAGCGCATCCTGCTTCCGGAAGGGAAGGATGCTGATTGGGCAGGGGATTACTATATGAAATGGCTTGCCGGACTGGCACGTCCGTTTTTGAAGGTTGAATCGGATGCAAACAGAGTCAGCCGTTTCTCACTTGCCGGCTGGAAAAAGCCGATTATGGAGCTTACCTATGCACCTGATCGAAGCTCCTCCAATCGGGCGCTCTACCGCATTACCGGAGGCACGTTTTCCAAGATGACGGAAGGAAGCAAGGGCAGGATTGAGTTCAGGCAAATTCCAGGAACCCAGGAATGCATCATCGCTATCCATGAATATCAGCCATCTCTGCCGTGGCTGATTTACCGTCTAACCCAGGCAAATGTTCATATCGCGGTCATGTATTTGTATAAGCGGCATCTGCTCTATTTGATAGATAAGAAGGAGGAGCATCAGCAGGATGGTCCGGTCAAACGGGTTGTGCATATGAATTAGCGATAAAAAAAGCTGCTTCCCAGTGTGAGGAGCAGCTTTTCTCTGTTAATCGCGTGCATCGAAACGAAGCCGTTTGTTCAAGGCCTGAATAATTGGCATACCGGCCGCCATGACGACAAACTCGCCTGCTGCGGTGGTGGCCCATGTAATCCAGAACGGGAAGCCTAGAGCGATATGAAGCTCCCATGCAATGATGAACATCGTGAACGTAAAGACGAGTGTGTTCACAGCCATAAGCGCCCATGTGTTTCGGATATATTTTGAAGCAAGGATCGTAATGAGAAGGGCAATGACCGATTGGCCTGTTCCGAAAATCAGATCGAAGCCCTTCATTGGCGACCAGATCAAATTGGATATAAACACACCGAGCACAATTCCATAGATGTATTTTTTATTAAATACAACAAGGTGGTTCAGCATCTCCGGTATACGGAACTGAATGTTGGAAAAGGCAATCGGCTGAATCAGCGTTGAAACCGCGATATAAATCGCAGCCAAAATAGCATTGGCTGACAGAGTTCTAATATTCATATTCTTCTACTCCTTAGTTTTTTAGCGTGGGAGGATCTCGAACCACGGCCGAAAGAAGTTATTATAGTATGGATGAAAAAAATTGTAAATAGAAAGTTGCTGGGGTGTTTTTTTTTGCCGATATGTACCGTGCGGTCGCAATTCGACAGAAGCCCGTTGATAAACGACAAAACCCCGTGCATAAAAAACAAATTTCCGTTTATATTCGACCAAACTCTGAGGACGTCCAGTTTTTCCGTTATCCTCCGCAGCAAAGTATAAGGGGGGCCGCCCGGGAGCCCCTATTTACCCATCCTCCCCCAATTCGTTATAATAAACCCCATAGAGGAGGAATTCCGTGTGTATTTAACGATTAAAGAAACAGCCGAATATCTTTCCCTGCCAGAGACGTATATTGAGGCGCTTGTTCATCAGAACAGAATCCGCTATGTATTTGACGGACAGGTTTATATGATTAATAAAGAGCAATTTAACGGACACTTGGACCAGCTTGAGAAGGCCAAGAAGCAGCTGGAGGAGTGGAGAAATGAACCGATTCCGGAGGATCCGGATGTGAAGGATGAGGATTGATTTAACATAAAAATGCCGCGGGAACATAAAGGAGAACAAGGTTTATAATGGATCGGGGTTTTGTGCGGAATGTGGGTCCGGGAGGGAGATTAGTTCCTGTTTTATACAGATTGTGGTTCGTGGAGACTAATCAGTTTCTGTGTTGCACTGACCCCAGGTTCGGTAAAGGAGTAAAGCTCCGTCCCTTGCGCTGGAAGTGCATAGTGCTGCAAGGGATTGCAGGGTTGCTGCTCTGCCCCTTGATGCGGTGGTGCAGCGGGGGTCAGTGCTGGCTTGCACCGCACTGCACTGCACACAAAATCCATGCACAGCCCCTGCCCCGCCGTAAACGAACGCCTGCAGCGGAAATCAACAGCCAAGTTTAGCAGGGATTTTATTAATAACCCATACTAGTTGGAAAATCAAACCGTAAATTTTACACGTGTGTCTTATCTGTATTGAAAATGAAATCCTCTTGCAATGTCATGAAAAAAATCAGTGATAAAATATGAAAATAGATACCTAGGATGTGTAAATGAATCTTAGACAGGGAAATTGAATCATACATACTCTATTTTTTGGAGGAAAATCATGACTGCAGAAACGCGTTTAAGCAAGAAAACATATTTTGAAGAGCTGGCACCGGATACGGGAGTGCATCCGGTCCAGGTATTGGGGACGATGCTGCTTGAGGAGCATATAAAAGAGGATGGGGATGCGTCGGAAATCCGCTTTGCCCAGGGCGAGGTTTATTTCCACAACAAGGATTATGAAGCAGCGATCTTTAAATGGGAGCATATCTCGAACGGGCTCGATCAGTGGGCAAGAAAAAACATGGCTGATGCTTATATGGAGCTTGGCATGGATGCCTCCGCTTTGGATTTATATAAAAGCATCGAAACGGAGAGCCTCGTTTTAAAGGTGGAGGTAGCCTTGCAGCTGTTCTCCTTGTACCTGCAGCAGGAGAAGCAGGATGCAGCGGTTTATTCCATTAAAAAAGCGGTGGCGCTCGATCCAGATTATCAGAATATCTCATTGATCGCCCGTGCTTTTTTTGAAGAGCATGAGGATTGGGAAAACGCCGTGGAGCTTGCTTCAAATGAAACCATTCGCACCCAGTCCCTCGATTGGGCAGAGGTTCTTAAGTCATACATAGACCGCGGACTGACTGAGCGGTTCGAGCCTTCTTATTTTAATGATGCCCTTGTGAGTCTGCACCAGGTGAGCCCGGGTCATTTTGAGGAACTCGTCCTTTCTTTATGGAATTCCTACACAGGACAGCCTGCATATCTGCCATGGCTGAATAATTTTAATAACGTCTTTCAAACGCTGCAAGGAGAGCAGACGCATTCCTGGAGAAAGCTGTCGAAGCGGCATGAGGAAACGTATCTGCACTTGATCAGCGGCCGTTACACAACGAAGGAGCTTTCAAGCGTACTGCCGGGCTTCCTCGTAAACTGGCTGACTATGTCAGACTCCACTCATGCTATTCTATCATCAGCGGCAGTTCTTGCCTGGAATGATCTTTTTCCGGACAGCATTCCCGGCAATCAGGTTTATCAGGCTGAAAACCTTGTAAGCTGGAAAACAAATAGTATTTCCGGCTTGGAAGAAACCGTTGAACTGTTTGACGCAGTCAAGAAGTGGAGTCTAGAAAATGAAGTGGAGATTGGCCAGCAGGCAAACTGGATGGTCGAGGAGCTGCTCGATTTGAATACACGCCAGCTGTTAGTCGCCGGTTCAGCAAGCTCGGGGAAATCCTCCTTTATCAATTCAGTTCTTGATGAGCCGGTGCTTGGTGAGGAAAGCTCAACCGTAGTGATTGTGAGAGACCATCATGAGACGGAAATCAGGGAAGTGGCTTCAGCCCGGGGGGCAGACAGTACACAGGGAAGCGAACGCTTTATTGAGTATAGCCTGCCTTCTGCATTTTTAAGAAAGCATGGCTTGGCGATGATTGATTCCCCTGGCTTCAACAGCCGGATGGGCGGAAGAAATGAAGTGCATCAATATATCAATCTTGCGGACAGCCTGCTGTTTATTCTTTCTGCCAATGCACCGTTCACTCCACAGGAGGCCGAGTTCCTCTTGAGGATACGGGATCTTGCTCCAGACATGCCAATCCATTTCATTTTGAATAAAATGGACACGATTTATGGGGAGGAAGAAGCGCGCAGGGTATTAGAGGACACAGAGGAAAGAATTGCAGCGGTCTTCCCGGATTCAAAAGTGTTTGCTTATTCTTCCCACTATAAGAGCAGTCAGCAGCTTGCCAGGTTCAACGAATTCTTCAATGTGAATTTTGAGCAGGCAAGAATGGAGAACCGCGTGGCTAAGCTACTCTATATCATCCGGACGACGATTACAGATCTTTTCGATAAGCGTCTCGATCATGAGCGGGCGCTTGAGAAATCCATTGCCTGGAATGAGGATATGGTCTCTAAGCTGAATGGAGCCATTCATCAGCTTGAAGATTTAGAAAAAGAAAAATCGGCAGAAATACGCCGCTATTTCCATACAGTAAAGTCAGAAATCAGACAGGACATGACGGTGAAAATTCCGGAAATGATCCGCGCCTGCTCGAAGCTTGTGCGCGAGGACAGTGATTTTGGAAAAATTCATCTGCAGCTGAACGAAGAGATGAATCAGCGCATCCAGCTATATATGGAGGATACGGTGCTGCCGATGTACCGTGATTCCCTGTACGAGTGGATTGCTTCTTCCCATGAAGAATTGATGCACAGCCAGGCCTTCCTTGATGAAATGAGCTCCGGCTTCAACAAGCTCTTTGAAACAGACCGGATGGAGCTTGCCTGCGATTTCAAAATCGCCGAGGATTGGCGGCGTGACGTTCAGCGTATGACAAGCGGTGTTCAGCTCGAGAAAGTAAATATTCTTCTGCGGCATACGCCTTCACAGTTTCTATTGAAAAGTGCAGGGAAACTGATCAATGCCATTGCCCAAAATAAAACCGTGATGATTAACCGCTATACTCAATACATTGAGAATGAGGATTACACGGAGCTGACAGAATCCATCATCACCAAATTCTTATTGCCATTTGACGTATTTGAAAATGGAATTGATCGTGACCTGTCGCTGTTTTTCCAAAACCCGGACGATGTCCTGAAACAGACGGTTATCGAAACACAGGCGGAAATCGCAGCGAAACAAAGCAAATTGCTGGATATGAAAAACAATCAGGGGACATTCAAGGAGTCTCTTACTCTCTTTGAATTGCGCCTTCGCCAATATGAATGGATGCTTCTTGGCAGCCGGTAAAAACAATAACGTGATCATGAAATCGGGCAGCGCAGTCTGGCCGGTTTCTTTCGCTTTATCAGGACCCGTTTCCCGGGGCAGTTCCTTATCCTGCTTCCTTAATTGCCAATGAAAAATCACGCTGATAAAATTTCACTTTATGCGATTTCTCTTTTAAGTGGTAAACTAATAGAAAAGAACATAATGGAGGGATTCAATTGACCGGACACATTGAATACGTAACGGTTGCTCAAAGCGGAGAAAAGCCTTTGCAGCTTCAAGTGAAAAGACTGGCTTTTTATAACCGGATGAGAATTGCTGAAGCAGTCCACCCGGAAAAAGGCACCTGCTATTTGTTCTTCTATCAAAATCAATTTTTGACCGGCAAGCATACCACTCCCAAAAAAGGCTCAATGCTGAGCAGGGCGTTCCGCAGCGGAATTGTTCTTGATGCACCCCATCCCCTCATTGATGCTCTATTTACACCCCCGCAGGTTTTCCAGTTAAGGACGGTAACCCAGCTGTTCAAGTCCCTTTCCAAACAGCTCACTCCCCAGGAAACCGTCTATATTCTTTCCCATTTCGATTCGTTTGTTTCAAAAGATAAAATTACCGAGGCCTGCAAGTCGTTTTTCTTCCAATACAGGAGAAGCGGCCAGTTCAGGATGGCCCATCAAGTATTGATGACACTCCTCGATGCAGATTCGAAAAACCAGTGGGCCAGTGAATTGTCCCAGCATTTGGATTACTTGAAATACCGGCTCCTGTACGAAGGCGGGTATACAGAGATGAAGGCAATCGATCCGCTGCATGCAGAAGTGCTTTGCCGGAAGAAGAAAAAAACGGAGCCTTCCTTTACAAGACTGCAGAAGCTCCTTTCCGAGCAGAACAGATGGATGGATCAAGCGGCTCTTTATATCAAGTATTTCAAAAATGAAGAGGAGCCTTCAGCTGAATACTATGAAGAGTTTTCGAAGCTTCTTGCCGCTCATTTTTCAAACAGGGAGCGCGCCATTATCTTATGGGATTCATGCAAAAATCATCTGAAGGATGGGAAGGCGCAGCAGGATTTAGTGGATGCCCTGCTAAGCGATGCCCGGCTTGAGGATGCAGTTTCGGTTCTTATCGAGTCTGGAGATTGCGATTCTGAACAGCTGATGGCGCTGTTGTCCAATCCTGATATAGATTATAAGAAGTTTGATGAGGAGAAGCTGCAGCTCTTTTTAATCAACTTCAAGGATCACAAAGCATGCGGTCAGATGCTGCGGATAATGGTCCCGAATATGCTGAAACATCGGGAATTTTCAGCAGTATTGAATTGGCTGCTTCCCATTCCTTCTCTCCTTACGGAAAACTTCAAAAAAATGGCTGCCTACCAGGATGACCCGGAGCAGCAGCTTGAGCTGGGAAGATTGTATGTGGAAATTAAGCAATACCAAAAAGCGATTGATTGCTTCAGCTGGGAAATGGAATTGAATCCCTCCAACCCTGAACCGGTGCAGTGGCTTTCGAAAACCTATAAAGAGATGGGCATGTCCCAGGAAGCAAAAGCGTACATGTCGATTTTACATACGATGCAGAAGGCCTCAAACAGCTAAAAAGCCTACATCACGCTGCCGCCTGAGATTTTAATGGACTCACCGACGATATTGCCGGCAGCAGTGGTGAGCAGAAACAAAATGGTTTGCGCCACTTCCTCAGGAGTGCTGATCCGTCCGGAAGGGATGCCCGCCTCCGCTGTTTTTAGCTGTTCTTCATAGCTTCGGCCCGATTTTTCACCTTTCCGTTCAATGCTGTCCCGGCCCATTTTCGTATCCACATAGCCCGGACACACAGCATTTACACGGATACCATGTTCGATTGCTTCTACAGCAAAGGACTGAGTAAATCCGATAAGCGCAAATTTAGAACCGGCGTAAGCACTGTTGCCGGCTGTACCTCTCAGTCCGGATAAAGAGGAGACATTCACTACTGCTCCGCCGTTCGTTTTTAGCATTTCTTTATAGACCGCCTGAGTTAAGAGGACCGTGGAGGTGAAGTTTAACTCCATAATCTTTCTTAAATCCTGCTCATCAAGCTCATCAAGTGAAGCACCGCCTGCAATACCGGCTCCATTAACAAGACCTGTAATCGGACCGTTCTCCATGATGGCTGCTTCAATGAGGCTTTGCCTGTCATTGGCATCATCGAGATCTGCACTAAACAGAGTAACGTTTGATAGAGGATTCTGTTCCTCGCACTCTCCTTTTAACAAAGAGAGTTTGTCTTCGTTTCTTCCAGTAATGGTTAAATGCGCACCGGCTGCAGCACATGCCTTGGCTGTTTCATAGCCGATCCCGCCGGTTGCACCGGTAATGAGGATATGCTGATCCTTTAATGCATCCGCTGAAAAAATGGTCATCATTTGGCCTCCTTGTTATCATAATACTCACATTCCCTATCCCTATTATGTAAAAACACACAAGTGCTGGAGTGTTTTAATCCAAACGATTAAGGTAAATAGAAACGAAAAAGAAGAGAGAGGGATCATGTTGATAGGAAATAAAGACATCGTGACAGGAATGCTTGTGGATGTAGAAACCACAGGATTGTCTCCAAAACAGGATGAAATGATTGAAATAGGAATACTGCTGTTCCGGTATAATCAGGCAGCTGATGAATTTTTAGAAATCGAAGAAAAGCACTCGTATTTGAGGGAGCCTCAGTCCTCCGGAGCTCTTGCCAACTATCCGTTTGCACAGCGGGTCCACGGCATTCCATTTGAGGCTGTCCAGGGACAGGCTTTTGAAGATGAACGGGTACAGGAGGCTTTTGCAAAAGCTGATTTCGCGATGGCACATAATGCCTCCTTTGATCGAAGCTTCATTTGCACGATGTATCCGGAAGCCGCTGAGCTAAGATGGCATTGTACAGTCCGGCATATTCCATGGAAGGAATACGGTTTTTCGAATTCCAAGCTTCTTTACCTGGTTCAGCAGCATGGTCTTGGTTCGTCTCAAACTCACCGTGCGCTCGATGATGTCATGCAGCTGCATGCGCTTCTTCAATGTAAAAACGAAGATGAGGAATCCTATCTCAAAGCTGCGCTGTCACGGCGGCCGATGGGGAAATACGGAGAGAAGAAAACCGGATACAGACGGTTTGGAACAAGATAATCATACAAAAAGGCCGCCTGGTTCCACCAGGCGGCCTTTTCTTATTAGCTATTCTCCTAAAATCTCCTGCACACGCCCTACCTGTCCATCCTGAAGCCGGACTTTTATGCCGTGGGGATGATTCGGGGAGTTGGTCAGAATATCCTTAACCGTTCCCTCTGTCAGCTTCCCGGTACGCTGGTCGGCTTTCAGCACGATGTTCACCCGGATGCCAGGCTTGATGCTGCTTCTTTGGCGGCCGTCCATGATTAGACGCCCGTCCGGCGGCGCTGGTTATTTGGTTTTTTCGTCAGCTGATTCGTCATTTTCTTTGTGGATTTAACAAGTCCATTATCCGCTTGTCCTCCAGCCTGTTCTTTCTTCTTAGCAGCGAGCTTATTTTTCATCGCTTCCTGCAGGCTCATCTTCGCTTTCGGCTGTTCTTCTGTTTGCTTGCTGTTCTCATTTTGGCTCATGTATAGGCCCTCCTTATAAATGAAATTGTAAACTATTTTCCTTGAAAACTAAAAAAGTGCTGATTTGACCCGATAATACTAATACGTAATCTTTTATCCCGTATTTACGGGCATTAAACCACGCCTAAAGACTTGAGAAAACAAGATGGGAAGGGAAACTGCCCGTAAAAGGCTGACATACCAATATAGACTGGACGCCTTTTTATGGAAAAGTCTCTGGGACCCGAATCCCGTGGCGTCTCGTAAGCAGCAGCGCAATCCCTGCAGCTGGAAGTTTCACTTTATAAAACTGAATGCAGCATGCACGTTTTGCATGAAAAAGAGAGTAAAGGAAGATGAACAGTGGATCCAAATGGGGTAGACCATCTTGAAATCTTTGTAGATCCCATCATCTACGGAGTATGTGCAATTCTTAGCATGCTAAGCGTACTTGGAATTTTAGCTTATTCCATTAAACTGAAAGATCATCCAGGAGTCTCTTTTCTGGAAAAAATCAGCGTATCAGCAGGAATCGGGTTTTTATTTTGGATAACTCAGATTCTATTCTACACCTCTTTGCACTTTTCGGTTAGTCCTGATGTGACGAACCTGGTGTATTTGCCTATTTTTATTTTCCTGATTTTCTTTTTATTTCAATTTATCAGCAGCAGGAAGGCAGGGCAAATAGGCCATAATCATTACGCAAAGGTTTGCCTTTATATGACCTGCGCGCTTTTAGCAGCAGATTATGCTGGCTTCTATCCCATCTACGAAGGCCAGATGGACTTGAACTTTCTATTAATTATCATTTGCGCCACTATTGTGGTGGGCACGGTATTTTCAGGTGCTCAGCTTCTGTTCATTGTTTTGGATGAAGAATCCAAGCGTTCTGCCATGTATTGGGGGCTAACAGGAAGTATTCTGATTGGAAGTGCGCTTTCTGTTTTTCCTTACATGGTGATTTTGTCTGTCCTCTCAGTCAGCGATCAGCATCATCCGTTTGTTCTTTTGCCTTATGCAATCGGCCTGATTTCTATGGCAGCACTTGAATTTATTCCATCCTATTATTCATACCGCAAGCTCAATGTGAAGAAGGAAGAATATGCCTCCCTTTATCAAAATAACCTGGATGCCGTGTTTACCCTGAGTACCGGAGGGATCATTACCGGATGCAACCATGCAGCGGAAATACTGACCGGTTATACAGAAAAGGAACTGCAGGGAAAGAGGTATGCACTGCTCGGGCACAGTGAGGAAATCAGCAGTCTATATGTGACGAAAGCACTCGCAGGTGAAGCGTTTTCCGCCGAGGTTGAAATTAACATGAAGGACGGGAACCCGCTCACTGTCATTGCCTCTATTATTTCGATTACAGCCCATGGAAAGGCAACTGGCATTTATGCCATCCTTAAGGACATTACGGAAATTAAAGAGGCTGAAGAAACTATTCAGCAGCTCGCTTTTTACGACGATCTAACAGGACTTCCGAACCAAAAGCGCTTTAAATATTTGGTAAGCCAAACCAAGATTCCGTATACACTTGTCTCCATCGCTATTGTGAATCTGCAGAGCATCGAGGAGCTTTATGGGGAGAGGGCTGCAGCGGAAGTCATTAAGGCCGCGGCGGAGAAATTGAAAAACAGTATGCCGGAGGGTTCGATTCTTGGCAGTACAGATCCCGGCATTTTCTCGCTGGCTCTCTTTGGCAAAAAGCCGGGGGAATTAAACAGTTCCTATTTTTACGCTTTGGAAAAGCCGGTCTGCTATAAGGAAACGTTTGTGAATATCACAGCTGCCGTAGGAGCTGCAGTCTACCCTGAGCACAGTGCCAGCCATGAGGAAATATTTAAATATGCAAGCATGGCCCTGAATGTGGCAAAGAACCGGAGTACCAGCAAGCATCTGACGTTCTCGAATGAACTGAATGAACATTACCACCGGGAACTTTATACGGAGAATGAATTAAGGAAAGCCATCCTGAATGAAGAGCTGACGGTACACTATCAGCCGAAATTCAGCCTGGAAACGGGGCAGTATAATAGTGCAGAAGCGCTTGTGAGATGGGTTCATCCGGAATTGGGACCTGTATCGCCTGCTGTGTTCATTCCGATTGCAGAAAAAACCGGGCTGATCCGGGGGCTGGAAAGATTCGTACTGAAAACGGCTTTTCTGCAAATGAAGCAATGGAAGGAAATCGGGTATCCGTTTCAGCGTGTAGCCGTGAATTTTTCCCATTATCATTTTTATGACGATGGGATTGTAGATACTGTGAAAGAAATACTGGAAGTTACAGGTCTTGTTCCTGAGTGTGCAGAAATAGAAATCACGGAAAGTGCGATGATTGAAAATAAGGAAGAAACAATCAGCAAGCTGAACGAG
Organism: Metabacillus flavus; assembly: GCF_018283675.1. Classification (NCBI taxonomy): domain Bacteria; kingdom Bacillati; phylum Bacillota; class Bacilli; order Caryophanales; family Bacillaceae; genus Metabacillus; species Metabacillus flavus. The sequence continues at coordinate 509,530 of NZ_JAGVRK010000001.1, forward strand.
CTGAAGAAACTCGGCATCAAAATCAGCCTGGACGACTTTGGGACGGGCTACAGCTCCTTAAGCTATTTGCAGGAGCTTCCGATAGATGTGCTGAAAATCGACCGTTCGTTTATCAATAAAATCAATACGAGCAAGCAAAGCAATGCCATTCTTTCCAGCATTATCGCCATTGCAAAAGACCTCAATCTGGAAATCGTCGCAGAAGGGGTCGAGACAAAAGAGCAGCTTGAATTCCTTGAAGCGCTCCACTGTCCATCCATACAGGGCTTTTATTTTAGTCCGCCGCTGCCGCCGTCGGATATGGATGCATTATTAACCAATCATATTGGATATAAATAAGGGATCTTTTGAAATTGGAACAGTTTTGGCTGATTTCCGCTGCAGGGTTACTCAAGCTTTCAAAGGGGCGGGCAGTGAACCTCCTCCGCGCTCTGCGCCTGCGGGATCTCACCTGTCCCGCTGGAGTCTCGCGCCTTCCGCTTCAATAAACCTTACCCATTTTGGGTAATGAACAAAGTTATCCTTAATATCTAATGGAAAACAAAAACCCGGAAATGCTCAAAGCCAGCGTTTCCGGGTTTTCATATTATTGCTCTTGGCAATGCTTTTTAGCCACTTTTCTATAAGCTTTTTGCCATTTTCAGGACGGCTTTTTGAAGAGAGCTTTCCGTTTTCATTCCTGAGAAATCAATGCCAAGCTGGATGGCTGTCTGAGCAACCTCTGGCCTGATGCCGCAAATGACCGTTTCCACTCCAATGAGTCTCAGTGCTTCAGTCAGCTGGAAAATCTCCTTTGCTACCATCGTGTCAACGGTTACGACTCCTGATAAGTCCAGAATCAGCACATTAATCCCCGAGTCGATGCTTTGCTGCAGAGACGATTCCAGGATGTTTTTTGCCCTGGCCGTGTCAATGTCTCCGATGATCGGGAGGAGCCCGATATCTTTAGTCAGCTCTATAACGGGTGCGCTCAATTCTTTAATGAGAGAGGATTGAGCTTCAAGCCGGATCATCATAATTTTCATGAATTCTTTCGTAAATGATTCATTTACAAAGTCCAAGGCCGTATTTAACTTCTTCTCCCAGTACAAAAGGTCCTGGATTGTAATAGGAAGGTCCGTTTCTAAAGTGAATCGCTCAATAAACTGCCAGAAAACCCGGCGGAATATGCCGAAATTACGGGTAACCTCCCCAATGGAAGTCCTTGACTGGGCTCTGTCAGCAGCTGTCTTTTTTGTCCAGGCTCCAATGGTTTCCTTCATATCTTCATAGCTCTGGTCAAGCGATTTGGCGACAAGTCTCACATAGTTGGAATTTTGTTCTTTGACCTTCTCCGTGATTTGCGGAGGAGCATCAAGGGAATAATCGGATCCTGGCTTAACTGATTGATGAGTGAACCATTCTTCCGTGAATTGTGGAGCTGTTTCAACGAGAAACTGATAGAGTGCTTTTGCTTTTGTTTCCATAATATCTCCTTGGAGGGTAAGTCATGCTTTTCTTAATCTGAGCCTGCAAATCTAAGCAGCATCCAAAAGAATTCTTTGATAATAGAAGTATAACAGATTTCAAAGCTCCGTTATCTTTTTAAGGTTATCGGAAGACCAACGGCGGCTGAAACCTTCCAGCCCTCAGGATCTTTTTTAAAAACAATGACTGTTTCAACAGTTGCTGTCTCTTTGGTTTCAGGCATGGAAAATTCGTATGAAGCATATGCAGCAGCCGTTCTTAAATCCTTTCCACTTTTGTACACCCTCGCTTCTTTAAATGTAAGGTTGTAAGAGAATGGCTGTTCAAATAGAGCACTTGCTTTAAGCCTTTTCATCTCATAATTATAGATTTGGGCCGTTTTGGATATAGTGTCCATATACCGGTCCAGATCCTTCCTTTTTAACGCATCAAAATAGTCATTGAGAACAGCCAGGATTTGTTTTTCATCTTCTTTAGAAAGCCTGCGCTCTGATAATACCGGCTTTCTGGCTGAGTTCCCGCTTGTTTTCTGCAAAGAATCTTCTTTAATGAGGACAGGTTCTTTCGGTTTTAGCGAAAGAGATGGATTGACTGGCTGTACAGCTTCCCGAGCGGGCATTCCGCAGCCGCCGATCATGAATAAAAAGAGTATAAGTGCTGGTGCAATTCGTTTCATGATACTTCCTTTCAAGCTATGTATAGTAAGTCTTTTGGCACAATCTTTTTGTTTCTCTACCATGAGTCTAAATTCCTGCTAAAAAAGGAAAAAACAGTATAAAAGGATGAGAACTTTCAAAAAATTGTCCGTACTGTTTTTTTCGGATACACTATAGGTGCTTCATCAATGCAAATGCAGGGAGATTAATAATGGATAAACAACTTACCTTTACATATGAAATTATGGATGTTTGCCTGCTGGCCGGAAAAATCATGCTTCAAAGCGGGGCGGAAACGTACCGGGTTGAAGATACGATGACGAGGATGGCAGCGGCTTTCGGCTTTAGCCATTCCCATAGCTATGTAACGCCGACCGGCATTATTTTTTCTGTGGAGGGCAAGGAACCGACGAAAACGAAGCTCATCCGAATTGCAGAACGTACGACCGACCTCGAAAAGGTAGCACTTGTAAATGGGATCTCACGGAAGATCAGCAGCGGTGAGTTTACTGCAGATGAGGCCTATCAGGAATTGAAGATCGTAGAGAGAGCAAGCCATACCTATCCACTCTGGGTTCAAGGTGTGGCAGCTGCTGTATCCAGCGGCTGCTTCCTCATCATGTTTATGGGGAAATGGCCGGACTTTTTGCCCGCTGTCATCGCCGGGGGAGTCGGGTTCATCAGTTTGATTTATTTCCACAGGCTTGTTCCGATTAAATTCTTCTCGGAGTTTCTTGCTTCGTTTCTAATCGGGCTGCTCGCCTTTCTATTTGTCAAAACCGGGGCTGGTATGGAAGTAGACAAAATCATCATCGGTTCCGTGATGCCGCTAGTTCCTGGACTCCTGATTACAAACGCCGTGAGGGATTTAATGGCCGGCCATCTTGTTTCAGGCCTTTCAAAAGGGGCAGAGGCTTTTTTAACCGCCTTTGCAATCGGGTCCGGAATAGCCCTCGTTTTTTCCATTTTTGCAGCATAGGAGGATGACCCAGTATGATTGAACAGCTGATTACAAGCTTTATTGCCTCGGCTGCATTCGGGATGATATTTAATGCTCCCCGTAAGTCACTGATCAAGTGCGGCTTCGTTGGCATGCTTGGCTGGATCATTTATTACATTATGGTTGAAAATCGATTGGACACGATTTTCTCAACCGTGGTCGCATCGTTTGTCATTGCGGTAACCGGCCAGATCTTTTCAAAAATTTATAAAACACCTGTCATTATATTCAGTGTCGCCGGAGTGATTCCGCTTGTCCCTGGTGGCATGGCCTATGACGCGATGCGCAACTTTGTGCAGAACGACTATAACATCGCAATCAGCTTAGCGGCAAAAGCCTTTATGGTATCCGGATCGATCGCCATCGGACTTGTATTTTCCGAGGTCATCAATCAGGCAATTAGACAGACTCAGCTTAACAGGCTGAATAAAGGACAGGGCCGGTAAGTCCAAAAGAGGATTGACTTCCTCTGTTTATTAGCACTACAATCTGTAGTGTGAGGTGGAAGGTATGAAAATTAATCGCTTCAAATCGAACGAGACGGGATTAAACCGCTTCTTCGGTCCGCTCGAGGCGAAAATTATGGACATCCTATGGTGCCGCGAGGAAATGTCCATCAAGGGCGTGCAGGAGCAGCTTGAAAAAGAAAAGCCAATCAGTTTTAACACCGTCATGACTGTCATGAAAAGACTTCAGGAAAAAGAAGTACTGATCAAAAGAACGGAAAAAAGGACATCCTTTTACAGACCGGCAATGACAAGGGAGCACTTTCTTCAAACGCAGTCGAGGGAACTTACCCATGACCTGCTGGATGAATTCGGTCCGCTTGCTGTCAGCCATATGCTTGATGCCTTGGATGAAGCCGATCAAGAGCTTATCAGCAGACTCGAAGACAAGCTGAAACAGTTGAAAAAGGACGTGTAATCATGTGGGAGAGACGTTCAAAACGAATATTCGGATTCGCTGTCGTCCTATCTGGACTATTGATTCTGCAAATGGCCGTTTACGCTTACCAGCTGCTGTGCCAGGGTACATTCGGGGTCAATTTGTACGGGGCATGCCACAGCCTGTTTAAACAGATCGGGCTCTCCTCGGTTGCGGTTACGCTCGATGTGCTGATTGTATTTACCTTGATCAGCATCGGGTACCATTTGTCAAAGCAGATCCTTTTGTATAGAAGGTTTTGCAGGGAGCTCGGGATGTCCAGGGATGAGATGGAAAGCAAACAATTAGAAAACCGCTTCGGACACAAGATTTCAGTAATCAATCAAACCGAGCCGGCCGCCTTTACAGCCGGATACTTAAGACCCGTCATTATCGTATCTTCCGGGATGCTGGACCTGCTGAACGATCAGGAGCTGCAAGCCGTCATCTATCACGAACAGTTCCATCAGAGCCAAAGGGATCCATTGAAGAAATGCATTCTTCAGTTCATTGCAAGCACACTTTGGTATATTCCGATTTTTAAATGGTGGAAAAAGCACTACGAGCTGACAAAAGAAGTGCTTGCGGATCGCTTTGCCATCAAGTCCTCCGGCAGCATAGCCGGCTTAAGCCAGGCCCTGCTGAAAATGATGAAGTGGGGGAAAACAAACAATAGCCCTCATACGGTTTCCATCAGCGAGACTGCGATTAACTACCGGATTATGCATTTGCTTGATCCGGAAACAAGCGAACCGGTGAAAACACCGCGTTCAGCTGTCATTGCATCCGTTCAGGTTGTTCTGGTTTTGGCGGGAATGTTCATCATCTCGCCATAACTTTTTTTATAAACAACTACACTACATAATGTAGTGTGTTGTAAAATAAGGAAGAATGTATCATGCTAAACCATATTGGAACACTCATCATCCGCTTTGTCCTACAATCATATGTACCCTTCACGGGTACATGAAGTTCGCTGGAGGCTTCGAGCAGACAGCCGGATTTACCGCAAGTCTCAGCCTCCCGGGGTTTATAGCATACGCCGTGGCTGTAATCGAACTGGCAGGAGGAATTCTGAGCCTGATCGGACTGGGAACGAGGATTGTGTCCGTTTTGATTGCAATTATTATGCTCGGAGCCATATTTACGGTAGGATTGAAAAAGGGATTTATCGGGGGCTATGAATTGGACGCGGCTCTTCTTGCTATGGCGCCTAGTCTCGCCTTTACAGGAAGCGGGGCATACTCCGCTGAAGGACTGCAGAAAAAACACAGCCGCACCGCATCATGACAAGTACAAATAGGAAGTGAGCAAATGGAAAAGAAACAAGACAACAATACATTTTCACAAAAGCCTTTCGTATTCGGGCTTCTTTTCGCTATTCTTTTAGCCATACTTATCGGCGGACTGTTCGTCGGCTACAACAAGTCATCCATGAGCAATCCAGGCATCATTTCATACAAAAATGAGCCATACTTAGGTGATAAAGACGCTCCGGTTAAAATTATTGAATTCGGCGACTACAAGTGCCCGGCCTGCAAAGGATTCAATGATACTTTCTTCAAACAGATTGATAAGGAGCTGATTCAAACCGGGAAGGTGCAGTTTTTCTTCTTCCACCATCCTTTTATAAACGTAGACTCCTACCGCTCAGCTGAATTCTCGGAGAGCGTCTACAAAGTACTCGGAAACGATAAGTTCTGGGAATTCCATAAGAAGCTTTATGATGCCCAGCCAAGCGATCCTGAAGCCGAAAACAAAGATATTTACAAAAAGGATTACCTAATGAATCTTCTAAGCACGATGGCAACCAAGGCAGAAGTGGACAAGGTCGTACAATCCTATGATAAAAAAGAAGGCAAGCTCGCCTCAAACGAGGATGACGCCCTCGCTACGCAGCTTGGCGTTACCTCCACACCATCCCTTTTCGTGAACGGGAAAATGTTCTTGGGACGGGACATGGAGGATTTAAGGACAAGAGTGAATGCAGCAGCGAAAGAGGAAGGGAAGTAAAAGAGGACAGGCACCTAATGGGGCCTGTTCTTTTTAATGGGAAAATATACTAAATGCTGAACTTCAATGCTAAAATAAAAACATAGATAAAGAGCTTATATAAGGGCTCACTTGACAAAAAGGGGGAGTTATAAATGGTGCCTCAATCCGCTATACTTGGCCTAGTCTTTCAGCTGGCCGTGTCAATCATCCTGCCTGTGGCCGGGTACATATTTTTGAAAAGGAAATACAAGATTGCGTTCCGGCCTGTTTTAATAGGCATTCTTATTTTCTTCGTATTTGCTAATGTGCTGGGAGGCCTGTTTAACCACTTCATATTGGTCACGAACGAAACGACCGCTCAAATAGCTGAGCAGCCTGTTCTTTTCGCCATATACGGAGGAATTTCTGCAGGCTTCTTTGAAGAAATAGGAAGGTTTATTGCATTCACGTGGCTTCTGAAACTGTATCGGGAGCGAAAAGACGGACTGGCATACGGGCTCGGTCATGGAGGAATTGAAGCGCTTCTAATCGGAGCACTGGGAAGCATTCAGATGATTTCCCTGGCACTCCTGCAGAACTCGGGCAAACTCGAGGAAACAATTTCGGGTCAGAACCTTCCTCCTGAAGTGCTGAATCAGCTAACATCAGCGTTGACGGGACTGAGCCTTCCGCTTGCATTTATGGGCGGACTGGAGCGTGCGGCCGCGTTCTTCCTGCAAATCGCGCTATCGCTGATTGTTCTTTACGCCGTTAAAAACAAAAAATACATCTATGTTGCTGCAGCCATTCTTCTGCATGCACTTATTGATTTTTTCCCTGCTCTTTATCAGGCAGGAGCGATGAATTTGTATGCAGTGGAAATCATTATTTATGTGATTGGAATCGGTGCTTTTTTCTTCATTAAAAGCTCATTTTTAAAAGATTGATGATTGAAGATAAGTGTAAATCGCCCGCCCATTTTATTGGAGTAAAGGCTGCAAAACTGGAAGAATAAATAGAGGCTTTGCACATGTGCAAAGCTTTATTCGATTTCCAGCACATAACACAATCAAAATAATTAAATAATTTCCTACATAAGGATATGATAGAAGTAACAATCCATACATAGAGAAGGGATAATATGAACAGGGTGTTTTCATTTTTAAAACCGTACCGGCTGCCGGCGGGTCTTGCTTTAACGCTTATGCTGGTGGAGCTGGCCGTTGAATTGGCCCAGCCGCTCATTATTGCGCGAATGATTGATGATGGAATTCTGCAAAAAGATATGGGGGTCATCTGGCTGTGGGGAGGCGCCCTGCTTGCGATGTCCATTTTTGCCTTTGCAGCCGGCGTGACAAATTCTTTTTTGGCGAGCCGGGTGAGCCAGGGCTTTGCTTATGACCTCCGCAGCAGCTTATTCAAAAAGGTTCAGTCCTTTTCCTTTTCCAACTTGGATGAATTTCTTACCTCGTCTTTAATTACGAGGGTAACCAATGATGTGAATACGATACAGATGACCGTGTTCATGAGTCTCCGGATTATGCTGCGCGCCCCATTGCTTGTAATCGGCGGAACCGTTATGGCGCTGTTCGTGAATGCGAAGCTTGCTCTCATCCTTGTCATTGCGATCCCCGTCCTTATTTTTTTCCTGCTATGGGTGCTGAAGACGGGAGGCGCAATGTTCCGGGCTGTTCAGGAAAGGCTCGATAAAGTGAATGGCGTTATGAAAGAGAATCTTGCGGGCATGCGAATTATCAAGGCCTTTTTAAACTCTGGCTACGAAATACGGAGGTTTACAGGTGCAACAGAGGATTTAAGAAAAAGGACGACGACCGTTTTGCGGCTGATTGAAATGACTATGCCAATCCTGTATTTTGTCATGAATGCGGGAATTATCGCGATTCTCTGGTTTGGCGCAGGCGAGGTAAGCAGCGGCGGAGCAAAAGTCGGAGAAGTCGTGGCCATTGTAAACTATTCTTTAAGGATTACAGCCGCGATTTCGATGTTCTCGTTCATCATCATGGCATTCTCCAGAACAAGAGCATCGTCCCAGCGTGTCTCTGAGGTACTGGAAACAGAGCCGCATCTGCATGATCTTTCTTCCGCCAGCCGCTCTCCGGAAGTGACGGATGGAAGCGTGGAGTTTCAAAATGTGACGTTCTATTATCCGGGGAGTGAAACCCCCGTTTTGAAAGGAGTGAGCTTTACGGCTGATAAGGGGACGACAACCGCCATAATGGGAGCAACAGGCTCGGGGAAATCCACCCTTTTTCAGCTCATTCCAAGACTGTATGACGCGACGGAAGGCGAGGTTTTCCTTGATGGAGAAGAAGCGGGGCAATACCGGCTTCAAAATTTAAGGGAGCAAATCGGCTACGTCCCGCAGGAGTCGATCCTTTTCACCGGTACCGTTAAAGATAACATTGCATGGGGAAAGCCGGATGCCACAATGGAAGACATTATTCAGGCAGCGAAGGACGCCCAAATCCATGATACGATTGAGAACCTCCCAAAAGGCTATGATACGGTTGTCGGCCAAAAGGGAGTCAATCTGTCTGGCGGACAGAAACAGAGGCTGTCCATAGCAAGGGCTCTCATCCGCAAACCGGCGATCCTGCTTCTGGATGACAGCACGAGCGCCCTTGATTTGAAAACAGAAGGAAAGCTGATGAAAGCACTCGGCACCTATCCATGTACAACCTTTCTGATTACCCAAAAAATCAGCACGGCTTCAGCATCTGATCAAATCCTTATTTTAGATGATGGAGAGCTGATGGAGCATGGTCCCCATGAAGAGCTGCTCCGAACATCGGATATTTACCGCCGGATTTGGCAATCTCAAATGAAGGGGGAACGAGTTCATGAGGCCCTCTAATCATCAGGTGAAAGGAACGAAACCGCCACGGCCAAACAACTGGCCAGCGGTCGTCAGACGGATTTGGAATTACATGGACGGCAGCAAAGGCTTGCTTGTGATGGTGATTGTGATGATAATCGGAAGCTCCGCTCTTGGACTGTTAGGACCATATCTGATCGGCCAAACCATTGATAAGTATATCGTCCCTCTAAAAACAGACGGCCTTGCCGCGCAGCTGCTGCTTTTAATCATCGTATACGGAGGCTACTCCCTAGCCACTTGGCTGCAGAACTTCTGGATGGCAGGCATCGCCCAGCAGGCTGTTTACAGAATGAGAGTCCAGCTATTCGAGCATTTTCAAAAGCTTCCGATCGCATTCTTCGATAAGCGGCAGCATGGGGAGCTGATGAGCAGGGTCACAAACGATATGGATAATGTCAGCCAAACGCTGAACAGCTCTGTTATTCAAATCCTCTCAAGTTTGCTTACTTTGGCCGGAACCGTCATACTCATGCTGATTTTAAGTCCGGTTCTGACCGCGCTATCCATGGTCATCATTCCCCTCATGGTTTTCGGAATGAAATGGATTACAAGCAGGACAGGGAAAAAATTCAAAGAGCAGCAAAAGCACCTCGGTTCATTGAACGGATACATCGAAGAAACGTTCTCAGGCCAAAAAATCGTCAAAGCCTTTTCCCAGGAAGGGCGGGTAACAGAGGAATTCCTGGAACGCAGCGCAAAGCTTCGGGAAGCCGGCTTTTGGGCGCAGACGTATTCAGGCTTTATTCCGAAATTGATGAACGTACTGAATAACCTCAGCTTCGCCATTATCGCAGCAGCCGGCGGCTATATGGCGATTAAAGGCTTCATTACCATCGGCACAATTGTTATATTCATAGAATATTCAAGGCAGTTTACCCGTCCGCTGAATGATCTGGCCAATCAATTTAATACAATCCTCTCAGCCGTTGCAGGGGCAGAGCGGGTATTTGAAATATTGGATGAAAAAGAAGAAGAGCAAAAGGAACCGAAACCTCTATCCTCAGGGATCACCGAAGGGGACGTTGCATTCAGGAATGTTTCATTCAGCTATGATGAAGACCATCCAATTTTGAAGGATATAAGCTTTCATGCATCAAAAGGGGACATGGTAGCATTCGTCGGTGCCACCGGAGCAGGGAAAACGACCATCATCAACCTGCTTTCGCGCTTTTACGATCCAAGTGCAGGAACGATTCTGATTGATGGAATGGATATCACCCAAATCAGCCGACCTGACTTAAGAAAGAACATGGGCTTCGTTCTGCAGGATCCTTTTCTTTTCGAAGGAACCATCAGAGAAAACATCCGCTATGGCCGCCTTCACGCCTCAGATCACGAAGTAGAAGAAGCAGCCAAACAAGCCAATGCCCACTCCTTCATTATGAAGCTGCCGAAAAAATATGAGACGGTTCTGAAACAGGACGGAAGCGGCATCAGCCAGGGGCAAAAACAGCTCCTATCCATTGCAAGAGCAATTCTTGCAGATCCCGTTATGCTCGTCCTTGACGAAGCAACAAGCAGCATCGATACAATCACCGAGCTGAAAATTCAGGACGCCCTTGGGCACTTAATGAAGGGAAGAACAAGCTTTGTCATCGCCCACCGCCTGAATACCATTCAGCAGGCTGACCAGATCATCGTCCTTGACCATGGGAGAATTGTTGAAAAAGGGTCTCATGAACAGCTTCTTTCCAATGAAGGAGCGTATTACAGTCTGTATCAATCGCTTGAGGATATTAGTTAATTTTCCATCATATGCTTAGAAAGTAAGGAATGAGGGAATAACGTAACAATTATCCACTAGCGGAGGCGGAAAAATGAGAAAAATGACAGAATGGCTTGAGCTTACAGCAAACTGGTTCGGCCGCAAAACCATACCAGGCATTTTTCATACGAGTCTTTTAGAATCAAACCTAAGAGAACAGGAAACCGTACGCAAGTGATAAATTTGCCGCGTACAATCCTGTTCTTTTTTCTTTTTGGCTATGTTAAAGCATGGTGTTGATTTTTGACACCTGTTTGTTGATTGGAGCGAACGCCTGCTAGCTGCAATCAACAGCTAAGTTTAACAGCGCTTTCTTTTTGAATGAAGGAAGACACTGCCCCTCATAAGCAGCGCGCAGAAGAAGTGAGAAGAGGTTTTCCTTGAAAAAAAGGTATCCTCGTCAATATCCTATTTGAAATATTGGTTTGTGCCACCAAAACTAAAAAAAAATTTTTCTATAATACCCAAATAAACATTGCAATATTCACTATAACTTGATTAATGATTTACAATAGGATTTGAAGTGAGGTCATGCCCGCCATGGAAAACCGAATTAAAGAAGTAAGAAAATGCAATGGTGATACTCTTCAAAGCCTTGCAAAGAAAATAAACTATGATTATAGTAATCTTTCTAAAATTGAACGCGGTCTTTATGTGCCAACTATTTCGCTTTTGAAAAAAATAGCAGAGGTATACGAGGTCGATATAAGTGATTTGCTTGTGACGGAGAAGCGCAGCAAAGAGGTCATAGATCTTCAATCCAAAAACCTGCTGGTCAAGTATGAACTTGAGCTTGATGGCCGGAAGGTATCTGCAGATGAGATCAGCGTCATGACTTCCATCATCCGAAAACTAAGAAACGCTGCCAGTCAAAACAGCTAAGAGGGTTGGGGAAGCGATCTTGGTGACGAACCCCAATAGTTTTAGCCTATGCCACCCCCGTGATATACTGAATCCGGAGGTGTTTTGCATGCGTTTAAAAAATAAAAAAATCATTCAGCTGGTCAGCAGTGAATTTGAGGATCTTGAGCTATGGTATCCGGTACTCCGATTACAAGAAGAGGGTGCCACTGTTCACATTGCTGGAGAGAAAGCCAATGAAACCTATATAGGGAAATACGGTGTTCCTGTCACATCGGACCTTTCCTTCACCGACGTAAAACCCGAAGAATACGATGCAATCCTGGTACCTGGCGGCTGGTCACCGGACAAGCTTCGCCGCTATCCGGAAGTACTCGAAATGGTCCGCTTCATGGATCAGCACGAAAAACCAATCGGCCAAATCTGCCACGCCGGCTGGGTCCTGATATCCGCCGGAATCCTGAAAGGCCGAAACGTCACAAGCACACCCGGCATCAAAGACGACATGACGAACGCCGGCGCCATCTGGCACGACGTCGCCGTCATCACAGACGGCCATATCGTCTCCAGCCGCAGACCCCCAGATCTCCCGCAATACGCCAAAGAATTTGCAGATTTGCTGGCAGGGGAATAGATGTGGGAAGCTCCCTTTGATTAGGGGGCTTTTTTGTTTGTGGGGCTGGTTTGTGGATGCGGCGGCAATTTGCCTGCACTGACCCCCGGTTCGCTAAAGGGTTAAACCTCCGTCCCCGTATGGAGGAAGGTTGTTTGGCTTAAGGGCGGAGGGGACATGTGCTCTGTCCCCTGGTGCGGTGATGGATTGGGGGTCAGTGCAAACCCGATGATACGATGCACACTGGGGAGACGAAGCGCCTGACCCGCACTCTGCTAAAGGACGAAAGCTTCGGCACCGTTTCTCCAAACCGTTGGGGTGCAACGGTTCATCTGCTGTCGTCTCTGTCCCCGTTTGCGGTGAAGCAATAGGGGACTGGCACGGTGCCAGTCCCGCTGTTCTCTATCAAGCTAAAGCTCAGGCACCTGCTCCCCAATCCCTTGCGCATCAAGAGGCCATAAGCGGCTTCCTTTGTCCCCACATGCTTTAAAGCAGCGCGGGTCAGGCGCCGCCGTTCAAATCCCATCCGGTCCTTCAGTCAGGCGCCGCCACCCTCCATTTTCCATCGGCACAGCCGCCCACCGTTCATCTTCCAGCAGCGCGGGTCAGGCGCCGCCGTTCAAATCCCATCCGGTCCTTCAGTCAGGCGCCGCCACCCTCCATTTTCCATCGGCACAGCCGCCCACCGTTCATCTTCCAACAACCATCAACCATCAACCACCTTCCCCGCCATCCCAACAAAAAAGAACCGCCAACTAAGCGGTTCCAAACATTCAGCTTTCATTCAGCAGCAGCGGGAGACCTTCCCGCCTTTCGCATTGTAACGTTCCTCCTGGGCTTCGCAGAAAAATTCCTTTCGGGTTTTTACGGGTTCACCCGGATGCTCGGAGGTCATGTGCGCAACGTAAGTTTCATAGCAGGGAACGCCAACGAGCAGGTTTAGAAATTGCTTGCGGTGGCTGAATATGCCGGCTATTTTTTTAAGCATAGTGTTTGAATTCTCCTTCCTCGCGCGGAATGTACGGCGCTTCGTGAAGGGTGACGTCCTGTTTTTTAAATACGCGGATCCACATTCTCACTGCAGAGATCAGGACGGCGATGACGACGAGCATGAAGAAGGCGCATAGGGCGGCGTCCACGTAGTCGTTTACGATGATTTGGTTCATTTGGGCCTGGTTGGCAGCTGGTGCCAGAACTTCTCCTTTGCTTCTTGCTTCACTGAATACGTTAGCGTGCGACAGGAAGCCGATTTTAGGATTTTCGTGGAAAAGCTTTTGCCAGCCAGCCGTCATGGTGACGATTAGGATCCAGGTGGTCGGAAGGAGCGTTACCCATACGTAAGCTTTTTTCCCCATTTTAAAGAGCATGGTGGTACCGAGGAGCAGGGCGATTCCGGCAAGCATCTGGTTTGCGATTCCGAATAGCGGCCATAAGGTGTTGATTCCTCCGAGCGGATCGATAACGCCCTGATAAAGGAAATAGCCCCAGCCTAGGACGCAGATTGCAGTGGCGAGGATGTTGGCTGGCAGATAGTCGGTTCTTGCGAGCGGCTTGTACACCTGGCCTAAAAGATCCTGAATCATAAAGCGGCCGACGCGGGTACCTGCATCAATTGTCGTTAAGATGAACAGCGCTTCAAAGAGTATTGCGAAATGATACCAGAAGGCCATCATGGCCTTTCCGCCAAGGAAGCTCGAGAAGATAACGGACATTCCAATGGCCAGAGTCGGTGCACCGCCTGTTCTGGATTGAATCGTCTCTTCCCCTACGTCCTTTGCAAGATTAGTTAAATCATCCGGTGTAATGGTAAAGCCCCAGCTGGATACAGTCGCAGCTGCTGAAACGGCGTCCGTTCCGATCACGGCCGGCGGACTATTGATAGCAAAATAGATTCCGGGAGTCAGCACGCACGCAGCAATGAGTGCCATTACGGCAACAAAGGATTCCGTAAGCATAGCCCCGTATCCGATTGGTCTTGCATGGCTTTCTCTTTCAATCATTTTAGGAGTCGTACCGGATGAAACGAGAGCATGGAAACCGGAAACGGCTCCGCAGGCGATGGTAATGAATAAAAACGGGAAGAGATTTCCGGCGAAAACCGGGCCTGTCCCATCGATGAATTGAGTAGTAGACGGCATTTGAAGATCAGGTGCCACGACCAGAATTCCAATCGCCAAACCGGCAATGGTACCAATTTTTAAGAAGGTACTTAAATAATCCCTTGGAGCAAGAAGCAGCCAAACGGGAATAACGGAAGCGATAAAGCCGTATGCAATCATCATGATCGCGATTGTTTCTCCGTTAAAGGTAAACATTTTGGCAAGAGCAGGATTAAGAGATACATATTGTCCAAGCATAATGGAACCGATTAGAAGAACGGCGCCGATCATGGAGCCTTCCCCAACCCGGCCCGGGCGGATGTACCGCATGTAAATTCCCATGAAAATAGCGATAGGAATCGTTGCGGCAATAGTAAACATTCCCCACGGACTTCCGATAAGCGCTTTTACAACGACAAGAGCAAGAACAGCCAAAAGAATAACCATGATTCCGAGGATCCCTACCATAGCGATAACCCCTGTAACAGGACCAATCTCTTCCTTGATCATTTCTCCAAGAGACTTTCCTTTGCGTCTCACGGATCCAAATAAAATGACAAAATCCTGTACTGCTCCGGCAAGGACGACGCCAGCTATAATCCAAATGGTCCCGGGAAGGTATCCCATTTGAGCGGCAAGGATTGGCCCAACAAGCGGCCCAGCTCCGGCAATCGCAGCGAAGTGATGGCCGAACAGCACCCACTTATTTGTGGGAACGTAGTCCTTGCCGTCATTTTGTGTTTCCGCAGGTGTTTTGCGGTTGTCATCAAGCTCGAAAACCTTTCTTGCTATAAAACGGCTATAAAAGCGGTATGCAATGGCGTATACACTGAGCGCAGCAACAAGAAGCCAGATGGCATTAATGGATTCTCCGCGGTTAAGAGCCAAAACGCCAAAGCCTGCCGCTCCCGCTGCTGAAATGATGCCCCAAATCAGAATGGACTTAATTGCTTTCATATGTACATTCCCCCCTTTGTCATCTCTACAGGGTAATTGTATTATACTATTCTGAAAATTTAAATAAATATTTAGCTTTTGAGGGATAAAATCTTCCAGACTGCTTTACAATAAAAACAGTCTGGATATCCCTTCGATTCCTGCGAAATAGGTGTCCGGCATATGATTGCCAGCAATGGACCCTGTTTCAATAGTAAAGGTGGATGGCGTTTGCACATGCTGATAAAAGTATTTCAATTTAGTAATAGGGTTGTATACAAAAATGGGAGGGAGCTTCGGCACGAGATCGGCTGTGTTGACAAAGCGGATGCTGTTTGGAACAAGCTGGTCATATAAAGAGGCAAACTGCCCGTCCCCGACTCTTGGCGCACCGTAGTTATACATCACAATCGACCTGAAGCCTGAATTCGCTGCAACGTCAGCTGCGTGAAGCACAGCGAGTGCACCGCCAAGGCTATGCCCTGTGATAAAAAGATTTTTTTCCTTTGAAAGATTATGGTAAGCCTGAAAAATTTCCTCGCGGCAAGTGGAATAAATAGACTGAAAACCCTGATGAACGAGACCTGTGTTCTGGCCGTATAAATAAGGAGTCTGCCGTATTGTAGCGTCCGCAATCCAATCTGCATCGGACTGTGTACCCCTGAAGGCAATTACCACCGCATCCTCTGACTCCAGAATAAATCCGAACCATTCCGGAATACTGTTTGCACTGGCTTTAAAGGCTTTAACGAGCGTAAAACCCGGTACCACTTCCACAGGCCCGTTATTTAAAAATTGACGGTATGAATAAACGCACATATGAAGCAAAAATTCAGCGAGATCCTTATTATAAAAAGGTTTCCTTCTCCACATATTCATGTTTTTATAACCCCGCTTCAATAGGCTTATGCATTACCATACGCCGCTGAATGAAAGAAGTGCCTGTATGAAGCTATCCATAAAAATGCCTATTAAAAAAAGGGAAAATGGTATTAGCTGTCGTATTTAATCGGTTAAGTGAGAACTTCCACTTATTCCTTCTTTACAATTCAGAAAGTGTTACTGCCCGTTAACAGGGGAAAATATAGCTGCGGGGTAGAAATGATGATTATAGAAAAATTACTGCTGCATGTTCTGATTGTGCTGGCTCCTATTCTTATTCACAGTTTGTTTTTCTCTGACCGTCAAATCGGCCGGCCGTCTTATTTTATTGGGATGCTGCATGGTCTTACCGGGTCATTATGCATGTTGTTTGCTTACGAAAGCTTCGGTCTTTTTTGGGATCTTCGGTATGTGCCGCTTGTCCTTGCCACTCTTTACGGGGGAATGCGCGGCGGCCTGGTCGTCTTGGCTGCCCTTCTTCTCACAAGAACGTATCTTGGCGGAGATGCCCTGCTTTTTGGCTATCTGTCCGCACTTTTGGCAGCTGCAGGTCCCATGCTGATCGTGTACAGATTTAATAAAGCAGAGACAAAATGGAAAAGGGTCAGATGGGCGATACTGGCGGGGCTCTGGCCTGCATTAGTTCAGCTTAGTATTCTTTTCAGCTATATTGGTGTTTCTGACAAATACGAAATTCTTCCATCAAAACTTATCTACTTTATCGTCATTTTTGGCATTATTCAAGTAATCGCTTCAGGATTTGCCGCCCTTCTCCATGAAGCGAGTATTGAGAAATACCGCCTTCACGAAGAAATTTTCAGATCGGAAAAACTGAATACACTTGGTGAGATGGCTGCTTCCATTGCTCATGAGGTCAGAAACCCTCTTACAGTAGTTAAAGGGTTTTTGCAGCTTATGCAGGCTGATGATAAGAAAGGGCAGCATACGTATCTGCCTCTCGTTCTGAGCGAATTGGACAGGGCCGAGTCCATCATCAGCGACTATCTGAACTTTGCCAAGCCTCAGCTGGAGAAGCTGGAAACGTTTGAATTGGGCGGCTTTTTAAGAGATGTTGTTCAGCTTTTAAATCCCCTGGCTTTGAAAAAAGGGATTGTATTAAGCTGTCAGACCGATGCTGCCATCACTCTTGAAACAGATCGGAATCAGCTTCGCCAGGCCATAGTAAACCTCATCAAAAATGCGATTGAAGCAACACCGGAGGAAGGCAGTGTCATCGTTTCCATGAAATCCTTTGGACCGGAGGCAGAGATAAAGATTGCTGATACAGGGACAGGCATGACAAAGGAGCAGCTAGCCAAGCTCGGAAGCCTCTACTATACAACGAAGGAAACAGGAACAGGACTCGGAACGATGGTTTCCCTAGGCATCATCGATGCAATGGGCGGAAAAACGGTTTACTCGAGCCAGCCTGGCAAGGGAACGGTCGTAAAAATCTGTTTGCAGGCAAAAGCATACAGTTAGTAACGCGTTTTTTTGTTTGCAGGAGAAATGATGGAGGAAAACTAAAAATGGAATTAGCATTTAAGATTGCTTCTGAAAAAGAACGGTCGGAAATATATGAACTGGCAGGCGAAAACCGGAGAGAAGCAACGAACTGCGTTTCAGATGATAACCAGAAAAAAATGATTGAAGCATACGAGCATTCAGCGGGATATGATGCTTATTTTGTTTGCTTAATGAATGAGGAGACACTGCTCGGGTGGATTATGATTGATCGGGCATATGATTTTCTGACGGGGGACGAAGTTGGCTGGATTAATGATTTGTATGTAAAAGCACCTTACAGAAACAGGGGCTATTCTAAATTATTAATGGAAGAGGCATTTGAGGAATTTAGAAAAAATGGATACCGTGACGTAAGACTGAACGTATACGCCCATAATACAAAAGCGATGAATTTATATGAACAGATGGGTTTCAAAGACATTAACAAGTTTATGAAAATATCACTATAAAAAACAGAAAGACCATAATCTGAATTATGGTCTTTCTGTTTGGCTGGAATCTACTTTTTATAAACTTTGATGGTTATCTTTTTTACTCCCCATTTAAGAGCTGTGCTCTTGGATGAGAAGAAAACATCTATTTTACCCCTTTTAATGGCGCTCCCTTTATCGGCTGCAATTGCCGTACCGTAGCCTGGTACGTATACTTTTGAACCTAGCGGTATCACTCTTGGATCAACTGAGATCACTTTTGCCCCAGGATTCTTTTTTAAATTGATGCCGGTAGCAGTGATGCCGCTGCATCCTTTGCAGCTTGCTGTATAGGCTGTTGCTGTAACGGTATATGTTTTATAGGCCCCTTGTGGAGCAGCGGATTTCGCAGGTGCTGATTTCTTGGAGGTAGACGGTGAAATGGTCAACTTTTGATTTGCTTTAATAACGTCTGTTTTCAATTTGTTCCAGGATTTAATTTGATTCACAGTAACTTTATGCTTCTGAGCAATCTTCCAAAGAGTATCCCCGGATTTAACTGTGTAGGTGGCTGCGAAGGCATTGGCTGAGAATCCAAACGACAAGAACAAAACTGCACTGACTGTCAAAATAAACTTCTTCAAAAGTCCTAGTCCCCTTTATGTATATGATGGCTAATATTACTAGATTTATATGACAGGCTTGTTTCAAACAGTTTCTATTTATGTTACAAAAATATTTCATTTAGTAATATTAGGTTTGAAATTCATAAAAAAGAATCCGTTTTGAGGTCTGACATGAAGGAGTTGTAAGAGGATTCAGATTAAAGACTATATTGTAAAAGGAAAAAGCTAACATAGAATAATAATCATAAAATATGACTTTAGTAGGGGTTTAACGTACTGGAATTATTCGGGTGATAATAAGACTAGGAAACAGAGAAACAATAAATTGAGTAATAGTAGGATTTTGTTTGAATATAGAGGTTTCCGAAGAAGTTTGTCAAAACACTCTAAATAACCTGCCGGAAAAAGTAAACTTTAAAAACGAATGGCGGACTCACAACAGGAAGCTATCAGGCATTCAAACTTTGATATAGATAAGCAGTGCCTCGAGATATCAAAAGAAATGAGAAGGCGCAACTAAAAAAGCAGCTCCCATACCAAGGGAACTGCTGTCATAACATTTAAGGATTCGTCGACCAAAGTCCAGCCGATTTTATAAACGTTCGTTTGTTTAATTTCAGCTGGGCTACCATGAATTCAGCGATGTCTTCCGCCTGCATGACAGAATCGGGGTTTCCGTCCGTGAGCTTGTTTTCAATGGCTAAATCGGTTGCCACTGTGCTTGGGGTAAGGGCTGAAACACGAATGTTATGCTTGCGCACTTCCATGGCCAGTGATTCGGTCAGACCGAGCAGTCCGAATTTTGAAGCGCTGTAGGCACTGGTGACAGGAGCCCCTTTTTGGCCCGCTGTGGAAGAGACATTGATGATATCTCCTGTTTTTCTTTCGACCATGCCGGGAAGGACAGCATGTGTTACATAATAAGCGCCCATCAGGTTCACTTGAATAATTTTTTCCCAATCTTTTGGATCGAGCTCCAGGAAGCCCCCGAATTTAGCGATTCCTGCATTGTTGATCAGAATATCGATGTGGCCGAGACTTGTTTCGAGTTCCGCTGCAGCCTTCTTCACTTCTTCATGGGATGCTACATCCGCTGTGGCGTAATAAGCTTTTACACCTAATGCTTCTGCTTCTTCTGCTACGCTTTTTACGTGCTCCTCAGTGCGGGCGAGCAGTCCCACATGTACGCCTTCTCTTGCAAGATGAAGGGCAACGGCGCGTCCGATTCCTCGTCCGGCGCCGGTAATGAGTGCAGTTTTGCCTTTTAATGATTCGCTCATGATTGGACCTCCTTAAGTTTTCAATGTGTTCATCATAGTTTTTCACTTCATTTTTTTCAAAAAATCTGCTTTAACGTGCTGAATTATAGCCATGCTTTCTGCGGTATCTTATTCTCATATCCTCATATGCTCCCGAACCTAGAATAACCCCTGAGACAATGAGGACCAGGCCAATCAGATGGGAGGCATGTACGGTTTCGTTTAAAATGAGAACGGATCCTGCAAGGGCAAACAGCGTATTCAGGTTCATAAAAATGGCCGATTCAGCCGCACCAACCTGGCTGATCGCAAAGTTATACGTCATATGGCCAACCGCTGTCGCGAAAACCGCCGATAGAACAAACGCTGTCCATACTTCCGGGCTTCCGTTCGTAAGCGTTGAAAGGCCATTCTTTTCAGTGAGTAAGCCGATTCCAAATAGCACAAGCGACCCGAAAAGGAGCATATATCCTGTAAGGAGCCGCGGATCAATCGTCTTGCACATTTTGTTAATGATCACAAAGCTGAATGCCTGTGTGAGGATGGAAAAGAAAATGGATACATCCCCTGCATTAACGGCACTCAGACCGCCGCCGCCGGCAACCACCGTAAATGAAACACCGGCAAGTCCCAATATAAACCCGCTCAGCCGGATAACGGTCAGTCTTTTATTAAGAAAAATGATCGATAAAACGGCAACCAATATAGGTCCCAGGCCTAAAATGAGTCCTCCATTCGTCGAACTGGTAAGGGAAAGACCGACCGATAAAAAATAATGATGGGCGACCACATTCAGTAATCCGCAGCCTATAATCAAGGCTGTTTCCCTTAGTGTCGGCAGGCGGAGCAATTTTAAATAGGCTAGAATAATGAAAACGCAAATACTGGCTGTAAAAATTCTAAGTGCTGTAATGGTTACAGGGGAAAAGGTGCCGACAATGATTTTCAGCAGCGGGACGTTAAAGCCCCAAAGCATCATAATGCCGACAAGGATAAAATAAATGCGTGTGTGTTTCACCGGGTTCCCTTCTTTCAGAAGACTTCAATTATCAGGTTATCACACTGGTTTTTCCATCACAAAGAAGATGTTTTGATATAATCCAAAAAGGAGGGGATCATTTTGAGACTGAATCATCAACTAGCCCTTGTAACAGGGGGATCAAGAGGATTGGGTGCTGCCATCAGCAAAAAGCTTGGCAGGGAAGGCGCTTTTGCAGCCGTCAATTATTTGAACAGTGCAGTTGAAGCAGAAGAGGTCGTTCGTGAAATTAAGGCAAATGGCGGCAATGCTGCTGCCATTCAGGCGAATGTCACAAATGAAGAAGAAGTTTTCCGTTTTGTAAAGGAAGCGGAGAGAGTTTCCGGACTAAGAGTAAGCATTCTCGTCAATAATGCAACGGGTCCGCAGCCGGAGCTTTCGATGGAAAATCTGAATTGGGGGGATTATGAAGATCAGCTGAACTTCTTCGTAAAGGCCCCGTTTTTCCTGATGAAAGCATGTCTTTCTTCTATGAAAGAACAAAAGAAAGGCTCCGTTATTAACATTGGGAGCGAGGTCGTACAGCTTGGAAACGGACATTTCTCGAGCTATGTAACGGCAAAATCAGCTATGCTCGGAATGACGCGTTCATGGGCAAGCGAATTTGGAGAGTATGGAATACGTGTAAATCTCCTGAATCCAGGATTTATCCCGGTTGAACGCCATGCAGGAGTTTCAGATGAGGCAATCGATCAATACCGATTGAGCATTCCGCTGAAAAGAATGGGCGTGCCTGATGATGCAGCCAATACGGTGGCCTATCTTGCATCAGAGGAGTCTTCTTTTATCACGGGCCAGAGCATATCGGTGAACGGCGGGCATACATTCGGGATTTGAATTAAGGAGATGCTTCGTGCGGTTTGAAAATAGCTGAAGGGCAAACACAGAACCTCCTTTTCTCACTTCCTGGTCTTCTGATTTGCTTAGTTCAATATCTTCAAGCATGTTTAGGAAAACATTCACGTCATTCGGATCCTTAAGAATGATTTTTTCGCCGTTTCGCAGGTCGGTGATTTCCACTTCTTTGTAAAGGTGCGTTTTTACATAGGACAACAGCATTATTTTTCCAGGAATCTTACTTTCATCTGGATTTGGCGAACAGGATACGAGCAGCAGAATGACTGTCAAGCCCAGGAGAAGTTTTTCCACATACCTCACCTCGTTTTGTTTCCATCATACATTATTTGGTAAAAAATAAAAAGGCGGCCGGAAAGGCTGCCTTTCGCTTATTTATGAAATTTCACACGTTCTTCAACCGGTTTGAATTCCTTCGGTGCCGGAGCAGATACTGGCTTTCCAAAAGGCATTTGCGCAATAAGCTTCCAGCCGGCAGGAATATGCCATTCCCTTTTCACATCATCATCAATCAGCGGATTGTAATGCTGAAGGGAAGCTCCGAAGCCTTCCAGTTCAAGTGCTGTCCATACCACAAACTGAAGCATGCCGGATGAATGGTGAGACCAGATTGGGAAATTTTCGCGGTAAAGAGTAAATTGCTGCTGCAGGGATTCAATCACCGCTTCATCTTCAAAGAACAAAACCGTTCCATATCCGCTGCTGAAGGCGCCCATTTTTTCTTCAGTCGGTCCGAATGAATCTGAAGGTACAATTTTTCGAAGGGATTCGGACGTAATATTCCACAATTTATCATGCTGTTCCCCAAGCAGGACAACCACTCTCGCGCTTTGAGAGTTGAAAGCGGAAGGAGTGTGCTTAACGGCATGCTCGATTACCTCTCTGATGCGTTCGTCCGGTACAACCTCATCCTTGCTGATCGAGTAAAATGAACGTCTTTCTTCAATAGCAGTTGGAAAGTCCTTTTTTACCGTACTGCCCGCATTTTCTTTGCTTCCAAATACACTATCAAAAAATCCCATTGTCGTTACCTCTTCTCTCAGTAGATTTTATATAAATAGCCTGCCCTGTTTATACAGCCAGATGAATCCAATTTCCGGAAGGGTCAGCTGCGAGGATCATATCTTCCTTAGTGATGGTTTCTGCCCCAAGCTTTTCAAGACGGCTGACTGCGTTTTGTCTTTCCTCTGCATTTGGATAGATGATGGTGAAAGAGACCATTCTCACGCTGTTTTCAGAAGGCTTGGTGGCTCCTTCTCCGTTCCATGTATTCAGACCAAGATGGTGATGGTAGCCGCCAGTTGAGATAAAGAGGGCCTGATTTCCGTATCTCGTCACCACTTCAAACCCAAGGCCTTCCGTGTAAAAGCGTTCTGCATCGACAAGATTTGAAACATGCAGATGAATGTGGCCCATGACGGTGTCAGCAGGCATGCCGCGCCAATCAGCTAGAGTACTCTCTGATAGGAGATCTTCCGCTTGGAGCGTATTGGTGGCCATTTCAACCTGCCCATCGGTCCATTGCCAATTTTCAGAAGGCCGGTCCGCGTAGATTTCAATTCCATTGCCATCCGGATCTGCGAAATAGATGGCTTCACTCACAAGATGATCCGAGGCACCTTGAACCGGATATTGGGTATGAAGCAAATGGTGAAGAAACGATGATAAGTCCTTTCTTGAAGGAAGCAAAATAGCAAAGTGATACAGTCCGGTCCGGCGCGGCTCCCTTGGCAGCAAGCCATTCTGTTGTTCAAGAGTGAGTATCGGATGGGCACCATCTGCCGTCAAAGACACCTTTTCCGGTGACTTGTTTAAAACGCTGAGACCTATGATGGATGTATAAAATTCCTCTGCCCGCTTCAAATCGCCTGTCAAAAGAGTTACTTTGCTTACGAAAGTGTTTGGATGCTGCTGAAATTTCATCATGAAACCCTCCATTTAATTACTTAGAGTAAACAAGTTACTTTATGTAAGTAATATATGACGACTGTGAATATCTGTCAAGTAACTCGGTTGTAAATTGTAACTTTTTTATTTTTTGTAATCATGATATATAATAAAAAAACAGGAGTGAGGAAAATGGAACCACTAAACATATGCCCAAGGTTCGAGCAAGCCATTAACATGCTAGGCAAACGGTGGACAGGCTTAATTATCCATCAGCTTCTCGATGGACCAAAACGATTCAGTGTACTTGAAGCATCAACATCCATCAGCGGAAGAGTCCTATCAGACAGGCTGAAGGATCTTGAACAGAACGGCGTCGTAAAACGCAACATCATCCCTGAATCTCCCGTCCGCATCGAATATTCGCTTACAGACAAAGGCTTAGCACTTGAACCTATATTGAGAGAAATTGAAAACTGGTCGCAAAACTGGATTGAACAGGATCAGGAAGAACAGATTGGCCAATGACCCGATGGGGTGGTTGGCTTTTTTTATGGGACTGTTTAAACGGGCAAAGCTGGTAATAGGGGCAACGGGGTTAACTGGAGGCGGATGTGGACTAGCTGGAAACGAATGCGGGCCAACTTGAGACGAATGCGGGCCAACTCTAGGCAAATACGGGCCAACTCGAGACGGATGCGGGCCAACTCCACCCAAATACGGGCCGAACGACAAAAATCAGCAAAATTTGCACACTCCCCCAAACAAAAAAGCGATTCCTTCATCACCGTTACCGGGAAGGGATCGCTTTTTGTGCTTGGATAGTTGTTTTTTCCATTTTTCCTGTTTTGTCATCGTTTTGCGTTCGTGCATGCTGTAGTCGGGTGCAGATCCTCTCAATGCACTTGGGTCGAACCCGCCGCTGCGTATTTTATGCTCTCTTAGTTTTCTGGCTTTACTCTTCGCCATGTTTAATCACCTCATAAATAGTATACCATTTTTATCCTGATTCGGCTTGATTCTGACGTAACGTCAGATTGTATAATGAAGGCATGGGAGGTCTTTCCAATGAATGAAACTTTATATACAATCGGAAAATTCGCAAAAAAGACAGGTGTTACAGTCCGGACACTCCGCTATTATGATCAGCAGGAAATGATTAAACCAAGTTTCGTCAGCGAGTCTGGGCGGAGGTATTACAAAGATGAAGATTTAGTCGTTCTTCAGCAAATTCTTTCGCTTAAGTTCCTGGATTTCAGTCTCCAGCAGATTCGCGAATTGCTTGCTGCGGCTGACGGAGATTTAACATCATCGCTTAAAATGCAAAAGGAGCTTATGATACAGAAACAGAATCATTTAAACCGGGTTATTCTCTCCTTGGATCATGCAATTGGAATTTTTGAGACAGAGAAGCGTCCGAACCTGCAGATTCTCTCGTTTGTGATCGACAGTATCCAAAATGAAGAGGGGCATATGGATTGGGTAAAGCAGAATTTCCCTGAAAGGTATGCGAAGCGGGTCGAGAGCATTACCGGGGATGAATGGATGGAACTGCATAAAAAGACGGCACTGCTTTTCCAGGAGATGAAGGAAGCGCTGAAGACCTGGAAACCTGAATCTCCGCAGGTACAGCGTCTTGTCGGTGAATGCCTGGACATGCTTGCCGGAATACTTGGTGAACAGGACATATTGACGGACATGATTTCTTTGGACCTTGATTGGGAGGGGATAGGGGAGAAAGCAGAACAAGACCTTTTCTCAGTTTCTCCGTTTACAAGGCAGGAGGAAAAGTTAATAGAAAAAGCTTTTGAACATTATTACATTGGGAGGGGAATTCAAAGTCATGACTGACCAGGCAAAAAATGCAGATAAAAAGCAGCTGGATGCCTTTATAAACCTGCTGAAAAAACATAAACCCGCCACTTGGATGATTGTTTTCGTTCTGTTTTTAAGCCTGCTTGAAACAGGAGCCAGTTTAATTGTTCCAATCTTTACAAAACAGCTGGTCGATCAGGCAGGAGCTGCAGCTTTAAGCACGGGGATGATTTTCCTTCTGATTGGTGCATTCGTGCTGCAATCCATTGGAGCAGGGTTTTCCTATTATATGCTGATGTATATTGGAGAAGTTATCGTAAAGGGAATCCGCGAACAGCTGTGGGGGCACATTTTAAAGCTGCCTGTCCCTTATTTCGACCAGCATCAGTCCGGGGAAACGATGAGCCGGATTACCCAGGATACGAATACGATCAAAACATTGATTACCAATCATCTTGTTACATTCATATCCGGAATCATTGCCATTGCGGGTTCTGTCGTTATCCTCTTCATGCTGGACTGGAAAATGACAGCGATCATGCTTGCCGTCATCCCTTTATCAATGCTTTTGCTGTGGCCGATGGGAAGGAAAATGTATAAAATCTCGAAGGCGACTCAGGATGGAATGGCTTCCTTCAGCGGTGATCTTGGACGGGTCCTTGGTGAAGTCAGACTCGTTAAGGCCTACAGCGGCGAAGAGATTGAAGAAGAAAAGGGCAGAAGCGGTATTGGCAATTTGTTCAGACTGGGTCTTCGTGAGGCGAAAATCCAGGCGGTGGTTAGTCCGTTTATGACAACGATTATGATGGTCGTTCTTGTCATCCTGATTGGCTATGGAGGGGTGAGGGTAGCGACCGGAAGCTTAACCGCAGGCACGTTGGTCGCCATTATCATCTACGTCTTTCAAATCATCGTTCCATTCACCCAGCTTGCTTCGTTTTTTACTGCCTTTCAAAAAGCGATGGGAGCGACAGACCGGATTCATGAATTGCTTAGTCTGAAAACAGAGGAGAATGGACATTCAGAAGTGGAGGTGCTGAATAAAGAGGTGCGCTTTGAGAACATTCATTTCAGCTATTCAGAGGATAAACCGATATTAACTGATCTTTCGTTTACCATTGCCCCCAGCAAAACCGTGGCCCTCGTCGGACCGAGCGGCGGCGGGAAGACGACTATTTTTTCTCTAATCGAACGTTTTTACAAACCTGTGTCAGGTGAAGTGAAAATCGGCGGGCAGGATATCAGCACCCTTGACCTGCGCAGCTGGAGGAAGCAAATTGGCTACGTGTCTCAGGACAGTCCCATTATGTCAGGATCGATCCGGGATAATATTTGCTATGGCCTTGAGCGGGAAATCGGGGACTCAGAAGTGGAGAACGCGGCCCGGCTTGCAAATGCCGCAGAGTTTATTGAAAAAATGCCGGACCGCTATGAAACGGAGGTTGGGGAGCGGGGAGTCAAGCTTTCGGGAGGGCAAAGGCAGCGTATTGCCATCGCAAGAGCCATTTTAAAAAATCCGTCCCTGCTGCTGCTTGATGAAGCGACCTCTAATCTGGACAGCGAATCAGAGGTTCTCGTTCAGCATGCACTGAAAAACCTGATGAAGGGCCGGACGACTTTTGTCATTGCCCACAGATTATCCACAGTTGTTGATGCAGACCAGATTCTTGTATTGGAAAACGGAAGACTGACCGGGCAGGGAACTCACGAAGAATTACTGGACGGTCACACACTATACAGGAAACTTGCTGAAAAGCAGCTTCAGCTGGAACCGGCGAATTGATTGAACCAAAAAAGCCCAAGAGAATATTCTTGGGCTTTCCCATATCTTATGGAAGGACGTTTTCTTTCACTTTCACTTTTTCTTTCGGCTGCTTCCATTTGAAAATCTTGTTCAAACCATTATATATATGCTTGGATTCTTTCGTAAGCAAAGGTCCAAGGATGGCGAGAATGAGCACATAGAGTGCCGAAAATGGCTGCAGTACGGCCATCAGACCGCCTGATAACCCCAAATTGGCCATGATGATGGAAAATTCCCCCCGAGATACGATGGTCAGTCCGATATTGGCTGAGGCTTTATGGGACAAGCCTGCTCTTCTTCCAGCAATCATACCGGCAACGAAGTTTCCGATGATTGTAATAGCTACCGCTCCGAGTGCAAGCCAAATCGCTCCTCCGAGTGTGAATGGATCAATGCTTAATCCAAAGCTGAAAAAGAAGATAGCGCCGAAAAAGTCGCGGAATGGAACAACGAGATGTTCGATCCGTTCACCCTGATCGGTTTCAGAAAAGACCAGACCAAGCAGCAATGCACCGATTGCTTCAGCAACATGGATCGTTTCTGAAAATCCGGCAATGAAGAATAAAGCCGCAAACACGACGATGATGAAAATTTCATCAGACGAGATGTTGAGTAATTTGTTTAAAAGAGGTGTGGCTTTTCTAGCAATAATGAAGAAAGCCAGCATATAGCCTAGGGCAATCAGAACGGACACGATGGTTCCGCCAATTGACGTGGAGTCTCCCAAAATCAAACCGGAGACAACGGAGAGGTATACCGCTAAAAAAATGTCCTCGAACATGATGATGCCAAGAATTAATTCCGTTTCTTTATTACCGGTACGGCGCAGATCCACAAGCACCTTTGCAACGATTGCACTTGATGATATGGTAATAATTCCTGCGATGATCAGAATTTCTAAAATCGGAAAGCCCATAATCAAAGCGTAGAGAAAACCAAGAGCGAAGTTGATGGAAATATAGATGCTTCCGCCAATTACAATAGATTTTCCTGATTTTATGAGTTTTCCGACAGAGAATTCCAGACCGAGGTAGAAGAGAAGGAAGAGAATCCCGATGCGCCCCAGAAAATCAATGAATTCTGCGCTTTCAATGAACCTGAGGTTAATAATGCCGATAACAGGGGCATGAGGGCCGACGAGCATACCAATCACAATCAAAAACGGTATGATGGAGAAATGAAGTTTTCCTGCCAGTATCGCGGCAAATGCTACTAATAACAGTGCTGTTCCTACTTCAAAAATCAAATGATCCATCTATACTTATCCCCCCTTATTGGATAGCAAATCCTTAATAATATTACGCAAGTCTTTTCTTTCACCGGAAATCACCAATGTATCTCCAGCTTCAATGATGGCCTCCGGTCCCGGAGTGAGCTGCTTGGATTGGTTTTTTTTGATAATGGCAATTATGGTGATGCCGTAATTGCTGCGGACATCGATATCCCCGATGGACTGGTTGACAGCGGGTGCGCCCGGTTCTACTTTAAACCACTCGATAATGAGATCATCGAACGCGAGCTCAATGTTTTCCATAGCTTTTGGCTTGTATGTCATGCCGCCGAGAATAGCGGCAAGCTGCCTTGCTTCTGCATCATTCATGGTAATGTTGGAGATGCTCTCTTCATGATCATCATCATCGTAATGGTACATTTCTCTTCTGCCATCGTCGTGGATAATGACCGTGATTTTGTCATTGTTGCGGGTCACCGCCTCGAATTTTCTTCCGATTCCGGGTAAATCGCATTCTCGAATGTTCATAATATGAACCCCTTCCTTATTCCTCATTTAAATGGTTTTTGGCCTTGCGCATCAGCTGCTTGAATTTCTCATCACTTACAATGTCCTGAATATTATGAAGAGATTCCAAATCAGCCTTCGTCATGATGACGAGCCCGTCCTCTTCAATAAATGCAATCCGTTCCCCCTCATGAAGATTCAGCGTTTCACGGATGTGTTTAGGGATGGTGATTTGTCCCTTCGAGCTCAGTTTGGAAAATTCCATGTTCATTCTCCTTGATTTCTTTGTTTTCTAGGAATTCCTTACTTTCCTTACTTTTATTTTAACAGAAATTTGGAAAAGCATCTAATGATAAGAATAAAAAGACCAAATCACTGGGATTTGGTCTGAATCAATTTTATGATACGTGTTGTTTCGGTACATAATTCGATTGTTTTTTCCGGGTAACGGCAGTGAAAATCAAAAGCGTGACGATAATAAGTCCGGACGCATACAAGTATAGGCTTGAAAGCCCAAGATCCGCTGCAAACATGCCAAGAATGTAAGAGCCAAATGCGATGCCAATATCAAAAAACGTAAAGAATGTAGATGTCG
Organism: Metabacillus flavus; assembly: GCF_018283675.1. Lineage (NCBI taxonomy): Bacteria > Bacillati > Bacillota > Bacilli > Caryophanales > Bacillaceae > Metabacillus > Metabacillus flavus. The sequence goes on from NZ_JAGVRK010000001.1 coordinate 539,161, forward strand.
CATGTCCGCTTCTTGCAGGATGCGCTTTTTGAATGGCTAGCGTCTGGAAGCACGGAACGAGTGAACCGTAGCCGAGTCCGATCAGGGCTCCTGACACAAGCAGCATCCATGATGTGTCCGTAAAGCTAAGCATCAGCATACCCGCGGCAAAGATGATGAAGGACGGGATCATAACAATGGCAGCGCCTCTCCGGTCAAAAAGCCGGCCTACAAACGGTCTTGATAAAAGCATGACAACAGCGAATACGACGAAAAAGTAGCTTGCAGTGCCGGCAAGTCCAATGCTCTTCGCATAAATCGAAATAAATGAAATGATACCGGAGTAGGAGAACGCAACCAGTCCGCCGATCAATGCAATTGGTATGACGGTTTTTTCAAATAAATCAGAAGCTGTGAATTTTCTTGCCGGAACTTCAATGTGCTCAATTTTAATAAGTAAACTAAAAATCACACCTGCAACGGCAATAACGGAAAATATCATGAACAGCATAGTGAATGTGGTGAACTGAAGCAGTGTCAGAGCAAGGAACGGGCCGAAAACGACAGCGAGATTCATGGACATCGCATGGTAGCCGAGTCCTTCCCCGCGGCGCACTTTCGGAATGATATCGGCCGCAATTGCGCCTGTTGCGGTTGTAATCAAGCTGAATGAAATCCCGTGAATAAACCTTAGAATAAGCAGTCCTGTGAACTGATCTACCCAGATATATACGATTGTCGTGAGCATAAATAAAATCATGCCAATGACGAGACACAGTTTTTTTCCAAACCTTTCAAGCACCCGTCCCCATATCGGCCGGACAAGAATAGCGGAGAGCATGAAAACTGTAATGACCAGTCCTGCTTCCGCATTTGTTTTATTTAAATCTTCAATGACATAGATAGGAAGGGCGGTAAGCAGAGCATAGAAAGTTAAGAAGATGAAGAAGTTGATCAGAAAGTTACTGATAAAGCTCTTCGTCCAGATCGGAGCCTTTGGGGCAGATGATGACATGTTGAACCTCCTTTGATGATTCTATTCTATAGAAGAGACTGGCGTTTTCCTATTAGAAAGACTTGCAGACTTTAGTTCCAGCTGCCGATTTTTTGAAGCAGGACTGTAAGGGTGCGCCGCTCATTCTCATTTAAACTCATGAGCATCTCCTCTTCAAAGGCAGCAATTGATTGTTTGATGTCTTCAAGCTTTTCATTAGCGAAAGGAGTAAGACTGACGATTTTCTCCCGTTTGTCTGAACCGGGATCCCGCTTAATCCAGCCGCTTTCTTCCAATCTCGCAATCGTCCTTGTAACAGTAGGGGCTTCGACATTCAAGTAACGCCAGATTTCGGTTTGCGACATCGGACCAAATCGGACGAGACAATATAAAATGGACCATTGGGAACTGTAAATTCCATGGTCCTGAAGCCGGGCATTCGATTCCTTCGTTAAGTAACGGACGATTTGATGAAGATTATGGATAATGTTACTAGTATTCTCCATTTTTTCACCTCATTTATTTACCTAAGTAAGTATTTTACAGGCTTTTTAGACGAAAATCAACAGAAATAGGCGAATAAGTGTGAAATAGTAAAGAATCTTATGGACAAATTGGCGAGAAGTGGATAGATTGCCTATGAAACTCTTTACAGGGAAGTCCTATCCTTTGAAACCATATTTTTTTTCTGGTAGGGTTGTTTAGGAGCAAACATAAAGGGAGGAAACATATATGAAAGCCAAAGGTCTAGTATTATCCTCAAGCATTGCAATTGGAGCTCTAACTTTTGCTGGGCAAGCAAGCGCTGCGAGTGCTGAAAGCTATAAGGTCCAACAAGGTGATTCTTTCTATAAAATTGGACAGGATTACGGCGTTTCCATCGATGCTTTGAAGGAAGCAAACAGCCGTACCGATAATATGATTTTCACAGGTGAAACTCTTCAAGTACCTGTAGCCGGCGCAGAAGATGTTAAAGGCGCTGAGCAAGCAGTTTCTGATGAAGATAAAGATTTGCTGGCCCGCCTAGTTGAAGCAGAGGCTAAGGGTGAGTCCTATGACGGGAAAGTTGCGGTTGCAACGGTCATCATGAACCGTGTTGCAAGCGATGAGTTCCCTGATACAGTTAAAGATGTCATTTATGAAGAAGGCCAATTCTCACCAGTCGATAACGGAACCATCAATAATCCTGCAAGCCAGGAATCAAAAGATGCAGTAAACGAAGCAATCTCTTATTCAAGCATCAGCAAAGGTGCGCTGTATTTCTACAATCCGGACAAGGCAGGCTCAAGCTTCCTTGACGGAAAAGAAGTAACAACTGAAATCGGCAACCATGTATTTGCTAAATAATCGATTCTTAAAAAAAGGAGCGGATCTCAACTGAGATCCGCTCCTTTTTCGTCTGGAAATGATAATATGAATATCTTTTTCCGGGTGTACCTCAGGCTATGGGCTATCCACTTGAGCTCATAAGTCCTCATCCTGCGGAGGCCCGCAGAACGTCGTGCACTTAGCAGAACTTCCTTTACTTAATGCGCTTTCGCTTTTGTTCGAGTTTAGGAAGTTTTAAAATAACTCAATATGGATACGATTACTGGGTGTATCTTCGTCCAGCTCCAGCGCCTAGCCCCTCGAGGTCTATAAGTCCCTCATCCTTCGGAAGGAATACCGCCTTCCTTCGGCTGATTGCCTTATGCTTGTCGGGGCTGTTCAAGGCGCTTTCGCTTTTGTTCGAGTTTAGGAAGTTTTAAAATATCTCAATATTGGATACGATTACTGGGTGTATCTTCGTCCAGCTCCAGCGCCTAGCCCCTCGAGGTCATAAGTCCCTCATCCTGCGGAAGGAATACCGCCTTCCTTCGGCTGATTGCCTTATGCTTGTCGGGGCTGTTCAAGGCGCTTCCGCTTTTGTTATTAAGCCGGAACTGAATTGATCAGAACAAGCACTGCACCGGCTAAAGCCCCAATTCCAATGCCGTAAAGCAGCCAGGCCATTCGCTTATTCCCTCTTGGTGCATTCTTCATCCGGACAACGGTTACGAGCCGAAAGGTCATTAATAGAAATGCTGCAACAGCAAATAAAATAATTCCGTTCACCTTCTATGTCCTCCCCGCTGACATTCTGCATGTGAACTATGTACCCGTATTATAAGCTTTTCAAATACGGTTTTAATGAGAAAATTTTTCCAAGATCTGCAGAATCTGAATCCGGGTAATATATGAAACCGGAAAACTATGATTTACCAGAAGATTTTTCACATAAGCGGTTTTCTTTTCGTTACAATGATAGAAGAATAAAGATTGTTAGGTGGACGACTATGGAATCATCCAGAAAAATTGCAATCAGAATCGCCCTCATCTATTTAATTATAGGCGTATTTTGGATCTTTGCAACGGACTATGCATCACTGCTGCTCGCAAAACAGGATTTGAACGTATACAATTTTTTCCAACACTATAAAGGCTGGGTTTATATGCTGGCGACAAGTGTGGGCTTGTATCTTCTTGTTTACAGCAGGACGAAGCGCATCCTGCATTCGAAGGAAAAACTTGAGCAAAAAGAAAAAGAGCTTGAAAGAAGCAATGAGCACTATCGATCGCTTTTTCATCATAATCCGGACGGAGTAATTGAGGTTGACAATCAGGGGAGACTCATGGCCCTCAATCCGGAAGGGGAACTGATTATCGGATATAAAGAATCCTATATAAAGGGCAGAGACGCACTTGAATATGTCATTCCTTCAGAATGGGAGATGGCAAGCACCCTGTTTAAAAAAGTGATTGCCGGACATCCTCAGAAATTTGAGCTCACTGTACGCAACCGTCTGAAGCAGAAAAGGATTCTGCGCTGCTCGCTTCTCCCAATCGTTGTAAACGGGGAAATCCAGGGAGTATTCGGAATCGGGCGGGATATTACAGAATTCAAGGCGAATGAAGAGCTGATGATCACATCGGAAAAAATGTCCATCATCGGCGAGCTTGCTGCTTCCGTCGCCCATGAAATCCGCAACCCGCTTACTTCATTAAAAGGATTTGTTCAGCTTATGTCGTCTTCAAGAACATTAGACGATCAGCATCTGGACATCATGATGTCGGAAATCGACCGGATCAACCTTATTTCCGGTGAAATGCTTGCTCTTGGGAAAAAGCAGGATGTGGTTTTTCGAAAAGAAGATGTCCTTTCCATCATGAGCCACGTCATGGTTCTTATTGAAGGTGAGGCGAATATGAAGAATGTGCTGATCCAGCTTGTGGATGAGAGCAAGTATCCGATGCATATCTATTGTGATCAAAACCAGCTCAAGCAGGTTTTCTTAAATTTGCTTAAAAATGCAATTGAAGCGATTGATGATAGCGGTTTGATTATAATAAAGCTGTCTTCAAACGGTGAAACCGCAATGGTCCGTATTGAAGATGATGGAGCAGGGATGGAGAAAGAACGTTTGGACAAACTCGGAGAACCCTTTTATTCCACAAAAGAAAAAGGAACCGGTCTTGGCCTTGCTGTCTGCTTCAGCATCGTTAAACGCCATAAGGGCTCCATCCGGTTTGCAAGTAAGATAGGCAAGGGGACAACCGTTGAGGTGGAAGTGCCTCTTGCAAAATAAAAATGGCTGTCTCCATAGGGAGCAGCCATTTTAAGTTCAGGCAATCACCTTTAACCCAACGGTGGAGCCTAATATTAAAGCAATAAAAAAGATCCTTCTCCATTCCTTCGATTCACCATAAAGAATCATGCCCAGCATCGCACCCCCTGCTGCGCCAATTCCTGTCCAGATGGCATAAGCCGTCCCCATCGGCAGGGATTGCATGGCGATGGAAAGCAGGCTGAAGCTTGCTGTGAAGGAGGCAGCAAGCAGGAGTATATTTAGAATACTCCGGTTCCTTGCGACCCTGTTCAGCAGGACAACGCCGAGCATTTCAAATAAGCCGGCAGCAACAATTACAATCCATGCCATTATCCTGTCTCTCCTTCCGGATCTTTCGTAACCATTTTAAGGCCGATCACTCCTGCAAGCAGTATACCGATCAGCAGAAGCTTTACCGGTTCAACCGGCTGTGCGAAGAGGAACATATCCGCCAAAATCGTCCCGGCCGATCCGAGACCGACGAACACCGCATACACCGTTCCGACGGGCAGCTTCGAGCTGGCAACGATCATAACAGTAAAACTGACTGTAATCGCAATGATGGTTGCAATCCACGTAAGCAAATCGTATGCATGCTTTAATCCACTAACCCAGCCTACTTCAAAAACAGAGGCGAGTATCACATAAATCCAATACCGGTTCATCTAGATCCCTCCATTGCAATTCCATTCCAGAAGATGTTCCAGGAGGCGTCCAGCCTTTTAACTTGCCTTTCTTTTCCTCCATATAGCATTTCAACAAACATGCTGTCTAGTACGCCTAAAAAGGCAATAGCAGCCTGCTCTGGGTTTGCACGGATTTCAGCCTGTGCAAAGAGGCCGGTCAGCGCTTCCTCCAATGTATCAAGATGCCGGTATACCTGAACCATCACAGAATCATATAAATGGCCCGGTGGGAAAAAGGAGATCCGGAGCCAAAAACGGGTTTCTGGATTCTGCTCGTATTTTTCCACATAATCAGCCAGAAACTGATAAAGCGTTTCTTTCAAATTGGATTCGCTGCCATGATTTATATTAGACAGTGCCCGATCCAGCTCATTTTGAAAAACATCTTCAGCAGCTTTGAGAAAAAGCTCATCCTTGCTTTTAAAATGTGAATAAATGGATTGCTTTTTAATGCCGGCTTCATCTGCTATAAGTGAAAGGGAAGCCCCTTCGTATCCATGCTGAGAAAAAACCATCAGTGCTTTTTGCTTTAATTCTTCCGCTGTCATCTAATCACTCCCTTACGACCGTTCGTAAGTGATGATAGCACAGTCGATTTTTCCAGTCAAATCTTGAGGGGAGACATGGCTTTTCCACCTGAATAATGCTATTATTTACACTGTTCATTCACGAAAAAATAATTAGCAGAAAAGGTATTGAAGGAATGTCACAGGAAACCTCGTTTATACAAACATTCCAGCCATTTATCCAGGAGGCATGGAAGCAGTCCGCATTTCCAACTCCCACATCCGTACAAGCCCAATCGGTCCAGCCGATTATGGAAAATAAAGATGTTTTAGCAAAATCACCGACAGGAAGCGGAAAAACGCTCGCTTACCTGCTTCCGGTACTCGAAAAATTGAATGCAGAAGGCAAGCAGCCTCAAGCGGTCATTCTTGCATCATCACATGAGCTTGTTATGCAAATTCATTCCGTCATTCAGGAATGGATCAAAGGAAGCGAGCTAAGAACCGCATCGTTCATCGGAGGAGCCAATCCGAAACGCCAGCTTGAGAAGCTAAAAAAGAACCCTCACATCATCAGCGGAACGCCAGGAAAGGTTCTCGAGCTGATTAAAATGAAGAAGCTTAAGATGCATGAAGTCAAAACGATCGTCCTTGATGAAGGGGATCAGCTTCTTGTACCTGAGCACATGAAAACGATCGGCGAAGTCATTAAAAGCACCCAGCGCGATCGACAGCTGCTTCTATACTCTGCGACCCTGTCTCCAAAAACGGAAGAAATGGCAGCCGAGATGATGAATGAACCGGTCAAAATCAGTGTAGACCGAGAGCAGGCAATCAAATCCGAAGTACGCCATCTCTACATTGTCAGCGAACAGCGCGACAAGCTGAAGGCATTGGAAAAAATCATGAGAGCCGCGCCTGTCAAAACGCTCGCATTCATGAAAGACATCGGAAGCGTCAACGTGGCTGCGGAAAAGCTCGCATATGACCGGATGCCCGTCAGCATCCTCCACAGTGAAAGCGGCAAAACCGACCGCGAAGCAGCACTGAGAAAATTCCGCAAAGGCGACACGCCTTTGCTTATCGCAACAGATGTGGCCGCAAGAGGCCTGGACATCCAGGACCTTGAGCAGGTTGTCCACCTTGACTTCCCAGAAGATATCGACCAATTCATTCACCGCTCCGGCCGAACGGGCAGACTCGGTTCCAAGACAAACGGAAACGTAATCTCACTCGTAACCGAACGCGAAGAACGAGAATTGAAGCAATATGCTAAAAAGCTCGGCATCGAGCTCGAACGCAACGTATTGTTTGGCGGGAATATCTTGAGTGAAGAAGAACGGCTGCGGAATGGAAGAAAGAGATAATAATGGAGGACCCTTGCTTTGGCGGGGGTTCTTTTTGTTTTGTGTGGGGGTGACTGATCGGAACTTTGATAATGGCGGGTGCGGTAGGGGTGTCTGACCCGCACTCTGATAAAGGATTAAAGCTCTGGCACCTGCTCCGCCGAACGGCTGGGGCACAAGGGATAGAGGAGAGCTGCCTCTGTCCCCCGGTGCGGTGAAGAATGCGGGGACTGGCACGGTGCCAGTCCCGCTGTTCTGCATCAGACGAAAGCTCCGGCACCGCCTCTGCAAACGGTTGAGGCACAAGAGATTGAGATCCTCTGCCTGTGTCCCGCTCTGCTTTAAAGCAGAGCGGGTCAGGCGTAGTTTGCTATCTATTAATGCTTGCTATATTTGCCTTGCACTGACCCCCGCTCTGCTAAAGCACTAAACCTCCGTCCCCGTTGCTTTTCAAGTCAACTGGGATAAGTGGTGGCGTGCTCTTTGCTTGTTCCCCCATCGCGGTGCAGTACTGGGGGTCAGTGCAAAGACATATCATCCCCCGATTCCTTGCACCCTCCCCAATTTCTGATAAACTGTAAGAAGGCTAATTTCGCACGGATTTCTGCGATTTATATAAAGCAGGCAGGTCCTTCCTGCCTTGAAAGGATGTTGACATGAGTAAGACAGTTGTTTTAGCTGAGAAGCCATCAGTGGCAAGGGATATTGCCCGCGTTCTGAAGGCGGACCGGAAGGGAAATGGATTTTTGGAGGGCGGCCAGTATCTTGTGACGTGGGCGCTCGGACATTTAGTGACGCTTGCCGATCCGGAGGCGTATGACCAGAAGTATAAGTCCTGGGATTTGAATGAGCTTCCGATTATGCCGGATCATTTGAAGCTTACGGTCATTAAACAGAGCAGCAAGCAATTTCACGCGGTGAAGGCACTTTTGACTCGCGGAGATGTGAAAGAGATTGTGATTGCGACCGATGCCGGGCGTGAAGGAGAGCTTGTTGCGCGCTGGATACTTGAGAAGGCGAAGGTGAACAAGCCTCTGAAGCGTTTATGGATTTCGTCTGTAACCGATCAGGCGATTCGTCAGGGCTTTAAGAATCTGAAGGATGGCAAGGAGTATGAGTTCCTGTACCATTCAGCGGTTGCCCGTTCGGAGGCGGATTGGTATGTCGGTATTAACGCCACACGTGCGCTGACGACGAAATTCAATGCGCAGCTTTCCTGCGGCCGGGTTCAAACGCCGACACTTGCGATGATTGCAAAGCGGGAAGAGGAAATCAGCCAGTTTAAGCCGAAACCTTTTTACGGCCTTTCCGCTTCAACAAAGGACGGTCTCAAACTGACGTGGCGAAACGGAAAAACAAATGAAACGAGAATATTCGATTCCTTACAGGCCGGCAATCTTCTGAAAAAGCTTCAAAATGAAGACGGAGTAATTAAGGAAGTAAAAAGGACGAAAAAGAAGAGTTTTGCACCGGCATTGTATGATCTAACCGAACTGCAGCGGGAGGCTTATAAACGTTTCGAGTACTCCGCAAAACAGACGCTATCGATCATGCAAAAGCTTTACGAACAGCATAAAGCGGTCACATACCCTCGTACTGATTCCAGGTATTTGACCTCAGATATGGCAAGCACGCTGAAGGAACGGGTTAAGGCTGTCGAGGTCAAACCTTATGCTCCTTATGCGGCGGCTATTTTGAGAAAAGGGATTAAGGTCAGTAAAGCATTTGTCGATGATACGAAGGTCTCCGATCACCATGCGATTATCCCAACGGAGGAAACACCGCTTCAATCCTCGCTGACAAGCCAGGAACGAAACATCTATGATTTGATTGTCAGAAGATTTTTAGCGGTTTTGTCAGATCCTTATGAATACGAGCAAACGTCCATTACCGCTGTTATTGGCGGAGAGGAATTTACGGCGAAGGGCAACCGGGTTCTTTCCTTAGGATGGAAGGAAGCAGCCGGAAAAGATTCGGACGAAGAGTCTGCTTCCGATGTGCCGCTTGTTAAAGAGGGAGACCGGATTGATCCGAAAATTTCTCAAACTTCGGGAGAAACGAAGCCTCCAGAACGGTTTAATGAAGGCACGCTTCTAACCGCCATGGAAAATCCGGCGAAATTTATGGCTGGTGAAAACAAAGAACTGATTAAAACAATCGGGGAAACCGGCGGGCTCGGAACTGTAGCGACCCGTGCCGATATTATCGAAAAGCTGTTCAGTTCTTTTGTCATTGAAAAGCGCGGCAAGGATTTGGCGGTTACATCGAAGGGCAAGCAGCTTCTCGGACTCGTCCCGGAAGAATTGAAGTCTCCGGTTCTAACAGCTGAGTGGGAACAGAAGCTCGCAGCCATCGCCAAGGGCAAGCTTCCTAAAGACCGGTTCATTTTAGAAATGAAAACCTATGCTGGCCAAGTTGTTTCTGATATTAAAAACAGTGAGCAAAAGTTTAAGCATGATAACGTAACTGGAACAAAATGTCCGGATTGCGGCAAGCTGATGCTTGAAGTGAAGGGCAAAAAAGGCAAGATGCTCGTCTGCCAGGACCGTGAATGCGGCAATAGGAAAAACATTTCCAAGACGACCAATGCCCGCTGTCCGAAATGCCACAAACGCCTTGAATTGCGGGGTGAAGGGGAAGGCCAGATGTTTACGTGTTCATGCGGACACCGTGAAAAACTCTCTTCCTTCAATCAGCGCAAAAGCAATGAGAAAAATCAAAAGGTATCCAAAAAAGAAGTGGCGAATTATATGAAGAAGCAGGATGATGATTTTTCCAACAATGCTTTAGCGGATGCACTGGCTAAGCTGAAGCTCAAATAAAAACCAAAGGTTGATCGTGAATGAGTATGTTATCGGTTGAAAATTTATATAAAACTTATGGGGAAAAGGTGCTCTTTGATCATCTTTCTTTCTCTATATCTGAGAAACACCGCATCGGTCTGATTGGTGTAAATGGAACAGGTAAATCAACGCTGCTAAAATTTTTGGCAGGACAGGAAACTGCTGAGTCCGGTACCATGACGCATGCGAATCAATTTCATATTGAATATTTGCCGCAGCAATCTGATTTGAACGAGGAATTGACTGTTCTCGACCAGATTTATTACGGAGAGGCAGCAAACATGAAGGGAATGAGGGACTATGAAAAAGCCCTCGCATCCCTTGAAGAGAATCCGGCAGATGAAAAGAAACAGGCTGCTCTCATGGCTATGCAGCAAAAGGTTGATGAACTGAATGCATGGGATGCGATTACAACGGCTAAAACGGTTCTGACCCGTCTTGGGGTGACAAGCTTCACGAAAAAAATCAGCGAGCTTTCCGGCGGCCAGAAAAAGCGGGTAGCCATTGCAAAGGCGCTCATTCAGCCTGCGAACCTTCTTATTCTGGATGAACCGACTAACCATCTTGATCAGGATACGATTGAATGGCTGGAGGCGTTTCTTGCGCAGTATAAAGGAGCGTTTATTGTCGTAACCCATGACCGTTACTTCCTCAACCGGGTCACAAATCAAATTTTTGAGCTCGATAAGGGTCAGCTTTATACGTATGAAGGGAACTATGAAATGTTTCTGGAGAAAAAGGCGGAGCGTGAAGAACTAGCCGTCCAGAGTGAAGCAAAGCACCACAATACATTAAGACGCGAGCTTGCCTGGCTCCGCCGCGGGGCAAAAGCGAGAACGACGAAGCAAAAAGCGCGTATTCAGCGTGTCGAGGATATGAAAGAGCAGAAGTTCGACAACACTAAGCATGATCTTCAATTTGCTCTAGGCAGCGTCAGGCTCGGCAAAAAAGTGATGGAACTGACCGATGTCAGCAAGCGATTCGCCGATCTGCAGCTAATCAAGGATTTCAGCTATCTTGTTGTACCGGGAGACCGGCTTGGCCTTATTGGACCGAATGGAAGCGGAAAAACAACCCTGCTGAATATGCTTGCAGGCAAAACCCAGCCCGACAGCGGAACGATAGCAGTTGGGGAAACCGTCAAAATTGGGTATTACACACAGGATCATTCAGATATGGATGAAAATTTGAGGATGATTGATTACATTAAAGGAACAGCTGAAATTGTTCATACGATAGACGGGACATCCATTACAGCGGAACAGATGCTCGAACGTTTTTTATTTCCGAGATCGATGCAGTTTACTTACATCCGCAAGCTATCAGGAGGAGAGCGCCGGCGCCTTTACCTCCTGAATGTACTGATGCAGGAACCGAATGTTTTGTTCCTGGATGAGCCGACGAATGATCTCGATACACAGACCCTCAGTGTCCTGGAGGAGTATCTTGATCATTTCCCTGGAGTTGTCATCACTGTATCCCATGACAGGTACTTCCTGGACCGGGTCATCGATCAGCTGTTCATTTTCAAAGGGCAGGGCCATATTGAACGTTTCTATGGGAATTACTCTGAATATATGGAGGAGCGCAAAAAACAGACGGCTGCCAAAAAAGAATTAAAAACCGCTGAAGCTCCTCAGCCTGTAAAAGAGACAAGAAAAAAACTTTCCTATAAAGAGCAGCAGGAATGGAATGGTCTTGAGGATCAAATTGCTGCTCTTGAAGAAAAGCTTTCCGAACTTCAGGCAGGCATAGATGGGGCAGGCAGTGATTTCGGCAAGATTCAAAAGCTTATGGAGGAGCAGAAGGCGGCGGAAGAGAAGCTCGAATATTCGATGCAGCGCTGGGAAGAGCTCTCCCTCCTTCTTGAAGAAATAGAGCAAGCTAAATCATAAGAAATGATAGGCCGCCGTTCCCGTAACGGCGGTTTTTTCATCGTATTAATTCAATTTCTCGCTCAAAAATGTTATCATTTGAAAACACCAATGATAAATTTACCAGCCTCTTTCGGTCGTCATTTCTTGGGAAAGATGGTAGGGTAATACTCAGAGAATCTGCCAGTAAGGGGTGAAACAATGAATCCTCCTGAACAATTAGCGAAGTGTCTTCTTGAAGGTGACCATGAAGCCTCATGGGAAATAATTAAGATTCACATTAGTGAAGGAGCATCTGCTCTGGATCTGTTTGAAGGTTTAATCACTAGAGCAATGCAGCATGTAGGAGTACTTTGGGAAAATAACGAGATTACGGTAGCAGATGAGCATTTGGCTACTTCAACATGTGATTATATCCTTTCAAAATATCAGTATTATATGAGAGAAAATAAGCCAGAACCTGAAGCCCATAAAAAGGCGATGTTTTTGTGCGTACAGGATGAAGATCATTATATCGGCTTGAAAATGGTTCACATCCTTTTTGAGGAAAATGGGTGGCAGACGAAATTTATGGGACCGAATCTTCCCCTTGAATTTGCGTTATCTGCTGCGGAAAAATGGAAGCCGGAAGTCATTGGGCTATCCTTCAGCTTAAATTACCGCGCCGGTCAGCTGAAGGAATATATCAGCAGGCTGGAGTCAATTCAAACCAATCCGACTGTCCTTCTTGGGGGAAGGCTTCTTCTTACACATGACTTTACCCAATTCGGCTCTGAGAAAACAAGATTTATTCCTACACTGACCCAGCTTGCTGAATGGTTCGATTTAGAGCGCTCCGGAGGAACCCGATTTGTCAAATAGCCGACACATGCCCATGCCATATTTTAAAATAACTCGGCAGTTCGAGATCCTTGAATTTTCTGATGAAGCTGAGGCTCTATTTTCATTCCGCGAAGGCTCATCGTTTCTAGAGCTTACTGACAGCGGGAGCCGGACAAAAGCCGAAAAATTCCTGTCGGGGGAAGGGAAGAAGGAGACAGAGCTTGCTTTAAGGACAAGGCGGGAGCCTGCAGCAACGTTTAAGCTATCCGTAAAATGGGCTGACGGGACAGGGCATCTCGTCTGTATAGGCCAGGACCGTCATATGGAAGAGCTTCTTTCGAAAATCAGCCTTCAGCAAAGGCGCTTGGCGGAAACCGATTTAGAACTGCTTTTTTCAAAAAGAAGCACTCGAACACTCATTGGATAAAATTACTGAACTATCAGGCCCGGCTATCACTCTTACGGTTAAGCTTGTGCTCATCCCGCTCTTTGGTAACCTTGACGAGAACCTGATCAGCAGGAATCGGACAAGACTATTGAACAGCATGCATGAACAAGACTATGAGCACGCGATTCTGGATTTCCACGGAATTGGCGCATTAACGGGAGAGGGTTTGACAGAGCTTGGAAAACTCATAGCCGAATTCAGACTTATGGGCGTCGAGGCTGTCTTTACAGGACTCACCCCTGCCCATGTAAAGGCAATGAATCAGTCAGGAGCAGTTCTGGATGTTCAATCCATCAATACTTTGCCTAAAGCTATTCAGTCTTACTTTTCTTCAAAATAGAAACCCCATGGGCTTCATGCCAATGGGGTTTACTTGTATAGTGCAGGTAAGGTTGTGATATTTAACCAGCAGCGGAGTGTTTTTTTAGGAACAGCTCGCAGCCGCTTGATCAATATCATTCTTTTTGATTAATACATTTTTTTCATCGTCGACCTTATAGTCTATCTTTTCACTTTGTAAACATTTCAGAAGCGATCCTCTCAATTCATCGTTCATGTTTTGCAAATACAGAAAAACTCTTGGTTAGCTGGATTGCAGCCAGTCATTAAAGTTAATAAAATAATGGTCCCGATAGTTCTTCTGTTTCCTCCTTCAGTAAGAATTATTAAGCGAAAAAACCGGGAAGCATTTTGCTTCCCGGTTCTTTTTGCAATTAAAATACCTTCGTTGTCCAGCTCTCGCAATTCCACACTTCGGTAGCAAGGCCCTGATAGAATTCAGGTTCATGGGAAATCATGAGGATGCTGCCTTTGTAAGCATTCAATGCACGTTTCAATTCTTCTTTTGCGTCGACGTCCAGGTGGTTGGTTGGCTCATCAAGAACGAGAAGATTGCTTTCATTGTTCATTAATTTGCAGAAGCGCACCTTTGCCTTCTCGCCCCCGCTAAGCACTTCAATTTTGCTTTCGATGTGCTTTGTGGTCAGGCCGCATTTTGCGAGTGCCGCGCGCACCTCAGCTTGAGTAAGGGAAGGGAATTCGTTCCAAACTTCCTCGATACAAGTGTTGTAATTGCTGGTTTTTACCTCTTGCTCGAAGTAGCCTATGTTCAGGTAATCGCCGCGCTCCACTTCTCCTGAAATTGGCTTGATTTCTCCGAGGATGCTGCGCAGAAGCGTCGTTTTCCCGATACCATTTGCTCCGACAAGAGCAATTTTCTGACCGCGTTCCATACGGAGGTCAAGCGGTCTTGACAGCGGTTCATTATAGCCGATTACAAGATTTTTTGTTTCAAAAATTACTCTGCCTGCTGCACGCGATTCTTTAAAGTTAAACTGCGGCTTAGGCTTTTCTGCTGCAAGCTCGATGACGTCCATCTTATCCAGCTTTTTCTGGCGGGACATCGCCATGTTGCGGGTTGATACGCGTGCTTTATTACGGGCAACAAAGTCTTTCAAATCCGCAATCTCAGCCTGCTGCTTTTTGAAAGCAGATTCCAGCTGCTGTTTTTTCACTTCATGAATCTTCAGGAAGTTATCATAATCGCCAACATAGCGGTTCAATTGCTGATTTTCCATATGATAGATCAGGTTGATAACACTATTTAAAAATGGGATATCATGCGAAATTAAAATAAACGCATTTTCATATTCCTGCAAATATCGTTTCAGCCACTCAATGTGCTGCTCATCCAAATAGTTCGTAGGCTCGTCCAGTAAGAGGATATCAGGCTTTTCTAATAAAAGCTTGGCCAAAAGGACCTTTGTCCGCTGTCCGCCGCTCAAATCCTGAACCTCGCGCTCAAGACCGATATCTGTCAGTCCGAGTCCGCGGGCGACTTCTTCTACTTTTGAATCAATGACATAAAAGTCGTTGTTTGTCAGGGTATCCTGCAGAACGCCGACTTCCTCAAGAAGCTTTTCCAGTTCCTCCGGGGATGCGCTCCCCATTTTGTCATAGATGCCGTTCATTTCCGCTTCAACATCAAATAAATATTGAAATGCCCCTTGAAGTACCTGGCGCATCGTCTGACCCTGTTCCAAATTTGTGTGCTGGTCCAGATAGCCGACACGGACTTTTTTAGACCATTCCACTTTCCCTTCATCCGGCTCAAGTTTGCCTGTGATGATGTTCATGAAGGTTGATTTTCCTTCACCGTTCGCACCAATCAGACCAATATGCTCGCCTTTCAGAAGACGGAATGATACGTCGTTGAATATGGCCCGGTCACCGAAACCGTGGCTGAGATCTTTTACTGATAATACGCTCATCGTATACACCTTTTCCTTATATATAAATGGTATTTAATTTATGCTCACTCCCCGATTATATCGAACAAGCCCGGTTAGGGAAAGGGAGAGGATGAAGAAAAAAGAAGAGAATTTCCGGAAAGAATATAGGGGAATGCTGAGTTATTTTGATTATTTCCCGGGAAAAACTTTGTCAAAAACCCAGACCTAAAAGCATAATTAGGGGATTTTAGCAGATTTGGAGCCGGTAATAGTACCCCCATATTCTATTTCCTGATAAATTTAGATTAAAAGTGTGAAAGGGGACAAATCATGTCAGACAAGAATGAAATCCGCCTAAAAGTATGGCAGAGACTTGAGGAAGAGAAGCTTGGCAGATTTCCCTTTCCTTTAAAGGGCAGGATTCCAAATTTCAAAGGAGCGGAAAAAGCAGCGGCCTTTGTTTTTGAAATGCCCGAATATAAGCATGCGGATGTCATTAAAGTAAACCCGGATGCGCCGCAGCTTCCGCTTAGGGCCCAGGTACTGAAGGACGGGAAAACACTATTAGTTCCAACTCCCAGGTTAAAAGCCGGTTTCATGCAAGTGAAGCCTGAATGGGTTCCGGCGGGTGAAGAGAGGAGGGCAGCCAGTTTGAGTCATATAAAGGAGTACGGACAACTTCTGCCGCTATCTGAGCTTCCAAGGATTGATCTCATCGTCATTGGATCTGTGGCGATGACAAAGGACGGGAGGCGTCTCGGAAAAGGCGAAGGCTATGCAGACCGGGAATACGCAATCATCAGAGAGCTTGGCAATCCTGAGGTTCCCGTAATCACGACCGTTAACAGCCGGCAGCTTGTAGAGGATGATATTCCGGTGGAGGAATTCGATTTAACGGCTGATTGGATTGCGACGGAAAAAGGGCTAACGAGGACGGAATCCCGCGTTCCGAAACCGAAGGGGATTGTCTGGAGCAGGGTAACGGATGAAGATATGGCTTCGATGCCGGTACTTCAGGAAATAAAAGATTTGAACAGCAAAAAAAATCCCCTTTAAGTTCTGCTTAAAGGGGATTTTCTTTGTAATTAGATTTTTGCATAAAGCGGATCTGTTACTTTAACGAGCTGCTTCCCAAGATTTGAACCACTGAACAGTCCAAGGAATGCATCTGGGATGTTCTCAAAGCCTTCTACAATTGTTTCTTCATATTTCAGGCTTCCGTTTTTTACCCATGCACCAAGCTGGCGGGATCCTTCTTCAAAGCGGTCAGCATAATCTCCTACGACAAAGCCTTTCATCAAAGCACTGGACTTGATGAGTTTCATTTGGACACGGGGTCCTAAATCTTCTCCAGCTTTATTGTAAGAGGAGATGGCTCCACAAATCGGTACGCGTGCAAATTTGTTCAACAGGCTGTAGACAGCATCGGAAATTTCTCCGCCTACATTATCAAAATAGACGTCTACACCGTTTGGACAGGCTTTTTCAAGTGCCTTCTGAACGTCTTCCGTTTTATAGTTGATCGTTTCATCAAAACCAAGCTCTTTTAAGTATTGGATTTTATCTTCTGTTCCGGCGATTCCGACTACACGTGCGCCTTTAATTTTTGCTATCTGTCCCACAAGTGAGCCTACAGCACCTGCAGCACCCGATACAACGACCGTTTCGCCTTCCTGAGGCTGACCGATGTGAAGAAGTCCGAAGTACGCTGTAAGGCCAGGCATTCCGAGAACGCCAAGAGCTGTTGTGATCGGCGCGACATCCGGATCAATTTTCCGTACAGCTTTTGCCGGTACAGCAGAATACTCCTGCCAGCCGAGCATTCCTACAATGGTGTCTCCGCGTTTAAAGTCAGGAGAGTTCGATTGAACGATTTCGCCGACCACACCTCCGTGGATAACTTCATCAAGAGGGAACGGTTCAACATATGATTTCGTATCCTGCATACGGCCTCTCATGTACGGATCTACAGATAAGTATAATGTGCGTACAAGTACTTCTCCCTCTTTCGGTTCCGGGACGCTTGTGTTAGTGAAGCGGAATGTTTCCGCAGTCGGCATCCCGTTCGGGCGCTGTGCAAGCTGGATTTGTTTTTGAGTCGTGCTTTCCATAATCAATTCCTCCTTAAGTTCTTATATGACTACATTCACCCTATCATCATGCGCAAGCTTGTTCAAAGAATACACCTTGAAAACGGCATATTCATTTTAGCCTGGATGATCCATTAAAGGTAAAGTAAAGATAGGAGGGATTACTGTGAAAATAGCGATTATCGGAGCCGGGCTTACCGGTTTAACGGCGGCTGCAGTGCTGAAAGAGAAAGGTGTATCGGGTGTCACGCTTTTTGACAAAGGAAAGAGTCCCGGAGGCCGGCTTGCAACCAGAAGGATAGGGGAAGGGAGAGCGGATCATGGTGCTCAGTTTTTTACGGTACGTACAGAAGAGTTAAAAAAAGAAGCGGATCAATGGCTTGAAAAAGGCTGGATACAAAAATGGTTCGGCGATCCGTATCCGCGTTTTGCAGGAGCGGAAGGAATGAACAGGCTGGCTAAACGCCTCGCTGAAGAACTGGATGTGAGGACAAATACCAGAATCGTTCGTATCCAGGAATATGACCAAGGATTTGAACTTTTTGCTGAAACGGGAGAAAGCTTTCAAGCTGAGGCTCTTCTTTTAACCATTCCTGCACCTCAAGCGATTGATCTGCTGAACGAAAGCCGGATCCCAGCCGGACATGAGCTTGCCGGAATCCGGTTCAATCCATGCTTTGTGGCCATGGCTTCGCTGAAAAAGGAACTAAGTCTTGGCAATCAAGGGCATCTTGACTCCAGTCTTCCGCAAGGTCTGGAAAGGATTGCTGACCAATCTGAAAAAGGGATATCGATTGAGCCGATCGCAAGCATCTACATGACAGGAGAATGGTCAGCGGAGCATTTTGAAAAACAGGATGATGAGGTTGTGTCCCTGATCCTGGACAAAGTGAAGGATTACGTTAGTTTTGAGAATGTAAAATCGGTACAGCTTAAGCGCTGGCGCTATGCAGAAGCGGTACAGCCTTACCATCGCCCATTTATGGACTTAGGAACAAATCACCCGTTTTTGGCTGCAGGCGATGCCTTCTTAAGGGAAGACGATCCTGCTGGCAGGACAAGATTTGAAAGTGCCTTTCTGTCCGGTATCGATGCAGGGGAGGAGCTGTACCGAAGAGGAAAGATGACCTAAACAAACGTTTGTTTTGAGATAAAAAAAGAAACGCCGGCTGCTAACCCGGCGTTTCTTCTATATTAGAATGGATATTTCCTCGGTTCTTCCATAACCCCAATCCATTTGACTGTTGTAAATTTTTCGATGGCCCACTCTCCGCCAAATCGGCCGATGCCGGAATGTTTTTCTCCACCAAAGGCGACATGTGCTTCGTCGTTGACAGACTGATCATTGATATGAATCATGCCTGTTTCAATTTCTTTAGCTGCACGGACACCGCGTTGTACATCGCCGCTGAAGACTGAACCGCTCAACCCATATTCCGAATCATTGGCAATGGCAATCGCATCGGCCTCATCCTTCGCTCGGATCAGCGGTGCAACAGGGCCGAAAATTTCTTTTTGTGCAATCGGCATGTCATTCGTTACTTCACCAAGAACGATTGGATGAAGGACGTTGCCGCTGGCTTTGCCCGATACGAGGAGCTTGGCGCCCATTTCAAGGCTGTCTTCAACATCCTTCTGAATTCTTTCCAGTGCCTTCTCATTTATTAGAGGACCGACGGCTGTTTCCGCCTCGCCAGGATCTCCTGCAATGATTTTTTTGGCCTTTTCGACAAACTTTTCAGCGAATGCATCATAAATTTCATCGACCACTATAATCCGGTTTAATGCCATACAGATTTGTCCCTGATGAAGGAACTTCCCGAAAATCGCGGCATTAGCTGCCTGTTCTAAGTCGGCATCCTCTAGAACCACCATCACATTGTTTCCGCCAAGTTCAAGTGCGGTCTCCTTCAACCCTTTAGCTGCAAGCCCGGCAATATGCTTTCCAACATCCGTAGAGCCGGTGAAGGAAATGACCTTAGGTACGGAATGAAGGACAAATTCATCTCCAATTTCTGAGCCTCTGCCGGCTACAACGTTCAATACTCCTTTTGGCAGCTCCGCTTTTTCAAACAAATCGGCAATCAGGAATCCGGACGTCACCATTGCGTCGGAGGAAGGCTTCAGTACAACTGTATTCCCGGTTGCAATGGCAGGTGCGACAGATCTCATCGCCAAGTGGAGCGGGAAATTCCATGGACCGATTACTCCGACTACCCCTTTTGGAGTCCGGTAGACGCGATTCTCCTTGCCGGGGATAGCAGAAGGAAGGATTTTGCCCTCCATCCTGAATGGGAAGCTGGCCGCTTCTTTAACGATGTTCAGTGCAGCCGCCCATTCAGCCTCAGCTTTAATCGCGGTGCTTCCGGCTTCTTTAATGAGCCAGCTGATAATCTCTTCTTTACGATCGCTTAAGCCCTGAGCCACCTTTTCTAAGACAGCTCTCCGTTCACCAGGAAGTGTTTGCTCCCATTTTTTCTGTGTGTTTTTTGCAGCGGAGTAGGCTTCATCCAAATCGTGCGGATCTGCAGAGCGGATTTTGAAAAGCAGTTCACCGGAAAAAGGATTCACATTCTCAATCGTTTTATCACTTGACCCGTCTTTCCATTCTCCATTTATAAAGTGTTTTGCATATGTCATTTGACCAGTCATGGTTCGAGTTGCCTCCTTTTATTTTACATTACGGGAAATACCCGTTCAGTAAGCGGCCAAAACAGAAGAACTCTCCGCCAAAACGGCAGATTGGATGATATTACCTCAATTGTAAGGTTGGACATTGTGAACCATTTCTACTATTGTTAAGATGGTTAAAAGTCTAGTACGACATATAGGAGGACAGTAGTGACAGATACATATGACCTGTTCCTGAAGGCAAAAGAATTCATTCAAATCAGTTATCGTGAGCTAGGAAAAGAAGAGGAAATAGAAGAGCGTCTGCTCAGCATTAAGCAGGAGATTGAAGCAACCGGACAGTATGTGCATACGGGAATCGAACTTGAATACGGTGCAAAACTTGCGTGGCGCAACAGTAATCGCTGTATTGGAAGGCTGTTCTGGCAGTCTCTTCATGTCATGGATGAACGCGGGGCAGAGACGGAAGAGGAAGTGGCGGAAGCGCTGATCCGCCATATTGAGTATGCGTCGAACGGCGGTAAAATAAGGCCTTCCATCACCATATTTAAGCCGAAGGACAAGGAGAAGCACAGAATTCGGATATGGAACCATCAGCTGATCCGCTATGCAGGATATGAATTTGATGAAGGGTACAAAGGAGATCCTGCTTCTATCGAATTTACCAGGGTATGCCGGGAGCTCGGATGGGAAGGGAAGTACACGGATTATGATCTGCTCCCGATCGTTGTTTCGACTGAAGGGAATCTGCCTAAGTGGTTTCCAATTCCAGAGGACAGCATCATCGAAGTCCCGATTACTCATCCGGAGATCCCTGCATTTCAAGATCTTTTCTTAAAATGGTATGGAGTCCCGATCATTTCAGACATGAGTCTCGAAATCGGAGGAATTGTTTATGGCGCTGCACCATTTAACGGATGGTACATGGGGACAGAGATCGGGGCCAGAAACCTGGCGGATGAAGATCGGTATAATATGCTTCCTAAGGTCGCTTCCATTATGGGACTGAAAACGGATTTGAACTCTTCATTATGGAAAGACCGGGCATTGATTGAGCTCAACGCGGCTGTTCTATACTCCTTTAAGGAGGCTGGCGTAAGCATCGTTGACCATCATACCGCTGCCGCTCAGTTTAAAAGATTCGAGGAAAGAGAAGAAAGCAGCGGAAGAGATGTTACCGGGGACTGGACATGGCTGATTCCGCCCATCTCGCCAGCGGCAACGCATATCTTCCATAAAAATTATAACAATGAGATTAAAACGCCGAACTACTTCTATCAGGAAAAACCCTTTTAAGTTTCAAATCAAAAAACTCGCCCTGCTGCCGGTCGAGTTTTTTAGTGTTCAGTTGTTTTTAGGATACAGCCTCTCAAAAAACGAAAATGACGTGTGAACATACACACGTCATATCCTATATTAGAGATTTCCTTAGTATTTTCCTTTATTCTTCTGAGACTTCGAAACGTGCTGCGCCTTCTCTGTTTGAAGACTAATCCGAAGATAAGCTCTTTTTATATAAGCAGCGGATTTTTGTACAACGTGAACCGGCTCTGTATAGCGGTCCCAGCTCGCAAGCAGGATGACAGTGATTAAAGCTGTTTGCGGTGACACAAGCGGGTGATCAAGAATTCCGGTAAGGAAAATAATTGGAATGGAAATCATGAACAGGTTCAGAAGCTGTTTCCGCTTGGATTCCATAAAGTACAAGCAGCAAAATTTAAAGGCAATTCCGCCGGCAAGAAGCAGGAAGGCAAGTCCGCCGATTGTGCCGTATTCAGCGAAGAAGGCGAGGAACATGTTATGAGCATGCGGAACTGCTTTTCCGGTCAGTTGCAGGTAAGACTCCGAAAATCCGAGAGGGGTCGTACCAAAATAAGTGTTATCCTTCCAGATGCTCAAACTGTTCAGCCAGATTTCCTTCCGTGCAAGGGCAGAATGGTCAATGACCTCGGTTCTTGGAATCAATTCAATCAGCTGATCCCTTATGGCGTACAGCATTCCAAGACAGGTAATTCCAAGCTTCGGATTTAATTTTATTAATAGGAACAAGGACATGATAAACATCGTTGCCACTCCCGAACGTGAACCGGTCTGGAAAATGGCTGCGGCAATAACAAGAATCAGCGGAATCTGATAAAGCAGGAGCTGATTCTCCTTGTTTTTCAAATGGCCGATCATGCTCGTTAGCACAAAGGCAAAGGTCAGCAGCAAAAGAAAGGCTGTAAAGTTAGGATTATATGCGCTTCCGAACAGTCTGGCTTCACTGTCGCCAGAGCCCCCGATAAATTGAGTGCCTGTCACGAATGCCATCCATCCGTCCATGGGATGATCCTTTAGCATGAGGCCTGATAAAAATAAATAAAAACCTCCGGCAATTACGATGCGCTTATAGCGCTGAAACGATCCTAAGGTTAAGGTGTCCTTAATGTATAGATACAGTCCAAGATATCCAGCTATCAGTGCAACGATCAAAAGGTATGATCCATTTTGCTGAACGATGCTCGCCCCCGCGGATGATACGAGAAGGCAGAGGAAGAAGAACGTAGTTAAATTGAGCGTAAATGGTGCTCTGCGGTACACAGCCTTATTTAAATGATTCCAGCCAATCACCACGAGCCATAAAATGCCTGCGGGCGGGAGGATAAAGCAAAGACCTACACCAATCTCTAAATGATATGCTTTAATCCATGCTAATAGTTTTTCAAAGTTTAATTTTATCATGAGTCTCCTCTTTCTTACCTTACCTTAGATCGTTTACCGGTAATGGTTAAGAATTTGCATTCACATGAACATAGACTAAAATTTCCCAAACGATAGGAAATTTAAATCTTAATTCTTAATATATATCTAAATTTCTTATGAATGTAACCCTTTCAGCCAATTCTTAACCAAAAATACACAAAAAATACATGAAACCCTTACACTTTGTTTACACAAAATATGCATTTGCACACATCGGCAACCAACTTTAACACTTTACTGCTTTTCTTTTTGCTAGTCAATAAGGAAAGGGAACGGTAAATTTTGCTTCCCCCGCCCGAGATTGTTTACCCTTTGCTGCAGAGGATTAAACTAAGAAGATAATTCCAAATCCCGAAGATCAATGAAAAAAGCTGCCCCATTGCTGGGAGCAGCTCGTTTTAATAACGGATATCGAAAGCGCTGAAGGCTTCTTCCTCATTGCATTCGGTCTGTTCAATGTTTTCCACTTTTGCAAGCGGGCTTCCTTTTTTCATGTCGTCAATGAAGGCCTCGAGCTGCCTGGTTTCACCCTCCGCCACAATTTCAACAGAGCCATTGTCCATGTTTTTTGCAAAGCCTTTAATATTCCGATGGATCGCTTTCGTTTGTGCATAATACCGGAAACCTACTCCCTGGACATGTCCATGTACAAAAAGTTTTGTTTTCACAAATATCGCCCTCCTTACTGAATGCGATTTTTGACCGTTTCTATTAAGTCGTCTTTAATGTCATTCCAGAAGTCCGTGTCTGCCGTGAACCGTTTTGACACGTTTTTCGCAAAAACACCAAATGCATCGTTGAATTCAGGTGATTCTTTATCTGGAAGTGATTGCTTTTGTTCATCTACCCATGCTTGAACGGATTCTGTTCTCGGTCCCCATTTCGCTGTTTCCTCCCCATTTTCATTTATGAAAATGATAATAGGAATTGAGCGGGCCGTTCCATTCGTTAAATACTGGTCCATTAATTCGAGATTTTCGTCGCGGATCAGATAGCGTGTTTCAATGAGGGCTTCTTCTGAAAGCCTCATGAGAATCGGCAGGTTGACCATAGCATCGCCGCACCAGTCAGCTGTTAGCACAATCGCACGAAGGTTTTCCTTTTGAAGAGTCTGCAGAAAAACACGGTCTTCCTCTTTTAATTGAAAACTGTTGTAGATGTGAAGCAGATTCTCCTGGTGAACATTCATTTTTCTGATATACGTTTCTTTTGTCCAGCCTTTTTCAAACCATTCGTTTAGCATAATGAACAGCCTCCTGTATATTCTTCTCACGTACTACTATATAAAAGAATAGATGAGAATGCGAATGTTCGGTCTGAAGCCGCTATACGCGGACCTTTACTCCGTTAACAGACGGATCATCGTAGCGCTGAAACATGATGTAATAGAGAACGGCGCTCAAGCATGCAAGCAAGCTGAGAATGATAAAGGTACTTGCAAATCCGAACCAAACAGTCATAGGGATTGATAGCGGAGCAATCGTTCTCCCAATAGTAAACCGAAGACTTGCTGCAGCGAAATATTGGCCCCGCATCGTCTCAGGAGCAATTTTTGAAATGAAGCTTTGCTGAAGGCCGGCCGTCATAAGCTCGGCAAAGGTAAACAGCGCCATCGCACCGAGGAATCCAGCAGTACTGGACATTTGACCGAACCATAGGATGGAGAAGGCATAGAACACAGATGACCAGATAAACACATTGCGTTCCCTGTACTTGGTCATCCACCGTGTCACCGAAATCGTAAAAATGGCGACAAGAAGTCCATTTTCCGAAAGCACCATTCCGAAGGACTGTTCCCCATTAACAGTCATATTCCAATTAAAAAGGCTGAAAAGAGTCTCCTCTTTAATGACTTCTTTAATGTATACCGGCATCAGCAAGTCAAGCTGCATAAACGTCTGAGCTCCAAGGACACCGGCCAAAATATACAGCATAAACGTTTTGTCGCGGAAAATGATTCCATAATCCTTCATTTGTGCCCCGACAGCGCGGTACCATTTCAAATTTTCCGTTTTCGTGCTATTAGAAAGGACGAGAGGTGCGGTTTCCCTTGTCCATTTAAGTAGTATAAATGCGAGAAGCATACAGACAAGTCCGGATACGACGAGCAGCTCCACCTTATAGTGGACGTAAAAGATGCTGCCGAGTATCGGCCCGAGAACGACCGCAATGTTCAGAGATGTATAGAAAACAGCAAAAACATCGCTCCGGTCTTTTTCCGGAACAACATCCGCGATCATCGCCTGGCTTGCGGGCCAGTACAATGCGCCGAACACACCGGCAAGCGCGAAGCAAACAAATGCTATAGAAGGCATATCAACAGCTGGAGAAACGGCTATCCCGAAAACGATAAACGAAAGCCCCTGTCCAATCGATGAAAGAACCATCATTTTTTTCCGCCCGAAGCGATCCGCACTATATCCTCCAAGCAAATTGGCAAACACAGAAAACACCTGAGCTGCAATCAAGAAAAGTCCGGCCGCTTCCTTGCCGAATTCATCCGAAAAATAAATAGCGAGGAACGGAAAGAACATCCAGAACGTAACGTTCATCATCGCTTCCCCGAAAAGGCGCACCTTTAAATTAGAATCCCAATCTTTAATTCTCATGGCTGTATCCCCAATTCCTGTAAAGTCACTTCTTCATCATAACTCGAAAAAGAAGGAACGGAAACCGTTTCATCGAATTATCTTAGGAACCTTAATTTGTGAGTGAAAGGGGTTATAACAGATGAAGATCAAGGGTCTTAATCACATGCTTTTTTCAGTCTCCTGCTTAACCCGATCGATCTCTTTTTACGAGGAGGCTCTTGGGGCGGAACTTCTAATAAAAGGAAAAACAACCGCTTATTTTGACCTCAGCGGAATCTGGGTGGCGTTAAATGAAGAAGCACATATACCAAGAAATGAAATTGCCTGCTCTTATACACATATTGCTTTTTCAATAGAAGAAAAAGATCTCGGGACCTGGCTCGAGAAACTGAAAAAATTGAACGTCCATATCCTCCCTGGACGGGAACGGAACGAAAAAGACAAGAAGTCAATCTACTTTACGGACCCTGACGGCCATAAATTTGAACTTCACACCGGTACCCTTCAGGACCGGCTGGATTATTATAGGGCGGAAAAGAGGCATATGGAGTTTTTTAGTGAGGGACCGGAGGGTGGATTGGCGGGGAAATAGGGTTTGGCTGGAAAAAGGCCTGGTTCGGCTGGAAAATAGAGATTGGCCGGAAAAGCCGGCTAACTGGCTGGGAAAAGACTCAGTTCGGCGGGAAAACAAAGTATACCTTGAAAGCGGCGGTCATCGCCTGAAAAAGCCCGGTCCGGCCCCAAATTTAATGTCTGGCCTAAACAGTTTTCTTTTCTAAATGAAAACATGAAACTGACATACACTGCCCAACCAAAAAACCTCCTGCATGAAGCAGGAGGGTGATCAGCATTAAACTTGCTTGCTGCTGTATTTTACAAATTTCGGTTTTATACCAGTCGGTACAAGCTTGCCTCGTCTCCTTGATTCTTTTAAATTCAATTGCTGCTTTGAGACGTAATCAGCGTAGCGCTTGTTCCAGAACTTCACGGACCAGACCATAAAGAATGCGGCAAGGGCTGCCACTCCAAATATTGCGGGCCAGAAGTAAGGGGACACAGCTGCTTGCTCATAGGCAAGGCCGATTGGTGAAAAGACTATATAGGTCATGACTACAAGAGCCAATAATAGAATGGAAGTAGAAAGGGCATATTTCCATGGCACCATGTCTACAACCGCTCTGGATTTGAATTCAAAAGGAGTAGATCTTGGTTTAATCCATCCAAAAGTGAGCATGATGGCAATTTCAACTGCGAATAGAATCGCGTAGATGTAGATGAAATTGATTTCCCACTTAAATCCGAAGAGCTGTTCTGTTCCCCAGATAAGCATATAGTAAGTGATGACGTGGAAAATAACGATTACTTTGCATGCAATGGCTGGAACATATTTTGTTAGCACTCCAATTAAAACAATGGCGATGATCGGTACATTAAAGAATCCGGTAAACTTTCGGATTAAATCCCAAAGTCCATTTGGTGCGTACATGAGAAGCGGTGCGATAAATAATGTAACGAGAGCCAGGAATGTTCCGAACCACTGGCTGACCATGATTAGTTTTTTATCACTGACCTTTGGATTAAAGCGTGCTTTGTATACATCTAGTGCAAACATGGTGGCTGCACTGTTTAGCAGAGCATTGAAGGAACTGAACACGGCTCCAAGCAAGACGGCAAGGAAAATTCCGGAAAGCCATGTCGGCAGCACCTGTGCGATAAGCGTGGGATAGGCCAGATCCACAGATTTAAGGGAATCTCCGTACTGATGGAACACAATAACACCGGGGATCATCATGAAAAGAGGGATTAACAGCTTGTAGAACCCTGAGATGATGACTCCTTTTTGGCCTTCCGCAAGGTTTTGGGCACCAAGTGTACGCTGGATGACGTATTGATTAGAGGCCCAATAAAAGAGGTTCGCGATAATCATGCCGGTGAAAATCGTACCGAATGGAACGGAATCTTGCGGTCCGCCGATTGCATTTAATTTTTCAGAGTGGCTGGTGGTTAGTTCTTTTACTCCGTCTAAGAAATTTCCGCCGCCCAGTGCGACAAAGCCGAGAATCGGAACGAGCGCACCAATTATGAGCAGTCCTACTCCGTTGAGTGTATCTGATACGGCAACGGCTTTTGCTCCTCCGAAAATGGCATACACGGCACCAATGATTCCGATGCCCCATACCACAACCCAAATCGATTGCTCATAACTGATGCCGAAAATTCCCGGAACATCAAACAGCTTTAAAACAGCGATGGCACCGGAATAGAGCATCGAAGGACTTGTAACAAAAACATACCCAAGCATAAACAGGATGACCGTATATATTCGAACACCTTCATCAAAGCGTTTACTCAAAAATTCAGGAAGTGTGGTGAAATTACCGCCGAGATATTTCGGCAGGAGGTAAAGAGCCATAATAATGATGGGAATAGCAGCAGTAACCTCCCAAGCCATGTTGGTGAGGTTTGTACGGTAGGCTTGTCCGTTTAGCCCGACAAGCTGTTCGGCTGACAAATTGGTAAGCAATAGGGACCCGGCAATAAATGTTCCATTTAGCCCTCTGCCTGCGAGGAAATATCCATCTGTACTTCCTACGTCGTCCTTTGATTTCTTATATGAAACCCAGGCAACAATCCCCATAAATAATGCACAAGATAATAGCGTAAACCATAAATTTCCCGCACTCATGTTGTTCTCTCCTTCTGTATCAAAATTCTAGCTGCAAGTGTACTGGTTACATAACCAATTCAGAAGAAGTTCAAACTATGAAAATATATACTAGAATTATTTTTGAGTTGAAAGACTCACTTTTTTTAACTAGTAATGTCATCTATTTAGTTCAAAAAAAATTATTCGAATAAAAAAGCCGAACCCTTAAAGATTCGGAGTAAATGCTATTTTTCTTTAACGACAAGTGCTTTAGAAAGTTTATGAAGAATACAGTCCTTAAGCTGATCACCTGAGAGAATCCCAAGCGTCAGTGCAGCATCAATTTTTTCTTTATTGGGCTTTTTCACGGTCATGATGCAATCCTCTAATTGAAGCTCCTCAAGCCGGGCAATCAGGTTTTCTTCGGCATAGGAATCCATTGAACGGATTTGCCGCTGCACTACGTAATCTCCAATTTCCGCCTTACCCTTTTGATTCTCACCAAACCGGCCGTCGAAATAAGCGTGCAGCTCTTCTTTTAGCTGGCTCAGTTCTGATTCCAGCTCCTTGATATGCAAAGAAACTGCGCGGTACCTTGCCACTTTTTCTTCCACGCTCATTAACTTGTCCCCCTTTATTGCTGATTAATAGATTCATATGGCGGCAGGAAGCGAAATATTCTGGTAAGAGGGAATGGTTATTGCTTGAATTTTCGCTTTGGGACCTTTATCACCGCCTCTATTGTAAATTTCCTGGTTCAGAGCTCCTTTTTTTCTTCACACAAAAATTGAAAAATCCACACAGTCCCTTTATGATGGGTTAAAACGAAAGAGTTACGCTGAAGGAAAATGGTTAGGAGAGATCATGTTGAAGAATTCCTTCCTCATCCTTTGCAGCGTTTTACTCACAGGGCTCCTCATGTCTCACGCCGTTCAGGCATATGGAGAGCCGGTTACGGGAGGAGCAGAAACGAATATGCTGACGATTGCTCATCGCGGGGCATCCGGGTATGCGCCTGAAAATACAAAGGCTTCCTTTGACAAAGCACTTGAAATCGGAACTGATTGGATTGAATTTGATGTACAGCGTTCAAGGGACGGCGAATTGGTCATTATCCACGATACGAGTGTAGACCGGACAACGAATGGAAGCGGCGAGGTTAGAGATTTAAATGCAGCCGACCTGAAAAAGCTTGATGCAGGCAGCTGGTTTTCTCCCGAGTTTAAAGGGGAGGGGATTATGACCTTTTCTGAGGTGCTTGAGCGCTACAACGGAAAAGCTGGCATGCTGATCGAGCTGAAAAGCCCGTCCCTTTATCCGGGCATTGAACAGCAGGTTGCGGATGAGTTAGCGAAATACCCGCTTGCTGATAAAGTGGTCCAGTCTTTTGAACAAGATTCAATGAAAAAAATGCATAGGATTCTGCCATTTATTAAAATTGGCGTTCTTATGAAATACCGTCCTCTTGGCATTTCAGGCAGGCAGCTTGAGGAGATTTCGAATTATGCTTCATTTGTTAATCCGAATAAAAAGCTCGTTAATCGAGGTCTTGTCCAAAGAATTCATGCTCTCGGAATGAAAATTACTCCTTATACAGTGAGGGACAGAGCCTCTGCCGCTTTTCTGAAAAGCATGGAAGTAGATGGTATGGTTACGGATTTTCCGGATTACGTGAATGAAATCAAGTAGGGAGGAAGCAGCCAATGGATTTTTTCACTATTGCCGCTGAGGATAAGATAAAAAAGGCGATCAAGGATGGCGAGTTTGAAAATCTGCAAGGAATGGGAAAACCGCTGAAGCTTGAAGATTTATCAGGAATTCCGGAAAATCTCCGCATGGCCTACAAGGTAATGAAAAATGCGGGAATGCTCACAGAAAGCGATATAAAAAAAGAATTAATGACGATTGATCATTTAATCAGCCGTGCATCCAGTGAGGAAGAACATTGTGATCTGAGAGCAAAGCGTTTGAAAAAAGAATATGAGCTCGATAAGATTCTGAAAAAACGAAGTGCTTTTTCCTCCCCTGCCTCAGCATTTTACAAAGAGAAAGTAGATCGCACCCTGTTAGATAAATAAGCATGGCAGGATGCGTTATGCGCACCTGCTTTTTATTTTGAAAATCCTATCTTCATTTTCGCTTTGCAAAAATAAGAGACTGCTATCCCTGATAGAAATAAGAGTGTAAGGATGTGCTCGTTATCTTAAAAGTACGGACGGATGATCTCTTTACAGGAGTAAACAGTCCGTTTTTTTTCCTTCCTAAAAGAAAGGCCAGGAAATTCTCTGGTCTTTTAGTTTTGTCTGTTTGTGGTACATATAAAGACAGGGAAAAAATCTGTCGATGTTTCACGGGAAACATGTCGGAAATTGGAGTTGTTGGGAATGTTTGTAATAGGAATTGATTTGTCAGGGCCTTCTAATCATAAAGACACCGCAGCGGCCTTTTTCGAATTGGCCGGGGAGGAGCTGAAGCTTTTGTCATTGGAATCAGGCTTAAGTGATGCAGGGATTTTGAAGCTTGTTCAAAAAACGAATGGATTTCCCCTTGCGATTGGGATCGATTCTCCGCTTTCCTATAATGATGGGGGAGGAGACAGGCCATCTGACCGGTGGTTCCGGAAGGAAATGGTCAAGCATGGACTTAGATCGAGCTCGATTATGCCCCCTACCTTGACGAAAATGGTGTACCTGACAATGAGGGGGATATCTCTAGCCGCGCTTTTTGAAAGAGTCAGAAGCGATATCAGAATTGCTGAGGTCCATCCGGGAGCAGCGATGATGACGAGGCTTTCGGATATGGAGAAAGAGCATGGACTGCTGTATAAAAAGTCGTCAGAATCAAGAACCTATCTACTGCAATGGTTCGAGAGCCAAAACATAAGCGGGATTTCACTAGAACACGGCCTTACCCCTCATGAAATCGACGCGGTCGCTGCGGCGATGGCTGTAAGGGACTGGATTTTCTCGGCCCCTCAGGCCATATTCCCGAAACAGCCGCCGCATCATCCGTATGACTTTTTGTGCTGAGAGATGACTTATTTGGGAGCATTCATGAAATTTTACCTTAGAAAACTTTTTTACACACCTCCCATATTCGTGTAAACCTCAAAAAAGGTTGCTATAGACCCACACGAATTCGGTCTGGTAGGATAAATCAGAATTAAAAACGGAGGTCACACTATGAATGCACCAAAAATTGCTTTTTTATCCGTCCTAAGCAATTCATTTATTGTTATTTTAAAAATTGTTGTCGGAATCGTTACGGGGTCTGTAGCGGTTTTATCTGAAGCGATTCACTCATCCTTGGATCTGCTGGCATCGCTTATTGCCTTTTTTTCTGTCCGGCTGTCAAACAGGCCAGCCGATGAGGAACATCCATATGGACACGGGAAGGTTGAAAATATTTCAGGAACAATTGAAACACTGCTGATTTTTGTCGCGGGAATCTGGATTATCTATGAATGTGTGCATAAGCTTTTGAATCCTGAACCCGTTCACCTTCCAATCCTTGGCATTGGGGTCATGGTGCTTGGAGCTCTTATCAATTTCGCCGTTTCAAGAGTGGTTGGAAATGTGGCGAAAAAAACAAATTCCGTTGCGATGAAATCAAATGCGCTTCACCTATTAACAGATGTCTACACTTCACTTGGGGTCGCGGTCAGTTTGCTGCTCGTCAGCTTAACAGATTGGTATTTCCTTGATCCAATCATTGGAATTGTCTTAGCCGTTTACATCATGACAGAAGCTTATAAGCTGATGAAGGAATCCTTTCCCCCGCTGCTGGATGCAAGACTTTCCCCGGCCGATGAACAGCAAATCGTTGAAATCGTTGAAGCTTACAGCGACAGTTATATTGAATTCCATAATTTTCGCACGCGGCAGGCAGGACCGGAGAACTATGTTGATTTTCATCTGGTTGTTCCTTCTGAGATGGATATTGCAACCGCGCATCAGCTTTGTGATCAAATCGAAGCGGACATCAATGAAAAGTTTGACAAAATGGAGGTTCTGATTCACTTGGAACCTGAGCACGAACAGCTGAATAGGGAAGAGGAGATAAGCAGGAGCTAACCCTGCTTATTTTTTTTTGAATGTTATACTTGAAAACGTGTACATACATGTTTATAATGAAACCGTAACTTGTATATACAGGTAAATGTAAGCGTTCAGCTTTCACTCAATAATACTTCCTCAAGAATGGCCACCCAGAATGGTTCACTCGGTAAAGGACAGCCGCACAAACTTTTGAAAACGATTACGGGAGGGAACGAAATGAGCAATCATAAACAATCTGCACAAGAGATTGTCGAGGCAATCGGCGGAAAAGAAAACATTTCAGCTGCAACTCACTGCGTCACACGGCTCCGCTTCGCTTTGAAAGATGAAAGCAAAGTGGATAAAGAAAAATTAGAAGGCATTGACGTTGTAAAAGGCTCTTTTTCAACCAATGGACAGTTCCAGGTCGTAATTGGCCAGGGAACCGTTAATAAGGTTTATAACGAAATGGCCGAGCAGACCGGAATCGGCGAAGCGTCTAAAGACGATGTGAAATCTGCATCAGAGAAAAATTTGAATCCGCTCCAGCGTGCCGTCAAAATGCTGGCGGATATCTTTATTCCGATTCTTCCGGCCATCATTACAGCTGGTTTATTACTCGGAATTAACAACCTGCTAACTGGAAAAGGAATCTTTTTCAAAGATTCTCTTATTACTGTTTACCCTCAATGGGCTGATCTTGCGGGGATTATCAACCTCATCGCAAGTACCGCCTTCACCTTCCTGCCGGTACTGATTGGCTGGTCGGCAGTGAAGAGGTTTGGGGGAAACCCTCTGCTCGGTATTGTGCTTGGATTGATCCTTGTTAACCCTGATCTTCTAAGCGCCTATGAATACGGTACTGCGAAGGATATTCCAGTCTGGAACCTATTCGGCCTTGAAATTGAAAAGATCGGGTATCAGGGTCAGGTTCTTCCTATTCTTGTCGCGTCTTATTTGCTTGCCGTTATTGAGAAATTTCTTACCAAGCGGGTACCTGATGCCATTCAAATGCTGGTTGTTCCGCCTGTTACCCTATTAGTCACAGGATTTGCATCCTTCATTGCCATTGGGCCTTTGACATTTGCTTTAGGAAACCTGTTAACAGACGGAGTTATTACCCTGTTCTCAAACTTTGCTGCAATCGGCGGATTGCTGTATGGCGGTTTATACGCAGTACTCGTTATTACCGGCATGCATCATACTTTCCTTGCGGTTGACCTGCAGCTTGCAGCAGCGGGCGGAACATTTCTATGGCCAATGCTTGCACTTTCTAACATTGCACAAGGCTCTTCGGCTCTTGCCATGATGCTGGTTGCTAAAGATGAAAAGCAAAAAGGACTCGCCGGCACGGCAGCTTTATCTGCCTATCTCGGCGTAACGGAACCGGCTATGTTCGGAGTGAACTTACGATACCGTTATCCGTTTATCGCAGCGATTATTGCTTCTGCTATCGGCGGTTTAGTCATCAGCCTCAGCGGAGTAAAAGCCTTTTCAATCGGCATTGGCGGTCTTCCGGCTTTCCTTTCCATTTCAAAAGAATACTGGCTATCATTCGGAATCGGTGTACTCATCGCGCTCGTCGTTCCTTTTGTGCTAACCTATATTATGGCGAAAACGAAAAAAGCGAAGTAAAGTGAACCATCCATCAGAGGGGATTTCCTTATACCTGATGGATGGTTGAACGAATCCTGCTCAGTTTAGCCCAATCTATCCTGGGACAAGCAATTGTCCCTTTCCCTTTTTTAAATGCTTGGCCCAGTCAGGCGGGAACGTCCGATGGCATAAAGATAAAAATTACTTAATGGTGGTGCATGCAAATTGAAACATCCATGGTGGAAAAAATCAACGGTCTATCAAATTTATCCGAAAAGCTTCAATGATACATCAGGCAGCGGGACAGGCGACATCCAGGGGATTATTGAAAAATTGGATTATTTGAAGGAGCTTGGAGTGGATGTCGTTTGGCTGACCCCGATCTATTCATCTCCTCAAAAGGACAACGGCTACGATATTAGCGACTACTATAATATTCATCACGAGTACGGCACAATGGAAGATTTCGACCGCCTGCTTGCGGAAGCACATAAGCGGGGCTTAAAAATCATTATGGATATTGTTGTAAACCATACATCAACTGAGCATGAATGGTTCAAACAGGCATCCCAGTCTAAAGATAATCCATACCGTGATTATTATATTTGGAAAGAATCAAAAGAAGACGGAAGTTCTCCAACAAACTGGGTCTCCAAATTTGGGGGATCTGCATGGCAGCTGGACCAAAAAACAGGCGAAAACTATCTTCATCTTTTCGATGTTACACAGGCTGACCTGAACTGGGAAAATGAAAAACTTCGCAAAGATGTATACGACATGATGAACTTCTGGTTTGAAAAAGGAGTAGATGGCTTCCGTCTGGATGTCATCAATCTTATATCGAAAAATCAGGAATTCCCAGATGACGACGGCTCCATAGCACCGGGAGACGGCCGCAAATACTACACAGACGGACCGCGCGTTCATGAATTTATGCAGGAAATGAACCGTGAAGTTTTCTCAAAATATGACGCCATGACCGTTGGAGAAATGTCGTCTACGACGATTGACCACTGCGTCCGCTACTCTAACGATGAAGGAACAGAGCTCAGCATGACGTTTAACTTCCACCATCTAAAGGTTGATTATCCGAACGGAGAAAAATGGGCGCTGGCTGACTTTGATTTTCTAAAACTAAAAGACATCCTTTCTACGTGGCAGGTCAAAATGAACGAAGGCCGCGGCTGGAACGCACTGTTCTGGTGCAATCACGATCAGCCGAGAATCGTCTCGCGCTACGGAAATGATGGAGAGTATCGGAACGAATCCGCCAAGATGCTCGCCACCGTCATCCACATGATGCAGGGGACCCCGTATATTTACCAGGGGGAAGAATTCGGCATGACCAATCCGAAGTTTGATCACATCAGCCAATACCGAGACGTAGAGTCGCTGAACATGTACAAAATCATGCAGCAGGAAGGCCGGAGCGAAGAAGAGATTCTCGAAATCCTGAAAAGTAAATCAAGAGACAATTCCCGTACACCGGTACAATGGAATTCGGAGCAGCATTCAGGATTTACAACAGGCACCCCATGGATCCCTGTCGCCTCCAACTACAAGGAAATCAATGCAGACGCCGCTGTAAAAGATAAGGATTCCGTATTTTATCATTACAAAAAGCTAAACCAGCTGCGCAAGGAAACAGAAATTGTGACAGACGGAGACTATCAGCTGATCCTCGAAGATCATCCTGAAATTTTCGCTTATATCCGTAATGGAGAAGGCGAAAAACTGCTGAGCGTGAACAATTTCTACGCAAAAGAAACACAATTCGAATTGCCGGCCGATCTTTCTTTTGAGGGGTTTAAAGCGGAAATACTGATCAGCAACTATGAAGACAGTCCCGAAACGGCGGAGAAAATTTCATTGCGGCCATACGAATCCATCGTATATCATCTAACCAAACAGTAAAAAACAGAAAATGGTGAAGAGGATGGCAAAGACCAAATACCAAGTGGTATACCAGGAACTGCTGGAAACCATTCAAGAGGGCAGGCTCACCCCCGGTGACGTGCTCCCTTCCGAAAACGTCCTGTCCGACAAATACGCAGCATCGCGGGAAACAATCCGCAAAGCACTCAACCTTCTTGCCCAAAACGGCCACATTCAAAAAATAAAAGGGAAAGGCTCAGTCGTACTGGACACCCAGCGAATGAGCTTTCCCGTATCAGGCCTGGTCAGCTTCAAAGAACTCTCGAAAACATTTGATTCGCAAACCGTAACAAATGTCCATCAGCTCGCACTCATTAAAGCCGACGAACGAGTTTCAAAGCATCTGACATGCGGAGCAGACGGTGAAGTATGGAAAATCGTCCGCTCCAGAGAGATTCAAAGCGAAAAAATCATTTTGGACAAAGACTTTCTAGACAAGCGCATCGTCCCGACCCTAACAGAAGAAATTTGTGAAAACAGCATCTATGAATACCTTGAAGGCGAACTCGGCCTGAAAATCGGCTACGCCGAAAAAGAAATCACCGTAGAAGAGTGCACAAGTGAAGACCGTGCCTACCTCGATCTCCACGACTTCACCCACGTCGTCGTCGTGAAAAACTATGTATATCTGGAAGACACAACCCTATTCCAATACACAGAATCCCGTCACCGGCTCGATAAATTCCGGTTCGTTGATTTTGCCAGGCGGGGGCAGGTTTAAACGGGAAAAAGCCGGCAGATGCGCCGGCTTTTTTTGTTGGGCTGAAATGTTGACGCGGAACGGGGAAAGGGGTTTGTCAGACAAAGCAGGGAAATTGGGGAGAAAAACGAGGCTTGTCAGACAAAATCTTCAGGCGGGTAGCGGAAAAAACGAGGTTTGTCAGACAAAATAGTCAGACAAGAGTGAAGGAGCACCGAAAAAACTGGTTTTGTCAGACAAAATAGTCAGACAAAACCGTTCCCCTCCACTCCCCCTACAAGTACCTCCGGCCCAACGCTCGCATAATTGATCGATACACATGATACCCGCTCACTGATACTCCTGCTGTTCCTGCTCCCGGAAAGATGCTGTCGCCGCAAACCCATAGTCCTTTAACACCTGTCCGGTGGGATAGACTGTTGAACAGAGCGTGATTGAGGGTTTGGGGGAGGCCGCCGACCATGCCGTCCTTGCGTTTGGTGAATCGTTCCCATGCTTTGGGGGCGCCGAGTTCTTCTTTTACGATGCCTTTCCCGATTAGCGGGAGGGCTTTTTTTACGCCATCGATCATCTTGCTGCGGAGCTGCTCCTTATAGGCGTCGTATTTTTCCTTTGTATCCCACAAGGCCAAATCAGTGTGGGTGCTGACGTTCAGGGTGCGGTAGCCTTCGGGTGCGCGGAGCCGGTCTTCTTTGGAAGAAAGAGAGAGAAAGAGATGGGCTCCTTCTGCCATCTGTCCGTGTTCGTCGGTTAGGACCTGCTGGAAGAGCGGTGTTCCGTTTGGTATGATGTCCTCCTTTACCGCCAAGTACAGTGTCATCGTCCCCCATTGCCGGTCCTGTGCTTTTTTCTCATAGCGGCGGCCGATTTTCTTTTTAAGAGGTCCGTCCAGGAGATCCAGCAAATTTTGTACAGGCACGGTGGAAATGAAGTGAGGGGCAGTCCATTTTTCCCCTTTTTGATCCGTGGCTATGAACTGTCCGTCTTCACTTTGAGTAACCGACTGGATCCAAGTGCGTTTTTCCAAAATGGCTCCGGAGTTCTTCGCTGCGGAACTCAACACCTCAGCGAGCTGGTTCAATCCTCCCTCTACATAAAAAGCTCCTTCATGGTAAATCGTCAGGGCGTAGGCTCCCATGATGGCTGAGCAATTTGCGGTATCGGTTTGCATAGAGTCGATTAGCTGTGCGTCCAGGAGGTGGACAAACCCGATTACTTCATTGAGTTTGTGTTTTTTTAAGAGATCTCCCACGGTTTTGTAAAAGTAGGGAAGGACGTTAACACTGCTTGGTTTAAGTGAAAACAGCAAATCTCCAATATCCTTCAAGGAAGCAGGGGGCAATACCGGAAGTGTCCCGAGCAGCTTTTTTACCTCTGAACCGATTTTCCAGATTTCCTGATAAAAAGAATGGATTCGTCCGGAAGCTTCCGGGAATGCGGTCCTTAATTCCTCAAGGTGACGTACGCGGTCCTGCTTGTACTCGAGGTACCTGTCAGGAGTATGAATTCCCATTACAGTCTCGAGCGGCTGTGCGTTCGGGAAGGAGATTCCGAGTTTTTCAAACAGGCGGTGATGGATGCCGCCTTGTTCAAATCCCATTCCGAGTGTTGCTCCGGCAGGAAAGAGAAAGGGTCCGCGCTGAAATTTCCCGGCACATCCTCCCCATTCATTGGAGGCTTCCGCCACGGTAACTTCAAGTCCTCTTTCTGCTAAAAAGGCGGCTGCGGTCAAGCCGCTTATGCCTCCGCCTGCAATTAGTACGTCACATTTCATTGCGTCCGCCTCCGTTCAATCATCATACTTGCATTTTAGGTGGCTTCGCGCACTTAATCCACTATCCGCTCTCTTGGAAACTTATGAAAAATTAACAAGGACTCACATTTGGATTAACAATCCTCACATATAATTCAGTTGGTTAATAAGATATAAAAATTGTTTGAAAAGAGGGTGGGGGCATGGTGTGGATTGCTGTTTCGTCAGCTTTTTTCGTCCTGTGCTTAGCCGCGGTTTCGATTCCGTTTTATTTTAGCAACCTTATCATTTTCCCCCGCAAAGTGGAATATCATGAAACCTTTGCAATGGGAGTTAAAAGCGGAGAAATTAATGCGGTTCACTTTGAACAGATCGTGAAGGAAGAGCTGTTTATCGATTCAAAGCATGGATATCAAATCCACGGGATGTTTTTTCCTGTAGAGAATAGCAAGAAAGCGGTGATCATTGCACACGGTATTACCTGGTCTCTGTTTGGCAGCTTCAAATATGTCGAGATGTTTCATAAACGGGGATATCACGTGCTTTTATGCGATCACCGCTATCATGGCTTAAGCGGCGGAAATCATACGTCCTTCGGATTTTTTGAGAAGGATGATCTATGTGCATGGGTGGACTATCTCTATGAAAAGATTGGGAGCCATGCGTTTATCGGCCTGCTTGGTGAATCTCTTGGCGCCGCATCTTCCCTGCAGTATATAAAAGAGGACAGCCGGGTCGGGTTCTGTATTGCTGATTGCCCGTTCAGCGATCTGACTGCGCTTATGCGGCTCCGGCTTGCCCTGGATTTTAAAATCCGTTTTTCACCGCTCATTCTTTTAACGAGTTTTGTCACGAAGATTCGTTACGGCTGGGGATTTCGTGAGATTTCTCCGATTCGTGAGCTTGAGCAGGTGGAGACACCAATTCTCTTCATTCATGGAAAAGAAGACCGGTTCATCCCGCTTCAAATGTCGCTTGATCTTTTCAGGAAAAAAAAGAGGGGGAAAAAACATTTGTACCTGGTTCCAAAAGCCGGCCATGCCCAAGCATTTTTAACGGACCGAAAAAAGTATGAAGAACGGGTTTTTCATTTTTTAAAGGAAATTGAAATCATGCATTTAAAAAGGGATCCAGCTCAATAATTTTCCGATGCTTAAAAATGTAAACGTATACAAATAGCGGGCCGAATTATATCAATCCTCGTTTGTGCAGGGTTTGAATAGAACTTAATCAGGACGAGGAGATTTTTCTATGTATGATATAGGGATCGGTCTTTTAATTTAGGCTCTGTTAAAGTCTAATGTTGATTTTTAACACCTGTTGATTGGAGTGGAAGAGACTCCTGCGGGAGCAGCGGGACAGGTGAGACCCCGCATGCGCAAAGCGGCGAGGAGGCTCAAGCAGCCCGCCCCGCGGAAAGCAAGCGCCTGCTAACTGCAATCAACAACCAAGTTTAACAGAGCCTTAATTTAAGGATGGCGGGCATGCTTGAAGAGGTCAGGCCTCCGGGAATGTTGATTGAAGGAACGGATTTGCAGGTTCCCTTTCTCGCTGTTTTGGTCACCTTTTGGAATCCAATGAGCCCGTATACGTTTCTAAATTAAGGATGAATATCATCTGGGAGGATGAAGAACGGTTTAAGATGCATGATGATTGGCGAATCGCATTTAAGGAAGGACGAGAGGGAAAATCACCTTTTTTTTGACGAATATTGCCCATTTCTATGGAACAGGGGCCACCAATCTCGGTCATTCCGTTTACCGCGATAAAAAAATCATCAGCCGCATTCTTGGGGAGGAAAGGTACAAGCCTCCTTCTGCACAGCCAATATTCCAGCAGTTTATGCCGGATGGCACATCTTAATGTTTGGCTGCAGGTGAAAAGGGTAAATTTACTATAGAGCATAATCACTATGAAAACTTTGGAGGTTTTTATCAATGGGTAAAAAAGTTGCTGTATTACTGACAAATGATTTTGAAGATGTAGAGTACACAGATCCTGCGAAAGCCTTTAAAGAGGCAGGACATGAATTAACCGTTATCGAAATGGAAAAAGGAAAAACGCTTAAAGGGAAACAGGGAGAGGCGACTGTGACATCGGATGCATCCATCGACGACGTGAAGCCTGAAGACTTCGATGCATTGCTTCTGCCGGGAGGATTCTCTCCGGACCAGCTTCGTGCGGATGACCGTTTCGTTCAATTCTCCAAATCGTTTATGGACGATAAAAAACCGGTGTTTGCGATTTGCCACGGACCGCAGCTTCTAATCACAGCAAAATCGCTGGAAGGACGCGATGCCACAGGCTTCAAATCCATTCGAGTGGATATGGAGTACGCAGGAGTAAACTTCCATGACAAGGAAGTAGTTGTATGCGGCAATCAATTGGTAACTAGCCGTACACCTGATGATCTCCCTGCATTCAATCGCGAGGCATTGAACCTTTTAAAATAAGCCTTGTTGAGCTTGACAGAAAATTATCGCTGAAGGAGTTCAAATAGAGCGGATTCTTTCTGATCGCTGAATGAACAAATAAAAAGGCTTCCCGTTATTAACCGGGAAGCCTATTTTTGTGCATCCGTTTCTTTTTCATCCGCCTCATCGGCAAGTGGGTCGATGTGCTCGGAATCTTCAGGACGGATACCGGTTTTTAGGGCAAAAAAGATAAAGAAAATAGCGGCTATGAGAAACAAAAACAGGGCAGCTGTCAGAAGCCACCAGCTTGTAATCATCACCAATTCCCCCTTTGCCCTACTTATATGCAGGAAAAGAGTAGGTGATGCCAAAAGCCTATTTTTTCAGCTTGCCAAGCTCCTCAGTAATGGACTGCATTTCACTTGGGCTGAAGTTGTCTTTTTTCATTACATATTCATATAGCTCTTTCAGTTCTTCATACATTTCCCCGTCAAAGTGGTCGGGCTTGATTGCGCCAATGTTGATCATTCTTAATTTTGTTGTTATTTGATCGATCATATATTGTACATTTTCCGTTGATTTTTCAGTTAAATTCAAAGGTCTCTTCCTTTCTGGTTCACAGTTTTTCTTATTGTACCATGTGAGAAGGAAAAAGGAGATGGCTTGTCAAAATTTTAAAGAAGCTTATTATAGCGAGGAGAATCATAATGAAGATATCAAAAGCCTCTATAAAGGATGCAGCCGCAATAGCCACCCTGTTCAACGCCTACCGGATGTTCTACAGCCAGCCATCCGATTTGGAAGGGGCCTTCCAATTTCTAAAGGATCGGCTTGAAAAAGAGGAGTCGGTTATTTATTTAGCGGAAGATGACCATGGTGCGGCTGGTTTTGTTCAGCTGTATCCGTCCTTCACATCTGTTGGAATGAGAAGAATATGGATATTAAATGATTTGTACGTGGCGGAGCACGCCCGCAGTAAGGGAGTTGGGCAGAAGCTGATTGATCACGCAGTCGAGCTGTGCCGCGAGACTGGTGCCAAGGCAATGAACCTTGAGACCGCGGTTACGAATAGGAGCGCGCAAAGGCTGTATGAAAAAAATTCTTTCGTTAAGACAGAGGATTGTTTTTTCTATTCGTTAAAGATTTAACAGTAAAATTGGATTCTTTCTAAAAGTTGAGGTAAAGTTTTGAGTAGCGAAATACTTTGTAAAGGAGGCTGCTCATTGATACATGTTCTGTTTGTTTGCCTGGGGAACATTTGCCGTTCGCCAATGGCGGAGGCTGTGTTCAGAGGGCTGGTAAAGGAAGAAGGACTGGAAAGTAAAATATCGGTGGACTCAGCCGGTACAGGAGACTGGCATATCGGAAAGGCGCCGCACGAAGGAACGCAGGAAATCCTGAATCGGAATTCTATCTCTTTTGATGGGATGGCAGCGAGACAAGTGGTAAAAGAGGATTTATCCAAGTTTGATTACATCATCTGCATGGATGCCGAAAACCTGGGGAATGTACGCAGAATGGCAGGATATGATCAGACCGGACATATTGGCCGCTTGCTTGATTATGTAGAGGATGCGGAAGTGCTGGATGTACCGGATCCTTATTTTACAGGGAATTTTGATGAAGTGTATGAGCTTGTTGGAAAAGGCTGCAGGGGTCTGCTTGAGGAAATCAAGGAGAACAAGAAACTTTCATAATAGAAAAGGGGCATGCTAAATGGGAGAGAAGAATATACTTTTGCGTAACGTATGTATTGGGGCAGCAGCAGGTTTTGTGTTATCGATGTTTCACAAACCGACTAGGGAATCCATGATTGAAGAGGCGAGGGAAATCAGCGAAAAGGCGAGCTATTACTACCATAATCCATCCCTTTTATCTGAGGATCTGAAAGCGAAACTAAACGATGCAAAAGACATGGTTCAAAATGTTACAGATGATTTGCGTTTTGTGAATGAAAAAGTAAACGAATTGAAGGAAACCACTCCTGTCGTGATTGAAGCGATTAAAGAGGCAAAGGAGCGGATCATTTCCAGTAAAACAGACTGAAGCAGGTGATTTATGTGAGAGGCAGAAAAAATCCTACAATCATCACTGAACTCATCAGAAGATTCTCAAGGGATGAGGTGGCCGGACTGTCCGCAGAGCTGGCCTATTTTTTTCTGCTATCCTTATTTCCTTTCATGATCGCCTTAATTACCTTAATTGCGTTTGTCCCGTTGTCAGTTGAAGACTTGCTGAAATTCATCCGGCAGTACGCCCCTGCTGATACCATTCTGGTGATGGAAAGTGCCTTGTACCAGCTTTTGAATCAGGAAAGCGGGCTGCTTTTTACGTTCGGAATCCTGGCTGCCATCTGGTCGGCCTCGAACGGAATTGATTCCATCATGAGAGCATTCAATCGGGCGTTTGACGTTAGAGAGAACCGCTCTTACTTAAAATCAAGAGCCATTGCGATTCTGCTTGCTGTTGTCATGATGGCGGTCATTGTCATTGCGTTGCTTTTTCCTGTTTTTGGACAAGAAATCGGCTTGTTTATCTTTAAAGCATTTGGAATACCAGGGCTGTTTTTTACCGTGTGGAATATCATTCGCTGGGTCGTAAGTGCCATTATCATCTTTTTCATTTTTATCCTTCTTCATAAGCTCGCCCCGAACAAAAAAATGATGTGGAGACAGGCGTTTCCGGGTGCTCTATTTTCAACGGTGGGGTGGATTGGCGTTTCCTATTTGTTCTCAAATTATGTGAGCAATTTCGGCAATTACAGTGCCACATACGGGAGCATTGGCGGCATCATCGTTTTCATGATTTGGTTTTACCTTACCGGCATGATCATCATTATGAGCGGCGAATTGAATGCCATTTTGGTAAATAGAGACGGGAATAGGTGAAGCCCATCATGGCCACCTTATAAGGGAAGCAACCATGCTTCTTCAACCATGCACAGGGGGGATTTACAATGGCAAAGCAAACAAAATCAGGCGGAAGCCACACGAAGCAAAACTCCAAAAGCAAGCCGTCCAACAAAACGAGCTCCAGTGCAAACGGCCAGAATGGTTACCATTAAATGCAAGACAAGCTGATCCTAAGGGGTCGGCTTTTTTAATTTTTTGGCTATGTTGAAGCAGATGCTGATTTTTTAACACCTGAAGATTGGACCGGAAAGCGAACGCCTGCAGCGGAAATCAACAGGACCCTATTTTTTAGAAAAAAACTCCCTTTACATAAAGAGAACAAATGTTCTATAATAAAAGAACACATTAAATTTGCAATTTGGGTCTTAAAATATAAATAAAGCGGGTATACGTAGAGTAGAGTT
This sequence comes from Metabacillus flavus, assembly GCF_018283675.1. Classification (NCBI taxonomy): domain Bacteria; kingdom Bacillati; phylum Bacillota; class Bacilli; order Caryophanales; family Bacillaceae; genus Metabacillus; species Metabacillus flavus. The sequence goes on from NZ_JAGVRK010000001.1 coordinate 582,968, forward strand.
AAAAACAAGGAGCTTGCCGTCAATCCCTATAGGTCATCATAACGTCGGGTTTTGTGAAAAAAGTTCAGTCTAAGGTAGCTGGACAAGATTGGAATTTAAAAGTATGGTAAGGATAGATGAACAAGCCTGCATTGCGGGAACGGCATTCCTTGTCAGATCAGCATAGTCTTCCGCTAAATGTCACGGAAATTTGTGAAATGGAGAGGCGATCGATAATGAAAACAGGGACTAGATTAAAAAGACTAGAAGCATTCGTTGAAAAGTATAAAAAGCTGGGCATGCGAATTGAAATCGCGAAGTCTCGAACGGAATGGTCGGATGAGACGAAAAGTTTAGTTGCCTTAAAGCCATAAAAAATCACCCTCCAACTGCCGGGTGATTTTTTTTTTTGCCTTTTATTCGCCCATTTCAATGTTCCGGCTGTAAACGTTCGAGTAAATATGCTCAACTTCTTCATCCGTCATGTACATAAACATTTCCCGGTCCATTTCTTTCATCGCTGCAATATACTCCACCATGTTTTTCCGTTCTTGTCTGCTCATTATCATCCGCTCCTTTTTTGTTATGATACAGATTATTATTTATATTTGTATTATATAACAGACAATTCAGAATGTTCAACTGTTTTTTTAAAAAAAGGCATTTTTCTTTGCTCATCGCAGTCTAAGCTGTCCGTATGGAAAGAAAGTTCTAAGAGCCTCTTTAATTGGATTTGTTTTAGCTGAATTCCACTGCAGATTGCTCCCTTTACGCGGGGCGGGCGTTGAGCCTCCGCGGCGCAAGCGCCTGTGGGGTCTCACCTGTCCCGCTGTTCCCGCAGGAGTCTCGCATCTTCCACTCCATTCAGCCTAACTCATACTTTTCGAAGTACTTATGAAAAGCATCAAACCCCCGGGAGGTTAGTACACAATGATGAATTTTATGGCGCAACTAATTTGTCCGACCGGCATACTAATTTAGCCGTTCCAGCCTGGAATTTATCGAAACAGGAATTATATCCCGCCAACCTCATAAAAAAACAGCCGCCTACTGTTTGCAGGCGACTGTTTTTTCCTCTTCATTTCTGTTGAACGCATAAACCGCAAAAACGATGAGCAGCAGGAAGGCAACGATATAAAAGAAGTTGCTGCCGGGGACGTATTCCATGTAGAGTCCTCCGATAACGGGTCCGCTGATGCTCCCAATGCTGAAGCAAATTCCGCATAGCAGATTTCCTGCAGGCAGGAGATGCTTGGGCAGCAGGTCAGCCATATAGGTGAGTCCTAGGGAGAATGTTGAACCGAGCACCATACCGGCAATAAAAAAACAGATGAGCAGCAGGATGAAGGATTCGGCAAAGCTGGCGGCAGCAAAGGATACAAATCCTAGGAACAAGACAATTGGAATTGTCCGCTTTCGTCCGAACTTATCACTGATAATTCCGAGCGGGAGCTGAAAGATGATGCCTCCTATCGCAAACGCCGGAAGAAGGATCGCCACATCTTCAGGGGAGAACCCCTGCCTCAATGCATAAACGGGATAGTTTCCGTTTAGCGAGGACTCAAGGAATCCGTATATGAACGGAGGAAAAAAGGCAATCCATGAAAGCTTCCATGCATCCTTGAAGCGTGCAGTGCTTCCGGAAGCGCCTGAAACCTGATGCTCCGGGAAGTCGTTTCTTAACAGAAAGGCAAGGCCCCAGATTATGAGACTGATGAATCCGCTGATTATAAAAGGCAGGTTTGGATTTACTGCCGCTGTACTGGTCAGGATAGGACCGGCGGCAAAACCGAGTCCAAAGCAAATTCCATACAGGGAAATGTTCTTCCCCCTGTTTTGATCAGAAGAAATGGATGTAATCCATGTTTGGGTTGAGAAGTGAAGCATATGATCACCGATTCCAACAAGCAGCCTCAGCACAAACCAAATCCAGAAGGATTGCAAAACCGGGAAGGCAAAAAGACTGGCCATTACCAGAAATCCGCCGATGATAATCATTTTTTTATAGCCGAGTTTTTGCAGAGGCTTTTCCATAAAAGGAGATGCCAGCAAGACTCCAATATAAAGTCCGGTCGCATGCAATCCGTTTAAAGAAGAGGGATAACCCTGCTGTTCAAAAAGGATGGCGATGACAGGAAGGAGCATGCCTTGAGAAAAACCGGAGACGGTCACGATGCTGATCAGAATGGCGAAACGCAATTTATTCATAAGTTAAACCCCGCTGTTGTAAATTTCTCACTTTTTTTAGCGTATCACCACCAATGGCTGCAGGCAACAAATTTCAGCATATTGGAGAAAAAGGATAAGATAAGAAAAAAGGAGGAATCGACCATGAATTTTAAAATGACGGAAAAAGGATTTGCATCGGATGTAGAGTTCGGGAATCTGCAGGTTTCAGGAGATGAGCAGCATGGTTTCAGGCCCTATCAGCTGATGATGGCATCCATAGCCGTATGCAGCGGAGGAGTGCTGCGGAAGATCCTGGAGAAGAAGCGGCTTAAAATTGAGGATATCCAGATTGAAGCGAACGCAGAAAGAAACGAAGCAGAAGCGAATAGGATTGAGAAGATCCACGTCCACTTTACGATTAAAGGGAAGAACCTGAAGGAGGACGCCATGACAAAAGCGATGGAGCTTACCCGTAAAAACTGTTCGATGGTCCGATCTGTGGAGGACAGCATTGAGATTAAGGAAACGTTTGAAATCGTTGAGTAGAAGAACGGTTTAATGTGGGACCGTTCTTTTTTTGGGTATTAACCAAACTGTTCAAGGCTAAATTGAAAAAGAACGGTCAAAGATGACCGTCCTCCTCAATCCATAGTAAGTGTTTCCGGATCTTCGCCGGCTTTTGAGAAATAGCAGAATTTTTCAGGTTCGAGCTTTAACAGCATAAAATCAGGGTCATCAGGGCTTTTGATCCAATCCTTTAGCTTCTCGTTCCAAAACTTTTCTTTGAGTGAAGAGGACTCTTCAACCGATGCATTTGCTTCAACCTCTGCGTACTCATCCCGGAAGCCTTTTCCTTCAAGCCCGAGCAATAGATGAACAGACGGATTTTCACGGATGTCCTCCGCTTTATGGGCTTTTTTGCTTGTAGCTGTGTAAAGGGTTAAACCATCATGGAAAAATAGCATAAAACGGGAGTATGGCTTGCCATTCCGAACCGTTGCCATCGATCCGATCTGATGGTTATCGAGCAGTTTAATAATTTTTTCTTCGAGCTGAGCAGACATTTTTTCATTCCTCCTTGCTTTCAAGGTTAATTTGCAACAAAAGCGGGGAAACATACATGAGGGTCAGCATTTGGAAATACATATTAACGAAAATAGAAAGTAAGGTGACGGTATGGTAAATCGTATATTTCTTATTGCAGTAATAGCTGGAATTCCGCTGTCCGTTCTTGGCAGTTTGCTCCACTGGCCTTCATTGATCATGTTCGCCGTCTATTGTTTGACGATCATAGCTCTTGCTGGCTATATGGGAAGAGCGACTGAAAGCCTGGCCATAGTAGCTGGTCCGAGAATTGGGGGGCTATTAAATGCGACATTCGGGAACGCAGTTGAGCTGATCATCTCAATATTTGCCCTGCAGGCAGGTTTAAACGGAGTCGTTCTCGCTTCACTAACTGGTTCCGTTATTGGAAACCTTCTTCTCGTTGGAGGGCTCTCATTCCTTGTAGGCGGACTAAAGTATAAGAGGCAGGAGTTCAACGTCTACGATGCGAGACACAACTCAGGGCTGCTGATTTTCTCAATCATTGTCGCCTTCGTTATTCCGGAGGTTTTCTCAATGGACATGGATGAGGGCAAAACTTTGACGTTCAGTGTCGGGATTTCCATCATTCTGATTTTACTTTATCTTTTTGCTCTGTTCTTCAAACTGGTGACACACCGCGGGGTGTATAGGCATAAAACAGACGAACAGGGTGAACACGAGGAACCGGAGTGGAGTGCGAAGAAAGCGACCATCGTCCTTCTTCTTGCAACCATCGCTGTTGCTTATGTTTCTGAAAATCTCGTGCACACATTTGAAGAAGTAGGAGAAACGCTAGGCTGGAGCGAGCTGTTTATCGGGATCATCATCGTTGCCATCGTCGGGAATGCAGCGGAGCACGCATCCGCAATTGTTATGGCTTATAAAAACAAGATGAACGTTGCCGTGGAAATTGCCGTAGGATCCACGCTTCAAATCGCCATGTTTGTAGCGCCGCTGCTTGTCTTGCTTTCACTTATGTTTGAAAATAGCTTAACACTTGTCTTTACGATGCCAGAGCTCATTTCTATGGTTACAGCCGTCTTTTTAACGATTATCCTGACTAATGACGGGGATACAAACTGGTTTGAAGGAGCGACCCTTCTCGCCGCGTACTTCATTATGGGGATTGGGTTTTACTTGTTATAAGGATGAGAGAACTCCTGGGTTTGGGAGTTCTCTTTTTTTAATACACAAGTCCAAATGTTCTTTATAAAAAAGCGCTGTTAAACTTAGCTGTTGGTTGCAGCTAGCAGGCGTTCGCTTTCCGCGGGGCGGGCTGCTTGAGCCTCCTCGCCGCTTTGCGCCTGGGGTCTCACCTGTCCCGCTGCTCCCGCAGGGTCTCACGCCTTCCGCTCCAATCAACAAACAGGTGTCAAAAAATCAACACCATGCTTTAACATAGCCTATAAAAAAAGCGGCTGACTCGATTTAGAGTCAGCCAAAAATTTTTAGGACGAAACCACAATCACACTTTAGGTTGCTTACTAACATCATATAATTTTAGATTAAATTTGTAAATATTCAGAAAAATTTTTTTTGAAAGAGGGCGACGCTTGTCCTCTTTAAATGCTTGTCATGATAAATAGATAAGAAGAGATGGTAAACAGCAGCCCCATAATTAAAACGTATACCGCAGGTGCATTTTTCCTGAACTGCAGGATGAGCATCGTCATAAAAGCAATAGCCAGCAGACCGAATAATAAACTGGATCCTCCGAATGCAAATCCAATCTCTGAGTCAGGCGAAAACAGCTTAAATAATGGGGAAATCCCATCGCTCGCTTTCGTAACCTCAATATTATGCGGCGGCTCCTGCTGCCCGAGGAGTCCCGTAACAGGAAATACGATCAGCAGAAACAGGCTCTCTGTTTTCGTCCATCTGCGAGGATCCCCATCGCTTCCCCTCTGAAGCCGTCTCTTCATATAAAAACCATTCAAAAATCCAAATACGAGAACCGGAATAACGATTAAATGTTTAATCAGTAAATACTGTCCGTAATTGAGTGCCCAAGTTTGCGGGTATTCAGCGACATTCATAAGCAGCGTCATCAGGAGAAATCCTGTGAAAATAACAAGGACAACCAGAATCATCGCTACTGGGTTAAACCATTTTAAGAAGGACAGCCAATTTCGGCTGTTTTTTGAGAACCAGCTGACCTGCAGCAAAATTCCGATCCATACACTCATCGTCAAAAAGTGAATGGCATGGTACAGGATCCCGTATCCGCTCAGTGAAGCGGTATGGCTGTTAACACTAATTGAAAAGATAAGAGAAATCACGAAAAATAAAGAAATGGTCCGATACTGGACATCATCAAAAATCGGTGCAAATGTAATAAATAAATAAAACATGATGATTAGGACAAGCGCTAGCGCCCACATCTGTCCAATCTGAAAATCCTTGATCACCTGAACAATCGCTCCGAAAAATCCTTTCGTTTCATAAAAGCGGGAAGCAAGCTCGAGCACAGGAGAAAATGAAAAAACAGCGACTCCAAGCGTCGCGAGCTGCATCCAGCGTTTCGGCACATGAATGTCCGGTTTCTTGGCTTCTGGTATGTAAGACATAAAGAGGGCGCCTATCAGAATGGAAAAGCTGAGATACAGCCCAACTTCAGAAAGCATAATCCAAACCATATTAGCGACGGCCTTTTCTTAACGAAAAAAAGATCGCAGCAACTGCAGCAATGGCAAGGATGGATCCGATGATGACCATGGTGCTGTCATTGGAAGGTGTTTCAGAGGCTGTTTTTTCTTTTGCAGCCGTTTCTTCTTTTTTCTCAGCAGCAGGCTCTTTCTTTTTGTCTTCGGCAGGTGGCTGTTCTTCCTGGACAGGGGCTGGAACGTTTAATGTAAACTCCAGGGAATCCTTGATCACATGGCCGTCTGCTCCAACAATATCCCAGCTAACCGTATAAGATCCGTTCTCCAACTGTTCCGGCAGCTGCCCGGTAAGTGTGCTGCCGTTGATCTGCACTTGTTCGACAGGAACCTCTGTCTTCCTGTCCTTCAGCACTTTAAATGTACTGGACTCCTCAACCTCTGTATTAAACGTAAGCTGAATCTCATCCAGTTTTTCCGTCACCGTCGAGCCCTTCTCTGGATTTGAGCTTTCCAATGTAGAATGTGCCAGAGCCCCGGTCTGATGAAAGGTGAATAAGGTAAAAAGAAAAAGAACGATGATTTTTTTCATAAAAAAGCTCCTTTCAGGTCACTGTTTATTTTACCAATATTTCGTGTCAAAACATGCATAAAGTGTGTTGAATTGTTGAAAATCATCATTTTTTTGCGGAAGATGGATAATCCGCTCAACCCCTGAAAAAACTATGAGAAAAGAAGCTGGAAGGGGACCCACCCATGAAAATGAAACGAATCACCATTTGTGTAGCTGTGCTATTATCCGTTTGTTTTTCAAGCATCTACATGACGGAAGCGAAAACGAAAATCCCATCATCTGTACTGGACATATCCAAGGAAAATACGTATCCTAATCCGGCGCAGAACCTTCCATATCTGCAGCCGAGCGAGCTTGCAAGAGAGCTTTCCGAATCCTCAACCGTTCCAATTGAAAATCCGAATCTCATCAAGCAGCTGAATGAAACAACGATTTCCGATTCGCCGCTTGCAGTCGGATACCGTGCGACCATCTACCTTGGCCGATGGGCACTGAACTATGAATCCAGTGAAACAACGCCACACTGGGAATACCAGCGCATCAACTCGAACCTGTCCGACAACCGCGGAGGAAAAGCAGCCGCCCAAATCCATTACAAGCAAAACGACCAGAAAAAAATTAGAGGCGGCCTTACCTCTGAAGTCCCAATGGTCGAAGACGTGAAAAACATGATGCTGCTGAAAGCCATGAAGAAAACCAACCTGCCGCTCTCCTTCGAAACCATCATTGGATCCGGCACCAAAAAAGATCAAATCTACAACGTACCCGTTAAAAAAATGGGCTACCTATACGCATACGCACCGGCCATCAGCGAAAAAGGGAAAGTGACATACGGGGAAGTGTACCTGGAGCTCAAAGGAAACAAGCGAAAAATCAACGTAAAAAACATCACCTCACAGGGAATCGGCGCATGGATTCCGGTTCAAGATCACCTATCCTTTGGATACATGGTCTCGGATCGCCCGAGGTAATCAGTGGGAGGACACCGTTCAGGGGGCTGGACGGTGTTTTTTTGTGTGGTGAGGAGGCGGATTTACGGGCGGAAACGTGTCGATAGCGGGCAGGAGTTTGTCGATAGCGGGCAGGATTTTGTCGATAGCGGGCAGGATTTTGTCGATAGCGGGCAGAAACGTGTCGATAACGGGCAAAAGCGTGTCGATAACGGGCAAAACGGGGGATTGGGGGGGTTATGGGGGAGGGCGGATTTCGTATAGTACGGTGCGATCATCGATAACGGGCGAAAATTTGTCGATAACGGGCAAGAGTTTGTCGATAACGGGCAAAAGCGTGTCGATAACAGGCGAAAACTTGTCGATAGCGGGCAAAACTAGGAATTGGCGGTTCAATGGGAAGGGCGGATGTCGGATAGCAATCCGATCTTATGAGCCCCACCAAACAAAAAAACTGCAAAGCCCCCAGGCTTTACAGTTTGGCTTTCTTCATCGTGAAATCTTCATTTGCATAGTAGCTGTTTTTCACCAGAATATTCGGGCCGAGGCATTGTACGCTCGGGCAGTGGCAGCTTAATGACTTGGCGATTGCTGAACCAGACCACTTTTCATAGGCGCTTTGAAGAGTTGATGTCTGAATGTTGCCGAGTGGCGGAGTATCGCCGAAGTCCGTTACAATGACTTCTCCCGTGAAAATATTGACGTTCAAGCGGGACCGGCCATCCGGGTCATTCCGGACCGTTACGTTTTTTGAAGCACGCAGTCTCCTCATCAGCTCCAAATCCTCTTCAGAATCACTGCATGCATAAAACGGCAAGGTGCCGAACAGCATCCACACCTCTTCATTCCGGACGTCCAGCAGTTTGTGAATCGCTTGGCGAGTTTCTTCTAATGAAAGGGTTTCGAGTGCGCTCGCAAAGTCACTTGGGTACATAGGGTGTACCTCATGCCTTTGACACAGCATTTCCTCTGTAATCTGCTTGTGGATTTTTTCAAGATGTGGGAGTGTGCGCTTATTCAGCATTGTCTCCGCGGACACGGTTACACCTGCAGCGACAAGCGCACGGCTGTTTTCCACCATCCGGTCAAAATATTTCGCGCGCTGCTCAAAGGTCGGCTTTTTCTCCATCATCGCGAAGCCGCCTTCCGCAAAGTCCTCCATCGTACCCCAGTTATGGGAGATGTGCAGAACATCCAGATAAGGAATGATTTTCTCATACCTTGCCAGATCAAGCGTCAGGTTTGAATTGATCTGCGTCCGGACACCGCGCTCATGCGCATATTTCAAAAGCGGCACAACATAGTTGTTCACCGATTTCATTGACATCATCGGCTCGCCGCCCGTAATGCTGAACGACCGCAAATTTGGAATTTCATTCAAACGGCGGATCAGCAGGTCTAAAGGAAGCGCGTTCGGATCCTTCGGAGTCAGCGTATAGCCGACCGCACAATGCTCACATCTCATATTACAGAGAGTGGTTGTAGTAAATTCAACGTTCGTCAAGGTAGGCTTTCCATATTGTTCTATGTCCATATAAGCTTCCCACGGGTCGTAGGAAGGGGTAATAGGGGGTAAACTGTGAGTAGTGCTCATCGAAAAAAACTCCTTTAATAGACGTACATGTAGATAAAATCACAAAGTCCATCTTATCACGAAACCTTGTATTCGTGCAGTTGTCAATTCCCGAGAAATCCGCTACCATGAAAACGGTGAAAGGAGTGAATGCAAAAATGGGAAACGCCGCAAAAGATAAAGACTCACAAATAGACTATTTAAAAAACCGCCTGAATATGTTCATGGAGGTCATCGATTCTATGGATCCTGAATCAACGGATCTTGAAGATGTGGACCGCCTGATTCAGATGCTTGATGATTTGGAAGGTAAGTTTGACCGGTTTAAAAAGGATTGGGATCAGGAAGAAGAGTGAGGAGATCATCTGCGGGTGGTCTTTTTTTATGTAATCTTCTTTGAGGCTGTATATGGAGATTCGCAAATATACATACCAAGAAATCGGTGCAGATTTGATTGCTCTTGATGTAATGAATCGAACACGCTCCCTAACTCCAGGAAGTACTGGAGCTGGAGGAGCAGATGAAGAAAGAATTGATAGGACAATCTTTAGAAGGACCTGAGAAGGTTCTTTTTTTATAAGTTAATAAATTTTATAACCGTTGTGATTGGAAACCATATAACGAGCGGAAGGAGCCACAAAATGGCTGCTCTTGAGTAGCGGCTGTACAGCCAAAGGATAAACAAGCTTTCAATTATACCAATCACATCCCCAATAAAGATAGCTAATACGCTTTGATTAGCTGCAGCGGTATTTGGAAAAAAGGAAATAATGGATAATAGAAAAAAAGCGAAAACGACCATTGCCCCTCTTATATCCTCTTTGCCTCTTTGAAGCCAGACAAGCCATGTAGCTATGCCCCAAGTAGGGATTACAATCAGCCAGGCAATCCAAAAAAATGAATCTCCAGGGGCTGTATGAAGGTTTTCATTTGGAGGAGCATAGGCAAATCCAATTAAAGCTGCTGTCATGACAACAATTAATGTTCCGATCGAAAAGAGTATTCCCATCCATTTTTCTCGCTTCGTCAGTGTTTTAAGCATTTTTTCATCCCCTAATATACTATTTGGTATTTAGATACTTTTTGGTATCTAATAATCATATGGTATATTAATACTTAATAGTATGTCAATGAAAATTGGGAGGTCTTTACATGGTAAAACGATTAACCATGGAAGAAAAGCGCCGCCAAACGACCGAAAATTTGCTGGATGCTGCCGAGAAAATTTTTGCAAATAAAGGATTCGGCGGTGCTTCTGTAGATGAAATAGCAGAGGAGGCTGGCTATTCCAAAGGCGCGGTTTATTCAAACTTTACAAATAAAGAAAACCTATTTCTGGCCTTGTACGATCGAAGAGTTCAAAAACAGGGACAAGACTGGGAACAGGTTTTTTCAGGAATGATGAATTCTTTCGAACGATCCGAAAAGGTAAATGACTTGCTTCAGATGCAGGCTGATTCAGAAAAAGCACGACAATGGAACATGCTGATGATGGAATTTACTTTATTTGCAATGAGAAATGAAGGAATTAAAGAAAAATTTGTAAACTGTTATACAACCATCTTTTCTTCTATGAAAAAAGCGCTTGAATCTCATTTCCTGAAACAAGGACAAGAAGTGTCCTCAAATGAGTTAGATGACATCGTTCTTTCTTTATTTAGCCTTGAATCAGGGTTGAATGTGATTGAATCCATTGCCCCAGAACTGGTTTCCAATGGTTTTAGAATAAGAAATTACTCGAAATTTTTATAAATTGGATTCCAAGAGTCGCCTTACCAGGGGATAAAGAGGAGAAACACAGATGGGGAAAATAAGACGGATTATTTATTGGACATGGATGCTGGTTTCCATATTCATTTCACTAGCGGTTTGCAAGCTGACCATACCTGTCAGAAGCGACTATTTTCCAGATGCGGTGGACTATCTTTGCAGTCTTTTATTTCTGATTGGAGCTGCGATTTGCTGGAGCACGATTGTTTATGGAGCGGGAAACTATGTAAAGTCAGAAATCAACAAGGTCTTTTGGGGCTGCTCTTGTTTGCCCTGCTTGTCACTACATACGCTTACTTTTTCAGAGGGATGTATTCCCGGCCGACATATATTTTGCTGCCGTTTACCGGAACCCTTGTGATTGGATTTTTACACTACGGATTTACCTGCCTTGTAAATAGAAAACGAGCAAAGGGGAAAACAAAATGGAAATTCTAGAAATCAGCCAGCGTCCTGAACTTTTTGAAAAGGCTCTTCAAGTCTTCTGGGGAGAATGGGGAAGCGAAGAGAACCGTGCGTTTTACGAAGACTGCATGAAGCATTCGTGTAAAACCGATTCCGATCTTCCGAGGTTTTATATCGGACTCCAAAACGATGAAATCATCGGTACATACGCTTTGCTAAGAAATGACATAAACAGCCGTCAGGATTTGTATCCATGGCTTGCCTGTCTGTATGTGGATCCTGCTTACCGGGGGAAGGAACTCGGCAGGGAGCTTCTTGAGCATGGGCTGCAGGAAGCTTCTGAGAAAGGGTACAAGACACTTTACTTAACAACTGATATAGACGGCTATTATGAGAAATACGGGTGGACCCATTCGGGAGAGGCATATGGACCTGGCGGGGGATCGATTAAGGTTTATGCAAAAAAAGCGGTTAAAGAAAATTCTTCAGCCGATAAACGGGGTTCCCTTCGATCCCAAATTCGGCCTTTTACAGAGCAAGACCTCCCAATCATTCTTTCACACTCTTCTCAGGCAATGAGCGACGGAACTCTTGGTGAAGCCCGCCCGTCCGATGAAAAAGCGGGCTTGCTTGTTCAGTCACTCTTGGATAAAGGGTGCCGGTATTTAGTTGCTGAGGATGGAGATGTCTTTCAGGGATGGGTTTTGATTGGAGGGGGCAAGGATTCGCTTGCAGATCGAACGTATGGATTTATCTATGAACTCTATGTGCTTGAACCCCTCAGGGGAAATGGGCTTGGCAGGAAACTGATGGAAGAGGCTATTGCCCATCTTAAATTGGAAGGTCATACAGAAGTTCGATTGAGCGTATTTGCAGGGAATCAGGCGATACAGCTTTATAAAAAGATGGGATTTACGAATCGCACGTTATCGATGACTTGCAGCCTCAAGTAGTCAGTAACTACAGCAATCATGAAATACCTCCATTCAGCGGGGGTATTTTTTCTATTGATTATTATCGTTTCATATTATATTATCAAAAGTGATAATGGTAAGAGGTGAATGCCGTAATGAATCAAACATCTAAAGCGAAACTCCTTCTGCATCCGGTCAGAATGAAAATTGCGCAGGCTTTAATTAATGGGAGAGAGCTGTCTGCCCAGCAGCTTTCAGAACGGATTGACGGAGTTCCTCCTGCCACCTTGTACCGGCATATCAACAAGCTTTTAGAAGCGGAAATTATTGAAGTTGTTCAGGAAAATCCGATCCGTGGAACAGTGGAAAAGATTTATGCGCTAAAACAGACCGGGGCTGCGACGCCGGAGGATCTTGAGAAGATTTCGAAGGAAGAACATCTGGATTTATTCGCCGCGTTTACGAATCAGTTAGCCGGCATGTATGAAGACTATTTAAATCAGGAAGCATTTAATCTGATAGAGGATGGAGTCGGGTACCGGCTAGCGAGTGTTCATTTAACGGATGAAGAGTTTATTGAACTGATGGGGAAAATGGCCAGTCTGATGGTGGAAGCCATGGAGAAACAGCCGTCACCAGAACGGAGAACGAGGCATATTGCAACGATCACAATTCCTGATCCAGAAAAATAAAGGCAGAGGAGGCGGCTATATTGTCCAATATTATTGAAGTTGCAGGAGCGGCGAAATCATTTGGAAAAGAGTCCGTGCTGAAAAGTGTGGATTTCACCGTGAAAAAGGGTGAAATTCTTGGCCTGCTTGGACCGAACGGGGCAGGGAAGACGACTCTGATCCGGATTCTGAACGGGGTCATCACTCCAGATCAGGGAACGATACGGGTTGCTGGTTTTGACCCTGTAACAGAGGGCGATGAGATCAGGAAAATATCAGGCATTGTGACGGAAAACGCCGGTTTGTATCACGAGATGAGCGGTCTGGATAATTTGAAATTTTTCGCGGAGCTTTACAAGGTCCAGGATAAGAGTGAGATTGACCGGCTGCTGAAGCTGTTTGATATGGAGGAGTATCAGCATCGACCGGCTGGAACGTACAGTACGGGGATGAAGAAGAGGCTGGCCCTTGCGAAGGCGCTCCTTCATAAGCCGGAAATTTTGTTCCTGGATGAACCAACGAACGGACTCGACCCCGACGGGATCAACCTCGTTCTCTCCTACCTGAAAAAATACAACGAAGAAACAGGCACGACGATTATCATCTGCTCACACGTTTTGCATCAGCTGGAGACCATCTGTGATTCCTTTGCCTTTATGGAAAATCATACGATTGCAGAACAAGGTTCTTTATCGGAACTGACGGAGAAATATATAACCGAGCTATCGGTCGTGATTGAGACGGATTGGCCGGGAAGGAACGGAATGGACATCGTTAAAGATGGGTTTCTCCGCTGCCGGGTAAAATCAAAAAGGGAGATTTCCTCTCTTCTGAAGGAAATCCTACAAACCCATTCCGTCTATTCTGTCAGCATCGAAAACATCTCCGTTGAAACCATCTACTTTAAAATAAGGGAGGCCCATCATGGATAAGACCGTCATCGCAGCGATATTTAAGAAAGACATCACTCAGCTGATCCGGACGAAAAATCTGTTTATTACCCTCATCGTCATCCCGCTGATTTTCAGCACGGTTTTTCCAATCGTTATGTCCTGCTTCGTCCTGTTTGCCGACGTGGGAAGCATGATGGACCCCGCGATGCTTCAGCTCATTGATAAAATGCTGGTCGGGCTTCAAGCTGGTGTAATGCCGGAACTGAATCAGAAATTTTTCTACATCTTCACGAATTATCTGTATCCGTCTTTATTTTTACTCATCCCGATCATCACGTCCTCGGTCATCGCCGCCAACAGCTTTGCCGGAGAAAAGGAGCGCAGGACACTGGAAAGCCTCCTGTTTTCACCGATCACCATTAAAGAGCTTTTTGCAGGGAAAGTGCTAGCTTCCTTTATTCCATCGGTTGCCGTTTCGCTCATCAGCTTCATCATAAGCGGCATCATCATCAATGTGACCGGCTTCCTCCTGTTTGAAAAACTAATTTTCCCGTCAGGCAAATGGCTTGTGCTGATCCTTTGTCTGTCCCCGCTTGTCATGATCATGACAATTCTATTAAACGTCATCATTTCAGCAAAGGTGAAAACCTATCAGGAAGCACAAAATATCGGCGGAATCATTGTTCTTCCCGTAATCGGGATGCTCGTCGGGCAGCTAAGCGGCCTTTTCCTGCTTGGAATTGAGCTGATGCTGATGATCTCGGCTGCTGTCCTGCTGCTTAATGTTTTTCTGTTTTACTGGATTATGAAGTTTAATAATCGGAATTCGCTGTTTGAGAATCAGATAGGATGAGATAACATGGGGCTTATTCATTGGGAATAAGCCTTTTTGGTGATAATCTCTCCCTATCTCTTTGTTTCCTATAAATTAACACCTCTTGTATGATATATATAAATAAAAGAGTGAGATTGACAGGGGGCAAAAAAATGAAATTCGAATTCCTTGGCACAGGCGGGGCGATGACGATCCCGAGGCCTCTATGCCGATGTGCGGTTTGTGAGGAAGCAAGAGAGATTGGCGTCCCTTACAGCCGTTCCGGTCCGAGTCTTTTTGTACACGGGCTCAATCTATTATTCGATACGCCGGAAGACATTTATTTTCAGATTAACCGGTCCTCCATTCAATCGATTGAGGGGGTGTTTTATTCCCATTGGCATCCGGATCATGTGATGGGGAGACGGATTGTCGAGTCGCTGAATGCGGATTGGAGAAATCATCCCCCAAGCCACACGAAAACAAAGGTGTATTTGCCGAAGCAGGTAGCCGTGGATTTTCAGCGCTTCCTTGGCAGCGGGGATCACTTTGCGTTTTTCGAGCAGCAGGGATTTGTGGATCTTCGTGAATTAAAAGACGGCGATTCAGTGTGGGTAAAGGACACGATCATTACACCGTTCCGGCTGGCGGAAGACTATGTGTATGCCTTTTTACTTGAGAATTCCGAGCAAAAAGTCGTTATCGCTATGGATGAAACAAATAACTGGAAACCGGGTTCAGAGGTAAAGGGTGCCGACCTTGCCATCTTGCCGGCGGGCATTTTCGAGACGCATCCGCTAACCGGAGAACGATTGGTTCAAGCCGATCATCCTCTGTTAAAAGAGGAATGTACCTTTACAGAAACCATTGAAATCATAAAAGTACTTCAGGCTAAAAAAACCATGCTGACCCATATAGAAGAAATCAGCGGTTTGAGCCATGACGACCTGAAAGAGGTTGAAAAATTACTGGCGGCAGAGGGATTGAATGTAGAATTTGCATACGATACTCTCATCGTTCATACCGATCATCAATAAAAGAAAGCAGGCATGAGTTTGAGTGATCTATTTGATCTTGCAGCGGAGTTTCTTGAACTATTAATCGATTTTTTTCCAACGAAGAAAAATAGGGAGTTTAAAAGAAAATTCAAAGAGCTAAAAAAAATGAATTGGTTCAAACATAAATATGGCTCTGGCTTCATTACGTTAAATGACAGCTTTAGAGATTACATTTTGACACTCGATATGAAGCTTATTCATGTGGATGATGATTATATCATTAAGACAAAAACCGAACTTGATCAGCTTTTGAAACGTGAAAGATTGTGAATCATGTATCCCCTTACAATTCCAAAAATGAAGGAGTATAATAAATTTAGAGATTACCATACATAAGCACAAAGGGGAGAGTACGGTTGGAGAAATTTTATGAGAGCATGGTTGAGCTGATTGTGGAAACATCCACACGCCTTCCAAGGGATGTAAGAAGAGCGATTCAAAAAGCAAAATTAGGTGAAAACGCAGGGACGCGCGCAGCGATGTCGCTAAACACTATTACCGATAATATCGCAATGGCGGACGAAAATGTATCACCGATCTGCCAGGATACAGGCCTTCCAACCTTTAAGTTGAAGGTGCCGGTTGGCGCGAATCAGATCAAAATGAAGGAAGCGATCAAGCGGGCGATTGCGGAGGCGACGAAGACGGGGAAGCTCCGTCCGAACTCTGTAGACTCCTTAACAGGCGGCAATACAGGCGACAATCTTGGAGACGGGACACCGGTCATCAAGTTCGAGCAGTGGGAAAATGACTACATTGACGCGCGCCTCATCCTGAAGGGCGGCGGCTGTGAGAACAAAAATATCCAGTACAGCCTGCCTTGCGAGCTGGACGGGCTTGGCCGCGCAGGACGTGACCTGGACGGGATCCGCAAATGTGTGATGCACTCGGTTTACCAGGCTCAAGGCCAGGGCTGCAGTGCCGGATTTATCGGCGTCGGCATCGGAGGCGACCGGACGAGCGGGTATGAGCTTGCGAAGGAGCAGCTGTTCCGGAGCAATGAGGACGTCAACCCGATTCCTGAGCTTCGGGAGCTTGAAGAGTATGTACTGGAAAACGCCAATAAGCTTGGGATCGGCACGATGGGCTTCGGCGGCGAAACGACGCTGCTTGGGTGCAAGGCCGGCGCCATCAACCGCATTCCAGCGAGCTTCTTCGTTTCCGTTGCTTACAACTGCTGGGCCTTCAGACGCCTTGGCATGAAAATCAATCCTGAGACCGGCGAGATTGAGGAATGGCTGTATCAGGAAGGCGAAGAAATCGATTTTGCAAAAGAGGTAGCGGCCGCTGCAGAGGAGATCACTCCGGCTGAAGAAATTATTCTGGAAGCACCGATTACGGAAGAAAAAATCCGTTCCCTTAAAGTAGGGGACGTCGTGAAAATCATCGGCATGATGTACACAGGCCGCGACGCGATTCACAAGTACCTGTCCGAAAACGATGCACCAATCGATTTGAACGGCCAAATCATTTACCACTGCGGACCAGTAATGCTGAAGGACGAAAACGAGAAATGGCACGTAAAAGCAGCGGGGCCAACGACAAGCATCCGTGAGGAGCCTTACCAGGGTGACATCATGAAACGCTTCGGAATCCGTGCCGTCATCGGAAAAGGCGGAATGGGCGCCAAAACGCTGAAGGCACTTGAAGAGCACGGCGGCGTCTACCTAAACGCCATCGGAGGAGCAGCCCAGTATTACGCAGACTGCATCAAATCTGTAGAAGGCGTCGACCTTATGCAATTCGGAATTCCGGAAGCGATGTGGCACCTGAAGGTTCAAGACTTCAAAGCCGTAGTCACGATGGATTCCCATGGAAACAGCCTTCATAAAGACGTAGAACAGAGCTCACTTGAGAGATTGGCGCAATTTAAAGAGCCGGTTTTTAAATAAAACGGGGGTTGCGGGGGCTTAATGGGCCTGAACGGCTCTGCTCGTGTTCCGAAAAACTGCTATCTAGCAGGATATCGGCGAAATTTATAATATATCTACTTTCTGGGATATCGGCGAAAATTCCAATATATCAACGAAAACCATGATTTATCGATTTTTCGCAGAATTCGACAGAACTCAAATCCCATATCACAAGACAAAGGCAAGGATGCAGACGCATTCTTGCCTTTTATACAAGAAAGGAAGCGGAAAACGTGTCACCAAAACCACCATATCAGCTTCAGGCAGACTGCGAAAACTGCTTCGGCTTATGCTGTGTGGCACTGCCCTATGCGAAGTCAGCTGATTTTCCAATCAATAAAGATGGCGGAATCCCATGCCGTAACCTGCAGGCAGATTACCGCTGCAAGATCCATCAGAACTTGAGAGAAAAAGGGTTCAAGGGCTGTACGGTGTACGAATGCTTTGGGGCTGGCCAAAAAGTCTCTCAGGTTACATACGCCGGAAACGATTGGCGTGAAAACCCGGATACTGCGAAGGAAATGTTTGAGGTGTTCCCAATCATGCAGCAGCTACATGAAATGCTGGGCTATCTGCATGAAGCTCTGAAGCGTGAAGAAACGCAGCCAATCTACAAGGAGTTGCAGGCGGCTCTCGAACAGACAGCAGCCCTTACGGAACTCAATCCCGAATCCATCATCAGCCTCAATGTTCCGGCGCACCGGGCAATCGTAAATGAACTGCTCAAACGCACAAGTGAACTCGTCCGTAAAGACGCAGTCCGAAAAGAAAACACGAAACGGGGAAGCGACTATATCGGGGCGAAGCTAAAGGGAGCCGATCTCAAGGGGGCCAGCTTAAGAGGGGCCCTGCTCATTGCTGCCGATCTCCGGAACGCCGACATGAGACTGGCGGACATGATTGGAGCCGACTTGCGGGATGCCGATTTGAGCGGTGCGGATTTAAGAGGGAGTATTTTTCTTACACAGGTGCAGGTGAACTCGGCCAGGGGAGACCGGAAGACGAAGCTGCCGGAAGGATTAAGAAGTCCTGCCCATTGGACGTAAGACCTTTTCCTGTTCGCCTGTTACCATTAATATAACTGGCTCCAATAAAGCAACTGAAGAAAATTGGCTGCCCAATTTTATTACTAGTCCGGTTCAGGAAAATATTAGGGTGTATCTCTATAGATGTAGTAAACTAATACCGAAAGGGGCTGTCACGATGGAAGCGATATTCATATCAATCTGTGATCTTGTCAGTGCCATTGCCACTGCGTTTTCTGCTGGAAAGCTGTCTGAAGAAGAATAATGTTTTGGCAGGAAAAGGCCTGAAATCGGGCCTTTTTTCAATTTACATAGAGGTGAACAAATGACGATTACTTGGAAGGAAATCACGCTGCATAATCAAGAGGGCTTCAAGGAAGCGATGGCGATGTATGATCAGGCATTTCCGATTGAGATACGGGAGCCTCATAATGTGTTTCAAAATAGTATGCGTAACGGGTCGTACCGGTTTCTCATGGGCATGGAGGGAGAGGAAATCCTTTCGTTTGCCACCGGGCATTATTTAAAAGAAGTGAATGCCGGGTTCATTGTCTACCTCCTTGCGAATCCGCTTGTCCGAAGCCTGGGTATCGGTTCCCAGACCTTGCTGAAACTGGAGGAAAGGATAGAGGATGCACGTTCAGCGGGACATGATTCCATAGAGGCGATTATTTTGGAGACAGAGAAACCGGAGCTGGTTCATACGGAGGAAGAGAAAGAGGATTGCGTAAAAAGGACCCGTTTCTACAATAAGAACGGATACCAGGTGGCGGAGGAAATCCAATATGTGCAGCCTCCTCTTTTCGAAGGCCAGATTCCAGTTCCGCTAAATCTGTATGTAAAAAATCATCAGCAAGAAGCGATTTCCAAAGAGAGGATGCTAGAATACATCCAAGCGATGTACCTTAACAAATACGGCCTTGCCAACGGGGTTGATCAAGCGGTTCTGTCTGATTTACTGGCAAACATGCAATGAAAAAAGAAGCAAGCATGCCTTTTAAGCATCCTTGCCGGTTCTTTCTTTCGGTTTTAAAAACGATAGCCACATGACAGCTGCACTTAGCAACACAACCTGAGTCAGATCCCAGAAGGTTGATGTCCTTTTGACAATGGAGGAAGCGTCAAGGATCGGGATGAGTGCCAGATAGAGCCCGATGTAGGAGACAGGGATTGCGTTTGTCCATTCTGTTTCATGCCGTTTGGAGTAGAGACGATATCCTGCCATCATCAGAAGGAAACCAGTAATTCCGCATGCCGCAAGTAAAGGAATCGGAAGGTCAAAATGAAGATTCACCATGCTGCACCTCGCTTTTAATTTTGCTCCATCTTCGTTTTTTCCTTTTCTCCTTCATTTTATGCAGGAGATGGGACAACATTTATGTTTTTTTGTGTAAATGTTTTGAGCGAAGGCTGCACATCCTATAGGACAAAGCGTTCGAAAAGGAGTGTTCAGGATGGGAAAAAGATTGTGGGGTGCAGTGCTTGTGTTTATGCTTCTATTCCCAAATGCTGCCCAGGCCGTCTCCAATGCGCCGATGAACTGGGGATTTGAGAAAAGTAAAAACCATGAGCCGGCACAAATCGGAAAAGAGCGGGAACAGCTGCTGGCGAAATACAGTTCCTTCTACCTTGGAAATCCAGCAAAAAAGGATATCTATCTTACATTTGATAACGGATATGAAAATGGGTATACACCGCAGATACTGGATGTTCTACAAAAGCACCACGTTCCGGCGACATTCTTTGTGACCGGACATTATTTGGAAGACCAGCCGGCACTCGTTCAGCGCATGGCCAAGGAAGGCCATATTGTCGGAAATCATTCCTGGTTTCACCCGGATCTCACGACGGTCAGTGATGCCCGTTTGAAAGCGGAGCTGGATAACGTCAGCAAGCGCGTGAAAAAGCTGACCGGCCAGGATGCCCACTATCTTCGCCCGCCAAGAGGCGTTTTCAGTGAACGGGTACTGTCACTTGCCAACGAATACGGCTATCAAACCGTCTTCTGGTCACTTGCCTATGTGGACTGGAAAACCGATGCCCAGCGCGGCTGGCGCTATGCCTATGACAACATGATGAACCAGATTCATCCGGGAGCAATCATGCTGCTGCATACCGTGTCAAAGGACAATGCCGATGCCCTGGAAAAAGCGGTGATCGATTTAAAAAAGCAAGGGTACCGATTCCGGAGTCTCGATGATTTGATGATGGAGAAGTCGGACCTCCCGCTGTAATGTAAAAAGGGAATTTCATATTGAGGTTCCTTTTTTGTTTGTACCTACTAAAACGCGGGTAAAACGGACTAAACAGCTCGAAGAACCAGGAGGAGCCAATGGACGTTAAACCATACAAGATTGAAGGCAATAAAGAAATCAAACTTAAAGACTATCCGACATCGGAAGACCACGGTTTCAGCGAAGAGGAGCTGCGCGACCATCACATTCCCGAAAGTGTCAGCAAGCTGAAGGACCTGCACTGGCGGCTTCATGCCGATGAGAAAAAAGGGATCGTCGTTGTGCTGCAGGCGATGGACGCAGCGGGGAAGGATGAGGCGATCAGCTACATCTTTTCAAATCTGAACGCACAGGGCCTGAAGACGACCTCTTTTCAAAAGCCGTCTGATACAGAACGCAACCATGACTATCTGTGGAGGATCCGCGAAGGACTTCCCGAAAGAGGACAGGTCGGCATCCTGAATCGCTCGCATTACGAAGATGTCATCGCTCCAAGAGTGCATGATTTGCTCGAGGAGGGGACGATTCCGGATGACAAAGACGAGCATGAAGTCTGGGCGATGCGCTACCGTCAGATCAATGACTTTGAACGCTACCTTGTAGAGAACGGATTCGAAGTCGTCAAATTCTTCTTCAATATGTCCAAAGATGAACAGAAAAACAGACTGCTCGAGCGGATGAAAAATCCGAAAAAGAACTGGGAGTTTTCATTCAGCGATGTGGAAGAGCGGGAGCATTGGGACAGTTACCAGCACATCTTTGAAGACATGCTAAACAACACGTCTACGGAATATGCACCATGGCACATCCTGCCGGCAGATGATGAATGGTATTCACGCTACATCATCACCAAAACTATGGTCGAATGCCTTGAGAAAATAGATCCGCAATTTCCGGAAATTTCAGAGGAAAACCGGAAGAAGCTGAATGAGTATATTGAGAAGCTGGAGAATGAGTAAAAGGGAGAACGAAGTCCGTTCTCCCTTTTACTATTTCTTCATTACATAGTGATTATAATTCTCGCCGTCCAAAACAACCGTCCGAAGAAATTGGAAACCGCTTTTCTCAATCACCCGATTTGATGCAGGATTGTTCTCAAGCGCAACCGCATTCAGGATATCCGCCTTTTTTTCTTCAAACAAATAGCGGCTCAGTCCTTTTACAGCAAGCGTTGCATAACCCCGTCCTGTAAATTCCGCAGAAACCGCATACATAACTTCCCGGTTAGGAGCAGGCAGTTCGTCTTTTATCCCTGAGCAGCACCAGCCGATAAAGCGTCCGCTTTCTTTATGGATGATTCCTAGTTTCAGATGCCGGTCTGCCATTTCTGCAGCACTCAAGAAATCCTTGTTTGCCGGGATTTCATAATTCGTCACCCAATCCAGCCGCTGTTCCATAGTGGATTTCCAGTCGGGTAGGAAGGAGGCGACTACAGGTTCGTTTGAGATCCGATAGATGTCGGATGCATCTTCTACTGTAAATTCACGGAGAATGATTTCTCCCAAGTCTAATGAAAAGATGGTCATTTGGTATGCTCCTTGCTTGCGTATAGTAACTATCCTTCATTTTAACTGGAATGAAGGCTGAAGTGGGTATATTTTACACTTTTTGATTAAACAGACAAAAACAGCAGCCGTCCCTTATGGAACGCCTGCTGTTTCAATGTTTATTCAGGATAATATATCACCATGCTGAGCCTTACCGGTTTGTCCCCGGAATTATGATAGCTGTGGGGGCCGTCGGCTTTGAAGCGAATGGAATCTCCGGCTTTAATGGTATGCTCCTGCTGCTTAATCTGAATGGTTAATTCTCCATCAAATACCGTAACGAATTCTTCAGTGCCCGGATTGTGGGATTCGGAGTCCAAATAGCCTTCCGGATCGATTTCAACTCGATAGACCTCAAAGCGCCGTTCATCATCAAAAGGGAAGTAGGGAAAAATCCGGTATCGTCCATTATCGATGGAAAGCATGTTTACGCTGCTTTTCGTTACCACTTCTGTATCTGGCTGGGGTTCATGAATTAAAGAAGAAAACGAAACCTTCAATCCGTTTGCGATCTTCCAAACCGTTGTGATCGTAGGGCTCGATCCGCCCCGTTCAATCTGGCCAATCATTGTTTTACTGACTCCGGTTAGCTCCGCAACACGTTCCAGGCTGAGTTTTTTCTGCTCGCGTATCGTCTTTAAATTTTTAGCAAGGACTAAATTTAACTCCTCCACAAAAACACTCCTAAATAATGATGTACAATATAACGACCATAATGTACAATATAATTTAAATCGTTATATAGACCGTTTTAGTCATTTTAACACACATCTAGAGGGGGATGAAGATTTTGTCAGTGGTTTCTTTTTTGGTTTTTGCGTTTGTTACATCCTTTACCCCGGGTCCGAATAATATTATGGCCATGGCATTCGCCAATCAATATGGATTTAAAAGAACGCTGAAGTTTTGCCTCGGAGTCGGTGTCGGCTGCTTTCTGATTTTACTCGCCTGCAGTTCCTTTAACATGCTGCTCGGTACATATTTGCCAAAAGTAGAATTCTTCATGACAATCCTTGGTGCATCCTACATGCTTTATCTCGCTTTTAAAATCCTGAAAAGCAAACCGGACGGCAAAAATGATTCAGGAGATAAAAACATATCGTTTTCAGCAGGCATGATGCTCCAGTTCATCAACCCGAAGCTGATTCTTTACGGAATAACGGCTATCTCAACTTTCGTGCTTCCGTATTACTCGTCTCCATCAAGCTTCTTCATGTTCTCCCTGTTCCTTGCATTCCTCGGATTTGCAGCCACAATTTGCTGGGCGTTTTTCGGAGCGCTGTTCCAAAAGGTATTGCGTCAATACCGGACACAATTTAATGTACTGATGGCTTTGCTGCTAGTGTATAGTGCGGCGAGCATTTTGTTTTAAGGGCCTAATTCAGGTCCTTTTTTATTTATCAAGGTGACCAATTTGATGCCTGCCTTTGCATAGCATCATTTCTTGGACTTAGAATTGAATTCAATTCTAAAAAAGTGAAAATATTCTAAATGAAATGATTCCCTTTCCAGACATGGTATAATCTTTCAGGTATTAGACATCAGGAGGAATTACATTGATAAAATGGTTTAAAGTTTTTGGATGGGCTTGTTTAATAATGGGGGTATTTGCAACACTGGGAGCATCAGGCTTTATCGCACAATATAATGAAGCGATAGAAAGTACAAATCTATATGCAGATTATGGAGAGGAACAGCCTACAATTCATTTTATTTTTTCATTTATTCCTTTTTTCGTAATGGCATTTCAAGGCTGTTTCTTCTTTGCGATTGCAGAGGGATTAGGATATTTAAGACGAACGGCAGAAGGCGTAGAGAAGGCGGGCTAGTACCCTTCATTTGTGCTTTCTAACAGGGACTTCTTTGAAAATATAATTGAGGATGAAAAAGATTGCGAGCTTATTCGCAGTCTTTTTTCTTTATATAGTAAAGAGGTATTCGTACCGCGCTTTTTTAATAGACCACGTTGCCCCCTTTTAGAACAAACCCCAATCTATGCTATAATACAATCACCATTTCAGGCACGAAAAGAGGGATTCCGTATGTGGCAGGAACAGGTTCAGGTAACGCCTCCTTATGATTTTGACCGGGTATTGGAAAGACTGGCGATTGATCCGCTGAATACGCTTGATCTGGATGAGCGGTATGTGAAGGTTCCGCTCCGGCTGAACGGATTTGAGCCGCATGTGATCACGGTTCAGGCGACCGGGAGCAAGAAGAAGCCGGCTTTTACGGTGTCGGGTAAAACCAATGCGGTTAAAAGTGAGGCGCTGAAGGAAGTGCGCCGGATTTTTCAGTGGGACCGGGAGCTGTCGGCGATTGGTGAGCATTTCAAGTCATCCGCGATTGCGCAGATTTTCGAGGAGCACGAGGGTACACCGCTTGTCCTGGATTTCAGTCTGTACGGAAGCCTCATTAAATGCATCATCCACCAGCAGCTCAATATGGCGTTCGCGATGACGCTGACGATGCGGTTTGTGAAAACGTATGGGGAAGAGGTGGATGGCGTTTGGTTCCATCCCCATCCTGAGAAATCAGCGGCCATCCCCGTGACAGAACTCCGGGAGCTGCAGTTCAGCGGCCGGAAAGCGGAGTATATTACGGGCATTTCCGCGATGATTGCAAGCGGGGAGCTCGATTTGAACAAGCTTCATGACCAGACGGATGAAGAGATTATGAATGAACTCATTAAAATAAAAGGCATCGGACCGTGGACGGTACAGAATATCCTTCTGTTCGGACTCGGACGGCCGAATTTGTTCCCGATTGCAGACATCGGCATTCAAAATGCCCTGAAGCAGCATTTCAACCTGGACGCAAAGCCGACTAAGGAAGACATGCTGGCCTACAGCAAAGAGTGGGAGCCATACTTGAGCTACGCCTCCCTGTATTTATGGCGGAGCATTGAAAAAAGAACGGAGCGTTAACATGAGCAGCCATCAAAAGAATAAGCAAAACCAGAAGCCAAAACCGGCCCAGCAGCCATCCAACATTCACATGGAAATGGGACAGACCTTCCCATTAACGATAAAAAGACTCGGCATCAACGGAGAAGGAGTCGGCTATTTCAAAAAGCAGGTCGTCTTCGTAGCAGGCGCATTGCCGGGGGAAGAAGTCGTGGCAAGAGTTACGAAGATCCAGCCAAAGTTCGCGGAAGCGGAAATCAAAAAGATCCGGAAGGCTTCGCCGCACCGTGTAAAAGCCCCATGCCCGTACTTCGGCAAATGCGGAGGCTGCCAGCTTCAGCATCTTGACTACCAACAGCAGCTTAAGGAAAAGCGCGACATCCTCATTCAGGCCCTGGAGCGCCATACGAAGTTCGATGTATCCAAACTGGACATCCGTCCAACAATCGGCATGGACAACCCATGGGATTACCGGAACAAAAGCCAGTTCCAGGTCGGCCAGCAAAACGGAAAGCTTGTGGCCGGGCTTTACGGCCTGAACTCCCACCAGCTTGTCGCCATCGACCACTGCATGGTTCAGACACCAGCGACCGATAAAGTGACACAAGGCGTGAAACAGATTCTCCAGGATTTCAAGGCCGAGCCATATGACGAACGGAAGCGCACCGGTGTTGTCCGTAACATCGTCACGAGGGCGGGAATTGAAACAGGAGAGGTGCAGGTCGTTTTAGTCACGGAGAAAAACAACCTGCCAAGAAAAGACCTGATCGCCGATGAAATCATGAAGCGCCACCCGGAAGTGAAATCCGTCGTTCAAAACGTCAACCCGGGCAAAACGTCGATGATTTTTGGTGACAAGTCGACAAAGCTGAAAGGAAAAGGAACGATTGACGAGACAATGGGAGGCCTGTCCTTCGAGCTCTCACCAAGAGCCTTCTTCCAGCTCAATCCCGAGCAGACGAAAAAGCTATACAATGAAGTGAAAACAGCAGCCGCCCTGACCGGCAAAGAAAAAATCGCCGACGCCTACTGCGGAGTCGGAACAATCGGCCTATGGCTTGCCGACGGAGCAAAAGAAATCAGAGGCATGGACGTCATCGAAGCTTCCATCGAAGACGCCAACCAAAACGCCAAAAACCACGGCATCAACGCCACCTACGTAACCGGAACCGCCGAACACTGGCTCCCAAAATGGACCAAAGAAGGCTGGAAACCAGACGTCGTCGTCGTCGATCCGCCAAGAACCGGGTGTGACCGGGCATTGTTGGATACGATTAAGAAGGTAAAACCGAAGAAATTCATCTACGTCAGCTGTAATCCATCTACTCTTGCGAAGGATTTGGAGTATTTGGCGAAGGAGTACAAAGTGGAGTATATGCAGCCGGTGGATATGTTTCCGCAGACGGCGCATGTTGAGTGCGTATCGCAGATAGTTTTGAGGGAAAATTAACCAGGTGAAATTAAAAACCGATAAATAATTGTTGGGGTGCCGTTTCTGTCTATATCAATACGCTGTAACTAACCAATAAACTCCCTAACACATCACAATAAACATTTCCGATTTCTCTTCAAAGTGAGAAAAAAGATTTCGCAAAAAAGCGGGAGAAAACCAAGGCGATCCCTTACGGGGTCTGCCTTTTTCTTTTTAATGCCTTCGGAAAACTTTATTCTAACTCGAGTAAAAGAGGGAAAAAAAGCGGGAAAAAAGCGAGCGGAAAAATAAAAAATTGTAAAAAAAGGGGAGAAAGAGCGGGATTTCGGAAGACTTTATTCTGTCAGCGAACTGTGGAATGCGGGTTGGGGAGGGGAGAATCGGTGGAGATTATTGTGGAAGGACAACGCTCAACAAAGTGGTGTAATATCTCCTCCGTTACTTCATTAAGAGGCAAGAAGCGGTTTATTGTATTCCGAAGGTTTTCAATCCTACCTAGAAATTCATCATGTCGGAGTGAGGCTTCAAGCCCACTCCTTTTTATATCTAATTCATTAATTCGTCCTTGATATTCATCAGCAACTTCTCTGTATTCCTCTTAGGTGATTTGATTTTGCGCAAGCATCTCAAGATACCGTTTCTTTTTTTTATTAGAAACATTAATCTCATCCTTGATTTTACATTTGGGTGGCTTGTTTTTGTTTCTTTATAGCTACTGCCGCAAGGTTATTTAAATATTCCTTATCATTTCGAAAATGTGGATATTATACTTTTCAGCAATCTCCTTTATTTCGTATGAAAGCTTCCCATTCCTTGTTAGTAGCGATAGCTCTCGAAAGGATGACATCAAACTTATGCTTCTTTGCGTCCTCAATCAATTTCCGCAAGGTTTCCCGCTTTTTATCTTCTGTTCCTGATTCCACATCAATATAAAAACGAAACAAATCCCATCCTTTCTCCACGATAATGTTGTAAAATAACCGCTGCTGATTTTCCAATGAGATTTTCTCTTCTTCCTTATCAGTCGATACACGAATGTGTACTGCACATATCAATCATCTCAACTCCCATTCCATTTGTTGAGATGTAGTAATGTTTACCTGTGAACTAATATTGTCAGTTTTTTTATTATCTAATCTGTAATGCATACTTTTTATGTTGTTTATAGATATTTAGATAAAGTCAAACATGGTATAATTAGAAATTGTTGGAATACGGGTTGTAAGGCATTATCAAAATAGGAGGAAGATATGAAGAGGAAGCAAATGAATAATATATCCTGGAACTTTAAAAGTTGGGCTATTTTTATACTATTTGCAGGAATTATAAATGCAAGTGGACTTTCATTTAATTTAACAAATGAAATAGGATTTTTTAAATATGGGACGCGCTTTCTAAATATCGAATATTATATATGGCTTTGGGGCTACTTAATTTCATATTTTATAGCTTACATACTACACTTCTTAACATTTTGGTTGGTTAAAAAATCAAATAAAATACAAATACCAAACTTGCAACTCGAAGATAACTTTTATTGGATAGCAATATTTAAGTTTGTGAAGGATAAGGAGCAATCCAGTAAGAGTCCATCAATATTGAAAAACATATTATTAAGGGTAATTAGTCCGGATTATTCTTTTGCTTCCAGTTTTAAGGCAATCTTATGGAGTGAAAATTTAAATTCTAAATGTCCCAGAAGAAAAGACGAAGGGCATTATAATTCAATAAGTAAAAAGTATATCCAATGTGAAGAAGAACGTGGTAAATATAATTGTGAAATTCATCAGCAAAAAAATCGGCGGAAGGACTTCGTAATTTATTCAAACTGGGGTAATGTTGTTATAGCTAGTATTATCTGCATAATTGCAACTTTTAAAGTAGAGGGAGTATTTTATACGTTTCTCGTATTTCATTTATTATCAAGGATAATAGAAGTTGTATTTGCCTTTTACAAAGATGTGGTAGGGGCAAAAATGAATTATTCAAATTTAAGTATAGGGTACAAGTCTTCAAATTTAAAAAGAGGAAATAGGATATCACTCGCCTTACATAGTTATTTTGAATTTATATTATTATTCTGTTGTATTTATTATTTATCTGGTACCTACATAACAAATTCATTTAATAATGGCTCCATGACTTCATTTATTGATTATTTTTTATATAGCATGTCCGTTTCTGCTTATAACTTTTCTTTGGACTTAGGAACAACCACTTTTGGTAAAGTCATTCATGTCAGTCAAGTGTTCAGTAGTATGACACTTGTTATTTTATCGATAGCTACCTACATTGGAATGAAGGATGAAATGTCAGAATATGAAATTATTGAATGGCAGGAAGATGATTACATATAAGTAATAAAAATGTAGTTAGTAATGTCAGGTAAGGGGGGACTGAGTTGGTTAATTACCAATGGAAACGCGGTAATTTAGTAGAATATTTTGAAAGGCTTTGTAAAATAAAATCAATTCGAATTGCAACAGCTTACTTTTCTGAGTTTGGCTTAAACTTATTAAAAGATATAGTTATTAAAAATAAATTACCTAAATCAAAGGTCGTTATTTTTTTATCAACTGAGTTTAGTAACACTTCCCCTGCCTTTCTGTTGAAAGAATTAAGTAAAACCGCAAATGTCTTTATTGTGGACTCTTTACAATTACATGCCAAGGTTTACCTAGTGGAAAAGGAAGATGGGGATCTCGAATTTATTCACGGTTCTGCTAATTTAACTCAAGGTGGATTTCAAAGAAACTTAGAGTTTATGAGCTATCATGCAGGAGATAAACATAACTTAGATAGAATACTTCTGTTTTTTGATTATTGTAAGAATAATGCTAGTTTAGTAGATAGTACAATTATAGATTATTATAATGAAATTGATGCGGAACTATTAAAATTAAATAACTTACAAAAAAATATTAGGAAAAAGCTAAATCAAAGAATTACAAATGGGGATTTATTTGAGAGGGATGAGTATGATTTAACTAAGCATTATTTTACTTATGAAGATTATGAATCTCTATTCCATAGAAATGCTATTTCAAATAATAACGAAATTAAAGAAAGACGAAAATTAATTCGAGATAAATTGGCAAGCATACACAAGTTATTAAAAAAACATGTAAATTTATTAGATTTGCATGAACATTGGAAATTGAATAATTTAACATCCGGAATTGAACCAAATCATTTTAACCATAATCGAGTTTCTTGGATAGGTGTGCGTTATGGGAAAACAGAGCAGGAAGTAAAGCAGTTAAATGCGTTTTTACCTCCTTCAAGAGGAAGTTATACATCTGATGAATATATGGGATTTCAAAAACACGGTTGTATCCAATTTTGTTTAGTTGGCAATGGTTTTGAAATAGTTCTTTTTCATTCTGTCGCTAATGATGCTGTAGATAGAGGGACTATGCACGATATTATTAATAAACCTGATAAAGTTAAAATTGAGAGTATTATTAGAGAAGTCTCAATTTTAAAAGGAAAAGGATTTACATGGTTTGTAACGGATGCAAAGAATGATAAGGTAATAGCAAGTTTTTCATTTGATAAGAAAGACGCTAAAGATTTTATCAATTTTTATAAGAATTATGATAAGCCAGGGTTTGAATCTTATTGTAGTTATTTGCTATTACCTGATAGTGATATACTAAAAGACAGAATTACCCTTGCAAAGTTTACCCTAAAGAAAATTAAGCAGCTTTTACCACTGTATCAATTAATTACTTTTAGAAATAAAGTTACAACTAAGAGTTGAAAACAATACTACGAGGGAGAGGGATTTAACCTCCCTCTTCAGCAGTAATTACGGGTACAAATTTCCCAATAGCACGGGGACGGTTCTACTGCTTCGGAAGCAAAGAACCGTGCCCGCGCTTCGAAGAGAGGTGCTTTATGGGAGAATGGGCAAAACCTAATAATTTTTCTGCTGCCTTTAGATTAACTAGTTCTAAATATGCTGATGCCTTTGTAGATACAGGATCAATCAAATTCAACACTCCCCAATCGTGGATTGATTACTCCAAAAAATATGGAGATGGGCGAGGTGATGGCTGTGAAGGAACCCTGGCATTTTGTAATATTTTAGATGTTGAACGTATAGGCGAATTGGCAAAAGAATATGAGTCTAGCGACATCTTAAACCCTAATACCAGACCATTACTCAAGGAAATAAGCGGAAGACGACTATATTTGAAAGATAAACGAAGTTTAGAGTTGCCTTGCTTTTGTGTGTACATCATGAAAAACAGCTTGTTCCCTTGTCCTGATAGTGAGGGAAAGCACAGGGTGACCGCAGATATACCAGCGTCATATTTCAGAGACTTTTCAGATAACTCCTTGCCAGAAGCTATTGGTAGGTTACCGTTGGAAGACCAACCTGCATTGATAGTTATTTCCGACTTTGATGAATTTAAGAATAGATTGCATAAAGCATTAAGGGAACTTGGTTTGGAAGATACTGAAATATTAATTGGGAATGTATCATATTTTAATTTTGAGGAATACGGTTTTAATGGTTGGATGGATTTTGGCCGAAAATACCCTAAAGAATTATTGGTGAAAAACATCCGCTTTGCAGAGCAAAGAGAAGCACGAGTTATAATTAATACTATTAAAAAGGAAGTTATTGAACGTCTAAACATTGCTCCCATAGAGTTAGGTTGCATGAATGATATAGCACAAGTCCATAAAGGTTACTTGCACGAAGGTATGCATGTCGAAATGACAGTAGACATATATGAAGAATAAATGTAAGCACAGGAATGGTGCTACTGCTTCAGAAGCAAGAGAACAGTCCCCGCGCTTACGAGGGCTTTATATGAAAGTTGCCGGCTGAATTTTTACTTTAGATTAATAAGGAAATAGCGCTATTAAATAAGTAAATGGCTAATTGACTCTCTGTGATAAAAAACATTAGGTTTGGAAAGGAGCTTAAAACATGGGTAATATACCTATAAAACCTCTAGTCGATTCAATAAAGACTCACGGCCCCAAAGTTGGAAAATTTGTAAAGGATAACTGGCAGGTATTGGGGACGGGGATAACTCTTGCAACCAAAGCTGGAAAAAAAATTAACGACCATAACAACAATAAAAAAGAATCAAAACAGAAGCAAGGAAAAATACCTTACCGGAAAGTAAGATTTATTCAATATAAAACGGAAATTTTACATGATTTAGGTAACAAGAAGAGAAGCGAGCTTTTTCAATATAAATTGGAAGTGTCGCAATTCATACAACAAATAAATAACGAAGAACAAAATGAAGTAATCTTAAAAAAACCTCTTCATACTAAACGTGTTAGTGATTGGAATGAGATTCTCATTCAGATTGAAGATAAAATGAAGACAAAGGACTACCAAGAATATTTAATGATCTACAATAATCCTACCCATAAAAGTCCTTATTTTGAAGGTTTCGATGTACACTTAGATAAATTTAATACTCTTGTTAATAAGGAGAATACTCAACTACTGTATAAGTTTCTTCAATTAAATACTGGGAGAAGTATAGAAGAAATAAAAAGAGATTTCGCTTAATTTTAAGGGGGAACCCTTTATCTTAACCTAGGGAAAAATTGTTATTTGTGAATTGACTTTTATTATTTGGGTGAACACTCTACATCATTTCTTATTGGAAAATCTATATTCAGCAGTCCACACATGTGGAAAGCATCGCCATGTTGGTTAGAAAAGAGCAAAATTCATTAAAAAAACTCGTCAAATAGACGAGTTTTTTGATTTTATATAGAGATTGCTTGCGAAAATAATAATTCTGATGACGAAGAAAGAATTTAATCGAGGGTGTCCCCAAAAGATGTTTTATAACATTGTCTTGCCGTCAACGCTGAAAAGCCACGTCCTTTGCGGGAGTTGATCCAAATAAGCGTTTGTACTCTCTGCTAAACTGAGAAGGACTTTCATATCCGACTTTGAAAGCGGCTGAATTTGCATTTAACCCGTCCTGAATCATAAATGTACGGGCCTTGTGAAGGCGGACGTTTTTAATATACTGGAGCGGAGATGAATTTGTTATTGCCTTGAAGCTGCTGTGAAATGTGGAGTTGCTCATTTCCAAATCCTCAGCCATTTTGTCTATGTCAAATTTATCACTGTAGGACTCGTTAATTTTCT
Organism: Metabacillus flavus; assembly: GCF_018283675.1. Lineage (NCBI taxonomy): Bacteria > Bacillati > Bacillota > Bacilli > Caryophanales > Bacillaceae > Metabacillus > Metabacillus flavus. The sequence goes on from NZ_JAGVRK010000001.1 coordinate 615,620, forward strand.
GAATCACCTTTGCTATTTGAAAGAAACGTCTGTTCCGGTGGACAAGTGACTGAAGGATCTCCCCGTTTTCACCCTGTAGCACACGGTAGATGATTTCTCTTTTAATCATTGGAGCCAGCACACTTGTATCCTGTGGGTCAGCAATTGCCTTTAAAAGTCTAATGGCTGCATCGTAAATATCATCATTCATTGGAGAGCTGTAAATGCCCTTCGGTAAAGCTTTAACTCCTTTTTTGCTATCCTCCATTGCCAACAGGATTTCCCCAATCTCAATTGGATCAATGTAAATACTTAACCCCAGAATGGGCTTATCACTCTCTGTTCTCCCTTCACATTCAGCCGGGAGAGGAACAGGTAGAACCAGGTAGTGTGAAGAATCATACGTATAGATGTCATCTCCCAGATAGACCACTTTTTCTCCTTGTGCAAGAATAATGATTTCGGAACTATATGAAAATGGGGTTCTGGAAAAAGAATCGTCGATCCTAAATAAAGAGAGCCCCGGTACAGATGTAGTTATATCCGTTTCCTTTGGAATAATTTGATTAAACAATGATATCATTTGATTTTGTTTCTCAGTCATTATTTCCTCCAATAATGCAATCGTTTGGAATATTGTATCATGATAATGTCGCTATCACACCGTTATTTTTGTTGTTTTGGAGTATTAGGCAACAATGCATAGGATTGTGTATTGTTAATGTCTATGGCGTTTATTAGACTTTAATTAACCTCAGTGAAATGAGAAATACGAATAGATTGGCTAATTTATTTTCTAATATAAGGAGAAAAATAATGACATCCATTAAAACACAGTTTCTTAATTTGAAGTCCCATCACTTAACTTATTCCGGCATTGATCCAGAGACTACATTAAAAGGAAGCGCCTTGGGCAAAACGATTTTTATTTCTGGTGCATCACAAGGCATCGGTCAGGCAACAGCTATAGCCTTTGCACATGCAGGCGCAAAAGCAGTTTATATTGTTTCCAGATCGGAAAGTGAGCTTATAAAGACGAAGGCTAAAGTAATGGAAGCAAACCCTGAAACCCAATGTTCTTATATGGTTTGCGATGTAACATACCCAGAACAGGTTAAAGCAGCGGTTGATGATTGTATCGCCCAGTTCGGAAGCATTGATGTCGCAGACGCCAATGCGGGTTACCTTGGCAAATGGAGTAAAATCGGAGAATCAGATATAGATAGTTGGTGGAAGTCGTGGGAAGTCAATGTAAAAGGGACTTATCATGTTGCCCGCTATTGCATCCCGCATCTTATAGAATCCGCCCGCAAATACTCCGCAAAAGGCGGAACTGGAGGACACTTGATCCTTATTTCATCTGTCGGCGCTCAGCTGCTGACTCCGGAAGCATCGGATTATCAGACTTCGAAACATGCAATCAACCGCCTTTGTGAGTTTATAAATGGCGATCATGGCGAAGATGGCATTAAATCATTTGCTATCCATCCAGGTGGTGTATCAACAGACCTTGCAAAAAATATGCCAGAGAATATGCATCCTTCTCTAGTGGACAAACCAGAATTGGCAGCTGGTTTCATCGTTTGGCTTTGTTCCGGGCAAGCTGATTGGGCTGCAGGTCGTTATTTAAGCAGCAACTGGGACGTAAAGGAATTGTTGGCAATGAAAGATGAGATACTCAAAGACGATCTATTGGTGAATCGTCTGAGAACAAAAGCTTAATCAATTAAACAAAAAAATATATATTTAGTAAGGAGATTAATGATGGAATTATCAAATTTGACACGAAACGAAATTGGTATGCCTCTTGCTGGCTTTGGAACTTACCAGTTGTCTGCAGATCAGGCAGAAACAAGTGTAGAAGAGGCTTTAAAAAAAGGTTTCAGACATATTGACTCAGCTGAAGGCTACAATAATGAAGAAGGAACCGGAAGAGGTATTAAAGAATCCGGAGTTCCTAGAAGTGAAATTTTCGTTACTACTAAACTTTTTCCAGGTTACAAGTCATGGGGAGCACCGGAAAAAACGTACGAGCAAACCATTGAGACACTGAAAAATCAGCTTAAATTATTGCAGCTTGACTATGTAGACCTTTACCTTATCCATGCCCCTTTGGCAGAGCTGAGGCTTGAGCAGTGGCGGGCACTGATGGAACTGAAGAAGTTGGGGCTTACAAGACATATTGGAGTATCAAACTATAATGAAGAAAAAATTAAAGAAATATTGAACGCCGGATTAGCAAAACCAGAGGCAAACCAGATTGAGTTTCACCCTATGAATACTCAAATGGAGCTGACCAAGTATATGAAAGAAAATTCAATCGTACCGATTGCGTATAGCTCCCTTGCTCCACTTTCCAACTGGCGATCAGTAGAAGGTCAAGGTGGAGAAGTTCTTGCCGATCTGAAGAAAGAAGGCCAAGTTGTCATCAAAGATATTGCAGCAAAACTAAATGTATCAGAAGCTAAACTGCTGCTGCGCTGGGGATTGCAGCATGAGTATAGTGTGTTGACCAGAAGTACTAAGGCGGAACGTATAAAAGAAAACCTAAACTTGTTTGACTTTGAAATTCCTAATAGCGACATGGAACTCCTAAACAAGCTTAACAAAAACCAACCTTTCGCGTGGGCGGCAAATGGTCTAAATCCTATGGAAGCAGCTCCATTGCTGAAATAAAAGAACTGCACAGTTAATTAGGGGATACTTCTCAGAATCTATTAACATTATTATCGTGAATATGTTTCCGAAACGGACGGCTTGAAAGACATTGTGCCACTTATTTTAAAAGATCCATATATATGATACGCCTCACCTACTCCCAATTGTGGTGAAGCCACGAGGCTAGAGTTATTATAATAGAGAGCAGATGATATAGATAATCTATATCATCTGCTTTTTTTTGTTCATTCCAGACCCCCGTCCCCAAGAGAACCGTCCCCGTACTACTGAAAGAGACTGTCTGAAAAGAATATATACGAATACTCCATAACCACCTCCAGACCGTGTCCAGTATGGTATGATTTTATTAATGTAAATTTTTGTCGGTTGAATAAAAGGTTAAGAGATAATAAAGATTCGAGAATAGCCACTATCGCCGTTCTGCCAGGGAGGATAAGAAATGAAAAATAAAACATTTGAAATGGTTTACCGGATAGGAGCGGAAGACGGTTTACCGGCATCGGCTTCCTATTCATCGGATACATTAGATCATGCCTTGGAGCAGTCCCATCAGACGCACGGGAATGTCAAAATAAAAGGTGTACATGAATTTGATGAAAATCAACAGTATGTACAAACCCACCGTTTCCATATGACGGATGAGGAATATGAGTTAGCGACTCATCGTTTCTCCACTGAAATGCCGCTTTTTGTTGAGGTAAAAAAAGAAAAGGAATGGCCGTTCTTTAAGAAACGTAAACTGCAAATAGGCATAGCCCTGGTTTTAGCTGCTGTCGTAAGTTTTTTTGGATACCGTTATGTGAATTCCGGGGTTGAGCCGTTGGTGAGAGAGAGTCTGGCCTCGGAGCTTGGGATAGAAGAAAAGATGATTGGAGCTCCTTATAAGGAAGACGTGAGGGATGTAACAAATAACGTGAGGAAATCTTTTGCCAAAAATGAATTGAAGGAGGCGCAAGCCTGGTCATATTCTTATCGAATAAAAGGCAAGACCTATCACATGGTGGGCTTAGAAATAAATTTGGAAGACTATGATAAATACCTTATTCTACTGAATGATGAACTGATTGCTTCATATGTGGAAGAATAAATTTTAGCGTGCTGTACAATGGATTTTACTATCTGACATAAAGGAAACTCTCTAAAAATGGAATAAAAACCAGTACATTTCAAAGCAGAAAAGGAGTGTGTATATGCTACAACTGCTTAGAAAAATGCATTTGAAAACAGCAGTGTTTTTAGGCGTAGTTTTTTACTCCTTAACACTCTTAATCCATGTTCTAATTATAACCGGCATTATTCCCTTCACATGGGTTAATGGCGGCCGGTCTGAATCCTTTGCTGCTCAGTTGCCAATATCTATTTTTAGCATCATGATTTGTATTTTTGGAGGAGTTTTTACGCTGCTTGCTGGCGAGGTGAGATTCAATCAATACAAAAGAGGAATTACCGGAATATGCTGGTTTTTTGTTGTCCTTTGGTCCGTTGGATTGATCCTGCAGTTGTTAGGGACACCTTTTGAAAAAATGGTTTGTTCGTTTATCTTGGTTCTTGGAGTGATTTCGAATTTGCGTATGGCGATTGAAAAAAGATAACCACCTGCGACTGCCAGGAAAGCCCGGCAGAATGATCCTGAAGCATAAGCTTGGTATTTTAAAGGGATTAAAGGAATAATGACTGTATAGAAGAAAAAAAGAAAACGAGGTACAAAAAATGATTGCGAAAACAGAAGAAGATTTCAACGGTTTGAAGGAAATCGGAAAAATTGTCGCGTCCATTCGGGATGAATTGGTGCAGCGAACGGTTCCCGGCATAACGACCAAGGAACTGGATGATTTGGCCGGGGAGCTTTTTGAAAAAGCAGGGGCCGTTTCAGCACCAAAAGGCGAATATGATTTTCCCGGGTTTACGTGCATTAGCGTGAATGAAGAAGTGGCACATGGGATTCCGGGTGAACGGGTGATCCAGGAAGGGGATCTCGTCAACATCGATGTATCTGCTTCCAAGAACGGTTATTTTGCAGATACAGGAATCTCATTTGTAGTGGGAAAAGGCGAAGAAGTGTTATCGAAATTATGTGACGTAGCGAAAAAGGCATTTGATGCAGGCCTTGAGAAAGCAAAACCTGGTTCCAAAAAAAGCAGAATTGGAAAAGCCGTATTCGAAACAGCTAGACAGCACGGGTTCACCGTTATCAAAAACCTTACAGGACATGGGATTGGACGCACCATCCATGAAGCCCCTGACCATATCTTGAATTTTAATGATCCGTGGGATAATGAGATATTAAAGGAAGGGATGGTCATTGCCTTCGAACCATTTATCTCAACCGCTGAAGAAGAAGTGTTCCAAATGGAAGATGACTGGACCTTTGCTACTAAAAAGAGTTATGTCGCCCAACTGGAACATACGATTATTCTGACGAAAAACGGTCCGGTTATTATAACCCTTTAATGATAAAGGGAGCTCTTGAAAACGAAACAAATTTTGCGTTAGAAAGCACGGGGGCGGTTCTGCTGCTTCAGAAGCAAGAGAGCCGTCCCTGTGCTTACCAAAATCAATCATCGCTAATTTACATGAGTCCCCGTGCTTACCATAACATTTGTTTACAATTACGTCCTCCTTACTCATTCCCAATTGATAACCACCCCCCAACCATGATATAAGTGTAAAGGAACAAAAAAATATAGTTTGTTAACAACTAAACTTTAAAGATGTACCCATATAGAGAGGAATGGAACGACAATGAGTAATAATTTCTGGCGTGATCTGCCACGTCCGTTTTTTGTGCTGGCACCGATGGAGGATGTGACGGATGTTGTGTTTCGTCATGTGGTGAGTGCGGCGGGGCGGCCGGATGTGTTTTTCACGGAGTTTACGAATTCGGATAGCTATTGTCATCCGGAGGGGATCAATAGTGTGCGCGGGCGTTTGACGTTTACGGAGGATGAGCAGCCGATGGTGGCGCATATTTGGGGGGATCGTCCCGATTATTTCCGTCAGATGAGTATTGGAATGGCGGAGATGGGGTTTAAGGGGATCGACATCAATATGGGCTGTCCTGTTCCGAATGTGGCACAAAGAGGAAAGGGCAGCGGTCTGATTTTGCGTCCGGATGTTGCGGCAGAGCTGATCCAGGCAGCAAAAACAGGCGGTCTTCCTGTCAGCGTGAAAACGCGTCTTGGCTTTAAGGAGATTGATGAGTGGAAGGAGTGGCTCGCGCATATTTTGAAGCAGGATATTGCGAACCTTTCCATTCATTTGCGTACAAGAGATGAAATGAGCCAGGTGGATGCGCATTGGGAGCTGATTCCGGAAATCAAAGCACTGCGTGACGAGATTGCGCCGGATACGATGCTCACCATCAATGGTGACATTCCTGACCGTCAAAAAGGATTAGAGCTTGCCGAAAAATACGGAATCGATGGCGTGATGATCGGGCGGGGTATTTTCAAAAATCCGTTTGCTTTTGAAAAAGAGCCGAAAGAGCACAGCAGTGATGAGTACCTTAATCTATTAAGGCTTCAGCTGGATCTGCAGGATCAATATGCAGAAACCGTGCCGCGCTCGGTAACAGGGCTTCACCGCTTTTTCAAAATTTATGTAAAGGGATTCCCTGGAGCGGCTGAATTGCGAAGCCAGCTGATGAACACAAAATCGACGGATGAAGTGCGGGCGTTGCTTGATAACTTTGGTAAAGAATAGGCACTACAGTTAAAATTGAATTATATCCACTGCATGAGGATATATGCTAAAGAAGAAGCAGGAAACCGTTACATGGTTCCTGCTTCTATTCGAATATTTCTCCCTAAGCTGATACGTCCGGATGACTTCCTCATCAGCACTTAGACGGCGCAGTTTCTCATCAGCTTTTGAAACCAATTGATCCAACTTAAACACCTCCATTAGATTTTGCTGATCCTCGTCTTCTGTTAAAAACAATAACCACCGATGCAACGGATCATTCATATCGGGTTTAGTCTTACTGAACTTCGGCAATTCAATGCACTGTATCTCAAGCAAATTTGTGAAGAGTTCACCGGTTTGGATGTTCTGAATTTTGTAGACGGAATGAAAATTTTGATGTACTTTAAATAAATTGTATCCCAGGATGTTGATCGCAATCGTCCGGTTGAGATCAGAATAGTTTTCACCCGCTTTAAGGTCTTCTGTATATAGTTTAGACCAGTAGAACAAAGTTCTTTCAACCATATTGTACTCATTGAGCAGCTGCACTTCGATTTTTTCACCAGAGCTGCAAACCGCTTTAATGTCCAAAATTCCTTGTTTGTCATCTATTTTGTCTTTACTAAAGTTTCTTCTACGATGTAAAGGTCTTCCACATCTGTTTGTATAATGGCATTCAGAAAACCAATCAAGATGTCTTTGTCTTTATTTTCTCCAAACAGTTTTTTAAAAACAAAATCATTCAATGGTTTTAATCGTCTCATCACACAGCTCCTTTCTCCTATTATACATCGGCTTATGATTGCTTCAAAGCTTGGAATCAGATAATGGATTGGTCTTTAAAACCCGGTATAAACAATGTTAGGTTTAAAGGAGTTGGTCTTTCCAAAGCCTGAGTTCAGAGTTTTTCCTTTATAACGATCCACTGTGTCCAATCAAAGCAGAATGCGGTCTTTTCTCTAAGTTATTAAAATTTGTGCGTAGCGTCAATTCTGATAATACTTCACATACTCATTCTTCATCACCAAGCTATGACAAGCATTTGATGGAAGATGCCAACATGATAATCACCTTCTTTTCTTGTTACAGTATTAGCAGCAGCAAAATAGAAATCAAAAAATTTATCCCTTTCCAGGATCCTTTCGATAAACCATCACCCCATCACGACTCTTAAAATCTCTGCCTTCCAGGGAATCGAGCACCATCTCATTAAACAAATCCTTCCTCATCGTGCTCAGCGGATCGATCGTGTCTTTAAACAACACAAGCTGATGTGAGTCCCAGCCTGAGGCAGATTGGGGCTTTTTTATGTAAAAAAAGAATGTATAAAATAGGTGTTTCCATCAAATTAATATAATATAAACATTACCTTGACACTCATAGTACTTTATTGCATAATACTGGTAAGGAGGAGGTGATGAGATGAGCAAGAGCAAAATCACATCCGACCTGCTGCGGGGCCATACGGATACGATGATTTTACGGGTCTTATCTGAAGCGGATCGTTATGGGTATGAGATCGTAAAGCTGATTGCTGAACGCTCTGGCGGGGAGTATGAATTAAAGGAAGCGACCATGTACTCAAGCGTCCGGCGGCTTGAAGCAGACGGTGACATCGAATGGTACTGGGGCGATGAATCACAGGGCGGACGGCGCAAATATTTCAGGATAACCGAAAAGGGCAAGTCAACTTACGCAAGCAACATCGACAATTGGGAGTATGCCAAGAAGGTTCTCGAAAAATTATTATAAGGGAGAAGTGACCGTATGAATGAGAAACTGAACCAATATGTGCAAGGTGTTTTCGCTCCATACAATGGAGTGAAGAGTGTGGATGAGCTGAAGGCGGATTTGCTGTCTGACCTTCAGGAGCGCTTTAGCGAACTCAAGAAAGAAGGAAAGGACGATGAAACAGCCCTGGCAATAACCATTGACAGCATCGGCGACATCGAACAAACGGTACTGGAGGTCGCGAATCTCTCGCGTTCACTGGAGCGTCAGGTGATTACACACCTGAGTGCGAGTAATCTGGCAAACAGTGACTTTGCAGGTGTTACCGCGCATAATGGGAAATTTACCTCCACTGCGCTGCGGGGGTCTGACTTTACCGGAGCGGATTTGACCGGCAGCACATTTAAATCAAGTGATGTTCGCGAAGCTAATTTTAACAGCGCCAATTTAACAGACTGCAACTTTTCGACTCTTGATTTGACGAGTGCAGCCTTCCAAAAAACGATCCTGGTCCGCACGAACTTCAGTAAGTCAGGGCTTGCCGGAGCAGCATTCAAAGATACAACGCTGACAGATGTTATGCTGACTTCATGCGACGTCAAAAAAACCACGTTTGAAAATTGTGTTTTTGATGGTGTGGACTTTACTTACTCCGACCTGACAGGACTGCGTTTTGACGGCCAGACGTTTATCGGCGTCAAGTTTGACAAGGCAGGGCTCGAAAATGTTTCGTTCAAAGGGGCTACTCTTAAGAATGTCTCTTTTAAGGGCGGTGTCCTTTCTAAGAAATATTACCGCGCCATAAAAACCGTCAATTTTGACGGCGCCATGATGGATAAACTGACCTTCGCTGCGCTTAAAGGGATTGAAGCCGACTTAACGAATGTGGCCATCATATAAGGAGGGAAAAACATGCTGAAGAATGCCATTCAAGTAAGAGGGCTTCAAAAATCCTATAAGGATCTTCACGTGTTAAAGGGTGTGGATTTCGAGGTTGAAAAGGGCAGTATTTTCGCTTTGCTTGGTTCCAATGGAGCGGGTAAGACAACGCTTGTCAGAATTCTGTCGACCCTGCTTAAATCAGACAGCGGAACGGCGGTCATCAACAGTTTTGATGTCGGGTCTGAGCCTGAAAAGGTAAAAAAATCGATTAGCGTGACAGGGCAATTCGCCGCAGTGGATGAGGTGCTGACCGGACGGGAGAATCTGATCATGATTGCCAAACTTCGTCACTTGGATCATCCCCGTGAGGCAGCGGAGGATATGCTGGAACGGTTCGGTTTGACAGAGGCTTCAAGCCGGAGAGCCTCCACTTATTCAGGCGGGATGCGCCGCAGGCTGGATATTGCCATGAGCATGATTGGAAACCCGCAGACTATTTTCCTCGACGAACCGACTACCGGGCTTGACCCTGAGGCGCGCATAGAGCTTTGGAAAATTGTGAGAGAGCTTGCGGAGAGCGGTACAACGGTTTTCCTGACGACTCAGTATTTAGAGGAAGCGGAGCACCTTGCCGATCGGATTGCCATTTTGCATGAAGGCAGAATTATTGCGAGCGGTACGCTTGAGGATTTGAAAAAGCTATTTCCGCCGGCTAAGGTCGAGTATGTGGAAAAACAGCCTTCATTGGAGGAAATCTTCCTCACCATCATTCGTAAAAAGGAGGAGAAGATAGGATGAATAAACATTTCTTCAGCGATATGGGGGTCATGCTTGGCCGATCCATGCGTCATATTTCCCGCAGTATGGACACCATCATTACCGTTACCATTACGCCAATTGCCTTATTGCTGCTGTTCGTCTATGTGTTTGGCGGAGCCATCCAAACCGGCACCGATCATTATGTGAATTACTTGATTCCGGGCATCCTGCTGATTGCGATTGCAAGCGGAATCTCCTATACCGCATACCGCCTGTTTTTGGATAAATCAAAGGGGATCTTTGAGCGTTTCCACACGATGCCGATAGCTCGTTCTACCGTGCTGTGGGGACACGTGCTCACGTCACTCGTTTCCAATGCCATATCTGTCGCTGTTATCATTCTGGTTGCTCTTCTTATGGGCTTCCGCTCATCCGCAGGGGTGCTGTCATGGCTCGCTGTAGTCGGTATTCTTATGCTGTTTACGCTCGCTTTGACCTGGATCGCTGCCATTGCCGGACTTTCCGCCAAATCGGTGGACGGTGTCAGCGCCTTCTCCTATCCGCTCATATTCCTGCCGTTCATCAGCTCTGCGTTTGTACCAACCGAGTCCATGCCATGGGCTGTACGCGTCTTTGCGGAACATCAGCCTGTTACCTCCATCGTAGAATCCATCCGTGCCCTATTATCCGCCCAGCCAGCAGGAAATGAAATATGGACCGCCTTAGCCTGGTGTGCGGGAATCACCGTCATCGCGTATTTCTTTGCCATGAAGGCGTATAAGAAGCGCTTATAAAAGCCTGCCGTATTTGAAGGGGGCCGACCGCTTCAACCATATTGCATTCATTGAGCAGCTGCACTTCGATGTTCACATTTTCACCAGAGCGGCAAACCGCTTTCATGTCCATATCAAGGATGAACGCGGTCCGCTCAATTCCTCAAGGATCAATCCTGATAACACTTCACATACTCATCCTTCATCACCAGGCTATGACAAGCCCGCCCGTTTTCATCATAAATTTCTTTATTCACATCTAACTTGATACTCCGGTCCGAATCGGGAGACTCTGGATTGTTATTCACAATATGGAGGGTATCTTCATCAATCCAATTCATTGAAAAATCATCTTTTGCATCACTATAGTAAATGGTTTTGATATTGCCTGCCTCATTATTCTCTGTGATTTCAACCCACACATTCACTCCCCCGGCCGCACCTCCATAGAGCTCATAAAAAGCATTCGCTGTGTATGTCTCTGAAGGGGAAGATATAGGTCCGGGTCCTTTTTGCATAGCCTGCCGGTCAATCTTATTAAAGGTGAAGAAATATGTCTGATACAGAATGACCCCGGCTACTAAAACGGCACCTGTCAAAGCGGCACCAAGCCATTTTTGGGGGAAGGGTTTCTTCTTGGTGATGGAAAGAGTGAGATTAAATAAAAACAGAATGATTAATAGAACAGTAGTAATAAATAGAAGGCAAAACAGCAAAAATCCAATCAGATTGATAATAGCAGTATCCTCCTGTTCAACGAATAGGTAAATCGTGTTATGTTTAGTTTATCAGAAAGTAATGGAAATTAACTGCCAAAAATTAAAATTGATAGATAATCAAAAGTCAGGTGATAGGGATGGTCATTAACTCTTCCGCGGTGAGGCATCCTTAATATAGTAGCGAGTTTTTTATTTGAAAAACAATGGAGAAACACATTCAGCCTGCCATGGAAACCGACCCGGTAGATCCGAGACTATAACAGTTATCCTGACACGTTTAAAAAGGGGAGTGAAAATCAAACATTGATTTTCACTCCCCTTTGTTTTGATTGAACGTGACTGTCTTCTGGCGTGCCTTTAACTAGGAGCCGCCGTCATCTCCTGCTTTTCCTTTTACAATCGCAGCAGCATTTTTTAAATGTGCTAGATCTTCATCGGTTCCTTCCGATAAACCGTCACCCCCTCATGACTCTTAAAATCTCTGCCCTCCAGGAAATCGAGCACCATCTCATTAAACAAATCCTTCCTCATCGTGCTCAGCGGATCGAACGCATCTTTAAACAACACAAGCACGGCATCCGGAATATGGGCGAAAAGGTTTTCGGAGCCTTTCTTTTCATCTACGCCCATCACTTTCTTTTCACCGCCCATCACGAGAGTTGGAGAGGTGATGCGGTGCAGCTGGTCCGTATGGTAAGGGAACTCTGAATTTTTCGCCAGGATAAACATGTCCTTGTCAAAGGTGAACGAGTTCCGCAGCACGTTTTTCGTATATTCGTCTTTTCCATAAACCTTCAGCATCTGGTTGATGATGGTTTCATAGGACAGCCTCTTAAAGATGGCGTTCGACAGCTTCAGCACCCAGCCTGATACCTTAGTGGGAATTTCGCTATATCCGTTCGACAGGACCAATTTATCTACATAATGGGGATAGTTCACTGCAAACAGCTGGGCTGTGACCGAACCATACGATAACCCCACCAATTGGATTTTCCGGAGATGCAGTTCATCCAATAGCATTTTAAGATCCTCTGCCATCACCCGTGCAGAGAACATATTGTCAGGGAACGTCTTTGTGGATTCCCCGTGGCCCCTTAAATCAGGCATAATCATTTGATACTTGGAGGAAAAGGCGTCAATTTGCGGCTCCCACATTCTCCAGCTGGCACCCAGTCCGTGAAGGAATACGACAGGCGGTCCCTCACCGCGGACTTCATAGTTTAACTGAACGTGATTCATTTCCACTTTAGGCATATAGGCTCCTCCAAAATAAACAGAATGACATCATAATCAACTATTATAATCTGGTAAAATATGAAAGGGAAGAGGGCTTGGAAAAAATAGGTGGAGTCCACATGGAGAATATAGAGGTAAAAAGGAAGGCCTTTCTTTTGAAAGCAGAGCTGAAAAATATATAGTCATCCCCGGAACACTGTTGAATCGGAATCAGAAAGTCCTGATCTTGTTACGTTATTCATCGAAGAAACGGGCTGGAGCGCTAAAAATAAGCAGAGGCAGGCAGAACCCTCTGCTTATTTTGCTGTGCAGGCCAAAAAGTTTACAAAAAATGAGAAACCCCGCTGCTTCTCTCCGTCTAATGAATGAAAGGGGGAAACCAATGAATGCCGGCAAAAAAATTTCCATTGATACAAAAGCTAATCATCCGGATGAGCGTGAGGACTATTTCAGACAAGTGATGGAGGTGTACGGGACCGACCTTTTAAAGTTGGCGTATTCCTACGTGAAAAACCAGGAGACAGCCAAGGATCTGGTCCAGAGCTCATTTGTCTCTTTTTATCTGAACCTCCCGTCCTTTAAAGGGGACTCCTCTATTAAAACGTGGCTTTACCGGATCACCGCGAATAAATGCAAAGACCATTTAAGAAGTGCTTATGTGAGAAGGGTTTTTCCTGTCCATTACATGAAGGAAGCCCGCCATAATGAGAACCAGACAGAAAAGGCTCTTATGGATGGGGAATTTTCAGAGTGGCTGAAGGATTGTATTTTCAAGCTCCCGGTTAAATACAGAGAAGTCATTATGCTCTATTATTATCAGGAGCTGAGTGCTGCAGAAATAGCTGAAGTGCTCCAAGTACCTGAGAGCACGGTAAGAACCCGGCTCGACCGCGCCCGAAAAAAACTCGCACCCCTCATTAAAGAGGAGGAATTATTTAATGAATAAATTCAAAGTACAAATGGATCAAACGGAATTCGGTTCGATGAAGTTCGATAAGGTGGATCAGCTTGCGGTGATGAAGGAAATAAGGGGAACTCAAAACCGCGGCCGAAAGCGCAAGAAGAAGTTTCCATCTGTTATTCTGACCACGATGGCAGCCGCCGCCATCCTGTTTATTCTATTGATGCAATCGCCTATTAAAGATCAGATTGAAGCGGGAAAATCGAAGCCGGACACCTTGTTAAGCCAGTCCAATGATCCGGGGCTCGTCGCCTGGAGCCAAAAAAATGATCCGCAGAAGGTGAACAAAACATCAGAGAGCAGCGGCATCAAGGTAACCATTAAAGAAATCATGTACGACGGATACCGGATGGCCATCGGCTATGAAGTTCAATCGAAAACAAAATTCGTCGGTCCTGTTCACAATCCGAAGATTACCGTGGAGGGGAAGGGTGTCAGTGTTTCTGATTCAACCGATTCAGTAGAATCACAGATCACTGCCTTTCAAAAGGAAACCCACTCTTTTAAAGGCGTGACAAGCTTTTTTATAAAGGAGAAGCTGCCGGAAAAATTTGATGTGAAGCTCCAATTTTTCTCGAATCAAAACCTATTAGAAGCTCGTAAAGCGGCCGCATCTGATAAGACAAGAGGGACAAAAGGGAAATGGGAATTTTCAATTCCAATAGACCAAAAAGGAGAGGTCTATACCGTTAAACCAAAAGTGAGTACTACAAAAAATTCAACCAAACTTAGTGTGGAACAAATCATTCTAGCGCCTTCCGTAACGGAAGTTTCTGTATTGAAGGAAGATAAAGGGAGAGGTGCGTTTGGAGGAGCTAATTATAGACTCTTGGATGATAAAGAAAATCTGATTTCTGTTTTCGGTAATAGTGATTACTCAGGAGAAGAGAAAAAAGGAAAGTTTATTCTTCGCGCCACCGGAAAATATGCACCCACTGATGGTATTCCATCTTATATCCTGGTGCAGCCCTTCTCATATAATGATGCTGAAAACAATCCCAATCAAGGACAGATTACGATAAAAAAGATTACTGATCCGCTACCAATGACCTTCCCGCAGAACAATAAGGCTATTGTGGTAAATAAAATTGAGGAATCTAAGGATAAGAAAAGGTTGAAAATTTATTATAAAGTAAAAGGTGATCTTCCTGAGCTGAGGTCTAGGTTTCTTCATCTCACCATAGGAAAGGAATCGAATGGTGGTAAAAATCTATTGATGGATCAAAACTTATTCGAAAACATCAACAGCAATGAGAGTGACAAAGTAGCAGAGTTTAATACTGGGCTTAGAAACGACTTGTACTTATCAAGCCCGAATGTAAATCCGGTCCTCTATAAAGAGATGGAATTGAAAATCCCGATTAACAAAAAGGACCTGATTAAAAAATAGTCAAAAACCCGGTGATTGCAGCACCGGGTTTTTTAAATACTTTGATCAATCGACTTCGAAAAAACAGGTCGTAGTTTTTTGTATGATATCTTGTAATAATGTGTATTAGAAAGAGAAGAATAAAATCGTTTGTTTGGAGGAATTCCAATGAATTTGGAAGAACAGAAAAAGTTCATTTTAACAGGTCAAATGTACAACGATTTAACCCCGGAACTAATTAAAGCAAGAGAAAATGCAGTTTTCCTTACAAATGAATACAATAATAGCTTTAGCAAACCCCAGTATGAGAGAGAAGAACTGTTAAAAAAGCTTGTGAAAAGCATGGGAAAAGGCGTTCATTTAGAACCGAATTTCAGATGTGAATTTGGGTTTAATATTACGATAGGGGATCATTTTTATGCTAATTTCGATTGCGTCATGCTGGACGGGGCAGAGATACATATAGGAAATCATGTTTTGTTTGGACCTAGAGTTGGAATCTATACCTCTAATCATGCAATAGATCCAAAGGAAAGAGCAGCTGGAGGATGTTATGCCAAGCCTGTACGTATTGGACATAACGTATGGATTGGTGCAGGCGTTCATATCAATCAGGGTGTAACTATTGGAGAAAATACAATCATTGGATCGGGCAGTGTGGTTACAAAAAGTATTCCGGCAAATGTCATAGCAGCTGGTGTTCCATGTAAAGTCATTCGGGAAATTACAGAAAACGATCGAACTGGATTTGAAATATAAGGGTGGTGCCAGACACCACCCTTAGTTTGTTGATAAAACACTCTATGCTGAAGAGAACGCTATATCCTTGAGAGCTCATTTCCGGAAAAAATTCGTATAGTCCGCCTTATCCTCAATATTAAATTCAATCATTTTCTCAAGCAATTCGTAATTTACCGGCTCATTCCAAGGAATGCGAAACAATCCTTTTGTAGCGCTGTAGCCGGCTTTTGCAATGTCATCAGCAAAGTGCGCAATGCCTGCTTCTTCAGGTGAAACGCTCAAATGATGCTTCGCTGTGGAAATGCCGAGGATGAATGTGCCGTGATCCGTAAACATGGGGGTATTCCACTTGATCTGCGGCTCCAATTTTGGGAATTTAGTTGCGACCCACGTCAGGATTTCCTCTGTTCGGCTGCGGTGGGCGGGGTTTTCAATGCCAGCTAAATAGTCTGTGAAAACGTTCATATCGATCTCCTCCAATTATTGCTTCAAATAGTGGACAGGCCGGATTTCAATACGCCAGTCAAAGTGTTCACCGGCTGGGATTTGCACGGAAGGATGCAACGAGGCTACCCGAATCGCATCATCTATGTCCAGTGCTTCAAGAAGGAATACACTTCCCAGCGATTCTTCTGTTTTTGCACTTGAACCGTCCGTAACCACGATCTGCCCGTTCTCCCGCCGCAAACCGATTGTTTCTGACTCGACACCAGCATCGAGCCGAACCTGGCCGCTTTTGTGAAATTCATCAAGATGAGGCTGGCATTGAGTCATAACCGCCTCAATCTCTGTTTTAGGCCGGGCATCCATTTTTGCTGAATTTAAGTAACCTAAGCATAGGTACAACATATTAATCGCTCCATTCTATTCCTATGAGGAAATTTTAAAGCCTGCATTACAAGGTTGTTTTTTCTTATCAATTCCCAATTCCAAGACATTTGCTTATGGGATTAATCCATTTCCATCCGTATTTCAATGCCTGATAAATACTTTAAAAAAGCGTCCATGTGTCTCTCCTTTGATTATTTTTCGGAGGACCATTCTTTAGCATTTGTCCTGATTTTTTCACCTAACTCAGAAACATGGCCTGTATCATTTAATGCTTGCTGTGCATATTCCTTTGGAAACATCTTTTCAATCGAAGATCGGTATTCTGATCCATCCCTTGGCTGTTTGTATTCGATGGCTTGAAACTTGCCATTTTCTTTTTTGAGCTTAATTAATACAGGTGTAGAGTAACCTGGTGCTCCATTTTGTGCTCCTTTGTTGAAAGCTTCATATCGGGTATAGGTATAAACTGAAGTGATCTCATTCTTTTCGGTAGCTCCATAAATTAGGTGCGCCTCAAATTCATTAGCTGATACAGTATCCACAAAAGTATTCGTCATCTCTAAAATTCCTTCTGAAACAGCTGCATCCATTTCATTGGTTACCTTTACTTGATCCCCGGCTTGAACCATGCTGCAGCCGGCTAAATTTGCTTCGAGTAGTAATATAACTCCTATTTTAAATCTCAAATCAGTCTACCCCCTAAAAATTAACAATCCTTCCCTATGTGATTTTAACATATAGTGGTTTTTGATGGTGGTGTGAAAGATATTTGCACTTAAACTGACGAAGTACTAAATCATCAGAATAAGAGAACAACAGAGCTATAAAGAACCCGATATGGGGATGAATTTTATCTTGCCTATCGGAAAAACATTGGTATACTCTACCTGTAAATACAAACACTGGGGAGGATATTGCAATGAATGCAATTGATTTAATTGTTTTAAATTTTGAAGAAGTTAGACGCAGGAGTATAAAAGTATGGAAATATTTACCTGAAGAAATGTTAAATTGGAAACCTGATGAAAATGCTCTTACTTGTGCTGAAATGATTAGACACTTAGTAGAAAGTGAATTTTTTTATCACCAAATTCTTATCAGGAGAGGAAGTCATTCTTTATCTGATTTAATTAATCCCTATGATACAAAAGAATTTACAACGGTTGATGCTGAACTTACATTCGCCCATCCTTATCGTGAAGAATTCTTAAATTATATTAAGTCATTTCGTGCAATTGATTTAGAAATTATCAAAATAGACCGTTCTGATGCAGGCTATGTAAGGACGCTTGGGGATATGTTATTGCGTATCGCTTACCACGAATCTGTTCACACAGGGCAGTTATTAGACTATATGAGAACAATGGAGATTGACCGCCCAAAGGTCTGGGATTAATAGTTTAGTTCAAACAAGACTTTATTAAGCGAGCCAACCTCCTCTTCAAGCTCCCTAAGCGGGGGAAGATCGCGGTTTTGAATGGGTTCTTATTGGTAGTTCAACTACGACCCGTGTCAGTATCTCCTCAGTTCGACTGCACTGGGAGGGAGAACTGATACCAGCTAAAGATTCTGCCTCCATGTTTCCCTCTTTCGACAGGCTGCTATTTGGCCGGAAAATTAGGAGAGATGCAGGAAAGTTCGAATAAAGAAATGAAAGCTTCAATTAAATGGACTTGTGTGATCCATCACAGGAGGGCATTTTTTGAGATTGTCCGCACGTGCAATCTTTTAATCCCTTCCCATCCAGGATTTGAGGCAAATACTTTTCAACTCTTGCTACCCGGGTTTTGGATTGTTTAGGCGCAGCAAAGTAAAGAAGATAGGCTCTTTGCCGTCCTGGGGTAAGTGCTTCAAAAGCCGTTTTCAACGAAGGCATTTCATCTAATTTATTTTGAAATTCTTCAGGAACGGCGAATTCTGTATGCTTTTTAAGGTTTACTTCCAAACCGGTTTTTTCAACTTCAATGGCTTCATAAATATAGGCTTTCAGAGTCGCTTCCATTTCAGCTATTTCTTGAACATTGGTGAACCGGATTTGGCGCGCCGCCTGTACATTTTCTGTTTGCTGGACTAGAATCCCGTGAGCATCTTTCAGCAATGCACCTTTGTGGAACAGAAGCGCACAATACTCTTTGAATCCGTGCATTAAAACGATGTTTTTCCCCTCAAGTGTGTAACATGGATGCATCCATTTAAATTCTTCGGTAAGCTCGCAATCAAGAACGATTTTTCTTAGCTTCTCGTATTCTTCCTGCCAGGTTTTGGCTTCGCTTAGAAATTCATCAACTTTAGGATTTGTTTTGCTTGTTGTCATCAAAAAACACCTCATTTGAAAATATTTTTGCTGAATAAACTTATTCAAATCTCCAGCCCTTTAGCTGCAGTGCAATTTGGTCAATCTAAGTGACTTGTACGATTAGCAAATTTTATAATTTGCCGTCCTTTGTAATAATCCAAGAAATGAATACCTGTGTTGTTCGTATGAAACCAATTGTTGTTTTCAAACGGTAAATGAAGAAAACTTTCAATTATTTTCGTTATCATTCCACCGTGGGTGATGACGGCAATGGTAGAGTATGCTTTACTGTTTTCTCTAATATAAGAAAGAACGGATTCTCCCCGCATCCTAAATTCGTGGTTACTCTCTGAATCCTGCTGTTCGATTAATTGATCTATGTAATGAACCGGACAGCCGATAGTCTTTGATAAAACGTCTGCCGTGCCGCTGGCTCTTTTTAACGTGCTGCTCCAAACAAAATCGGGAGGGAATTCTTTAGAAACCCGCTGCGCCATTTTCTCTGATTGCAGCAGCCCGTTTGGGGTTAAAGGCAGATCCGTTGAACCATTATAATTCTGCTCTAAAAAGTCGTCTTCTGATTCCCCGTGACGAATCAATAAAATCTGCATCCAGACCATCCTCTTCAATCGAATTTCCTCTGCATATTATAACTAACAAAATTCGATGATAGCCTGCTATTATCCTTCCTTGTTGCAGGATGCAGACCTTCCTTTTTAGATAAGCACTACTATTAATCTCTATTCACTGCAGAATAGCCGTCAATCATCCTTCTATATTCCGGGACCAATCTGGCAAAGAAGGGGGTAACAGCAGTTGCAGGAAAACGGTCTTTTTTGTATTTGAGTATTTTAAAGCGAAGTGTCCAGATTAGTAATCTTGCCGAAAAGCAATGCATCATAATACATACCCTCTATAAAATAGTGGTCTTTTAATCGGCCTTCTAACGCATACCGGTTCTTTTCAAGTATCCGTCCAGACCCAACATTTGCATGCACGACTCTGGCATAGAGTTTATGAAGATTAAGGGATTTGAATGCAAAATCACTCATCAATGCAACAGCTTCTGTGCCAAACCCTTTACCCCAATGATTTTTATGCAATACATAACCAATTTCAGCATGGTTTGCATCACGGTCAAAATTGAAAATCATGGCAGTCCCTATCATTTTTTGTGTTGATTTTTCAGCAATGGAGGCATATAAATGGGTACCTTCCGATTCACGTCTTAACATGGTTTCGATGTGCGCAGAAGTTTCCTCCAAACTATTCATCAAATTCCAGCCGATAAATCGCGAAACGTCTCGATCAGACGCATAAAGATGCATCTCTTGAACATCATCGATTCTGAGTGGTTTGAAGAAGATTTTTTCACCGTCCAGTGAATGAAATAACTTAGCCTGCTCCTTCATTAGTAACATCCATTTGTAAATGTTGATCTATCAAAGCGGTACATTCCCAAGCTTAGCGTACTTTTTTAAAAGAAGGACTTGAGTAGAGTCCTATTCTGCACACTGAAAATTAGCTGCCTGCCGCATTATAGGATCATGTGATTTTTTCAATCCCTTCAATTGCTTCCAAGATTACGGGGTCGAAGTCCAGTGACTCAAGAAGAGCGATTCCTTCCACTATTACCAGGGCCAAGGCAGCCGCCTGTTCATTCGTTTCTCCTTCACCGACTTTTATGACCTTTTTGTAAAACTCATAAAAACTGTCACAAATCTCTCTTGCTATGGGATAGAAGGGATCTTCTTTTTTGGAGGCAATTGCAATTAATTCGAGCCACAACTTCATGTAGGGGCTAACTTCCGGATTTTTCATCATCTGATAAAGATACTTTACAACGCTTGAGAATGATTTTTTCTCCATTTCTGTGTTGTCTAACATATGGATTAACTTTGCTGAAATCGATGATAGGACTACAGTGAGCAGTTCTTCTTTATCTTTAAAATAGTGAAGAAGCATTCTATCACTTGTTTCCGCTGCTTGTGCAAGGTTTCGCAGGCTGGCAGATTGGATTCCATTTGAAAGGATATACGCAGACATCTCTTCAATTAATTCTTGTTTTCTTATTGCCCCTTTTTTCACAACGAACACCCTTCATCTCTTTTTGTGTAGTATATGCTACATCTTATTTGTGCAGCAAACGAACCATAGGATTACGATTAACTATTTCAAGGCTGAGTCTTAGTTCACTTTATCATGTTTATCCCTTTTTTCGTACTTGATATATAGTGTAGCAGGTGCTACATTGATTACATGTAGTGAACGCTACACTTTTAAAAAGGGGGGGAATCAATATGTTACAGAATAAGACCGAACCGCAGAATAGTTCTTATGACAGTCCAATTTCCAAAAAGCTTATCATCGCTGTACTTGTGCTATTTACTCCGTTAACCGCAATGGCTGTTGTTCAAAATGGGTTTTTGGGGATATTCGCCAAGGCGTTCCAAAATTACGCCACCATTCAAATCTTTGTAGATTTGCTCATTGCCAGTTTCTTAATCCTTATATGGATGTGGTTTGATGCCAAGAAAACAAATCGCTCTTTTTGGCCTTGGGCATTGCTTACTTTGGCAGCAGGATCATTCGGTCCCCTTTTATACTTATTATTCGGCAAAGATAGGCGAGCGAAAACTGCTAAATAACAAAGCCGATTGTCCTTGTATGATCGGGTTGGTTTTAACGAAGTCATCCAATACATGGGGAATGGGTAAAGCTATAATCACTCTATAACGTATTTTTAAATAGAGACGCAGATAAGGTGATTAGATGCTGCCGGACACAATCAGATTAAAAGGTTTCACAAGAGAAAACAGGCATGAAATGATCGACTATTCAGCTGGAAGTATTTCGAATTGTTCAGGGTGGGTTACAAATCATACGATGTATTCCAATAAAATCATTGTGATTAATTTTGAGATGAAAGTTAAGGGAGTAAAGGAACTAATCCATTTAATTAACAGTAACGGCATGACTTTATTTGAAGACAGCCTCAAAATCATTGCAGATTTTCCAGAAAATCTGGTTGACGCTGATAAGGAAAAGGAGATAATGGGTTCGATTAATATTACGTTTATCAATGATGAACCCGATATAAGAATTCCGATTCCTCCTATTCCAGGGTAAGAGGAATACAATTTAATATGCTTATGAGGGAAGTGTTAAAATAGCTTTCCTTTTTTAAATTTGCTTATGGCCAAAATATAAAAAAGCGAGGGATAAAAATGACCGTACATATGAGCAAGTGCAGTGCAGAAGATTTGCAGCTGCTGCAGGAAATAGGAATTGAGACATTTAATGATACATTTAAAGATCAGAATACAGCTGAAAACATGGAAGCCTATTTAGAAAGGGCCTTTGAATTAAAACAGGTAGAAAAAGAATTATCGAATCCCTTCTCCGAGTTTTATTTCATTTATTTTAATGAAGAGCTCGCTGGATATTTAAAGGTGAATATCAATGATGCCCAGTCGGAAAAAATGGATGACGAGTCACTTGAGATTGAAAGGATTTATGTACGAACAAGATTTCAAAAGCAGGGGCTTGGAAAAGTTCTTTTAAACAAAGCGGTCGAACGAGCGGCAGAACAGGATAAAAAGAAAATCTGGCTTGGAGTTTGGGAAAAGAACGAGAACGCCATCGCTTTCTATAAAAAGATGGGATTTGTTCAAACGGGAGCCCACTCTTTTTATATGGGCGATGAAAAACAAACCGATTATATTCTGGTCAAGTCACTTGGCTGAATGTCAGATGACTGTGGAAAAGTTTTACTGAGCAGCACTTTTCCACAGTTTAATAACAAGAAGTGTAATATCGCCTTAAAAGGTTTAATGAAATCGATTTATCCACACTGTGGATAAAATAATCTTTTATCCAAAAATCTGTGCAGCAATCCCATATAAATGGTTGTTTCTGGTAGGCATGCTATCAGAATTGATGATCATTATTGGAGGTTGACTGACTTTTTCAAAACCGCTATTTCTCAAACGATTCATAAACATTCCATCCCGGGGTGGAAGATCAATCCTTAGCTTTCCTTTGTGATTAAATGCCAATCGATTAAGCAGATAAGCAGCCGCTCTGTCATTAACGGCAACAATCGGACCTAAAATTAAATGGCATGGACCTAAGACAGAAAGACCGAAACCAAGCACGCTTCCTATTTCATCTCTCAAAACAAGAGATTGATGTGACTGTTTAATTCTATTTATGAGGAGTTTTCGGCGGAAATCACCAAAAGCATTTTTGTCTAATTCAAAAACCTTAACTAAATCAGCATCCTGTAAAACCTCTGCTTTTAATCCTTAGCAGGAAAACTATTATAAGGTACATAGTTAATACAAATGAACTTATGTACATCACCGACTACTTTAAAGTCCATTCTATTCCGCAATTGATTTTCCATTTGAACTTTTCCACAGCTTATTAAGAATCAGCACAAAAGGACTGCCGAGCTCAGTTTATAAATGATCCACAATCCTGATATAATAGGTAGGAGTAGAATTCATCAAAAGGGAGATGGTTTTAGCGTGAGTATGCCTAAAGAAAACCATGTATCCATCCAAGAGTATTATAAAAGACGTGAGCAAAGTGATACGCTGATGGAATATATAAATGGAGTGGTATACATGACTCCTTCTCCTTCAACCGCCCACCAGCGAATTTCAGGCCGCTTATTTGTGCAGCTGTACCAGCTTTTAGAAGGAGAAGAGTGTGAAGCCTTTCATGCTCCATTTGATATTGAGTTATCGAAAGAGGATATATCGGAAAACAAAGTGGTTATTCCCGATCTTTCGGTAATCTGTGACAAATCCGGGTTAAGTGAGAGTAGATATACGGGCGTTCCTGCCTTAATTATAGAAATTATTAGTCCCTCCAACCAATCGCATGACTTGGTAACGAAGTTAAATCTGTATATGCAGTACGGGGTCCAGGAATACTGGATTGTTAATCCGCTCATTCATACGATCCACGTGTATACCCTTTCTGATAATAAGCAATATGTGCAAAAAGATGTAGTGAAAGAAATAGGGGTTATTCAATCGAGTTTGTTTGAAGAGTTTTATGTAGATGCGAAATTCTTGTTTAAGCAATAAAAATGCCTTTTTGGGGCTTTTTTTTGTTGGATTGGAAAATCACCCTTTCCCCCATCCGCCCATAGAATACATATCAGCGATTATGGGGGGAAGTTATGTACACGTATGATCCCAGAGCCATTCAGCCGCAGGTTGTCGCGTTTGCGAGGAAAGATGTCACAGGAGACCGGATCCCGGACAATGTGTATTTAACCGGGATTAAAACGGCAGACAGTCCATTTATTAAAAACATCACGCTTCTTGTGCAGGACGGCAGAACAGGCACAGCTACAAGAGTTCAGCTGCGGGAAAATGCGGGCTATAGTCCGACTTTATTTTTGGAGGACTTTACTGGTGATGGAATTGCCGATATTTTAATCAGAATTGAATCGGGTGGAAGCGGGGCTTTTACGTATGACTACCTCTATTCATTTCTCCAAAATAAACCCCGGCTGCTTTTCGATTCCGAGAAGTATAACGGGCAGTATGAATATGAGGTCACGTATCAGGACTACTATAGGGTGAAATTGGTCAGCAAGGCGAATAATCTGACCTATTTAATTGATATTTCCTTAAGGGACCCGGAGTACTTAAATGAAATCTATGATCGAAACGGCAAGCTGAAAACGCCTATAAAGGGATTCGTGAATCCATTGAGCGGCTTGTATCCTGTGGATTTCGATTCGAATGGAGTGTATGAATTGCTGGCGTATCAAAAGGTCGCGGGAAGATACAATGCGGATGCTTTAGGATATGTCCAAAACACGCTGGCATGGAAAACGGACCGGTTTGTGCTGCAGAATCAGTATGTGGCTATATTTGGAGCTTAAACTTTTCCCCTCGGACATTGGTCTGAGGGATTTTTTTTTGTATCGCGGCTTGAAGATCAGTTTGTATGAATATCTTTATACGAGTAGATTGGAGGGAAAGGAATGAAAGCAATCGTTTCTGATAAATATGGTCCGCCTGATGTTCTTCAATTAAAAGAAATCCCAACACCTATTTTTAAAGACACTCAAGTACTTGTAAAGGTGCATGCAGCCTCCCTGAATTATGGCAACGTGGTTCTTCTTAGAGGAAAACCGTTTCTGGCCCGATTTGCCTTCGGTCTGCTAAAACCTAAATACTCTATACCTGGGGGTGACATATCAGGGACGGTTGAAGCTGTCGGCAAAGATGTTAAGCAGCTTCAGCCCGGTGATGAGGTGTTCGGCGATCTATCCCTGAGCGGGTGGGGCGGTTTTGCTGAATATGTATCGGTTCCTGAGCGTGCACTCGTTCGTAAACCAGCCAGCCTTTCCTTTGAGGAAGCAGCTGCTGTCCCGATGGCTGGCGTTACGGCGTTACAGGCTCTCCGTGATAAAGGGAAGATCCAGTCAGGACAAAGGGTTTTAATTTATGGAGCATCTGGTGGTGTAGGGACGTTTGCGGTGCAGATTGCGAAAGCGTTCGGAGCAGAGGTAACGGCTCTATGCAGTACGAGAAATGTAAACATTGCGCAATCAATAAGTGCGGATTATGTGATTGACTATAGAAAGGAAGATTTTAGCAAGCAGACGGAGCGATATGACCTGATTTTGGCTGCTAACGGGTACCAGCCAATTTCGGTTTACAGGCGTGCACTAACTTCGAATGGAACCTATGTAATGGCTGGAGGCTCCGGTGCTCAAATGTTCCAAGCCATGGCTCTTGGCCCATTGCTGTCGATGTCCGGAAGAAGGAAAATGGGAAATGTTCTCCAAAAGGCAAACCAAAAGGACTTGGTTTTCTTGAAAGAACTTATTGAAACCGGCAAAGTAAAACCCGTGATTGACCGGGGTTTTAAGCTATGTGAAGTTCCCGAAGCATTCAGGTATTTTGAAGAAGGACACGCTCAGGGAAAAGTGGTCATTTCTGTGTGAAGTCCATGAAAAGTAAAAAAGTCTGCTTTATTTCAAAATGCTGTCGTTTATCCCCTTTAAATTTTCATCAGTTCTTCGTATAATGACAACGGATGAGGAAAATGGGGGTGGAACGATGGAGATACCTTTGAATGAATTGAATATGTATAAAAATTTTGAAGAAATGGCATCTGATATTCTTGAAATGGCCAATGAGTTTATGCCTGATAAGCTGATTTTTTTAAGCACGCTGACCGATTCTGAGCAAATTATCCTTAAAGTACGTGATAACAACACGAACATTCCAGTATGGGAAGGAATGCGTATGGACCTTCCTGACACCGCTTGCAACCGGATTGATTTCGACCGGAATGCGCCATTGATATTTGAAGACGTGCGTAAAGAGAGCCATCTCAATGGGGTGAAGAAAATACTGTTGGATGCCAACATCAATTCATATATTGGCGTTCCGATTATCCTTCACAATGGAGAAGCCTTTGGGACGCTGTGCGCGGTTGAAGCATCTGCCGCCGCATTCAGCACAAAAAGCATTCAAATGTTTCAAAGGATTGCAAAGATGTTTTCTTTTTATTTGGATTTGGAGCGGAGAGCGTACAGAGATTCTTTAACCGGTTTGTATAATCGGGAGTTTTTATCGAAACATTTTCATGATTATTCAGCCAGCGGGGGAGCTTTGTTCTTTCTGGATCTGGATGGCTTTAAAAAAGTGAATGATATGTATGGGCATGATAAAGGGGATGAAGTGCTAAAAGAAACGGCGCTGAAACTGGATGAGTTCATGAAACTGCACAGCGGTTTCGCGACCCGTTTGGGAGGAGATGAATTTATCCTCAACTTCGTCGGTCTTTTCCAAATGGAGGATCTACGCATGCTTGCCGAAAACCTGCTTGCATACCTATCCTCCTCGGATACGCAGCTAGCTGATTTCCATTTGTCTGTCAGTATTGGAATTGCGTCCTACCTGCCTGGTGACAGCAAACCTTTAAACATGCTTCTCAAAAATGCAGATCATGCATTATACCGGGCTAAAACACAAGGAAAGAACACGTTTCGGTTTTATTAAGAATGCGGAAGGCAACTCATGGTTGTCTTTTTTTAATTCTATCTAAATCCAATTATGGTAAAATTATGATGTTCAAATAGAGTAAGTGAGGAAGTGTTTCCTATAAACTTTACGATTAATTTTCCCCCGTTTAATGTAGCAACTGCAATGGCCGGCTTGGGGGCGTGGGGAGTCATTATCTTTTTTGCCTATTGGATTTATAAGAAACAAACAGCCAAACCGAAAGTTTGGAAGATTGCTGCTGTCGTATTGGTCGGGTTCTTTTCTTTATCCTTTGATGTAAATATGTTCGGTACAGCAGTTAAGCTGTCCATTTTGCCTCTTGGAGTAGGGATTCTCTATTATCTGTTAAACAAAAATAAAGAAAAGTGGCAGACGTATCGGGCGTTTGCCTGGTTAGGATATCTGGCGAATTTTATTTTTCTTCTATTTGCTTTGCTGGCTATTCCGGTCCACCACGTGCTTTATCCTGCAAATGAGCCATCTACCTATCTGGCAAATGTGGAGGATGCATCGATTATCGCCATTCATCCCACTGCCAAGGAATCCAACATACATATTGAAAGTCTGAAGAAACAGCTGCCTTTGCTGAAGCAGCGTCCGATCCATAGTGATGTGTGGTACTACGAGATGGTTAAGGATAAAGAAGCGAAAGAACGAGATGAACGGTTTCCCAACCTCCTTACCGGGACCATCTCGAAATGGGGAAGCGGGTTGAATCCGCTCATTTTTATTGAAGCCGACGGAAAAGGAATCCTGCTCTCCACCCCTAAAGAGCAGTTTTATTTCCGCTCTGGAGCTTCATTGCTAGAGGAGGAGGTCAAATGACGAAGAAAAAGATGGTTCCTCTGGCAGCAGTTGTTTTAGCGGCAGCCCTATTCGCCTATTGGTTTTATTTTTCAAAGCCCTCTGAGTTTCCGGCGAATGAGCAAGCGGTCGCTGAGATTAACCGTACATTCCCGAAGGCTTACTCGCGGACCATTCAAGAAGCCATTAGAATTGACGACCGCCATATGGTCCTCCCATTTATTTCGAAGGTAAAGAATTACGGCCTGAGTTATTGGGTGTGGAGAAATCACAAATGGAATGTCGTGAGTGTTGATACAAATGGAAAGCCGTCGATGTGGAAAATCGATCCAACGGACCCATCATCGTATTATCTGATTTGGAATCTACAGCCTGATCACCCGTTAAGTTCGATAAACTTTTACCTGATTGGAGAAAGAGAATACCATATTTCAGGAGGAATCGAGGATTACCAGCCAAAAGTCCAAATGAAAAAGAAAATTTTCCTTCAGGAGAAATCTTATGGAGCGGTTCAGCTTCCTGAACAATGGACAGCATCAATTAATGTTTTATCACAAGCAGAATCAGCACAAAACCCTGATGTGCTTACCATGGATATGTTCCCTGAACAATCCATGTTTATTGGCTGGATCCCCTATGATAAAGCGGGTAAAGAATCGAATATCATGTTTGAGGGCCCCAGCTACTCAAGCAGTTATGAAGCAATTGAAGAGCTGAGGCCGATTAATGAAAGTGACATGGAGCGTCCGTAGCCGGCTCGTATGGTGAAAAAATACTCAAAAGTCATTATTAGAAAAATAGTAAAGAGTAAAGAGTCCAGTAGAAATATTGCCCTTTAACTCTCCCAATAATTGAAAAAAAGGATGATTTTTGATTAGTTGAACCTATTAAGATTCCTAAATTGAATTTTAAGAGTCTAAATACCTATTATTAAATAGGTATTTTTCAATCGTTACCGATTGTCTCTCGTTGTGGTACTATGGTAGCGGTTATAAAGTAAGGAATCATATCGAGGGGGACAACTTTCATCATGAAAAAAAGCCTATTCTTGGGAGTGGCTTTGGCAGGAGCAATTAGTTTCGCTGCAGCTTCGGATGCAGAGGCTGCATCATCCCAAACGTACCGGGTAAAATCGGGAGACAGCCTGTCAAAAATCGCAAATGTTTACAAGGTAACCGTCAGCCAGCTGAAACAGTGGAATCACCTCAAAACCGACATCATCTATGCTGGAAAAACACTGTATGTAAAAAATCCCGCCGCCGCTCAAGCCACTGCCTCCAGTTCAAAAAAACACATCGTCCGTTCAGGAGAAACACTATCCAGCATTTCAAAAAAATATGGCGTAGCAATCGACAAGATCAAAGAGGCCAACCGGTTAAAGTCTGCGGTCATTAAAACAGGACAAACCTTGGTTATCCCTAAAGCAGCGCCTGTAAAAACAACCAGCACAGTTAAGACACCAGCACCAGCTAAGACACCAGCTAAAGCAGCTGCGCCGGCCAAAGCAACAACCTACTATATCGTAAAACCGGGAAATACCCTCTCTGCCATTGCCAAACTATTTAATACATCGGTCCAGGAGATCAAAAGATTAAATAGTTTAAAGAGTGACAAATTGCTTGTAGGGCAAAAATTAAAAATGACAGAGGGTGTATTGCCTGTACTGGCTGAAGGAGTCTTTCCTTTAAAGCCTGGAAGCTTCCAGACCTATCCTAATTCATGGGGCAATTCCAGAACTTATGGAGGTTCAAGGACCCATGAGGGAATCGACATTATGGCGAAAAAGGGAACGCCTATCTATTCCGTAACCGATGGAGTCATTGAAAGATACGGCTGGAATGAATTGGGAGGATGGAGATTGACCATCAGAACAAAAGAAGGCTACCGAATCTATTACGCCCACTTGGATCAATATGCGGCCGGCATGAAGCAAGGCCTATCTGTGAAAAAGGGACAGTTCCTTGGTACAGTCGGAGACAGCGGATATGGAAAAACCGGAACAAAAGGGAAATTTGCTCCGCATTTGCATATCGGCGTCTACAATCAAAGCTTCCAAGCCGTTAACCCCTATCCGTTTTTGATTTATTGGGAAAGAAATTAAATGAAGTGCTAGGAGCAGGTGGACTGCTCCTTTTTTGTGGTTCAAAATATCAGTAGTATGAAAATTCCGGTGAAGGAACCCTTCGAACCCTAATCAACGTACGAAATCAGCTGAAACTCCCAACCAATCTGTACCGTTACGGCTCTCAGATCAAAGCAATCAGTGGAAAAGACCTGCTTTATCTGAGGAAGTCAGCAGCTAAGTCAGACGGTCGGGGGAGCGGACACGTTTAACGTAACGGACAAAATCCTGCGGTGAACGGCCAGTATATGGTTGTGGACGGACAGAACAAATGGAACGGACAGATTCGGTGGGGCAGCAGACAGAATAGGCGGTTCAACGGATAAATCAGCTAATTTCAACATACAAAAATGCCCGGAGAAAGAAATCTCTCCGGGCAATAATACTATTTAAAGGATGCGTATCCTTCATCAGCCATTACAACACTGCCGTTGATTGCGTCGGCTTCTTCTAATGAAAGAAGGTAGACCGCATTTGCCAGTTGTTCAGGCTGAGTAAGTTTGTTGCCCATGACCTTGGCTTTCATAGAATCAATGATGCCATGGTCTTTATAGGTTTGGATAATCGGGGTATCAACCACTCCAGGCGCAATTCCCACTACACGGATTCCGTAAGGAGCTAATTCAAGGGCCGCTGATTTTGTCATCATGTTTACGGCTCCTTTTGTCGCATGGTATGCGAATGTGCTCGGGGATGCGAGAATTCCGTATACGGAGGTTGTGTTAATTATAACCCCTTTAATATTCAGTTCTTTCATCTTTTTGCCGGCTGCGATGATTCCATATGCTACACCGTGCTGATTAATATCAATAATTTTATGATAGGCATCCATATTCATATCCAGAACAGGTGTGGATGAGCCAATTCCGGCATTATTAAACATAATATCAATTCTTCCGTATTCTTCAACGGTTTTCTCGATTAAGCGGGTAACATCCTCATACTTGGAAACGTCCGTTTTGATGAAGATGGCTTCCCCGTTATTTGAACGGATCATCTCGGCTGTCTCATTTCCGGCTGCTTCATTAAAATCAGCAACGACAACACGATCTCCTTTTTTGGCAAATTTAAGGCATGTCTCTCTTCCAATCCCGCTGGCTCCGCCTGTAATAACAGCTACTCTTTTCGTCATTTTCTATTTCCTCCCTGTTTTTAGCATAATTTGATTTTATCATTCCTTATCATTCATTATAATTTAATAAAAGTAACATTTAGTTAAGTGCAGCTTAAGGAGGGACGGACGTTGAATATTGAGCAATTGGAGCATGTTGCAGAAGCGGCGAAAGCAGGGTCTCTTACGAAGGCGGCCGATCATTTGCATGTAAGCCTATCAGCCATCAGCCAGTCGATCAGCAAGCTGGAAAAAGAACTGGGAGTCCAGCTTTTTATCCGCAATCGCCAAGGCACAGCTTTAACGGCCGAAGGAATACTAATAATGGAGAAAACAGAAAAAGTTCTGGCAGCGATTGGAGAACTGAGAGAGGAAGCCAACCGCTGCTCGGATACGCTTGCCGGTGATTTGAAAATTGGCATGATTCCGGGTCCTATTAACCTTTTAATCGATATGGTTTCAGCATATAAAACCGATTATCCGAACGTCAAAGTGGAAATCTATGAAATGGGGCCCGTGAAAATTGCCGAAGGGATTCTGAATAATGATCTGGATATCGGTCTGATCTTAACCTCCCATTCGTTTGCGGTTCAAAACCACGAACTGATTGCTGAGAAGATCTTAGAAGGGAAGATGGTGGTGGGTGTTCATAAACAATCCCCGCTCGCAGAACTGGATCGGATCTCTCCGGAGCAGCTTTTTAAGGAAACGCTCGTCCTGTATAACGATGACTATATTAAAAAGTTCGCGTACGATACCTTATCTCCATATGGGCCAATTGATATTCTTTTTACCACGAACAACACGGAGGCTATTAAGCGCGCTGTACAAAGCGGAGTAGCTGTTACACTTGGGATAGATTATTCTTTCCGCAGCCGTTCCCCTTATCCAGATCATACAATCATTCCGATTGATATTGAAGGAAAGGATAAAGAGCCGCTTAACCTTGCTTTGATTAGGAGGAAAGACAAGGCCCCTTCGCGGAAGGTAGAAGAAATCATGAGAAGAATTCATAGGGAGCTAAAATGAACATAAATTAAGTGGCAGTAGCCCAAGATGCGGTTATAGGCTGGTTAAAAATCAAGAGAAATGAGATACTGGATAAAAAAGCAGATGTAGTCTGAAATTAAAAATGACATATTGATTTCCAAAAAGAAATAGGGTAATGTTGGAAATATCAATGAAGTTTTTCGGAAGGGTGACCAAGAGGCGATGATCTGCTAATTCCTTATTAGAAAAACAGTCGTAATCATGCCAAATACGAGCTATTTTTCTGGATTGGATTAGTTTTGCCTTTTGAGCGCTGAATTGTAAGACACTTATGCCCCCTATGGGGATGTTCTGTCTTCTAACTGTGATCAAAGCAAAACCTCTTGTCCAGGAATGGAAAAGGAGGTTTTTTTATGTCAGAAATGACGAGCCCGAAAAAATTAGGTATGGGGGCTTTGTTTCAAAATCGAGTAATTCGGACGATTTTGCTATCGGTGTTTTTTCTTCAGATAGGAATTTGGGTGAGGAATTATTCGATCCTGCTGTACGTAATCGAAAAGACGAATGAAAGTCCAGTGGCGGTATCACTGATTTCTGTTGCTGAATTTGCTCCGATCTTTTTATTTTCATTCATAGGCGGAACGTTTGCGGATAGGTGGCGTCCGAAGAGGACGATGGTATGGTGTGATTTATTAAGCGCCGTTTCCGTGTTTGTCGTTCTTCTTACTTTGTTCTTTGGAGACTGGAAAATCATTTTCTTCGCGACTCTCGTTTCCTCAATTCTTTCTCAGTTTTCCCAGCCGGCGGGGATGAAGCTATTCAAGCTGCATGTTCCGGCAGAGCTTGTTCAAATGGGGATGTCAATGTATCAGACCGTTTTTGCCCTGTTTATGATTTTAGGTCCGATTCTTGGAACGTTTGTATTTCAGCGGTACGGAATTCTGGCGGCCGTTGGTGTAATGGGCGTGGCCTTCTTAATTTCAGCTGCGGTTCTCCTCATGCTGCCGGCGGATCCTGAACCGAAAAAGGAAAAACCGAAGACCACTTTAATGGAGGAAATGAAGGAAGGGTTCCGTTATGTATTAAACAGCAAGGCACTAACTCTTCTTGGGGCGTGCTTTGCAGCGGCTGGTCTTGCGATCGGATTAACGCAGCCGCTCGGTGTGTTCCTGATAACGGAAAGACTCGGACTTCCTAAAGAAGAGCTGCAATGGCTCATGGCCGCCTTCGGAATCGGGATGATCCTCGGCGGGGGAATTACCATTGCCATTTCCAAAAAAGTGATGCCTCAAATGCTCCTTGCCATCGGGATGACGGCAAGCGCGATTGGAATGGTCGGGATGGGACTCTCTACAGAATTATGGCTCACATTGACGGCTCAATTCTTTGCCGGGCTGTTCATGCCATGTATTCATATCGGAATCAATACAATGATCCTGCAAAATACGGAAGAGTCTTTCATCGGAAGGGTAAACGGGATATTGAATCCGCTGTTTATGGGAGCGATGGTTATTACTATGTCCGCTTCCGGATGGCTGAAAACCCATCTATCCATTGTGTACGTATATGAAATATCCGCTGTACTCCTGGTTATTGGCGTGCTGGTGCTTGTGCCGATAATGAGGAAATCGTCCGTTAAGCAGGAATTTAAACAGGGGATGTAATAATTAGAGGCGTGCAGTGATTTAGCTGTACGCCTTTTCATTTAAGTTTTGTAATTTTATTTGGCAGGGGACCCGTTGAATCGGCTGGAAAAGTGCAGTAATGCTTTTGATTAAACCATACAGTGTTAAAATAAAGACAAAAGAACAAAGTAAATACATAAGGATAAAAGAAAGGAAGATACGATGGGAACTGAATCAGCAAAAACAGGATGGTGCCTGGAAAGCAGCTACACCAGTCTGCCATCATCCTTTTACACAGTAATCGATCCAAATCCTGTGAATCATCCACAAATGGTTATTTTTAATAAACAGCTTGCCGCAAGTCTTGGTCTAAATGCAAAACAGCTCCAAATCGATGCCGCCAGCCTTTCCGGAAACGAGATTCCAGAAGGTTCCGTCCCTCTGGCTCAAGCGTACGCAGGTCATCAATTCGGGAACTTTACGATGCTTGGAGACGGACGGGCCATGCTGATTGGAGAACAGATCACTCCTTCAGGGAAACGGATGGATATCCAGCTGAAAGGGTCAGGCCCGACACCTTATTCACGCCGCGGGGACGGCCGGGCGGCGCTCGGTCCGATGCTGCGCGAATACATCATCAGTGAAGCGATGCATGGTCTTGGGATCCCGACAACACGAAGCCTCGCGGTAGTAGCAACGGGGGAACCGATTTACCGCGAAACCGAATTGCCTGGCGCCATTTTAACGAGAACAGCTGCCAGCCATCTGCGCGTCGGCACCTTTCAATATGCAGCCAACTGGACATCCGAGGAAGAACTGAGGGCGCTTGCTGACTATGCGATCGACCGGCATTATCCGGAAATCAAAGATGATGATAACCGCTATTTGTCGCTGCTTCAGGAAGTCATGAAGCGGCAGGCCGAACTGATTTCCAAATGGATGCTTGTTGGATTTATCCATGGTGTCATGAACACGGACAATATGACAATCAGCGGGGAAACGATTGATTACGGCCCATGTGCTTTTATGGATACGTATGATCCGGAAACCGTCTTCAGCTCGATTGATGTTCAGGGCCGCTATGCCTACGTGAATCAGCCGGGGATTGGCGGTTGGAACCTGGCGAGATTCGCTGAAAGCCTCTTGCCGCTGCTGCATAAAGAGCAGGAGGAAGCGGTGAAAATCGCGCAGGAGGCGATTTCTGGCTATCCTGAGCTGTACAAGCAGCAATGGTATAAGGGAATGAGGTCAAAGCTCGGCATTTTTAATGAAGAAAAAGAGGATGAAACGCTGATTCAGCAATTGCTCACTATGATGCAGAAGGAAAAAGCAGACTATACGAATACCTTTGTAGCTTTGACTTTTAACCGTGAAACAGTCCTTTCGAAAAATCAGGACTTGGCTGATTGGAAAGCACGCTGGCAGGAAAGATTGTCGAGACAGGAAGAATCGGAAGCAGCTATTCATCAGCTGATGCGGAACAGCAATCCTGCCATCATTCCAAGGAATCATCATGTGGAAGCGGCGCTTGATGCTGCGGTTAATGGGGATTTAACTGTGATGGAAAAGCTTTTGCATGCTCTTTCAAATCCATATGAGCACTCGGAAAAACAGGTGGCATATGCTGAGCCGCCGGGGCCTGAATGCGGGCCTTATGAGACGTATTGCGGGACCTGATTGAATAAGAAAAGCTGACCGGGAAGGATGTTGGATTCCTTTTGGTCAGCTTTTTTTGCTGGGTGCCAGTCCCGCTCTGCTTCACCGCATTGGGGGACAGAGGCAATGTCCAGCCAGCCCTTGTGCATGGGGGCTTTCCAGTGGAGGTGCCGGAGCTTTAGTACAGTACAATTTGTGGGGACTGGCACGGTGCCAGTCCCGTTATGCTTCACAGTATCGGGGGACAGAGGACATATCCGGTCAGCCCTTGTGAATCAAGGCATAACAAAAGAGGTGCCATAGCTTTAGTGCGGTAAAATTTGTGGGGACTGGCACACTAGCTTTGCACGACTTCGAAAATATGGATAAATCATCAAGTTGGATCCTTTACAGAACAAAAAAAGTGATGCAATTAAAAGGATCGTATATAGAGAAAAAAGGCTTTGATAACACGGCAAAAGTACTCCAATTTATAAATGCGGGCTTTCAGGGCGGGGAACAAACGTGACTTCCTCATCCACCCGGGAACAGTTCAACTCTATGGAAGAAATCTCTTTATCACCTACATACTTTCTGAAAATGTGCAGCTTCGGGTGCAGGTGAAACAGCGGAACAGAATCAGGTCAAAGTATGTTGAATAGAAGAGGAAAATATAGAGTGAAAGCCCTCTCGAAACAATTGACAATTTATGTATCAGCATCATATTATAGGAATAGAAACCGGCAGATTATTAAATAGCATATATGGTCATAACTTCTTCCAGGCAGAATCGGTACGGGCCGGTCTGACGGGAAGCGAAATAGGCATATATGTTGCTTATGATAAATCGGGCATCCTCTTTTTTGTGCAGACAAAAAGAGGATGCCCTTTTTCTATAGGGGGGATCGGATGAGCAAGGGAGAAATGGAAGATATCATCAGCAGGCTTATCACAAAGTGGGAGAAGGAATACTTGGGAAGAGGTCCTCTTCAAGTGAAAACAAGCATCTTGGAACATGCAGTCATTGTGGTGCTGAGGGGGTTTTAACACCGGCGGAGCAGAAGCTTTCTGAAACGGAAAGCGGTCTGCTGTCGGTAAAGAAAATCCGGGCAGAACTAGTGGAATCAGGCGCAGATGAATTAAAGCAAATTGTCAGCAGCGCGACAGGAGTGGAAATTATGAGCTTTCATACAGACATCAGTACGCGCACAGGGGAGCGGGTCATGGTGTTTCTGACGGAAGGAAATGAAAAACGGGAGACATTTAAAAAGCCCTGAAGAGGGCGGTTTAATGCAGACCGGTAAAGAGTGTAAAGGGTGGAGAAATCCGCCCTGCTCTTTACCGGTTTTTTGTTTTTAAGGAAGCGATCTACATGCTCCTTATTGCTGATACGCTGCTGGATAAGGAATCTTTATCTAGCTCCAGCGTCCGGACCATGGAGGTCACTTCAGATAATCCAGCCAAGACAAAGTCGGACTTTACCGGATTCCTTACAAGTGTTTTTCAGTGGCCTGATGGAGATAAGTTCTGCGCTGCAACAGGATGTCGCCGGCTTAGCAGATCTCTTCAAGGCTCTTAAGTTTTTGTTTATACCAAAAAAGGAGGTTTTGCTATGGATGGGATAAAAGAGAATCGGAAACCCCGTGTATTAATCCTTGCAGATATGGATGCTGTGCTTCAAGAGGATGGAGCTTATGTGATCCGCTGCCCGAGCAAGCAGATTTGGGATGGATACGGTTCGTTTATAAGGGGAGTACTAATGCTGGTTTATAAGCTGAAAATAGACCGGATTGAGGTCATTTTGACAGACGGAAAAAGCGGTCCAGAACAATGGAAGGAGTTAATGCGGGACAATGGGATTTCAGAGGAATGTTTGAGCGGTTCAGATTATTTATTAAAGTATTTACATGGATTGGATCCTGCGCGATGGTTTGAAGAACGGTCCGCCCTGGAAAATGTCAGGGATACGGTTACATTACTGCAGCAGCATCCACTCCTGCCTAAAAACATAACGGTCACAGGCTATATTTTAATGAAAGGAACCATGCAGCAGCTTTCCGGAAAGGAGCAGAGAGGATGAATCATCCATATTCCGGAAAAGAAGCAGCCTTTGCCACGATGCACAAAAAGGAAGAAATAGCCGCTCCGGTGTTCGCTGAACTCCACGTTTCACTTCGTGTCCCCCCGAATATCAACACAGATGAATTCGGGACATTTACTGGAGAGACAAAAAGAAAACAAACTCCCTTAGAAACAGCCCGTTTAAAAGCAAGGCTTGGGATGAAGCAGCTAGGCCTCCCGTACGGTCTAGCCAGTGAAGGAAGTTTTGGTCCATGCAGGTACTTTCCTTTTGTCGGGGAGGATTGTGAAATTTTTTTGTGGATGGATGAAATACTTGGAATCGAAATACATGAACAGGTCATCAGTACCTCCACCAATTTCAGTTCAGCGGCTGTTCCGTCCTTAGAAAAAGCCGAGTTTTTTTTAACACAAGCGAGCTTTCCTTCCCATTCCTTAATTGTAAGGCCGAATCAATTAACTGAGCCTGTTTTTTACAAAGGAATCTGCAGGAAAAGAGAACTGGAGGAAGCGATTGCCGCATGTACAGCGATCTCAAAAGATGGGCTCGCTTTGATTCAAACGGATATGAGGGCCCATCATAATCCGATGCGGCAGAAGGTCATCCAAGAGGCTGCAAGAAAGCTTGTGAAACGGATGGGGTCTCTATGTCCCCAATGCGGATGTCCTGGCTGGGGAGTTAGCAAAACGGTAAGGGGGCTTCCTTGTGAACTGTGCCATTTTCCGACTGCGATGGTGAAGGAGGAAATTTTCAGCTGCAAAGGATGCACCTATACCAGGATGACAGAACGAAGTGATGGCAAGAAAAAAGCGGGTGCGATGTATTGTGATAGCTGCAATCCATAAGAATAGGAGAGATGGAGATGAATTGTGTATATTGCGATGGACATGGAGAAGTAGTTTGTATATGTTTGCACGCTGGGCAAATGGAAAGGGAGAACTTCGGACAGGACTGCGCCAAATGCCATAACCATGGATACATGGTTTGCCATACATGCAACGGAAGCGGTTATTTGGAAACAGGAGAATAATGGGGGAATGAAAATGAAAAAGCAAATTACTGTGGCTTATGGGGATGGAATTGGTCCGGAAATAATGGCTGCGGTACTCCGTATGATTAAAGCAGCAGGTGCTGAGCTTGAGATTGAGGAAGTAGAAATTGGAGAAAAGGTTTACCAGCGGGGTGTTACTGCGGGAATGGACCGCAGGGCATGGGATTCAATCCGCCGGACAAAAGTGTTTTTGAAGGCGCCTATTACCACTCCGCAGGGCGGGGGCTACAAAAGCTTAAACGTAACGACCCGCAAGGCACTTGGATTATATGCAAACGTACGCCCTTGCCTATCCTTTTCCCCGTTTGTGGATACACTTCATCCGGACATGGATGTCGTGATCATACGAGAGAATGAAGAGGATTTATATGCTGGGATTGAGCACAGGCAAACGGATGATGTATATCAGTGTCTAAAGCTCATTTCGCGGCCGGGGACGGAGAAAATTGTCCGCTATGCATTTGAATATGCCAGGCATCATAACCGTAAAAAGGTAACATGCTTTGTGAAGGACAACATTATGAAGCTTACAGACGGGTTATTCAGCAAAATCTTTCAAGAGATTGGCGAGGAATATCCTGAAATCAAGAAGGAAAACTGGATTGTTGATATCGGAGCAGCAAAACTTGCGGATACACCGGAAATGTTCGATGTCATCGTCATGCCAAATCTATATGGAGACATTTTATCGGATGTTGCCGCCCAAATTGCAGGGTCGGTCGGGATGGCGGGCTCTGCAAATATAGGAGAACAGTGCGCGATGTTTGAGGCAATCCATGGCTCCGCACCGAGACGTGCCGGCCAAAATCTCGCAAACCCATCCGGTCTGCTGCATGGAGCAATCATGATGCTGGTTCATATCGGACAGCCGGAAGCAGCCGAAAAGGTCCATAATGCCTGGCTGAAAACGCTGGAGGATGGCATTCATACGTATGACTTATACAAAGAAGGAACAAGCAAACAAAAAGCCGGTACCCAAGAATTCGCGGATGCAGTCATCTCACGGATTGGACAGATTCCCACAGGCCTTAAACCTGTCTCTTATAGCACGGGAACTTCATGGAAAATCGCGGCATCAGAAACCAAACCGGCGAAAAAAGAGCTGGCAGGAATCGATATTTTTCTTCATTGGAAAGGCGGGAATCCAGATGATCTCGGCGGTAAGGTGTCTGCCATCAAGTCGGGAAATCTAAGTCTGTTCGTCATTACTAACCGTGGAGTGAAGGTTTATCCAGAGGGCTTCCCGGAAACATACTGCACGGACCATTGGCGCTGCCGTTTTCTTGGCGAAGGCATTACACCTGAACAGGCGGCAGAACTGTATGGACAGCTTATCCAAAATGGATTTGACTGCATTAAAACGGAAAATTTATATCTGTTTGACGGAATACCGGGCTTTTCGGCAGTGCATGGATAGAGACCGGTTTAAGACATGGAAGCTTCTTATGGGGGAAGAACTGTAGAACCGAGATGGACACTGTGAGCGAAAATCATCACTGCGGCCTTCATTGGTTGAATAGTGAATGGAAACTGAAAAAAGGATAGCCAAAAGGAATAAGGTGGTTTCCTTTTGGAGCGATCCTTTTTCATTTCCGCTCTTTTAACATAGTATGGATCAAGAATTTATCAAAAGGACGAAATCCTACAAGGTATTCATATTACCCTCCAGCCATGGTAAATATGGCATTCGATGAGAATAAGCAATGATCCATAACCTTTTTGTCCATTATTTATTGATGACGGAATTGGACCAAGAATAACCAACTCCAATTTTGTTCAAGGTATGCTGCCACTCCGTTCAATCTTTCCATCCAGCCTGTCAAGCGGCTATGCGAAGGGGGTAAAATAAAATCTCCGAATTCATATGAAAACCCGGAAAAACAGGAGGCATTTGCTGATGCGGGCCTTATGCGGCGTACTGGGAGACCTGATGAAATAAAGGAAAGTCTTTAGACCATGACCTAATCAGGTGGGTTCTCTTTCTCCATAAAAGCTGGAAGCAATAAGTTATTTAAGCTTCTAGATTATTTATATTCATACCCCCTTATAAAACTTCTTATCCTGACCGATACAAGGTGAGTAGAGATTAATAGTGGGGGAATTGCAAAGTGAAATTAACGACAATGCTAAAGGTGATCCTGACTTCCGTAGTTGTCTTATCCGGGATTACCATCATCAGTTTGGCTCTTTTGATCACATCTTTGATCAATCGGGGGGAAGCTTTTGATCGTCAGCTTGAGTTTAAGAACCTGGCGGTCGAATTAGAGGGAGCATCCGATTATTTAACCAATGAGGTCAGAAATTATGTTGTGCTCGGTGAACAGGAACACGTTGACAACTATTGGAAAGAGGTTAATGAAACCAAGACCCGGGATAAAGTGGTTTCAAGGCTGAAGGAATTGAATACGCCAAAGCAATTGCTTTCACTTGTAGAGGAAGCAAAGCAAAAATCGGACACCTTGATCAATCTTGAGGATGCTGCAATGAAAGCAGTGGAAGAAAAGGACTTTAACAAAGCAAGATTGCTTGTATTTGGAAAAGAATATGAGCAGGGTAAATCACAAATTCTCATTCCAATTGATAAATTCCAAAAGGATTTGGCCGATTGGTCTAATAAGCAATCAGAAGATATAAGCAGAAAAATGACTGTCTATTTAATTGTAACTGGAATTAGCATACTGATTCTTATGCTTGTCATCATCGTGAGCTTGTTCATTTTTATGAAAAAAATCAACCCGCTGAAAGAGATGACCGCAATCGCACAAAGCGTAGCTGGTGGAAATCTTGCGGCAGGACGGGTGAAGGAGAGCACCAAAGATGAAGTAGGTGTTCTAGCTCAATCCATTAACAAGATGGTGGATAATTTAAGGACACTCATCTTGGAGGTCAGCCAGGCATCTGAGCATGTGGCATCAAGTGCCGAAGAACTGACAGCCAGTGCGGAGCAGGGAAGCAATGCAGCAGAAGGGATCACCGGTTTAACCCAAGAGCTTGCATCAGGCTCGGAAAAACAGCTTCTTACGGTCAGTGAAAGCAGCAGGTATTTTAATCAGATGTATGAGAGCGTAGAGGAGATTTTGAGTAAAGCTAAATCAGCTTCCGATTCAGCAAGGAATACGTCCAATAAAGCGATTATTGGAAATGGAGCGATTACGACATCAATTGAGCAAATGAACTCGATTCAGGCTAATGTATTGAATCTATCAGCTGTCATCAAAGAACTCGGTAATCGCTCGTATGAAATCGGTAAAATCGTCGATGTAATTACAGGTATAGCTGACCAGACAAATCTGCTGGCTCTAAACGCAGCAATTGAAGCAGCAAGAGCGGGTGAGCAGGGGAAAGGATTTGCTGTTGTAGCAGATGAGGTTCGAAAGCTGGCGGAACAATCCGCAGCGTCGGCCAAACAGATTTTCACTCTAATCAATCTCATCCAGGATTCTACGAATCGGGCTGTAAATGGAATGGAAGAAACAACAAATGAAGTTTCCGCTGGCATTACCATCGTCCAAACAGCAGGTGATTCGTTCAAAGAAATCATCTCTTCTACAAAAGGAGTCGCAATAGAAATTGAAGAGATGTCCGGCAGTGTGAATGAGCTAGCTGATAATACAGAAAAGGTATCCCAATCAACAAAAGAAATTTCTCAGGTAGCAGAAGAATCCTCAGCCGGAGTCCGAATGGCGGCTGCTTCTTCTGAAGAACAGCTGGCTGCTATGGAGGAAATCACTTCTTCGGCAGTGATGCTGGCAAAAATGGCAGAAGATCTGCAGAATGTAATAGGCAAATTTAATCTTGAATAATAGGCAGGCACGTTATAGTCAGCGGGAATACTCAACGCTGATTCCCGCTGGCAAATCAAGAAGCTGCCTGCTTGGTGCCTGACCCGCTCTGCTTCACCGTAATGGGGGACAGAGGCAATGCCCATCCAGCCCTTATGTATCAAGGCTTTGAAGCGGAGGTGCCGGATCTTTAGTTCAGTAAAATTTGTGGGGACTGGCACGGTGCCAGTCCCGTTTTGCTTCACCGTATCGGGGGACAGAGGCAATAGCCATTCAGCCCTTGTGCACCAAGGATTCAAAAAGGAGGTGCCAGAGCTTTAGTTCGGTGAAATTTGAGGGGACTGACCCCGCTTCTCTCTCAATTCCCCGGTGAAATTTGAGGGGACTGACCCCGCTTCTCTCTCAATTCCCCCCAATCCACCCCAAGCTCTCCTCATCACATACCACATATAGCTTCGTTCCCGGAGCAAGCGGTTCACCAAGTTTTTGCAACACATTCATATCCTCCTGATCCGACAGCAGCAGGACGTTCTTTTCGCGTAAATGGTCAAAGGCATCCCGGTACGTTTTCCATTCCGGAAGAGAGCGGATTTCCCGCAGTTCTGCGTCGCGGTTTCCATTGTTTAATAACTTGTCAAAGACGGTACTCGTGCCGTGGTGCCGGGCGGATTTGGCCATCAAATGCGAAGCTGAATGCTGCGATAAAACGAATTCATCGATATTGGCGTGCTTGAACATTTTAACGTGCTGTTTATTAAGGATTTCCGCTATCGTGTAAATGTTCTTCTCCGTGCCGGTGTCATATTCTTCAATGCTTGAGGCAATGAGCAGAGTTCTCCCGTCAGCGAGATCCATGTCTTCGATGTGAGCCGGTGCAAAGATGAGAACCGCTTTGGAACGGGAGATGCCTGCCTGATCCAGAATAGCCGAATCGGTTGCACTTCCGCTGATGAAGTGGAACCGTTCATGGGTAACCGGGGATTTTTCAAGCTCATCAATTAAAACAAGGTCTGTATCCGGCTCCTCGAACAGCAGCTCTTTAACCGCCTCTTTTGATTTAAGGGTCCAGCCGATGATGACATAATGATTCTGTCCTTTGTACATGAGTTTCCCTTCTTCCTTCATTTGCTTATGTTTGGAAAAAGAATCGACAATCATTCCAATGACGATTCCAAAAATTCCGATCCCGAAAGGATAAATGACGAGCATTGTCCACAGCCTGCCTGCAGGTGTGACGGGAGAAACATCTCCATATCCAACCGTTGTCATCGTGGTCATCAGCCACCAGATTGCATGCAGGTAACTTTCGAAGGTTTCAGGCTCAAGTCCCTTTATGATCCAGGCGTTAAGGAACAGGAATAACAGGGTGGCAGTCATGAGGGTGATGAACTTGATTTTTATCGCTTTCAAATAGAACTTTCTAAATAAATACAAGGGCCATTCTCCTATCTATGTATACCTGGTGAGACGGGTTTATTGTAGTCGATTTGCGGCCGCTTGACTAGAAGTATTTGGTTTTTCTGTAAGATTACAAAGCCCCAATGATGCTCGTATAGTAAATCACAAAACCTAAGAACGGAATAAGGATGAGGAGGAACAGGTGCTTGACCCATCTTTTTTAATTTCGCAAAACCATTAATCCAACTGCAAATCCTGACAAAACTAAGAACAATCCAGTAAAAACAACGCCAAATGATTGCAGCCAAATAGGCCATCCCTGTACAGATGCGAAAGGCATGATCATTGGTAAGGCTGCAATTACTACCAATATCAAAGCGTATTCCGCGTATAGGAAGGCGCTGAACTTGAGGAAGTGGTAAAATCGGCCATCAAAATGGGCTGCCGCAGCATCGATACAGCAGCGATTTATGGAAATGAAGCAAGCGTCGGCCACGATTCCAAAATCGATGAAT
This sequence comes from Metabacillus flavus, assembly GCF_018283675.1. Taxonomy (NCBI): domain Bacteria; kingdom Bacillati; phylum Bacillota; class Bacilli; order Caryophanales; family Bacillaceae; genus Metabacillus; species Metabacillus flavus. Next base: position 659,418 of record NZ_JAGVRK010000001.1, read on the forward strand.
GAAACAAGAATGCAGCAAAACCTGGATCTATTTAATTTTGAACTGAGAGAAGCACAAATTGATCAGCTGGACGCCATGAACGAAAATCTTCGCAGCGGTCCGCATCCGGATGAATTTGATTTAAGATGTAATGAGAATAGAAAAAAGGAAGAGGCAGATGCCATCTTCCTTTCTGAAATATTTTCATCTGTATCTTAAGGGCGGTTTTCTACTAAGGCAAAGCCTATATGTGCTAATGCCGCTGCCAGAGATTTTTTCACTAAAATACCGTCTAAAGCCAAATTGCTCTGAACCATTTGCTGTGCATGTTCAGGAAGGATGCCGGTCAGGATGGGGGTTACTCCGATTAACTTCAGCATGTTAACCAGTTGAAGCAGGTGGTGGATGACCTCTTTGTTGATTCGGGAAATTCCTGATAAATCCAGTATGAGGTATTGAAGGCAGCGGTCGGAACTTTGCTTCAGGGTTGATTTAATGATGATTTCTGCCCTCTTTTGACTGATGTCTCCAATAACAGGTAGAACGGCTATGTCATCTGTGAGCGGCACCATCGGAGCGGATAATTCCTCTACTTCGCGATTGACTCTATCCAAATCGAGGACATAGCTCAAGAGGGAGGCCATCGTAGTAAATAGCTCCACGTGTTCTTCCTCAAATTGCACCTCTTTAGAATCAAGACCGCAGATCGTTCCATAGTTTTCCCCTGTACTGAAATTGATAGGAATACCAATGAAGCTTCCTCCCGTTAAATTGCGGGTAACGGCCATATTCTTTGTCCAATCATTTTGATTCAAATCCTCAATGATCAGCACGCGATCCCCATAATCCACACTTAACTTACAGAACGTATCTTGAAAAGGCAGGGTATCCCCGCTATTCAGCAAGCAATAGTCGCGGTTAATCACTTTCTCGATTTTATTGGATTTTTGATCATTTTTAGCAATGAAAAGAGTGTTGATAGGAATGATCGTGCTCATAAAACTTAAAATCTTTTCTGCTGCCTCGTCAAAATTCTGTATGGAATGAATCATGCAATCCTTCCTTTTCTGCTAGTGATTTATGTATTTATGATATTAGTCCTATTTGATTTTCTAGCTTTCATTTAGCCTTGCAGCACATTATACCAAAGATTCAATTCTAATAGCCCAAAATATAAAGTACCCTGTTTTTTAATGGCATAAACAAGCAAGATAATAGATCAAACTCCCCTGTGTAATACTAAATTTTTCTATTTTTATTAAAATATATATTTTTTAGGTCACAAATACCTAATCCTGATGTAAAATATATGGGGAGTTTGTCTAAGTATAGGAGAGACAGGATGCAAGTCAGCAAGCAGTCAAATGCAGAGAAACGCCCCCAAAACGTTTCTGCTATTGTAGATGCGTTTTTTTATGGTTAAGTTTATACCATTCAATTAATTTCCAGGAGGATTTCCATGTTTAACAGAAAGCTAGTTTTCTATTTTCTTCTTTTCTTTTTTATCGCAGGTCAGGTTACTTCAGGTCAGGCAGCAGCAGCTGCTGTTCCAAAAATCTATAGCCAGTACGCTGTAGTCATGGACGCAAATTCAGGGGAACTCATTTATACGAGGAATCAGGACAAAAGATGGTATCCGGCGAGCATGACGAAGGTGCTGACCGCGATGATCTTAATGGATAAAGTATCACCCGGTACGATGATGACGGCAAGCAAGAACGCCGTGAGTAAGGATGCAAGCAACTCGTATTTCCGCTTAAAGGCCGGCGAAAAAATGAGCCGGGAGGATGCGCTCAATGCCTTGCTGATCCTGAGCTGCAATGATGTGGCGGCGATGATTGCCGAGCATATAGCGGGAAGCGAATCGAAATTCAGCGCATTAATGAATAAGAAGGCAAAGGAAATCGGGGCAAAGAATAGCCATTTCGTCACCCCGAACGGACTGCACAGCAGCAAACACTATACGACTACTCAGGATATGGCACTGCTCGCACGGGAAGCGTACTTGAAATATCCGGAAGTTCTTAAAGCGATGGGAACAAAATCAGCAGTCGTCCGTACCTCAAAGCGGACCGTGAAATTGACAAGCAAGGCCACCTTCCATGCCATGCCATACGTCATCGGGGGTAAAACAGGATACACCAATGCAGCCCGCAATTCCCTCGTTGAAATCGTAAAGAAAAATAACACCACCCTGATCGGAGTGGTGATGAAATCGACTAAATCCCATGCGGTAAAGGACATCGCCGCTATGACGAACTACTCCTTCTCCATGATGGAGACCATCCAGCCAGTCGCGGCGGGACAAACGGCGGCCACCATTAATGTCCGCAACACCAAGGTCCCATTAATTGTTCAGAATGCCATCTCCTTTTCCACCAAAAAGGATTCAAGACTGCCGATTACGATAAAAAATATTTTTCCAAGAACGCCGATCACTTCTATTGCCGTTGGACAGCCATTTGGTGAGGTAACGGTTTGGAAGAATGACGTAAAGGTAGGAAGCTCGCCGCTCATTTCGACAGCAGCGGTGAAGGAACCGATCGTTCAACCTGTTGATAATGAATAGAGAACAAAGATGACAGTCTTTTTGAAGAGGCTGTTCTTTTTTTTGCACACATTTGGCCGGTGTATAAAAATTAAAAAGACGCTTGTCTTTTGATAGGTGAAAATGTGGTTAAAAGGGGAGTTTAGATAAAACGCTGTAAGTGATGCAAAATTCTATAAGCACTGATATTGCCTATATTTTCAATTCATTTTATTTTGGATTAATAAAAGGCAGCTGCCTGTTGACTAATTTGGAGGAGAGAACTTGTATTCCGCAAAAATCGTTTAAATCAACTGTTATGCAATGGCTGGTCGTCTTAAGAGAATAAACACAATCAGGCAATTCAACTTTGCATCCATCTATACTCAAAGGTTTCAGGGATGTTAAAGTGGCACAGTGCTGAATTTCATCTATGCTTTTCAAAATAAAGAACGGGGAAGAAAAGAAATCATCATCACCATTTATGACAATACCTTCAAAAGGCTCACCAGATTCTGTGTAAAGCAAAATGGGCAAACCTTGGCTGCCTTCTAACTCTTGTAATTTTTTTGGGGTCATATGTCTTTGCTGGAATTCCAAAAACATATCATGTTTATTTCTCATTATAATCACTCGGTTTCTAGATGAATTTGAAATGTCCTTTTGTTATGCTAAATCGGATTTAATTGAAAATGAATATGCCTTGCAGCTTTTAACGCAATGGATTTAGCCTCATCCTTTGTTTTCCCTTTTGCCATTACATAACCGCATCTTTGCCCCATTGCCATAGGGGGTGTCAGGATCTGTCCCAATTGGGGTTTAATATAAACATCTACTACTCCAGCCGTGTTCATTGCTTTGTCACTTCCTGAAATCCGTGACAATTTTCCTGTCGTATCAACTGTAAGGTAATGGGCGTAAACAGACTCTTCTTGGATCTTGGCTATTGATGGTTCCATACCCAAATAAACCTTTACAATTTGTTCTGTATAATCAAATCCGTAAGCTTCTTTAATCAGATTGTTCATTACTCCTCCAGAAATACGGGGATTTGCCTCAATTAACTTCCATTGCCCATCGACAAGTCTTAACTCTAGATGGCAATTTCCATTTTCCAGACCTAAGTCTTTTATTATCTCAAAGGATTTTTCACAAAGAGTGTTGTATACCTGTAAATCTATTTCAGGTGTTATGCTGTACCCTGTGACAATAAACCTTTCTTTTTTTGTTATTTCCTGTTCAATCACTGCAGCAATTTCAATGTGTCCCTTATAAACAATCGCCTCTACAATATATTGCGGGCCATCGAGGTATTCTTCAACTAGAATATCTTCCTTTGGGTAATGATTTTTAAGAAACTGAAGCCGGTTTCTTAATTTCCCTTTAGAGGTAATTAGAAAAACATCTTTTGAACCACAGGATTTCGGTGATTTGACAATAATGGGATTACGATCCTCAACAAGGTGAAGAAAATCCTTAATCAACTCATCTGTTCGAATCGATAAATACCAAGGTGAATAATCCTTATTGTGAAGATGTTTTCTTGTTAAGAGTTTATCCTCCATACGCATGAAGGAATCCACCGATAAATTTGTTCCGCAAAATTGATTGGACAAACCTGCTGCTAAATAAACCTGTGAATCAATAAAGCTAATAATACAAGAAACATGATGGCTCGTGCAGATTTTTAAAACAGTGTCTTCTATTTCTGCCATACGATTCAGATTAACTGCATGAATTTCATCGACCTCGGGAAAGTGATCCCTATTTTCTATTCGATTTTTAAGCAAATGTATATAGAATCCAAGTCTTTTAGCAACCTTGATTCCTCCATAGGAGGAACCAGTTGTATTTGTATTAATAAAAATAATGGATTTCAAATCAAACATGCCTCCCATGAAAGTGGAAGTGCTCCTGGGCTGGTTTTCGATCCCTTTCTTTCTATAAACTATTCCATTCATTGAAATCGTGTGAATGATCTTGCCTCTAAAGGCCGCCCATTAAGGTCTCTCATCAAAAAGAACCGCTATCCCTTCTTTCTCCGCATTGTAATGATTTTTTCGTAAATACTTCGATCTTGCAGCCTTTTAAAAAGGGTAATATCGGGGACTAAATTCGTTTCGAAAATCCAGATGCGGCCTCTATGGTCAATACCAATATCCATGCCAATACAAGTGACGTCTTGATAATAATCCCCTAAATACAGGGCTCCAATCTTGCAAATTCGATCTATTTTAGACAGTAATTTTTTAATTTTTCTTTTGTTATTTGATGAGTTACCCAGTGCTTCTTCCAGCAGCAAGATTGATTTGGCTACATTGGTCACGATAAAGTCCTTTGTCGCAATCTTCGCAACTTTCGCGGTAATTTCCCAAGTACTATTGCTGTCTTCCCGCTGGACCATCACTCGAGCGTCAAAGATGCAATCATCAATCGTGCCCAATTTTATCCTATTTTGAATGATGTACCTGTCTTTTGAAAAATAATGTGTTTGAAGATAGTCGGTGATTTCCTGCTGACCCTTCAATTCGACTTTTTTTCTTTCGCTGTGAACCTCAAAAATGCCCCCTTTTTTCAGGGAGACTTTTATTACACCAATTCCCCATTGTCCATTACATGGTTTCAGCATGACCTGCCTGTACTTTTTAATAAAGCTAAAAAATGTGTTCGGGGTAGCTAGTTGAGTATGGGGGAGGAAGCGGGATAGGTCATCGTTGAAGGATAATAGTTGATATTGACTCCATTTGCTTTTAGAAAAATGCAGTTCGATATCTTGAATCCACAACTTATCTAGTAATAATCCAAATTCAATGATGATTGTTGAACAGTCTGCTTCATCCCCCACTAAACATAAAGCTGCCTCAATTGCAGCATCATTTACCATTTTTAAGATGGATTTCATTTGCCTGCGATTCGTCAGACCATTCTTTTCAATGATGTCTGTTACTTGCCATATAAAACGCAGATCCCGGTGTACCGTTACAAGGAGTTCAAAAATAGGAGCATCTTTTGTACGCAGTAAATCGGTATCTTGGAGTATGTAAAACTGATCCGTTTTACATAAGTCATTTAGGTGATGATAAACTTCTTTTTTTCCGCTTAACGTAGATTCTGTCCGGCCAAACACATCTATTACTTTAAATTGATCTTCCCTTCCCGCAATCTTGGAAACCCGGATTTCCTCCCGTCCGAAACATGGTCTGATGGTTAAATGATGTTGTAAATTTTTTAAAAATGAGTCTTCCATAAATAGGTCTGTTTTTAATAAATAGGAGTTGATGTTTTCATTAGCTTGCAATGTTTGGTATTGGCTCCATCTTCCCCTCGGAATTTTGCTCATTTTAATCCCCCGATTCTTTTCTATAACAATATATGTAGATGAAATCAGGGGTGCCAAAGGAAAATAGCAAGTTAAAACAAATTTGGATTCTTTTTCAATGGACTAACCCAATCAATGATTAAAACTTTTCATATTCTATCAATAGAAAGGAGGTGCTTCTTCATGGGAGTACGTTGTAGTTGTGGTGTTCTAGTTGATGCCTCTAAAGATAATGTTAACGTGAAGTTCGAGAGCATTATGGGCAACGAAAAGGGAACGATCACATATACAGCAGATGTTTGTTTTGAAACACTTGAAACATCTACACTTTCGTTAAAATTTGTTAACACGGATGGACCGCCGGACACTTCTTTCACATTTGATGTGAATCCGTCGCTTTCAGGCACGGAAATTACTTCTGTAACATGTAAACAAGAAGGTAATAACTGTGTCATTACGGTAACGGGAATAGGTCAAAAAGAAGGTTTTGAAGGCTCAGCTCTCTTATCCTTTACTGCAGTCTTTAGAGATGGGGTAGGAACCGATAATGTACAAAGTTTCGACATCCCCGGCTTTTTCGCTCAAACTGGTGCTGAACCAGTTCCGGATGGTTCCATTACAAACCAAGGGTGTGCTGAATGATATTTAAAGGATTTCCCTTCATCAAATAGCAGACCCCAGCAATAGATTTCAATAAACAGGACGGTAATCACAAATATTTTCTGGTGATCACCGTCCTGTTTGATGATGCCATTGCTCTGGAATCTCCCCCTTACCTTCCAATCAAAACACAGACTTACTTTAATAGGTAGATGTACAAACCAACCTTTTATAAACCACATATGGATAAGAAAGGAGGCAGATAGTCAGGTGGAACCATTATTAGTTAGCAGAATAAGAAAGATATTAAGGGGCGATTTGCATTGCGGTACAGAGGATTGGTATATAAAGCATGCAATTGTGCATAATCGCCAAGAGCTAAAGGGAAAAAATTCACTTATATTTTTAAACAAGAGGGAATCCATTCATTGGGGATTTCTTGAAAAAGTAAGCCCTTGTTTGGTTGTTACAGATAAACCTGTGGAAGAATTACGCAGCGTACGGCAGAATACTACCGTTATACGTGTGAAGAGCATGCTTCAGGCGTATTGGAAATTCATGGATTACTACCGAAATCTATTTGATATTCCTGTTGTGGCCATTACAGGTACATGCGGAAAAACGACGACCAAAGAAATGATCAAATATATATTGAGCCAAACTTATAGTGTACAAGCAACAGAAAGCAGCAAGAATGAGCCCCGGCTATCATTTCCTTATCTATTGGGCATTGATAAAAATACGGATATGGCAGTCTTTGAAACGGGTCTGGGGAATACAGGCAATATTAAACACCAGTGTCTTATATACCAGCCCACTATCGGAATAATCACGAATATTGGGGCCCACCATCTCGATGGCTGCAAGACATTAGAAGGGTATATTCAGGCTAAGGGAGAGATGGTAGAAGGCGTTAAACCGAATGGGACCCTGATTTTAAATGCAGACGATGAAAATATTAAAAAGATTTCCTTGGACCGTTTCAGAGGGAAAGTTATTTATTTTAGTACAAAAATCAGTTCTGATTTTAAAGCTGACAGAATTCTTTTTGCAAAGGGCGGGATGGAGTTTACTCTTGTTTATAACCGAACAAGGTATCCCGTATTTGTGCCCGGTTATGGAGAACATCAAGTTTCCAATGCACTTGCTGCAATTGCGGCTGTTACAGAGATGGGAATGGAGATTAAAGAAGCTATTAAGGGCTTGGCGACTTTCAAAAATATGCAGCGCCATTTAGAGGTCACAAAAGGGATTAAGGGTTCAACCATTATTGATGACACTTGGACCATCAACCCTTTGTCGATTGAGGCTGCCTTAAATGTAATGGATGAGATAGGAATGGGTCGTAAAAAAATCTTATTATTAGGTGATATTAATCGTCTCGGCAGTTATGAAAAAGAATACCATCAAAAAATAGGAAAGATTGTTGCTGAAAGATCCTATGATACATTATTCACAATTGGCATAAAGGCAGAAGAAATAGGACAGCAAGCAATCCGAAGCGGTTTTAAAGGGAATGTTCATATGTTTCCCGCAGTGGATGGTTTGAAAGAGCTTTTAGTCAAGAAACTGGACGCTAATACGATGGTCCTTATCAAAGGTCCGATGAAAAGCAGGTCAATGATTGATTTAGCCAGCAGTTTAAAGCTAAATGAGCAGCATGAATAACGAATTTGGGCAGCAGGAGAAAGATATAAGTATCATGTCATCTGTATATGGAGCTCCTTGCACGAATGAACCAGCGTTCTTGTCCGTGCATTAAGAAAAGGCGGCAAATGTCCATGCAAATCCCCGCTTCCCCTCATAACCTATAAGGGTATTCGAGAAATTGGAGGTGGGTTTGTGAAAACCATTATTTTTATTGCAGTAAATAAATCCGGATCCAGCAGAGAGGCTGTAAAAGCAGCAGAACAATTAGGATATTATACAGTTGTGTTTACAGACCGTGAAAAACAAATACAGGATCGAAAGGAATATCCTGATGTTCACCAGCTCATCTTATCAAATTTAAGCGATCTGGGGATGTTGAGGAATCAAATAGAGTCATTAAAACTTAGGGGAAATGAGATTGCTGCGATAACAAGCTTTGTCGATCAGCATGTTTACACAGCCTCAGTTTTAGCTGATGAATTTTGCCATAATTATTTATCCAGTGATGCCATTTTTGTCATGGAAAATAAGGAAGAGACAAGGAAACATTTTTCAGCGGAACCCTACACACCAGCTTTTTTATTGATTGAAGAAGATTCTAAGCTGGATATGAAAACCTCCATTGAAAAGGTGAATTATCCTGCAATGGTCAAGTGTTCGAAATCAACGGGGTCAAAAGATGTATTTTTTTGCGCTAACCGGAATGTACTGCTGAAACATGTAACAAGGCTGCGGGAGAAAGATCCGGGAGAAACACTAATTATTGAAGAGTACATTGATGGGGAGCAATATTTAGTGGAGGTCCTTGTTTTCAAAGGACAAATACGGACAGCTGCCATAGTTAAACAGGAAATTACCAGGGGAAAGAGATTTATCATAACGGGGTATGGGGTGCTGGCTGAGGTTCAGCCTGGTTTGGAAGAAGGCATTACGAAAATCATCCAATCTATCGTCTCTTCATTGAAAATAAACAATGGAGCTTTTCATCTTGAGTTAAGGCTGACAGATCGGGGATGGAAACTCATTGAAATAAATCCGAGAATTTCTGGCGGAGCCATGAATAAAATGATTCAAGCAGCTTTTGGATATAGTCTCGTAAAAGAAACGCTTAAAATGCTTCTTGGCGACAGTCCGTCATTGGAAAGGCAGACAAATCAATTTGTCTTTACACAGCATGTGATTATTGAAAATAAAGGCGTATTAGAAAAGGTAACAGGTAAAGGAAGAGCAATTAACACTCCCGGTGTGGTGGAGGTCTATATAAAACCTAGAAAAGGAACCTTCATTACACCGCCGTTGTCGATGGGACATAGGTATGCATACGTTATAGCAGCGGGGGATTCAATGGAGAAAGCTGAAAGCTCAGCGAAGAGAGCAGCCAATGAGATTGTGTTTCATATACGAGAAGAAGGACAGAAAAACACCCGCATCGAATGATATGGGTGTTTTTTTGCTCATGAATAATCAAAAGAAGAAGGCAGAAGGAGAGACTCCATCTACCTGATTTCACCTATAGTGGTACTGAGGTACCGAACCGTATCAAACATATTTGTTTTACTCGCACCTTTAACCAGAACGGTGTCATGTTGTTTTAAAATCCCCTGCAAATACTCATGCAGCTTCTCCTTATCCAGAAAATGCCGGACGTGCTGAGCTGGGATGCCTGCACGGATAGCTTCGGTACCGATTGTATCTGTTTTATACCCGTAGGTGATCACCCTATCAATCTTCTGCTTGGCAAGATACTGACCCACTTTTTTATATTGTTCGGTTTGCAGCTCGCCTAGCTCCCTCATTTGTCCTATTATGGCAATTTTTCTGTGTGAACCTATATTTTTAAGCACATCGATTGCAGCCATTACTCCTTGTGGATGTGAGTGAACCGTATCATCAATCAAGGTAATGGATTTATTTAGATTATAGATGGTCAAGCGGCGAGGGGGCTTCTTAAAGAGCAGTCCAGATTTTATTTCGAGCGGTGTGAACCCTAAATGGTCTGCAACTGCAATGGCATTGATCGCGTTATAGATATGGTGCTCCCCATAAATTGGAATGAAAAATGAATACTCTTCATTGTGAAGCTTCATTTTAAAATTCATGCCATTATCCCCATAAGATACATCATAAGCCTTGTAATCAGCTGGAGTTTTTATTCCGGTAGTGATGATTTTACCCTTGAAACGATCTATTTCAAGATGTTTTGAATTCTCATCATCCTTATTGATGAATAAAACTCCGTCTTGGCGCATTCCATGAATTAACTCTGATTTGGCTTGGGCGACTTTTGTGATATCCCCGTTAAAGTTTCCGATGTGAGCCATACCTATGTTCGTAACGACACTAATGTTTGGCTGAATGATGCTGCAATGTTCCGTAATGACGCCAGGATAGGCCATACCATACTCCAGGACAATCGCCTCATGAGATGAATCGATTTCATCTGCATGCTTTTTCGTATGCTCCGTCGTATTCCAGTAATCCTTTGATTCAAATATATTCATTCTTGTTTTAAGAATAGATGAGATAAAGGACTTAGTCGTAGTTTTCCCCGCACTTCCTGTTATAGCGATGGTCGGGATTTTCTTTTTTTCCATATTCTTTTTCTTTACTTGCTGGATTTCCTTTTTGATTTTTTGCTGATTATTGGCTAAGTACATAGCGTATTGAATCGTGTTCTTTACCACGTCCATTTCTAAATAAAAGGCTGGAGGACAGCCCGGGCGCCAATTCACTTCATAAATCCAGAGTTTATTGTCTTTATCTAAACCAGCATCAATCCCAATTTCATCGATGACTTCTTGATATTCCAGCATTTGAAGTTCATCAAGGTGGCGAGCCAGCCCGAGAGAAAAATGTTCAAGTGTCCGCTTAATATTATAAGATTCTTCTTCTCCAAATTCTTTGTTGAGAAAAGGTTCCAGATAATTTGTATATCCTCCGTTGTTAATATTGGTTATAATGGTGCCTTCTGGAGCAATACGAGGATAGATCGTGGTAATGACCCAGTCCCCTGATCCATTTTTTTGAACATGGAGACGAAGATCAAATACGAGGCCTGTTTTTGTTTTGCTGCAAATATAGGGCTGAACAATGTAGGCGTTCTCTTTAAACAAAGTCTGTAAAAAATGCTCTAGTTCCTGCAGTGTATAAGTTCTATCCTTAAAGTCTTTATTAACGATAAAACCGCTTTTGGTTTTTCGAATAAAAAAGATTCCTTGCCCTTTCCTTCCATCAATCGGTTTTACTACAACTTCATTAAAGGCATTTAACACTCCATAAAAGTCTTTCCATTCTTTCATGATCTTTGAAGGGATTAAATATTTAGAGAATTCCTTTCCTTTTTTTAATCGTTCGTTTACATTCCATTTATTCCCTATTGAATAGGTAGTGAACGGAATAAAGTTTCGCAGCCTTTTGATTATATCTTTTGACTTTTCCAGTTTTTCAGGACTTCCGGTATTGTATATGACATCAGGAAATGCCGTGATTCGCTCATTCCATGAGCCATTTTCATATACGTAACCCTTTATTGTCTTATTTACAAAATTTACGCCTTTAGGTGTGAAATAGACAAAATCAGCACCTTCTGCCTTTGCGACAATGGCGTAGGCATAAGATTTAATCACCGTAGCAGGATCTCTCCTATGATG